>NZ_JAANOZ010000009.1 GCF_011320115.1 Croceibacterium segetis | reverse complement strand
ATTTTTCCCGTCCGCTAATCTCGGGAGCGGCGCATCCCGATGTAAAGGCCAGCAGAGCAATGCAGAAGGCAAAGGAGAACTTCACGTCCGCATTGTGACCTCTCCCGGGAATGCCTGCAATGGGTCGTTTGCTGACGCGCCCCTAAGAGTGGAAAGCGGATGTTGCTTTGGCCCCCCGCTTGGCTGCGGATAATGGCGGTTTCCATCGTCGCGTGCTGCTCTAACCAGACGAGTGGCTTGATGGCGTGTCGCTTGATGAACCCTCGCGAGCGCCGCTATTCCTGATAGCGCACTGAGCTGACCCAGATCGTGCGCATCGGCTTGCCGTCGGCATCGAGCGCCGGCTCGAAGCGGGCCCTTCGGACAATCGCGGCGCAGGTCGCCTGGCCGAACTCGTCGGGCACGTCGAGATCGGTATAGCAGGCGGCGACTTTGCCGTGCTCGTCGACGATCAGGCGCAGGTTCAACTGTGCGGGCTTGTATTGCCGCAGCTGCGACCCGCGAAGATCGTCCGCAGTCAGCCAGAGGCTCGGACTCTTCGCAGGAGTGGCCTGGCGGGACATCGTGCGCAGCCTTTGCGGGTCGATGTTCCAGTGCTTCATCAGGTCGGCGGTGCAGGCCTGCAGCGCACGGATTGGTTCCTCCATCGGCCCCAGTTCGATGACCGGATCGCCGCTGACCCCCTCGATGAATTGAAGCCGGTCGATGGCGGCGGCCACCGCCAGTTCAGGATCGTCCGATGGCCGGAACGGGTTCCTGCCGGCCTTGTCGCTAAATTTCGGCAACGGCTCGACGAGCAGCGGCGCGGACCACAGGAGGAATGAGTCGCGTCCATCCGCCAGCCACGACTCGTAAACGTCGGATGTCTGCGACTGGGCTTGCGCGCCGTAGCGAATCCGCGCGATCGTGGTGTCGGGATGCAAGAGCTTCAGACCGGCGACCCCCAGGCGAATCTGCGGTCCGGGGGCGAAGCGCTCGAAGGCCAGGGTGATGCGCTCGGTGCCGTCTGAAAAGTCGCGGATCAGCCGGCAGCTCTGCTCGCCGTAGTCGATCGCCCACGGCCCGCTCGGCTCGAGCGGTGGAGCATCTTTCACTGCCGCGCTCCCCGCCGTTAGCGAGGCGAGCATGACGATCCCGGCCGCCGAGACAAGCAGGCGCCGGCCTCGTGCCGTCTTGGAAAGGCGGAAATGCATTCGCCTGGCCCCCAAACGATAACGACCCTAGCATTTGAGGTCGTGTCCGCAATGGGTCGTGTGCGGCTGGTCTGCTAAGGGGTGGAAAGCGGACGTCGTTAGCTTCTGTCGACCGGCGGGCGCGAGAGCCGAGCAATCACAAAGAATACGCCAACCAACATAACCGACGCAGAAAGGATCAGACCCAGACTACCCAACGGTCCGCCGATGAAGTCCGTCGCTGCGGCTAACGCCAATCCAGAATAGAAGACTAAGGCAGGGAGACCCATCTTCCGGAATAATGAGCTTCCGCGGATGTGCTCAATCAAAACCGCCAAGCCGCATAGGGTGGCCGCTAAAATGATGGCGGCCCTGGCATCAGCTCCGAGAGCCAAGCATAGTTCGAAGCATACGACCACGATTATCGACACCAGCGTAAAGCCGACGAAGTTCTTACGGTAGGTGGTCATCAATCGTGTTCACCCCCAACAGACGTTGCTGCAACTTAATCAACGAAGACGGCCCTCGCAACGGGCGGCGACGGAATGTCGGGAATGGGTCGAAAACAGACCGTCAGCAAACGATCCATTGCGGACATTGGCGTAGCGGTCAGCGGAACCGGCGAAGTCGAGCGAGAAGAATGGCGGAGTTGATGGTTGCGTGACCAACCAGACGATTGATGGCGGAGACTGCAATGATGAACAGGAGTGCGCGTCCCGTTATGCCCGACCATGGCTTGCCAAACGGAAGGGCGACAAGCCAACCAATGAATAGCGCCCAAGCGGCGACAGCGAGCGCGAGGCGGGCGCCAACCCAATGCAAAAGCACCGGTGAACCTCGCAGTTCTTCTCCTCTGCGACGAGCGAAAGCCACGCGGCCAATTACGACGAGGCAGGCCCAAACGATGATTACCCCGAGGCTCAGCAAGCCCCAGATTGGCAATGACAGCCTAACACCATCGGTGAGATAACCGACGCAAAGTGCCGTGACTGTCGCGAGCGCGCCACCCCATGCGGTGTCGGCGTCCAGCTTCTTTTGAATGCCAGCGTCTACCGCCATTCGCCTTGGCCCTCCTGAACGACCGTCCAGAACGGTAGTGTTCGTAACGTCCGCTTTCCACCCATTGCAGACGTTCAGTGGCGGCGATTAGTTGCCTTTCTTCCGCCGGCCGCGGCGCTGGCCCGGCTTTCGGCCGAGGCCAATCTTCATGGCAAGCTCGCGGCGCTTGTCGGCGTAATCGGGGGCGACCATCGGGTAGTCCGAGGCGAGACCCCAGCGGGCGCGATATTCGTCGGGCGTCAGACCGTGATCGGTCATCAGGTGACGCTTGAGCATCTTCATCTTCTTGCCGTCTTCCAGGCAGACGATGTGGTCGCGCTTGATCGACGAACGGACGGACACCGCGGGATCGGGCCGCGCTTCGGGGATTGGTCCTGTGCCGCCGAGACCCGACAGCGTCTCGTATATACTGGCGATCAAGGAGGACACGTCAGCGATCGGAACCTTATTGTTGCTCACATGAGCCGCAACAATGTCGGAGGTCATGGCGATCAAGTTGTCGTTGGTTTGAATTCGCTCCGCCATGCTTGTCTCCTCTCGACCGGTCGACCCTTGCTTCGGAGCTAGTACTTATTCAAGTGTGGTCAAGCGCAGGATCAGCGAATGTCTGCTTTCGACCATCCCGAACATTCAGCCCGGACGAACCGAGCGGCCAATTTGCGCCCGCAAGCCGCCGATGGCGGTCCAGCAGCAGACGAGAGTAGCCCCCGGACGTGGCCGTTTAGCAGTCCTTAACCATGTGCCAGCACGAAGGAGCCTGGAAGGGAGCTCCCCATGGCCCTCGAAGCGCACAAGGCCTTTATTGAAACGTCCAGAGATGCACGAGGACGCATTCGCCACAGTTTGCATCTCGAAGTTGGCACTCGGACCTCCGGTTCTTTGTCGCACGGAACTACAGTTCATAACATCTCCGAGTCCGGGATCTTGCTTGAGACGAGCGCAAGCTTGGCCATCGGAGATGTCGTCGAAGTGGATCTGCCGCATATCGGACTCAGATCCGCGCGGGTCATGTGGACAAGTGATCAACTGCTCGGCTGCAAGTTTGATGATCCGCTGTCGACTGCGGGCGTGAGCGCGGCGCGACTGAGCGGGACCTTCCCCTCGCTCCTGCCCGATACGTCATTGCAAGTCCCTAAAGCTGCGCCAGTTCATGCAGAGCAGTTGAGCACACCGCCTGTCGTTGGCCTTGGCGAGCTGTCACCCAGGACCAAACTGGCCATCATGCTTGGCCTCGCCGTTCTCGCTTGGGTGCTGCTAGGTGCGTTCGCTTATTGGGTCCTCTCCTAGACTGATGGCGTCCGGTTGGCTCTGTCAGAGCAAATGCACTGGCTGGTAAGGAGTTGAGGGCAGGGCCGGGCCATGCCTCGCCCGAAGAAGCCTCATAGCCCGTTCCGCTACTTCAACTCCTCGCCGGGCTCTGTCAGAGCAAATGCACCGGCTGGTAAGGTGTTGAGGGCAGGGCGGGGGAATGCCTCGTCCGAAGAAGCCTCATAGCCCGTTCCGCTACTTCAACTCCTCGCCGGAAGTGATCCGGCTGGTGGTGATGATGTACGTGCGTTTCCCCTTGAGCTTGAGGAACGTGGAGGACCTCCTGTCCGAACGCGGCATCGACATCTGCCACGAGACGGTGCGGCACTGGTGGAACCGGTTCGGTCCGCTGTTTGCCGCCGACGTGCGCCGGCAGCGGGTGAGCCGGATGAGAGGCTTTCGCCAGTGGCGCTGGCACCTCGACGAGATGTACGTGAAGCTGAATGGCGAGATGGTCTATCTGTGGCGTGCGGTCGACCAGGAAGGCGAGATCCTCGAGAGCTACGTCACCAAGACGAGGGACAAGGCAGCTGCCTTGAAGTTCATCAAGAAGGCGCTCAAGCGCCATGGGTCACCTGAAGCGATCACCACCGACGGGCTGCGCTCGTACAAGGCGGCGATGAGCGAGCTCGGCAATGCCGACAAGCAGGAGATCGGCCGCTGGGCCAACAACCGGGTGGAGAACAGTCACCTGCCGTTCCGACGACGAGAGCGGGCGATGCTGCGGTTCCGGCAGATGAAGAGCCTGCAGAAGTTCGCCTCGCTCCACGCCAATGTCCACAACCACTTCAACCTGGAACGCCACCTCGTCGACAGAGAAACCTACAAGACCCGCCGCTCGGCCGCCCTGGCCGAGTGGCAGAACCTTATGGCCTGAGGCATGCCGGGGAAGGGGAGAGCTCTGTCGATCGGAGACAACTTGCGATTAGACTGACAGCACCCGGCATTGAGCTCACGGCTGGCGGCGAGTTTATAGTCGCGCTCTTCCGAGACGCTCCGTTCGCCTCTTAAGCCGTCGGGCATGAATTCGAGGAAGCGGGCGATGGCGCCGTCCATGCCGATGTAGTTGGGCTCGAGCTTGCCAGCTTCATTGCGCAGCCTAGAGACGAGCCGGTCTTCGATCTCATCGCTGAGTATCTCGCCGCGCTCGCCGCCTATGATCACGGCGCCTTCAAACCCTCCGTCCTTCGCCGGCTGCCAGCGCAAAGTAGCCTTCCCATAGGCTTGCGATTTCGTAGCCATCGACGTCCCCTGCCTTATCCGGAACGATCCTGATCAAGTGACCGCAATATGCAAGAGGCAGACAGTGCTTGGAGCAAAGCCGTCAATTGATGTTAATGTCGCACGGACCCGTCGAATGGCCGGTTTCCTCGGTCCGGCCCGTTTAGCCGGGTTGCTTTTCGGCCGACCCTTGTTGACGTAACTCACTCGCTGGGGAGGATCTCCCATCCTTCCTTCTCTAAATGCACGGCTAAGCGATCGACAACATTTCCCTCCCAAAACCAGTCACTCGGAGCTGGCGCTTCGGCAATCGCTCTTGAAGTGATCATCTGGCGCGTCCAGCCAGCACATATATCCAGGTCGTCACATCACCGAGGCCTGAAGGCCCAGAATTCTGCCAGACTCTTACTCCCTCAAATCCCGTTTCGGCCCCGAAAAGGCGACGGGCTGATGTCACAGTTAGATTGGTGTATCGTCTGCCGCGCCTGTCGATAGTATCGGAGGCACCCCTCTTGAAGCTAGCGAACAGCCAGCCGCCTGGCTTCAAGGCGCGGCTAAGCTTCCGTAGCGCCTGAGGAAGATCCTGACGAGCTACATGAAGCAGCGATGCGAAACACCAAATCCCGTCGTAGCGCGCGAGCGGCGAAGGCCAATTTTCGAAACGCTGGACTTCCACATGGACGCCAGTCAGCTTGGTCGCGAGGTCAGCCAATTGAGCTGAGGCGTCAAACGCCTCTACGCGAAACCCACGCTGAAGAAATGCTAGGATGTCGCGGCCGGATCCGCAGCCAGCGTCAAGCACAAGCCCACCTGAGGGAAGGCGATTAAGCAGCAGTGGGTAGAGCGCAGATAGGTCATTCGATCGCGTGGCCCGATCGTAATCGTCCGCGTTCGAGTCATAGAACGCGACAGTCGCATCCTGGGGCGCAGTCAAACTCGAAACTAGGTCGACTTCGGGGTCAGCCATCTTGGAATCCAGTAAGCGAAGAGCGTCACTATGACCAATGCGCAGACGACGATAAGGATTCCCCACCAAACGCAAAATGCCTCACTCGGCCAAAAAAGGACGAACGCCGCAGCCCAAGACAGTACTCCGCCTGCGATGATGAGCAGAGAATACATCGAAATCATCGAATATTCTCGAAACCAGGGTAGCGACGGTGTGCGTTCGGTCCACCATATACCCTCGAAACGGCGCACGCGTTCGAGGTAATCTCCCATTACATCTCGAATTCGTATTGCGATGCAAACGAGCGTAAAATTGCATAGGCCTGCAAAGATCAGTAACGCCCATCGCGCGAGGTGTTCGAGAGTTGGATCAAGGCCTGGACCGTAATTGGCGACCACTACGGCTACGTACCAGAAGCCACCCGTAAGCGTGACAGCGAAGGCGGGAAGTCGGTTCATCTGATCATTCAGGTGGCGGAACTGCGCGAAATTCTGCTCGAACACAGCCTTGGCGAACTCAAACTCCGCGCCCTCAGGAGGGCTCCAGGACACCGGATTTTGAGATGATAGCGTTTGTTCAGTCACATCTTTGTCTCCGAACAAGTGCCTGTGAGTCCTGATGCGCTAGCGCGCCGACTATTTGCTCAACTGCGGCTGTAATGAATTCGACCGCCTGGCGCACGTCGTGATCGTCGCTAAATCGACCTAACGAGAAACGAACACCCTGCCCGGCCACTGCGGCGGGTTGTCCGATCGCTTCGAGGACATGGGAGTAATGGGTGTGACCGCTCGTGCAGGCAGACCCTGTCGCTGCGCATACCTGCGGTTGCAGCCGCGCCAACAGATCGTCCGCATCGATGCCGTCGAAGCGCACATGAAGGTTGCCCGGGTGTCGTTTTGGCGGGGCGGCAGTCAGCTTGACGCTAGCAACAGTTTCTCCAAGCAGCTGGGCGAAATCATCCCTAAGCCGAGCTACCCATTCCCGTTCGGCGGCGCCCTCGTCAGTGAGGATTGCAAAGGCTTCAGCAAAGCCGGCACAAAGATGCGTGGGGAGAGTGCCGGGCCGTAGGCCAAGTTCCTGTCCACCTCCGAACATGAGTGGCCGTGGTCTCCACGGTGCCGCCGCGGAGATATAGAGCGCGCCGATCCCTTTCGGGCCGTAGATCTTGTGGCTGGAGAAGCTTGCCGCATCGACACCGAGCTCTCCGATATCGATGTCCATCGCAGTCGGCGCTTGAGTGGCATCCGTATGGACGAAGGCTCCGGCCGCAGTTGAGAGTCGAACGATCTCGTCAAGCGGTTGGATCGTACCAATTTCATTGTTGACCAGCATCACCGACACGACGGCAACGTCGTCGCTGAGCCGTACCCGTAATTCCGCCGGATCGATTAGGCCGCAGCCATCGACGGGCAAAAGTTCGATCGAAAATCCAGAGCGTTGGGCCGCGAACGCCGCTTCCAGCACTGCCTTATGCTCGGTCGCGCCGACGAGGATTCGTCGACGGCTTTCAGGAGCCCCCAAGGCTGCGCCAAGCACACCGATATTGTCTGCTTCCGTCGCGCCGGACGTAAAAATAAGTTCGTCAGGGCCGCAGCCGATCGCTTTCGCAATCGTTGCCCGCGCTTGCTCGACGCGCTCGCGCGCTTGCCACCCGGCGCTGTGACTTTCGGAGCTTGGATTGGCGAAGTCGTGCTCCATCGCCTCGATCATCACCGCCTTCACCCGTGGATCAACCGGCGTCGACGCTTGATTGTCGAGATAGATGCCCATTATCCCCTACTTGCCTCCTGGTCACCGAGACCAGGCGGTTGACATAGCCGGGGGTGCGGAGGCATTCAACTGGAACCGTTCTCCAGTGAGGTTGCATGGCTCGCAGCATTATCGACAGCTTCGAAGAGAAGTTGCACTTCGCGGGCCACGAGACGTTTCCGCTGCGGTATGGCTGGCTAAAGAAGGCATACGATGCCGTCCTGCGCGAAGAAGAAGCAGGTGGAGTGCCCGGTTCAATATTTAACGACGAAAGGGCAATTGCCGAATTCGGCGTCGGACGGAACATGGTTCTTTCGATGAAGCATTGGGCGCTCGCAACCGCTGTTCTTATAGCCGAAGATGTCCCTGGAGAGCGTAATACTAAAATTTCCACCGGCCTTGTTGGTCATCTTCTATTTGGTGAAAGCCTAGATCCCTACTTAGAGCACCCCGGATCGTTGTGGCTCTTGCATTGGATGCTTGCATCGCGGCCCGGTCGGGCGACGGCATGGCACTGGGCGTTCAACGAATTTCACGAACCCAGTTTCGACCGAGAGCTCTTGCGCCGGCGACTGATGCAGCGTTGCGACGAGCTGTTCGAGTCCGGTCGACTTGGAAAGGGGCGCGCTACCAGCGGGTCAACCATTAAGCGCGACGTCGAGTGTCTCATCCGGACATACTATTCGGGATCGAAGGGCTCTCGGCGTGCGCCGGAAGATAGCATCGAATGCCCGCTCGCCGAGCTTGGTCTGATCCAAATGGCTGGCGTGGGGGAGCTGTACCGGTTCCGCCGAGGGCCGAAGGCTTCGTTGCCGGATGAGGTGTTTCTGTTCGCGGTTCTGGAATTCTGGAAGAATCTTTTCCCCGAACGCCGCTCCTTTTCGGTCGAGTTTCTGACATTCGAGAGGGGTTCGCCCGGCCAGGTTTTCCTGCTCGATGAAGAGGCGGTTGCCGACCGTCTTGCGCGGCTGGAGCCGCTTTCCGAGGGGATGCTGCGTTGGGACGAATCGTCGGGCATGCGGCAGCTCTACATGCACAACGCCGAGCAGCTAGATAGGTGGGACGTCCTGCGTGAGATGTACCGGCGCGACATGCAGGCGCTCGCTGCGTGACCGCCACGCTCTCTGACATCGTCAAGGTCTCCCGCCGCTTCACGCGTTCGATTCGTGTCGACACTGACATTGGTGATCCGGCTGCGTTGGAGGGGTACGTATGCCCTCATTCTGCAATCGAAGCGCTTCTATCTATGTCCCGTCATCGTGAGGCGACCGGGCACAGCGCGTTTACCTGGACGGGGCCTTACGGGAGCGGAAAGTCCAGCTTGGCGGTGGCGTTGGCCGCACTGCTGCAGAGTGACCGGACGAACATCGCGAGGGCCTTCGCTCACGGATCGGCCCCGGATGAGATCGCTGAGCTCGTCGGTCATTTCCGTGAAGGACTCGCTCCTTGGAGTGTTGTCCCGGTCGTTGGTCAACGAGCCGAGGCCGAAGCCTCAATCGCAGATGCTATCAAGCGGTACGTTGCGCGCCCTGTGCGGCGCCTCAAGGACGAAGCGTTTGCTAGCTGGGTGGGCCGTGTGGCGGCCCAAGCTACGGGACCTGGTCTGGCGCTCATCATCGATGAGATGGGCAAATTCCTCGAGCATGCGGCGCTGGAGCAAGGCGACATCCACGTATTCCAAGAACTGGCCGAAATTGCGTCCCGCAGCGAGGGGCGCCTGCTCGTCGTCGGCATTCTGCACCAGGCCTTCGATGAGTATGCTCAACGCCTTTCTCGAGACAGTCGGGACGAGTGGCTTAAGATCCAAGGGCGGTACCTTGATCTGCCGGTAAATCTCGGGGCCGACGAGCAAATTGACTTGATTGGCCGGGCTATCGAATCTTCCCGAAAACCCGAAGTCGACGACAGCGCTCGGCTTGTCGCTTCAGAGATGCGGAGTGGTCGAGAGGGCGACAGCGAGCGCTTAGCGGCACGGCTTGCCGACTGTTGGCCACTCCACCCGTTGACGGCGAGTTTGTTGGGCCCGATTTCGCGTCGGCGATTCGGCCAGAGCCAGCGGAGCATTTTCGGATTTCTGACTTCTGCGGAGCCATTTGGCTTCCAGGAGTTTTTGGCAGCGACCGAGAACGGCCGCGCGCGCTTCAATCCTGATCAATTGTGGGATTACCTTCGGGCTAATCTGGAATCGGCCATTCTTGCCTCGCCGGACGGCCACCGCTGGTCAACCGCAGTCGACGCAATCGAGCGATGCGAGATCCGGGGCGGCACCAGAGAGCATCTTGCGGCGGTGAAGACCATCGCTCTTCTCGACCTTTTCAAGGATAGGTCAGGTCTGCAACCCACCCCAGAGATCGTGAGCGAGGCGATTGGCGTAGAGTCTGAAGCGCGGTGGAAGCTGCTCGCCAATGACTTGGTCAAATGGTCCATTGTGGTGTTCCGCAAGCATAGCGGCGCGTTTGCGATCTACGCCGGCAGTGATTTCGATATCGAGGCTGCGCTGGATGAGGCTCGCTCCAGAGGCGTTGGAACTGACTTCAAGCGCCTGGAAGAGCAGCCGGCGTTGAGCCCGGTGCTCGCAAAGAGACACTACGAGCGCACCGGAGCTTTGCGATGGTTCGAAGTGGGAATCGCCCCGCTCGAGGATGCCGAGGAGCGGGTGCGTACATACGCTCCGGCACCAGGCTCCGCGGGGCTATTCCTGATTCTGGTCAGCACGAATGAGGAGACCAAGGCCGTTGCGAAACGGATCGCACGGTCTGCGGTTGCCAATGCGGGCGATCATCTAGTGATGGTTGGATGGACCAGGGACAGCTATCGCCTACGCGAATTGACAGCCGATCTGGCTGCGCTCGAGCATGTTCGTGGGAATCGCCCCGAACTCAACGGAGATGCAGTCGCGAGGCGTGAGATCGATGCGCGAATCGCGCGACTTTCGGCCGATCTGGACGATCAATTGCGCGATGCGATTGATCGGGTCGATTGGAATGGTCCCGCTGACGACTTGGTCGATGCTCTTGAAGGCGGAGGTCCAGCGGGCCTGAGCCTTCTTGCGTCTAAGCTGGCTGACTGGCGTTTTCCTCACACGCCCAAGCTCCACAACGAACTCATCAATCGCACGAAGCCGTCGTCTAATGCTGTCGCTGCAACCCGCGCCCTTTTGCATGCGATGGTTGAAAGACGCGGCGACGAACGGCTTGGATTCGATGGCTTCCCCCCTGAGGCCGGCCTGTTCGTCAGCTTGCTCGTGTCGACCGACCTATACGCAACCGATGAACCGGGCACTTATGCCTTCAAGGCCCCAGCCCCCAGCGACGAATACTGTTTGTATCCGATGTGGCAAGCGGCCGATGCAACCCTTCAAAATTCCGAGTCCGGGCTGTCATTTAGCGAACTCTACGGTCTCTGGCGAAAGCCTCCCTTCGGAGTCCGTGATGGTCTTTTGCCGGTGCTTGGATTGGCTTACGTTCTGACGAGGATAGCACGAACCTCGCTCTATCTTGACGGCGTATTCAGGCCGCAGCTCGACACGTTCTTTGTCGATCGGTTGCTGCAAGATCCCAGTGCAGTCCGTTTTCGTGACGTTGAAATCACTACCTTACATGTCGCCGTTGTATCGGAACTCGCGAGCAAGCTTCGCCGAGACGAACTTGTCGAGCCAACTGCTCTCGAAGTCGCCAGGGTGTTGGTCGCGAGAGTGGGATCGTTGCCGATTTGGACCCAACGCACTGGTATGGTGTCCGAGAACGCGATCGCCTTGCGCCAGCTCGGCCTTAAGTCTCACGATCCGAACAAGCTGCTCTTCGAAGACATTCCGAGCAAGTTTGGTGAGGACCTTGGCGCCGTACCCGACGCTGCGGTCGCTGCCCTAGCCGAATTGGAATCGGCCTATCCAAAGATGCTCGCCGATCTGGCAGCGACCCTGCTCAGCGAGTTGCGCTGCAATCCGGCCGAGGACGTAGAGTACCAAATGCTTCATGCTCGGTGCGAGACGGTGAGGGGTCTTTCTGGCAACTTTCGGCTCGATGCCCTTGCGACCCGCTTGGCGGGCTTCACAGGTGAGCAAGAGCAAATCGAAGGGATTGCCAGTCTGGCGGCGAACAAACCCGCGCGAGACTGGGTGGACCGTGACATCGACGCTGCAAAAATCGAACTTGCCGCTCTTGCCCAGCAGTTCCTGCGGGCTGAGGGCTTGGCTCACCTAAAAGGTCGGGGCGATCGGCAAACCAGTTTTGCTGTCTACATCAGCGATCCGAGCTATCCGGCTCCGGCGTCTCCATTTGTCGAACTTAGCGAGCACGAGCGCGAGCGTGCAGACGCGCTCGCTGAGGAGATCCAGAAGCTGATCGATACTTCGGCGGTACCTCCGACCATTGCGATCGGGGCCATCGCGCGTTTGGGCCTCATCCTCGCCGACGAGCTTAAGGAAGCCAACGCGCAGCCACGGGTAGCCGCCGCATGAATGAGCGGCATGTTCTAGGGATCTCAGGCGGCCGCGACAGTGCCGCGCTGGCTGTCTACATGCGCCAGACTGCGCCCGAACTCGACATCGAATACTTCTTTACCGACACAGGAAAGGAACTCCCCGAAGTCTACGAATTCCTCGGCCGGCTCGAGGGCTTCTTAGGCAAGCCAATTCTGCGCCTTAATCCGGACAGAGATTTCGATTTTTGGCTGCAGGAATACAAAAACTTCCTGCCGTCGCCCCAGACCCGGTGGTGTACGAGACAACTCAAGATCAAGCCGTTCGAGGCTTGGCTGAAACCTTCCTTGGCGAGAGGTGAGCGCATTAACAGCTACGTCGCCATTCGCGCTGACGAGGATTACCGAGAGGGTTACATCTCGGGCCAGGAGAGCCTGAAAATCCATCTGCCGTTCAGGGCAGCCGGGATCGACAAGGCTGGCGTCTCGGAGATTCTCCACGCCGCGGGGTTGGGCCTTCCAGACTATTATCGCTGGCGGTCACGAAGCGGCTGCACCTTCTGCTTTTATCAGCAGAAGATCGAGTGGGCCCGCCTCCTCGACGAACACCCCGAAGCTTTCGAAGAAGCCAAGCGATACGAGAAGAATGCCCTCGAGCATGGTTCGCCCTTCACCTGGAGCCACGGCGAGTCGCTCGTAGAGCTCTCAAGGCCCGAGCGTCTTGCGCAGATCAGGAGGGATCATGAGAAGCGGATCGAGCGCCTACGTGCTCGACGTCCTATTAATGCACTGACTAGCGCGGATTCCATCGACAACGATGAGGTCTATGGTGCAGGTAAGCTCTGCATAACATGTCATAAGTAGCTAATCTCGCTGGCGATGACTTAGTGGGACTAAGCGCGGGGCGGGAATGGGCGATCCAGGTCAGTCAGCGACAATAACGGCGGCCGATCGCGGCCTCCCGTTCGATCGTTTGCTCGATCGAGCGCCGATACGACTGGTTCGGGAGATCGTCGGCGCGCCATTGATCGCCCTCCTTGAACTGCTCGATCCCGCTCTCGTCGATGACGATCGACTGCGTCGATTGGCGCGCGAAACCGCCGATCCTGCGGCACTGCTTTGCGACGCAGGTTTGCGCCGGCAGTTGATTGAGGCATTGCCGATCGCCAAAGCACGGGAGCTCGCCGCATGTTTTGCAGTCTTAGACGAGCCGCTCACCACGCTCTTTCCTCGGCTCACCGCAGAGATCGCACGCGAAGGCGAGCTGACGCAGCTGTTTGGCTTCTTCGGTGTTGCGCCGGATGAGCGCGCGACGGGGAGGCTCCGTGCATCGACGGCCGTGGTCGAAGCCGGTTATCCGCTGTTCGACTACCAGCGGCGGGCGGCCGTCAAGGTCATTGCCAACCTCGAGCAGCATCCTCGTCGTACCGTGCTGCATATGCCTACCGGCGCGGGTAAGACACGTACCGCCATGCACATTGTGTGCGCGCATCTCCGCGACCATGGTCCAACTCTGGTCACGTGGCTGGCGGCGAGCCCGGAGTTGCTCGATCAAGCGGCAGACGAGTTCGAGCGAGCGTGGGAAAGCTTGGGCGATCGTCCGGTCTCGCTGGTCAAAAATTGGGGGGCACACCGACCCAGCCTTCATGATGTGCGCGACGGGCTACTCGTCGGAGGCTTCCAAAAACTTCACGCATTGAGCGTGCGCGATCCCAATCGCATTCTGACCTTGGGAGATCGCACGACCCTGACTGTGGTTGACGAGGCGCATCAAGCAATTGCACCCACCTTTCGCGGGGTGATCGATGCTTTAGCCACCAAACATCCGCACGGACGCTTGCTCGGATTGACTGCCACGCCGGGGAGAACGTGGGCTGACGTAGCCGCAGACACGGCACTCAGCGACTTTTTTGGGGGCTCCAAGGTCACCCTAGAAGTTCCGGGGTTCGAGAATCCGGTCGAGTATTTGATGGCCGAAGGTTATCTCGCACGTCCGACCTTCCGCACGCTGAATGCGGAAGCCGGCGTATCACTCGAAGGGGTCGATCTTCAGGATTTGGCCACAGCGCTGGATGTTCCCCAAGCTCTGCTGGAGGCGCTGGGCGAAAGCGAACAACGAAATTTGCAGATCGTTCGCGCAGTTGAAGACCTCGCCACACGGCACGAGCGCATTGTGGTGTTTGCGGCGAGCGTTGAGCATGCAAGGCTCATTCGCTCCGTCCTTAGCGTCCGCGGGATCGAAGCGCATTATGTGACCGGGGACATGGACCGGAGCCCGCGCGAGGCGGCCATTCGCCGCTACAAGGGCAGCGCGTCGCACCCGATCGTCATGTGCAATTTCGGCGTGTTGACCACGGGTTTCGACGCACCCAAGACCAGCGCCGCAGTCATCGCACGACCAACGCGCTCGCTGGTGCTCTATAGTCAGATGGTTGGGCGTGCGACGCGCGGCGTGCGGGCTAAAGGCAATGCTACGGCCGAGATTGTGACGGTGGTCGATCCGGATCTGCCGGGGTTCGGCGACGTGGCTGACGCATTCAAGAACTGGGAGGATGTTTGGAATGACTGACGTGGAGACAGAAGGCGGTGCTCGGCGAAAGATTTTCCCGCCGGAGCTGACGGTACGGGCGCTTCGCGACAGCGGCTACAAAAATACGGCTTATGCGCTGGCGGAGCTGATCGACAATTCGATTCAGGCCGACGCCAGCGAGGTCGAAGTGATCTGCGTCGAGGAGCGCGTTATGCTGCAAGAGCGGCGACGTGCGCGCATCTCCGAAATCGCCGTGATCGATAATGGTGATGGGATGAACGCCGACGTCCTCACAATGGCGCTCGAGTTCGGCAACGGCATGCGACTCCAGGACCGTTCCGGGATTGGCCGATTTGGCATGGGCTTGCCCAATGCTTCCATTTCACAATGCCACCGAGTGGATGTCTGGTCGTGGCAGGCTGGGCCCGACAATGCCGTTCATTCGTATCTGGATGTTCGCGAGATCGAGCAGGGTCTCTATGACGAAGTCCCACCAACCCAAGCTGACCCGGTTCCGGCGGTGTGGCGCGAACGCGCGCGAAGCATCGGCTCCAAAGGCACACTCATAGTATGGTCGAGCCTCGATCCCGCGCGCCTGACCTGGGCCGGCGCGCGGGGCACGCTGCACCACACGGAAATGCTGGTCGGCCGGATCTATCGCAAGTTCATCGACCAAGGACGTGTCGCTATTCGGCTTAAGATCATGTGCGATGGAGACGTTTCCGAGCGCGTGGCGGTTGCCAACGATCCGATTTACCTGATGGCTCAAACTTCGACTCCGGCTCCCTTTGCCGATCAGCCCATGTTCCAACGTTGGGGCGAGGTTGACCACTGTTTCCCCGTAACGATCGACAGTGGCACCCATGAAGTGACAGTTCGGATTTCGTACGCCCGGCCGGAGACGGTCACCTCGGATGGTACCAACCGCGGCAGTACGCCGTACGGCAAGCACGCGGAAAAGAATCTCGGGGTATCGATCGTGCGTGCCGACCGCGAGCTCGATTTGGACGATCAATGGGTCAACTCGTACGATCCCGTGGAGCGCTGGTGGGGCGTCGAGGTCGATTTTCCGCCGGCCCTCGATGAGATCTTCGGTGTTACAAATAACAAGCAGGCCGCTACGCACTTCGCACGAATGGCCAAGTTCGATTGGGAAGAAGAAGCGGAGCAAGGAGAAACTTCGACGGCATTCAAACAGCGACTGCTTGAAGAGGGCGATCCGAGGTATCACCTTATCGACATCGCTAGCTACATTCGTCGTCAACTGAGTGAGGTGCGCAAGCGGCTCGAAGCTCAGACGAAGGGCTCGCGCACTCGCGGCGACCCCCGGCACGAACAGCCGACCACCGACGATCGAGCAACCCGTGCTTTCCGTGATCGCGCCGACCACAAACCTATCGCTTCCGACACGCAAGAACTCGACGACCAATCGAAAGATGCGCTGATCAAGGATCTCGAGAAGAAGCACTACGAGCCGGACATTGCCGCCGAAATGGCGCAGACTGCGCAGGATCGAAAGCGAAAGGTTCTGTTCCTCATCGAGGATTGGGAGGGGCACGCCTTTTTCAAGGTGGAAAGCAAGCCCGGCGGTTTAACTGAGATCGTCTTCAACAGCTCACATCCGGCGTACCGCCGTCTGCTCGAAGTGCTCAGCCCGGAATTTAATGAAGAGGTGAGCGAGGCTGTTTTGCTCAAGCGAGTCGGTGATGCGTCGACTACCTTGCGCATGTTATTTGCCGCCTGGGCGCGCCTCGAAATCGAGGAGATCTCCCGTGACCGACTCGATCGTTTGAAAGACATGCGGCAAGATTGGGGTCAGATGGCGAAAGCCTTTCTTGCCGCCGATGACCTCTGAGATGGCGGGGGCGGGAGACCAGCTGCTCTCACTCCTGAAGGATGCCGCCCACCCGGTGCTCCTTGTCGCCCCTTTCATCAAGCAAGAGGCACTGTCGCGTTTGCTATCAGCAACACCGAGGGAGGTGCCGGTCACGTGCGTGACGCGCTGGCGACCTGACGAGGTGGCTTCCGGTGTATCTGATCTCGAAGTGCTCGACTTACTGGCTGCCCGAGACGGCAGTAAGCTCTTTCTACAGGCGCACCTTCACGCCAAGCTGTTCCGCACGGGTGAACGGCGGCTCGTTGGATCGGCGAATATCACCGGCCGTGCACTTGGGTGGGTGGAGCCTGCAAATTTGGAACTCCTCGTCGCATTGGACGGTCCGCATCCGGAGCTTGAGGCATTTGAGGCCGAGCTGTTCGGTTCGGTGTCGCCAGCGACGCGCGAAGTCCAAGCTGCGGTTGCAGCGGCGGCAACCGCGCTAGCGTCACGTTTTCCAGTCGTGGAGATCCCGGCTCCGGACTGGTCACCTTCAATCGCATCTTCCTTTTGGTTGCCCACCTGCCCACGGCCAGACCTACTTTTCCGGGTTTACGACGGCAGTGTAGGCGACATTCTGTTGTCGAACGCCAAGACGGCAGCGCAACAGGACTTGGCGTTTCTGGAAGCACCCGCCGGTCTGAACGAGGGCGCGTTCACTGCCTTTATCGGCGCGATGCTTCGGCAGGTGCGGTGGATGCAGGAGCTGGATAAGCTTACGACAGACGGTCTGACCGACGACGTAGCGGTTCGGACCATCGCCGCCGCGCTTCCGTCCGATCACGGCTATAGCCCGGAGGCCCTTTGGAATGTGACCAAGGAGTGGTTCGTGTTTTTCTTTCCGGGTCAATATGACCGCGTTCCCGCCGGTGAAATGTTGCGAAAACGCCGCCAATCCATCTGATCATTGGCGGGCCAGGCTATTCTTGCGAGGCCGCTAATCAAGGAGCGGGGCCCGCTCCGCTTCGGGATAAGAGTCTCTAGGGAGGCCGTATTCAGCGAGCAGACGGATGAGCTCCTGTCGACACTCCTCGTACAGGCGGACGGCGCCTCGAGCCGCCAAGAGCTGGGCCTGCACGTCCCTTTTGAGCTGCGAAATGCGCGCGTCCGCTTCAGCGTCCAACGGCTTCTTGGGCTTGGGCTCGCCACCTTGCCCGTTGGTTGATGCGACCACCGGACCGTTGCCGAACCAGCTGTGATCTTGGGGGCCGATCACCGTACCCGCACCATTATAACCGCCGCGTCCCATGCTTTCCTCGTCACCCGTTGGTTTCGTTGCTTGGCTTAGCGGAGCTTCGAAAGTGTGGACCAAAACCGATGCCGCTTTGCCGACGAACGTGCTCGCCACCCTTTGCGCAACTCAGCATCGGCCACGCCGCTAAGGTCCCAATTCTCGGTCATGAACCAACCATTCGCAGCTGCCTCGTCTCGGACCGCTTGCTCATCCGCGTAGAAGCCGATCACCTTTGAATGCGGTTTTTTGATGTGACAAAGCGCGATAGCGCGCCGTCCCTTGCAGTCATTGAAGGCCCAGAGCGAAAACGTCTCTCGTCTTGCCCACCGCGCATCCTCTCTCATTCTGGCTCGGTCAGACTCCGGCGGCCCGTTAGGTGAGCGCAAGCAGATTGCAGAAAGCTCCTTTTCAAACCGTGCGAGCTCGACAACTTCGGCAAGGTTCATCGCCGGCACGTCGCTGCCGTCGTGCACGGCAGCGACCAGGGCATCGATGCGCGCGCGTTCGCGGAGCTCGTTCTTGTAAGCCTCCTGCTCCGCCTTGAGTTCACATAAGGCCTCGGCGTAACCCTTCGTCTTCGCGGCCCGGCCGAACCAGCCGGAGCCGCCATGGATGACGGTTGACCCGCCGAGATAGCTAGTGCGTGCCATGGTGGAGTTGAGGGTAAGGGCAGTTGGATAACAAAGGGCAAAGAGGTTCGAACGTGCGCGCCGTGAGCTCCATCAGCGATTGGGAGCTGTGGGCCTGCGCCCAGCATTATGTCGCCGAGCATGGCGAGGACGCCGGCGTCATGGCGGCATTCCGCTGCGATGAGCTGCTCGACGCCGGCGACCACGAAGGCGCGCGCACTTACCAGGCGATCATTGAGAGGATCACCGAGCTGCTCTACGTTCGCTCGGGGTCAATCCACTAGGCCGGCGGCGTGCAGAACAGAGACCACTGGATGCACATCGAGTTCGCCGTCTTACTGGCGCTGGCGTTGCTGTCGCTCGCCAACGGGTTTGGCTACGCCTGGCGCGCGTGGGCGGCGTGGTTCTAGCGTTTGCGGCGTACGGCCCAGACGAGCGACGACAGGCTGGTAACGAGCGAGGCGAGGGCGGTCAGCCAGAGCGGATTGGTGAGCATGGGCAAGAGCGACTCCATGCGCGACCAGATAACCATATTGGTACGTGTAGGACAGCGAAATATTTCTAGACCGGTTCGTTAGGTCGATAGATTTAACATAAAACCAATTGGCGACAATTACGCCGGGTGGTCCGGAGCGGCGAGACCCCACGATTGCGCATCGGGCCGCTTGGGGATTAAAGGTCAAGCGCATGAGCGATGGACCGGCAATCACCTACGAGGATATTCGCTGCGCCACCGGGTCGGATTATTGCTACGACTACGAAGAGTTGCCGCGACAGGCCGTTTTGACGCAGATCCAGACATACTGCACTGACCGGCGCAGGCAATTCGCTCCTATTGCCAAGGCTTTCGATGTTGAGGCAAACAGCCAGTGGGTGCTCCGCCACTATCTTGCGATCAAGTTCGCTACGGCCGCTAACATGCTTGCCGGCTCGGCGGCCTACGCTCGCGAGCATAACCTCATGCTGGGCGTACCCTACTTCAACTATTATGCCGTTCTGAACGCATGCCGCGCATTTCTCCTGACTTCGCCCCAAGTTATTTGGGAAGGCGAAAAGACTGTAGAGATGACCCACCAGAACATCCTCAACCGTACCGCCGACTACATGCGGACACTCGATCCTAACAGGATGACGACTTGGCGCTCTAAGCTCGAGGAACTCCGTGAGCGCCGCGAACTCTTCTCTTATCGCTTCCCCCTGTCGGGAACCGAGCTCGCTGGCGAACGCTCCATGGACGTGGAGGAGCCAGTCTTACTAGGCCGCCTTATCGCCGAACTCGCCTGCCTGAATAGCGAGTGCCTGGACGCTGCATTGCGCAAGCATTCATCAATGGAGCTGGCGGTCCGGTCGATTGGGGACCACGAATTAGCGACGGCTTACGAACTCGCGGGTGTCTCCACTCCCGATCCGTCGGATCGGTATCGACTGGGCAAGTTCGTTGACGGATGGAAGACCGTGGCTCCCCTTGAGGTTATGACGTCCGATGGATTGATGGACGATGTGTATGGAACGTGGTGCGATCCAGAGGATCGTCCTGGGATGTTCGATCCTGACGAGACAAACGGGCTAATTCTCGCACTGTAGCAGATCTGACGTATCGCCAGCCACTGATGGAATGAGCGCAAACTGCTATCTTGTAGTTGCCAGACGGACATAGTTAGATTCGAGCCGCACCTTGCCATTTTTATACCCACAGCCAGGATCGAGCAGACCTCCACAGGTGTTGACTGAAGACTGTCGCCGCTCGACGGGGCCATAAGACTCGAAGCTCATTTAACATAAGATCTCTTCGCCACTGCTCATTCGGCCTTGTCGGGGTCCGGAGAGAACGCGGTCGGCGCCCCACTGACGCCGCGATCTTCGCCGAGATTGTCCCCGGAAAGCGACTCAGAACGCGAGGCGACCATGGCCCGAAAGAGCACGCGACCAAAGCCAGTCTCGAGCCAAGACGCCGAGGCCGTCACCGCCGAGGTTAGGGCGCTCGCGACTCTGAACCTTGCAGGCCTGCGCCAGGTCTGGCGGTGCCGCTATGGCGCTCCGCCGCATCTCCGTTCACGCGAACTCTTCGCCCGCCTGCTCGCCTGGCGCATGCAAGCTGATGCGTTCGGCGGCCTCGACCAGGCGTTCCTCAGACTTCTCCAAGGCCGACAACCCGCAGCCGAGCCGCCGCCGCTGCCGCTCGGCACGCGCCTGACCCGCGAGTGGCAGGGACGGCGCTACCAGGTCGAAGTGACTGAGGAGGGCTTTGTTCACGCGGGCGCCACGTACGCCAGTCTGTCGGCGATCGCCCGGGCGATCACGGGTACGCGCTGGAACGGTCCGCGCTTCTTTGGATTACGCCAGAGGTCGCCAAAATGAACACCCGCCCGAGCGTGCGGTGCGCCATTTACACGCGCAAATCGACCGAAGAGGGTCTCGGGCAGGCCTTCAACACGCTCGACGCGCAGCGCGAGGCATGCGCGGCGTACATCCGCTCGCAAGCGGCGGAGGGGTGGCAGGAAACCGAGCGCATCTACGAGGACGGGGGCTACTCGGGCGGGACGCTCAATCGGCCGGCGATCCGCGAGCTCCTCGACGATGTCGAGCACGGCGTGGTTGACATGATCGTGGTCCACCGGATCGATCGTCTGACGCGCTCGCTGGCGGATTTCATGCGCATCGTCGAGCGGCTCGACGCGGCAGGTGCGTCGTTCGTCAGCGTGACGCAATCGTTCAACACGGCCACCAGCGTGGGCCGACTAATGCTCAATGTGCTCCTGTCCTTTGCGCAGTTCGAACGCGAGCTGACGGGCGAACGAATTCGCGAAAAAGTCGCCGCGTCAAAGGCCAAGGGGATATGGATGGGAGGTTGCCCGCCGCTCGGTTACGATGTGTGCGAGCGCGGGCTAAGCGTGAACGACGAGGAGGCGACGAACGTTCGCTACTGCTTCGAGCGCTACGCGAAGCTTCGTTCGGGCCTTGCAGTCATCGCCGAGCTGCGATCGCGGGGCATGATGTCCAAGCAATGGATATCTCGCTCTGGCCGGCCGCATGGCGGCAAGCCGTTCCTACTCAGCAACCTCTATTATCTCCTAGAGAACCGCATATACGTCGGCGAGATTGTGCATCGTGGACAGGTGTACCCTGGTCAGCACGAAGCGATTGTCGACCGGGCACTTTTTGAGCGCGTTCAGACGAGCCTCGAAGGCAATCGCCGCAGACGCCGGACTCGCCCGACCCGTGAGAGCCACTGTAAGCTCATGGGCCTCGTCCACGACGGCATGGGAGCCCCGATGGGCTGCACATTCAGTTATGGACGGGGTGGCCGGCTCTACTGCTACTACGTTTCTGGCTCGCTTCTCAGAGGCGAGCCAAGGCCTGCAGGCAAATTTGTCGGGCGAGTTCCCGCAGCGCCGCTAGAACAGCTCGTCGCCGCGCGCGTGCGGCGGCTCGTTGGCGAACGCCAGGCGCTCGAGTGGAGCGCGATCCTGGCGCTTCTAAAGGCCGTCCAGCTGCACGAAGGAAGCATTCAGCTGGTGTTCCGACCCGATGCGCTGCTCGACCCTCACGAAGCCCCAGAGGCGGCCTGCTCGCGCCTCGCCGTCAATGTGCCCGAGGATCGCCTGATCGTCGACGAGGCTCGGCACCTTCGGCTGGTCTGTGACCGCGGTCCGCGCCTGAGGGGCGGGTCGACATGGTCATTTCCTCAGGTGGCCGGAACTCAAGCAAGGAAACGATCGCGCAATTCGATTGTGGCAGCGCACCGTCTTCTCGAGCGGTATAATCTGTCCCCCCTTAGTCCTGAAGCGCATCCTCATGCCAGCGCGCCCCGCGAAAAGAACCAGCGGCGGCTGATGATCCTGGGGTTGCTCGCCCCGAGCATTCAGCGCGAACTTTTGGCCGGGGAGGCCGTAGTGACACGCGAGCAGCTTCTGAGCGGAGAAATTCCCCTCGCTTGGAAGGACCAGATTGAAATGCTGGCGGGGCTACGGCTTGGCGCTACCTAGCCGCTAGTGGGCGGGGGCACAAAACGCCCAGGGGTAGTCGTCCAAATTAGCCGCAGGCGAAGGCTGCTGCTCGTTATGGAATGCGGCGGAACCCGGCGGCCATGAACGGGCCAGCTTCTGCTTCGGTCGCGTACAATGATCGATCCGGGCCTACGGTGAGTTTGGTTCCGTCGATGGTGGTCACGTGGCTGACCCCATCCGGTGCCCGCAAACGGACCGTGCGATGGGTCTGACGAGCCACCAAGGCTTCATGTTCGCGGCGGTAGTACTCGAACAAGCCGCCCGCGGAACCTTCATCTTGGACCCAGTGAAGGGCCTGGGAGGTCGAATCCACCTGGTCATCATGCTTTGTTCCCGGAAAGCCGCAAAGCTCATAGAGATAGCCGTCTAGCCAAGGCGCCGAAGCCGGAAGGCGGACGTGGCCGGCCTCCATCATCGGGCTTACCCCACTTAGCCTGACGACCTTTTCGCCCTTCGGCAGGACCGGGACGGCTTTGTAGAAGCATTGCGCGCGTAGAGCCTGCATCAGCGCGGTTCCGGAACCCTTGTCCTCGACGAGAACCCGCTCGGGACTGAAGCGGTCGCTAAGCTCGATCACCTTTCGGCAAAGCTCGGGCATTTCGAGCCGGCCGCGCCAGACGTCGATCAGGTAGACCATCCCGGCCTTCAACCCCCACGTGGTACACACGCTGTAGTCGTGCGACATCGCCGTCTTGGAGCCGGTATCCCAAGATTGAATCACCCGCTCCAGTCCGACCAGGTCGACAGCGCCATATTGGCCGAACCACGACCGCTTCACGAGATTACCCTCGGTCGGGAGTGGATTCTGTTGGTATTGCGCGGCGAACACGAGATTGCCCATGTCGAGCCGGAGTTGCTCAAGAATCTCGACGGGCTCTCGATCACGGTGGAGCGCCTCACCCGGTGCGCGGCGGAAGGTGGTTGCCCGCCCTGCGACGCTGTACTGGTGCTCCTCCGCTTCAACGGCAATTGCCGGAAGGGATAAGGCGTCCCAGCCACCCTGCGCTATCAGGTAGCCAGCTACGTCCTCCTCATGCAGTCGCTGCATGACGACCAAGAGCCGGGCGTCACGTTTAGAGTTTGGACGCGAGGACAGCGTACTTCGCATCCACTCCACCACGCCTTTTCGGGTGACCTCCGAAAGCGCGTCTTCGGCCTTCATGGGATCATCGAGGATGATGAAGTCGCCTCCGCGCCCGGTCACAGTGCCATGGACTGAACTTGCGATCCGACCGCCCCCGCCAGTGGTTTCGAACTGCTCGACTGCGCGGCGGTCGGCAGACAGCCGGGTCTTGAAGCTCGCTTGATAGAACCCGCTATCCATCAGCTGACGGCAGAGGCGGGCGAAATCCTCCGCCAAAGGTTGTGAGTAGCTAATACAAAGAATGCGTTCGGCATCATTCCGGGCAAGGAGCCACGCCGGATAGACTACTGAGCAAAGCAGAGACTTCAGGCTGCGAGGCGGCACGCAGATCAACAGCCGCTGAATCTTGCCGTCGGCTAATTGGGTTAGCCGGTCGGCGATGAGGTCAAGATGCCAGTTCCACTCAAGCGTAAGTGCCGGGAGGACCTCGGCGATCGCCCGTTGGGCGAAGCTTGCAAGGTCGTTCTGCAGGACAGCGCGGAGAAGATCGCGTTCAAGATTCACGGCTGTCCTCCTCCCTCTCTCACCTTCTTGGCGAAGGCCTCAAGGACAGCCCGATCTGCGTCGGAAAGCGGACGCGGTTGTTCGTGAGGCTGTGCCTTCCCGTCAATTTCGCGGGCCATGCGTAGGACAATTTCAATGGCACGCAGATCGCCGCCGGCAGCCTTGTTTACAAGCTGCATGACCACGACTTCCATCTTGCTAAGCTTGCGGTCCCGCCCGTTCTCCTTGACGGGCAGGCGGGCAGCGAGCGCCTTTGCAACGACGGTATCGGTGTTCCGCGACCCAGCGGGCCGACCGTTAGTATTGCCCCGACGCCCGTTGCCAAACTGCGTCTCGAACGGGGGTTTGCCCTTGCCGACCTTGTAGGGTCGATCACTGTAGCGGTTAGCCATTGGTCCCGGTCCCCCCATCAGTTCGTTGAGCAGCAAGGCCAGAAAAGGTGAGCCCCGTACGTCGTTCGAAGGGTTCCTCCCCGAACGCTCGCTTGAAGCGCTCGATAGCGACATCGCAGTAATGGGGGTCGAGCTCGATTGTTCGGGCTCGCCGGCCGAGCTTTTCGGCGGCAATGAGTGTGGTGCCGCTGCCACAGAAGCCGTCGAACACCACGTCGCCCGGTCTGGAGGCGTCAAGCATCAGGTCGCAGATCATCTCAACCGGTTTGACCGTGGCATGGAGTGCGAGAGCTCGATCACGTCCGGCGCCAAAGCGGTTCATGCCGGCGTAGCGCCAAACGTTGTGGCGATCGCGTCCGTGCTTTCCGAGCATGACGTTGTTAACGTGCGGAGCGGCGCCATGCTTGAAGACGGCGATGAGTTCGTGCGCGCTTCTGTAAAGCGCGCCCATTCCTCCCTTTCCCTTATCCCAAACGACGAGATTCTTGAGCTCAAATTCCGACCGTTCACCGGCGTCGAGAAGGTCGCGGATGTGCTTCCAGTCCATGAAGCCATAGAGGAGTGCGCCATCGACCAGGTGCGGCTTGATTGCGGCAAATGAGCGAGCAAGGAACGATGGGAACTCCGAGGCGCTCATCTCGCCGCCGGCCATTTGAAAGTCGCCGTGGCGATGGCGCCCCTTGCCGGAATATTCCTTCGCCTTCAGGTTGTACGGAAAGTCCTCCTCGACCAGGCGAACCTGATCGTCGCCGACCACGACGGCGACGGTTGACGGATCGCTGCTGTCGCCGCAGCCTAGGGAGTGGCCGCTTGGGAACTCCCACAGATCGCCGACCCGTGTGACAGGTTCTCCAGCTTCATCCTCGTCAGCCCAGTCGAGATCAGACCAATCGGTCTGCTCAAGGCTAGCAATGGCCCATTCGATTTCGGGGTGCTCGAATCCGGACAGTGTCAGATCGAGTTCGGGAATCTCGATACGAAGTTCGCGAAACTCCTCGGAGCGGGCCTCTTCATCCCAGGCCGATTGTTCGGCTATCCGGTTGTCCGCTAGGGCGTAGAGGCGCGCCTTCCCATCGGTGAGATCGACCCTAAGCGTCGGCACGGTAGTCTCGCCGAGCTTCTTGGCGGCCTCAACACGGCCATGCCCGGCAAGAATGCGATTGTGGGCGTCGATGATGACGGGGCTGACCATCCCGAATTCCGAGAGGCTCCGCGCAAGCGCGGCAACTTGGGATTTGCTGTGCTTGCGGGCGTTTCGCTCGGCCGGTTTCAGGTCGGCAATTGCTGTTAATTCGTATGGGAGGAGCGTCGTGCTCCTTGGATCGTTGTCATGTGGTCGAGACATGGTCGGGCGTCCTAGCTTGGACGTCATCAAGGAGTTCGGTGCGCGACCTCAGGCCCCGCATCGAGGACTCCCGCGAGCGACGTCGCGGTGATTGGGGCTAAGGATTTCTCGCTCGACGGCGCTGCCAACG
This sequence comes from Croceibacterium segetis, assembly GCF_011320115.1. Lineage (GTDB taxonomy): Bacteria > Pseudomonadota > Alphaproteobacteria > Sphingomonadales > Sphingomonadaceae > Croceibacterium_B > Croceibacterium_B segetis. The sequence goes on along the minus strand of NZ_JAANOZ010000009.1, from coordinate 119,714 downwards.
CTCGTGCCCGCCGTCCCCGGCGGAAAAGCTCAAACCGTCTCCGGCTCAGCTTGATATCGTATAGGGTTTCCCGTCCCCGGTTCCCCCTGGCGAATCACTTCGTGGCATGGTTTTTGGTCGCCGACAAGGGAGGGGGGTATGCAGCTTTCGTTCCCAGACCGCTGAAGACGTTTTCCCGGTTACGTGCGTCGGGAACTCGGTCGAAAGCCGCAGAAATCCGGTGCCTCCGAGGCCCTCGCCATATCGCTCGGAGGCATCTTTCCCGTTAGATTCCCGCAAAAACTGGGAAAGTGGCGGCAAGACGCGTTAGCCGCTGACTGCGTCATTCACCATAAACCATCACTGTGGTCCGCTTCTCGGCACTTGCCGACATGGCGCGTATCTGGTCGCCGGACACGAGGAGGTGAACGATGAAGGCCATCGTCGTGACCGATCGGGCTGCGGGAACAGCCGGGATGAAGTTGCTTGAACGGCCCGAGCCGGTTGCGGCGATAAACGACGTCGTCGTCCAGGTTCATGCTTCGGGCTTCGTCGGAACCGAGTTGGCGTGGCCTTCGACCTGGACGGACCGCCTAGGTCGTGACCGCACGCCGACCATTCCGGGACACGAGCTGGCTGGGGTGGTGACCGCGCTCGGTTACGGCACGACGGGGCTGTCCATAGGCCAACGGGTGTTCGGACTCACGGACTGGTATCGCGACGGCACGCTGGCAGAGCAGGTGTCGGTCGAGGCGCGCAATCTTGCGCCCTTGCCAGACGATGTCGACTTCAGCGTGGGCGCGAGCCTGCCGATCTCCGGCCTCACGGCGTGGCAAGGATTGTTCGAGCACGGCCGCCTGCGGGCAGGGCAACGCATCATCGCGCACGGAGCTGCGGGCGCCGTGGGCTCGATGGTGACGCAACTCGCGCATGAATTCGGTGCCTACGTCATCGGCACCGGCCGGGCCGCGGACCGGCAAACAGCACTCGACTTCGGCGCCAACGAGTTTGTCGACCTCGACAACGAGGCCCTGGAAGATGCGGGCCGAGTCGACCTGGTCTTCGATCTTATCGGCGGCGACATCGGGAAGCGTTCCGCGCGGCTCGTCCGGGACGGAGGAACGCTGGTGTCAATTGTCGGACCGCCCGAGGCGCCGCCTGAAGACGGCGTTGCCATCGACTTCGTTGTCGAATCCAATCGCGCTCAGCTGGGCGAGATCGTTCAACGCGTGCGGGATGGGCGACTGCGGACCCACATCGGCACCGTTTCGAGCCTCGACGACGCCGTCGCAGCCTTCAACCCGACCGAACGACGTCCGGGAAAGACAATTATTTCCGTGCACCCCTAAAGCTGGGCGGGTCCAGCGCCCCGCTCACTCATGCGGCTTCATCCCGAACGGCAGCTCCGTGCTGATCCGCCGCAGCGCCACGATCTTGCCGCCCTCGATCCGAAACACCTCGACGATCTCCAGCGAGCGCGGATAAGCAGCGGAATTGGGCATGGCAGCGCCGTTCGGCCGCGTGAACTCGCGCGGGGCGGCGGGGATGTCCTCGAACACGCGGACGGCGACGAGGCCGCGGGCTTCGTCCACCGCGAGGACCTTGCGGTCGCGCCAGCGGGCGATCCATTGCAGGGAGTTGCCGGCGATCGGCGCGGCGCAGGCGCCGAGGGCCTGGCCGTTGACGTTCCACTGGCATGATGGGTCGAGGCCCTTCGGCGGCTTGCCGTCGTGGGCATTGAGCGCGGCGTAGAAGCCGTCGACCAGCTTGGCCATGTCGAGCCACGAGGTGCGTTGGGCCCTGGGCAGCTCGGCGTAGGCGGGGATCGCCGCCGGCTCGGCATAGGGCACGCCGTATTCCTTGCGGCGGATCAGTGCTTCGACGCTGCCGACCTGCTGGCCGCCCGAGCCGACGGTGATCGCCGCCCAGGCGGGCTGGCCGTGCTCCTCGATCCGGCCGATCCACACCGATTTGCCGGTGTTGGCGTCGGACACGATCAGCGGCTGCGGGTCGATCGCGGCGACCGTCGCCCAGATTCCCTCGCCGACGCGGATGCCGACCGAGTTCTCGCCGTAGCCGACCTTGTCGGCCCAGTTCACGCTGCGCCACTGGTTGCCGACGTAGGCCTGCATTACCTGCGTCGCCTGTGCGGTGAGGCAGGCGGCGTCGCAGGTCCTGGGCTGCGGCGCGTGGCGCGGCGGGGTCGAGACGCCGTCGCGGAACGGGTTGGGCATGAAATAGGGCACATAGGTGAACACCGCCTCGATGCGGGCGATCTTGCCGTCGCGGATGCGAAAGGCTTCGAGCAGGGTGATCGAGTTCGGCCACTTGAGCGCGGTCTTCATCTCGCGCCCGTTGGTCAGCAGGTAATGGTCGAACTCGTTGGCGTGGTCGAAGAAGCCGCGGCCGACGGCGACGCCGCGCTCCTCGTCGATTATGAAGAAGTCGCGGCGGACGCGCTTGTTGATCCTGTAGAGACCGAGCTTGAACTGGTTCTCGCACCCGGTGGCGATCGCCGCGGCGTTGCCGCCGCCGCCGGGTGGGGGCGCGGTGGTGGAGATGCCGTTCTCGAGCCGGCCGCAGTCGTCGGTGAACTGGGTGAGGACCTGGCCGTCGTTCAATTCGACGGTGCTGAAGTAGCCGTCGGCGATTGACAGCATGCGCTCGCGCGGGCGGCGCTGCTCGGGCGCGAGGACCTGGGCGAAGTCGGGGTCGTGGACCATTTTCGTGACGTCGCCGAACGGCGCGGGCAGCGCGGTCTTGCGGTGGACCACGGCCTCGATCTCGTCGATCGCGCCGGCCTGGTCCACGTGGACGCGCACGGCGTAGATCGCCGGGTTGCCGTTCTCCTTGACCGAACCGAACCAGGCGGCGTTGCCGGTCAGCGGGTCGGCGGCGGTGAGGCCGGCCGCGTCGACCCCGGTGACCGTGCGCCAGAGGCCCTGGCCGACGGGGATGAGCACGTCGTTCTCGGCGTAACGCACGTCCTTCGCCAGCTTGAGCTGCGCCGGATCGCGCGCGGCGAGCGCCTTCATGTGCGCCTCGACCGCGGCGATGAGGCAGGCGTGGTCGCATTTCGGGGCGATCACGGCGCTGGCCTCGCCGGCGGCCTGGGCGAGGGCGGGCGACGCGACGAGCGAGAGGGCCGCGGCGACGATGGCGGTTACGGTACGCATGCTCATTTCCCCTTTGCCGCGGCGTCCGCGTAATCCTCGTTGCCGCGCGCGACCAGGTAGGCGTGGATCGCTTCCACGTCCTCGGGCGAGAGCTGGCCGGCGAAGCTCGCCATGCCCTTGTCGGCGCGAATGCCCTTGAGGACGATATCGGCGAACTGGGCGTGCGTGCCGGCGGTCATGAAGCGCAAGTCCTTGACCCCGCCGATGGCGTTCTCGCCGTGGCATTTGGAGCAGTTTGCGCCGTAGAGCTCGCGGCCGTGCGCGACTTGCGCCTCGGGCGCGCGCAGCGGCGGCGGGCGCGGGATCGAGGCTTGCGGCGGCGGGGGCGGCAGCTTGGCCGTTCCGCCGAGCCTGAACACCAGCAGCTTGGCTGTCGAAGTCTGGAACGGTCCGAGGTTGTAGACCGGCGAGCCGCCCCAGCCGGCGTTCACGGCGATATATTGCACCCCGTCGATCATGTAGGTGATCGGTCCGGCGACCGGTGCCTGGTCGATGTCCATCTCCCACAGCTTGGCCCCGGTATCGGCGCGGTAGATCGCCAGCGTCTTGTTGATCGTGCCCTGGATGAGGAGGTTGCCGGCGGTGCTCAGCACGCCGCCCGAGCCCGGGTGCGGATAGGGCACGCGCCATTTCTCGGTTTGCGTCTTCGGGTCCCACGCGAGGAGGTAGCCCTTCTCGGTCGCGTTGGCTTGCGCCTGCAGCTTCGCGCGGCGTTCGGGCTGGGTGCCGTAGGCCTGGCCCGAGTTGGTCCGGCCGGGACCCGGGGTGTAGTGGTACTGCCCGTCCTCGGCGCGGGCGTAAATCGATCCCTGCTCCTGCGCGGAGAGGTAGACGAGCCCGGTCTTCGGCGAATAGCTCATCGGGTGCCAGGTATGGGCGGCGAGCCAGCTCGGGCTCATCAGGTGCGGCGTGGTCCCGTTATGCGCGCCGGGCACGAGGATCGGGCGGCCGTTGGCGTCGACGCCGCTGGCCCAGGTGTTGACCGAGACGTAGGACTTGGCGCTGATCAGCTTCCCGTTGGTGCGGTCGACGACGTAGAAGAAGCCGTTCTTCGGCGCCTGCATCGCCACCTTGCGCAGCTTGCCGCCGATGGTGATGTCGGCGAGCACGATCGGCTGGGTGCAGGTGAAGTCCCAGTCTTCCTCGGGCACTTCCTGGTAATGCCACTTGTAGCGGCCGGTCTCGACGTCGAGCGCGAGCATCGAGCACAGGAACAGGTTGTCGCCTTTGTCCTGGCTGCGGAAGTGCCACATGTGCGGAGAGCCGTTGCCGGTGCCGACGATGACCGTCTTGGTCTCGGGATCGTAAGCGAAGCTGTCCCACGCGTTGCCGCCGCCCCCGGCTTCCCAGAACTTGCCCGACCAGGTCTTCGCGGCCATCGCCATCACAGGATCGGAGGCCTCGCCGTCGGGTCCTTTCGCCGGGTCGGTCGGGACGATGTAGAACTTCCACGCTTTCTTGCCGGTCTCGGCATCCCACGCGGACACGAACCCGCGCGAGCCGTAGTCCGCGCCGCCGTTGCCGATCACCACCTTGCCGTCATAGACCCGCGGCGCGCCGGTGATCGAATAGGGCGCGTCCTTGGGATCGAAGGTCGCGACGCTCCACACTTCCTTGCCGGTCCTGGCGTCGATGGCGATCAGCCGCCCGTCGAGCGCGCCGATGTAGATCTTGCCCTTCCACGCCGCGATCCCGCGCGCCGAGGGACCGCAACAGGCGAGCCGGGCCCACTCGGTCCCGACCTTGGGGTCGTAAGTCCACAGCTTGCGCCCGGTCCTGCCGTCGTAGGCGGTGACGACGTTGTAGATGCTCTCGTTGTAGAGCACCCCGTCGATCACCAGCGGGCTCGCCTGCACACCGCGGAAGGTCTGCAGGTCGTCGTACCAGGCGAGACCGAGCTGGCCGACGTTGGCATCGTTGATCTGCGCGAGCGGGCTGTAACGCTGCTCGCTCCATCCGCGGCTGTAGCTCATCCAGTCGCCGACGTTACCCGGGGCGTCGATCGCCCGCATCGAGCGGCTGTCGACGACCGTCGGAGCGTCCGTGGCGTTCGGCGGGGCCTTGGCGTTCCCCGCGACCATCGCGGCCAGCAGCAGCGGAGCCGCCCACGACGCGTGCTTCAACCCGAACGCCATCCAATCCCTCCGCCCTTCTTCCCGAGCTTGCGGGGACCTTGCCGCCTCGCAGCGCGGTTGTGAAGGCAAAGTAACGACCGTGACAATTTTTTGCCGCCGCGGTCTTTCGCGCGAGGAAAGCGCTGCCTATGGTGCGCGCGCCCTTGGGAGAGGGCGGACGGCCTGAGGGAGGGCGATGATCCGCATCGGCAAGCTACAGCTGGGTCTTGCGCTGGGCGCGGCGCTTGCGGCGGCCGCCAGCGCCAAAGCGCCGGCGGACGTCACGATCGACGGCAGCCGGGTCTATCCCGAAAGCATTACGTCCGATGCGGCGGGCAATCTCTACAACGGCAGCAATGCCGGGACGATCTACCGCGCCAGGGCCGGATCGAGGACCGCCGAACCATGGATCGTGCCCGACGCGCATAACGGCTTGCGCTCGCTGTTCGGCGTCTTCGCCGACGACAAGCGCGGCCTGCTGTGGGCCTGCGACAATCCCAATCTGTTCAAGCGCGAAACCGGCACCTCGACCCTGCGCGCCTTCTCGCTCAAGAGCGGCCGGCTTTCCGCGGCCTACGACTTCCCGACCGACGGCCCGTCCGCGTGCAACGACATCGCCATCGACAAGGACGGCGCGGTGTGGGTCAGCGAAACCACCGGCGGGCGGATCTTCGTGCTGCGCCCGCGCGCCAACGAGTTGGAGCTGTTCGCCAAGGGCGCCGACCTCGTCGGGATCGACGGCATCGCCATCGCCGGCGAAGGGGCGATCTACATCAACAACGTCCGCAAGCAGCTCTTCCAGCGAGTCGAGCGCAAGGCCGACGGCAGCTTTGACAAGCTGACGACGCTCGCCACCACGCTCCCGCTCAATGGGCCCGACGGGCTGCGCGCGCTCGGCGGCAATCGCTTCATCCAGGGCGAAGGGCCGGGCGGGCGCGTGGCGCTGGTCTATGTCGCCGGGGACAGCGCGGCGATCGTGCCCATCGCCAGCGGGCTCGACGGTCCGGTCGGAGTGACCGTGTCGCACGGCGTCGCCTATGCGCTCGAAGGCAAGATCGAATACATGTTCGACGCCAAGCTCAAGGACAAGAGCCCCGACCCGTTCACGATCCACGCCTTCGCGCTGAAGGCCGATCAGTGAAAGCGCTTGCTGCCCTGGCCGCGCTCGCGCTGCTCGTACCCGCCCCGGCGCTGGCCGACGCCAACTCCGAGATCGACGCGCTGACCGCGCGGGTCGCCAAGCTCGAGGGGGTGCGCTCGATCAAGAACCTCCAGCGGGCGTTCGGCTATTACGTCGACCGCGGGCTGTGGGGCGAGGCGGCCGACCTGTTCGCCGACGACGGCACGATCGAGATCGGCCTCGACGGCGTCTACGTCGGCAAGGCCCGCATCCGCGAATACCTCAAGCGTCTTCACGGCGGGCAGGAAGGGCTCATCTACGGCCAGCTCAACGAATGGGTGACGCTGCAGCCGGCGATAACGATGGCCACCGACGGGGGCAGCGCCACCGGGCGCTGGCGCGATCTCGGCATGCTCGGGCAGTACAAGAAGCACGCCGAGTGGCGCGACGGTATCTACGAGAACAGGTACGAAAAGGGCGCCGACGGGATCTGGCGGATCAAGGCGCTGCACCTCTACGTCAACTTCGTCGCGCCGTACGAGAAGGGCTGGGCCCGGCTGAAGGGCGGCGAGGGACTTTCGCGGAGCCAAGCGAGCGTGGACTTCCCGCCCGACCGGCCGCCGACCGCCGGCTACAAGCCGTTTCCGAACACTTATGTGCCGCCGTTCCAGGCGCCCAATCCGGTGACCGGCAAACGGGTGGAGACGGCAAAGTGAGGCGCGCGGTCTTCGCCGTGCTGGCGCTCGCCATCGCCGTACCGGCGCACGCCCAGTCGGTCGAACAGCGCATCGCCGCCTACAAGCACCGCGTCGAGCTGCTCGAAGACCAGGACGCCGTCGAGGACCTGCAGGCGACTTACGGCTATTATTTCGACAAAGGCCTGTGGGACCAGGCCGCGGCGCTGTTCACTCCGAACGGCAGCTTCGAATACGGCCAGCGCGGCGTGTACGTCGGCCAGGCCCACATCCAGCGGGCGATGCTGCTGTTCGGGCCGCAAGGCCTCGCCGCCGGGCACCTCAACAACCACATGTTGCTGCAACCGGTGATCACCGTCGCCGACGACGGCCTCTCGGCCAAGGCGCGCTGGCAGGGCATGGTCATGCTCGCACAGGCCGGCCAGAACGGCGTCTGGGGCGTCGGCGTCTACGAGAACGAGTACGTCAAGCAGAAGGGCGTGTGGAAGATCGCCAAGCTGCACTTCTACGTCACCGCCGAAACCGATTACGACGCCGGCTGGACCAAGTCGGCGATCCCCATGGAAGGGCCGAGCGCACTGTTCCCGCCGGACAAGCCGCCGAGCGAGGTCTACCGCGCGTTCCCCGGCGTCTACATCCCGCCGTTCGACTACAAGCATCCGGTAACCGGCAAGTCGCTCGCCGACATCCCGCAGCCGCCGGACGACGTGGTGGGGAGGAAGTGATCATGCGCGCTTTCGTCGCGGCGCTGCTCGCCGCCCTGGCCGCCCCGGCCTTCGCCGAGAGTCCCGAACAGCGCCTCGACGCGCTCGACCGGCGCATCACCCGGCTCGAGGACATGAACCAGGTCGAAAAGGTCCAGCGCGTCTACGGCTACTTCGTCGACAAGGGCCAGTGGACCGAGCTCAGCCAGCTGTTCGCCGACGACGCCACGCTCGAGATCGGCGGCAAGGGGCTGTTCCTCGGCAAGAAGCGCGTGCTCGAATACATGCAGACCGCGTTCGGCAAGGATGGCCCGAAGGAAGGCCTGCTCGCCAACCACATGCAATTCCAGCCGGTGGTCGACGTCGCGCCCGACGGCAAGACCGCCTGGGTGCGCAGCCGGGCGTGGGTGATGAGCGTCGGCGGGTGGGGCCTGCCGCTCTACGAGGACGAGTTCGTCAAAGAGAACGGCGTGTGGAAGTTCAAGCGCGAGAGCGGGCCGTTCACGATGTACTCGAGCTGGAAGGGCTGGGGGCACGACGCGCTCAACAACACCTGGCCCGACAAGTTCGACCCGCCGCCCGACCTGCCGCCGAGCACCGTTTACCTGACCTATCCCGCCTACTGGATCGTGCCGTTCCACTACCCGAATCCGGTGACCGGCAAGCCCTTCCCGGTCGAGCCGGTCGGCGCCTATCAGGCGCCGCCGGGCACGCCCGAGCAGGAAGCCTCGCTCAAGGTCGGCCGCCTCGCCGATGGGACCCAGCCGATCGCCCAACCACCCAAGGATTGACCGCATGCATTTCCGCAGCCCCGTCGCGCTGATCGGCGCCCTGATGCTGGTGCTCGTCGCCACTGTGGCGGCGATCGACGGCGGCATCGACGCGCGGCTGGGACATCCGGCACCGGGCGAATGGCCGAGCGACGGGCGCGATTACAGCGCGCAGCGCTACAGCCCGCTGACCCAGATCGACGCCTCGAACGTCAGCAAGCTCGGGCTCGCCTGGTACGACGATCTCGACACCCTGCGCGGGGTCGAGGCGACGCCGATCTACGCTGACGGCGTGCTCTACAACTCGCTGCCGTTCAACGTGATCAAGGCCTACGACGCAAGGACCGGCCGCGTGCTGTGGACCTATGACCCCAAGGTCCCGCGCGAAATGGCGCGTTACGCCTGTTGCGAGCCGGTCAGCCGGGGCCTCGCCATGTGGCACAACCTGATCGTCATCGCCACGCTCGACGGGCGGCTGATCGGGCTCGACAAGACCAGCGGCACGCCGGTCTGGACGAGCCAGGTGTTCGGCCACGAGATGCCCTACACGATCACCGGGGCGCCGCGGGTGTTCGGCGACATGGTGGTGATCGGCAACTCGGGCGGCGATCTCGGCGTGCGCGGCTTCGTCGCCGCCTACGATGCCGCGAGCGGCCGCAAGCGCTGGAAGTTCTTCCTCACCCCGAACCCGAACGATGCGCCCGACCACGAAGCGTCCGATCCGGTCATGCCGATGGTTCGCAAGACCTGGTCCGACGAAGGCATGTGGAAGCAGCTCGGCGGCGGGGCCAACCCGTTCGATTCGATCGCCTACGATCCGGCGCTCAAGCTGGTCTACGTCGGCACCGGCAACTCGAGCCCGCACACCCAGTTCTACCGCTCGGCGGACAAGGGCGACAACCTGTTCGTGTGCTCGATTGTCGCCCTGCATGCCGAGGACGGCAGCTACGCCTGGCACTACCAGATGGTCCCCGGCGAGGAGTGGGACTACACTTGCACCAGCTCGATGATCAGCGCCGACCTCAAGATCGGCGGCAAGACCCGCAAGGTGCTGATGCAGGCGCCGAAGGATGGGTACTTCTACGTCCTCGACCGCAAGACCGGGAAGCTGATCAGCGCGAAGAGCTACGTCAAGGTCAACTGGGCGCTCGGCATCGACCCGAAGACCGGGCGACCACAGATCAACCTGGCGGCGCGCTACACCGAAGAGCCGGCGCTGGTCTATCCGGGGCCTGGCGGGGCCCACAACTGGTTCCCGATGGCCTACAGCCCGCGCACCAGGCTGGCCTATTTCCCCGCCTACCAGTCGGGCTTCGTCTACGCCCGCCAGCCGAACTGGACGCCGCAGCCGTTCCGCTCGAACAGCGGCTGGGGCGGCTTTAGTGGCGAGGCGCTGAAGAAGCGGGTCGAGCTGCAGAAGATCGCCGACAAGGACGAAAAGGCGATGCTGGTCGCCTACGATCCGGTGAGGCAGCAGGTCGCCTGGTCGGTGCCGCTGCCGCGCCACGGCAACGGCGGGGCGTTCGTCACTGCGAGCGACCTGGTGTTCGAAGGAACGACCAGGCAGACCTTCGCCGCCTTCGATGCGCGGACCGGCAAGCAGCTGTGGGAATTCCCCACCCAGAGCGCGCCGGTCGCGGGCGGGATCACTTACGAGGTCGACGGCGAGCAATACGTGGCGATCAACGCCGGCTGGGGTGGCGGCGCGGCGCAAGTCGAACGCGGAGCCGGTATCGAGCTGCCGCGGGCACCGGCACGGCTGCTGGTGTTCAAGCTCGGCGGCACCAGGACCTTGCCGCCGCTGGCTAAGGCGGAAGCCATCCCGCAGCCGCCGCCGCTGCGCGCGAGCGAGGCCGACATCCAGGCCGGCGCGCAGCTGTTCGCCGACACCTGCTCGGGCTGCCACGGGCGCGAGGCGGTCGGCGGGGTCAAGGACTTGCGCCACATGACCGCCGAGACCCACGCGAAGTTCAAGGACATCGTCCTCGGCGGCCTCTACACCGACAAGGGCATGGCCAGCTTCAAGGACCTGCTCAGCGACAAGCAGGCTGGGCAGATCCACGACTACCTGATCGCCCGCGCCAACGAGGACTGGGGCGAATAGGGCTCAGCTTCCCCCGGTCAAACCCTGTCCGCGCGCCCATTCGGCGATCGTATCGTTGACCACCTCCGGCGCGTCCTGCTGCACCCAGTGCGATACGCCGGGCAGGCGGCGCAGGGTCAGGTTTCGCGCGAAGGCCTCGTTGCCCGAGGCCAGCCCGGGGCCGAGGTAGATGTCGTCCTCGCCCCAGATCAGCAAGGTCGGGCACTCGATCGGAGCGGGCTCGCCGCCATTCTTCCCGTAGCGCAGGATGTTGGCGCGGTAGTAATTGAGCATCGCCGTCGCCGCGCCCGGCGCGGTGACGTTGCGGCGCATGGTTTCGAGCAGTTCGGGCGGGAAGTTCGACGTCTGCTTGGCGAGCCCTTCGGTCAGCTCGCGGCCGCCTCGCCAGGTCAGCATCAGCTCGGGCAGCCACGGCAGCAGGAAGAACGCCATGTACCACGAGCGAACCCGCTGGTCCCAGGTCTTGAGCGCGCGGCGGAAGGCGGTGGGGTGCGGCGCGTTGAGGATCACCAGCCCGTCGAGCGGAACGCCTCGCAGCGCCGCAGCCCAGGCGATCGCGCCGCCCCAGTCGTGGCCGATGAGCACGCGACGCCTGGCTCCCAGAGCTTCGAACAGCGCGGCGGCATCCTCGACCAGGCGCTCGATGCGATAGGCCGCCTTGCCGCGCGGCCGCGAGCTCTCGCCATAGCCGCGCAAGTCCGGCGCCACGGCGCGCCAGCCGAGCGCCGCCAGCGCCGGCAATTGCTCGCGCCAACTCGCCCGGCTCTCGGGAAAGCCGTGCAGCAGCAGCGTGACCGTATCACCCTCGCCGGCGCAATCGGCGGCGAAGGTCAGTCCGTTGGCGGCCAGCGAACGTGTCTCGATTGCCACACCTCGCTCCTTTCGCCCGGCTGTTGAAAGTGGCCGCCGCGGTAAAGCCACATTCATCGATTTATACTATTCTTACCGCACCGGCAGGGATCGCCGGAGGGAATCGTACTGTGGGGGTCGATTTTGGGGTCTAAAAGGTCGCTCCTCGCGCTGGCCGCGGGAGCTCTCGTCCTGTCTCCGGTCCAGCCGATCGGAGCCGCCGCAGCTGTAACCGAGGCGCCGGCCCCGGCGCGTCCGGTCGTGGCGATCATCGACAGCGGGATCGCCCGCACGCCGGAGATCGGAAAGGCTCTGATCGCCGAATACGACATGGCGGTGAAGCCGGGCCGGCCGGCGTTCCAGCCGCGCTACGATCATGGCACGATGGTGGCGACGATCCTCCTGCGCGAGGCCAGTGAGCCGATCGACATCGTCTCCTTTCGCATCGACGATCTCGCCGGCTGCCCGGAAGGCAGCCACCCGCCGTGCCAGCGCGACGTCGGGCCGATCGTCGAGTCGATCCGCAAGGCCACCGAGCTCGGCGTTTCGGTGATCAACATCTCGCTCAATCTCAAGGAAGACCCGCGCGTCGTCGATGCGGTGCACGATGCCGCCAAGCACGGCGTGACCGTGGTGCTCGCCGCCGGCAACGACGGGCTCGACAAGCCAGGCAACCTCGGCCTGGCGCGGGCCGGCTACCCGTACACGGTGCTGGTCGGCGCGCTCGACGCTTATGGGCAGCCTTGGAAGGGCACCAACCGGCCCGAAGCCGTCGAGACCGGCTATCGCTACGTCTGGCAGCTCGGCGTCGAGGTCCCGACCGAACTCGCCGACGGGTCGCAAGTGGTTGCCACCGGCACCTCCTTCGCCGCGCCGATCGAAACCGCGCGGCTGCTGAGGGCGGGCAAGCGCACCTGACGCCCAGATCGATCGCATAAACGAAAGGGCGCGATCCTTGCGGACCGCGCCCTTTTCATGTGGCTCGCATGAAGCCGTGGATTGTCAGACGAGGGCCATGCTGAGCACGGCACCGCTGAGCGACACCGCGATCACGGCCGAAGCGAGACGCGTAAGAATGGTAGTCATTGCATTTTCCCTGTTTGGCAGCCGCTGAGGCCGCCGGACAGGAGAGCAAATGGTGCGCTGCAACAAATTGTGCAAGTGCGAAGAAGTGCGCACCTGTTGCAAGAAGCGCAACGGTCGTCGATATCAGCGTGCGTTCCGCGCATAAGAAAAGGGCGCCCCGGATCGCTCCGGAGCGCCCTTTCTGATCGGCTGGGCCGCGCTTTAGAAGATGCGCGCGGCGGTCTCCGCCGGAGCGTCGAGCAGCTTCTCGAGTTCGGCGTCGAGCCGCAGGATGGTCAGCGAGGCGCCGGCCATCTCAAGGCTGGTGCAGTATTCACCGACGTAGTTGCGGACGACCTGGTAGCCGGCCTTCTCGGCCAGTTCGTGGGCCTTGGCGTAGATCACGTAAAGCTCGGTGATCGGCGTGCCGCCGAGGCCGTTGACCATGATCGCCACCCGGTCGCCCGAGTTGAACGGGATGTCCTGTGCGACCGCTTCGAACAGCTCTGCGGTGATCTCGTCGGCGCTCTTGATCTTCTCGCGCCGGCGGCCCGGCTCGCCGTGGATGCCGACGCCCACTTCCATCTCGTCGTCGCCGATGTCGAAGATCGGCGTGCCCTTGGCCGGCGGGATGCAGCTGGTCAGCGCGACGCCCATCGTGCGGACGTTGTCGTTGACCTTCTTGGCGATCGCCTCGACCTCATCAAGGCTCTGGCCGGCATCGGCGGCGGCACCGCAGCACTTCATGACGAAGAAGTTGCCGGCCACGCCGCGGCGGCCGACGGTGTACAGGCTGTCCTTCACCGCGACGTCGTCGTTGATCCAGAACTGGCGGGCGTTGATGCCTTCGGCGACGGCCATCTCGGTGGCCATGTCCCACGCCATGCGATCGCCCTGGTAGTTGTTGACCAGCACCAGCACGCCGGCGTCCGAGGCGCAGGCCTTGATCGTCTCGTAGCACGAATCGACCGCCGGAGCGGCGAACACCGCGCCCTGGCAGGCGCCGGTGAGCATGCCCGGGCCGACCGCCATCACGTGGGCCGGCTCGTGGCCCGAGCCCGAGCCCTGGACGACCGAGACCTTGGCATTGTCCGGCCCGCTCTTGCGGACGATCATCTGGAATTCGGGAGTGTACGAAAGCAGGTCGGGGTTGGCGAGCGCGATGCCGTGCATGAACTCGGGCACGAACTGTGCGGGATCATTGACGAACTTCTTCATGGGTTGGTCCTCTCCGGTAAGGTGGTGATCAGGCGGTAGCTTTGACGACTTCGGGCGCGGTCGGCGTGCGCTCGACGCCGCAGTCCTTGCACCAATCCTGCAGGATGGTGGCGATGGCGACGATGCCCGGGTCGGGCGTGTTCGCGCTGCGCTCGCCGACCTGGCTGGCGCGGCCGCGGTGCGCGACGAGGTGGCGGGTTTCGTCGACCGCGTTGTCGGCGGCTTCGGCGGCATCCTTGAGCGCGGCGGCCTTGTCGCCGCCGGCGGCCTGCGCGGTGAGCTTCTCGTGCACCGGGATCAGGGCGTCGAGCAGGGTCTTGTCGCCGAGCTGGGCGCCGCCGCGGGCCTGAATGCCCTCGATCGCCGAGCCGAGCATCTGGGCGAGGTCCTGCAGCGCGATCTCGCTTTTGCCGCGGGTCAGCATCGCCGCCTTCATGAAGCCGGTGCCCCAGATCGGGCCCGAACTGCCGCCGACGTGCTTGGAAACGATCATCGAGATCTTGAGCAGCATCGCGCCGATGTCGGTCTTGGGAATCTCGTCCCATTCCTTCTCGATCTGACGGAAACCGGTGGCCAGCGAAGTGCCGAAGTCGCCGTCGCCGGCGAGGCCGTCGAGGTCGGCGAAGTAGTGCTCGTTGCGGAGCACGGTGGCGCATGTCGTCTTGATCGCCCGCTCGATGTCAGCTTGCGAAATCTCGGCCATTCTTCTCTCTCCTCAAGCCGCGAATTCGGCGGCCAGCTCGCCCAGGTCGGCGAGCGTCACGTTGATGTCGGGCGCGTCGCCGAGCTCGGGCACGACCCGGTCGGCTTCGCTGAAATCCTCGTCCACCGTGTAGGTGCTGGTGGTGATCAGGCACGGCAGCCCGGCGCCCTTGGCGGCGAGCAACCCGTTGCGGCTGTCCTCGATCACCACGCACTGCTCGACCGGCAGGCCGAGCGAGACCTTCGCCAGCTCGTAGATCTCGGGGTCGGGCTTCTTGCGCATCACGCAATCGCCGGCGTGGACGAACGCGAACTTGGCCTTCCGCTCGGGACCGAACAGGTCGAGCACGGCGTCGATGAACAGCGGGTTGGAGGTGGTGCACACGCCCAGCGTCACGCCGGCGGCGATAGCCTCGTCGACGATGCGGCTAATGCCCGGGCGCAGCGGCAGCGCGCCTTCGCCGACCAGGCCGGCGGTGATCTCGGTCTTGGCCTTGTGCAGGTCCTTGATCAGCGCGTCCTTCACCTCGTCGGAGCCGGCGGCTTCGGGCCAGCCATACTCGTCGAAATAGGCACGCATGCGCTCCTTGCCGCCGGCGACCTGGAGCAGTTTGCCGTACAGCGGCACGTCCCATTCGGCGTCGATCCCGAATTCCTTGAACGCGCGGTTGAAGCCGACCCGGTGGCCGTCGCGCTCGGTGTCGACCAGCACGCCGTCGCAGTCGAAGATGATCGCTTTGAGCATTCCGCGGCGGCCCTCAGGCAGCCCTGGCAAGGTAAGGCTGGGCGCGATCCTTGCCGCCGAACTTCTCGATGAAACCCGAGAACATCGATTTGCACGCTTGGTACTGGGCGTCGATCAGCCGCAGCGGCTCGAAGTCCTTGGGCTTGGCGGTGTGGTAATCGACGAAGCTCTCGACGAACACGTGCTTGAGGTTGGTCGAGATGTTGACCTTGGCCGCGCCGCGCTCGATCGCCTTGCGGAAGGTTTCGTCGGACAGGCCGGTGCCGCCGTGCAGCGCCATCGGCGTGTGGGTCAGCTCGTTGATCCGCTTGATGCGGTCGAAATCGACCACCGGATCGCCGTGATAGAAGCCGTGCGCGGTGCCTACCGCGCAGGCGAAGGCGCTGAGGTCGAGCGCGTCGCAGAAGCGTTTGGCGTCCTCGGGGTCGGTCAGCACCGAATCGTCCGCGTGGACCACCATGTCGTCTTCGACGCCCATGATCTGGCCGAGCTCGGCTTCCATGCCGACGCCGTACTTCTCGGCGATCTCGCGCACCCGCTTGCTCAACTCGAGGTTCTCCTCGAACGGCAGCTCGGAGGCATCGATCATGATCGAGGTCCAGCCGGCCTTGGCGCAGGCTTCGATCATCGCCAGGTCCTTGCAGTGGTCGAGGTGGAGCACCACCGGCACCGGCGAGTCCTCGGCCACGGTGCGCACCCAGGAAACGATTTCCTTGTGGCTCCAGTACTGGATGGTCTTGGTGCTGGTCTGGCAGATGACCGGCGCATTGAGCTCCTCGGCCGCCTGGACCATCGCCTTGGTGGTGCCGTAGTCGACCAGGTTGAAGGCGGCGACGGCATAGTGGTTGTCCATCGCGTCGCGCAGCAACGGCTTCATGTTGACCAACGGCATTCGAAAGCTCCCTGTCGTTCTTCATCTGCGCCGGCAACGGCGGCGCGAGTCGCCTGTGCCCAGCTTACCCGAGCGGGACCAGCCGAGTCTTGCATTGCGCACCTCGACGGGCGCGCGCCCGAGCATTTCACGCCCGGGCCAACAAGCAGATGCCGCAGCCGCAGGGGCCACGGCATCCACGTGTCGTCAAACGGATCCGCTGGCGGCGGAGAGCCGCTTACTCCCCGGCGCGTTTCTGGGCGGCGATGACCGCTTCGGTCGTCGGGTTGCCGAGCGACAGCGAACGGCCGCCCGGGAAGCTGATTTCGGCGGCGCTGGCACGGGTGTCGCCGTCGCGGGCCTGGAAGGCCTGGACGATGATCTTGGTGCCGGCGGGCAGCGAGTTTCTGTTCCAGCCGCGGCGCAGCAGCGCGCTCGGGGCACCGCCCTCGACGCGCCAGACCTTGCCGTCGCCGGTCTTGATGTGGATCCACGAGTGGGGGTTGACCCACTCGAACTTGACCACCTCGCCTTGCAGCTTGATCGGCTTGTCGCGGTCGAATTCGGCCGCAAACGAATGGTGGGCGAAAGCAGCGCCCGCCATGCCGCCAGCCAGCACGGCGCCGATGGCGGCTTTGTGCCAGGTCTTGATACGCATTGTCTTACTACTCCTTCGTGACTCTGCTCAACTTGGTGCTTGTTGCATCCCTCACTTCTTATCGAGGCCGAGGCGCGCCTTGGCCGCCGCGTCCATCGTGTCGTACAGATCGCCGTAGAGGTGCATCTCGGCGAACGGGACGCATTTGAACTCGAGGATCTGGGCGTTGTCTTCGACGCGCCGGTACAGCGGCATCTTGATCTTCCACGGCTTCGAATAGACGGTCGGATCCTGGATCGTCACTTCGTAGTCCATGTGGTCCTTGCCCTTCGGCGTGAACCGCTCGACCACCGTCGCGTTATTGGTCAGGTAGTTGCCGGCGCGGTCGAGCCAGGTCTCGCCGTTCTGGGCGAGGGTGGTGACCACCAGCGTGTTGCCTTCCCACTTGCCGTAGGAGGTACCCATCCAGGTATCGATCGGCGGAATGCCGACCGGGCCCATCGCGATCACGCGGTTGGCCGAGTCGTACTCGTAAGCCATCAGGATGTCGCCGCCGCCCTGGATGATCTGGAACGGCATGTTGGTGACGTAAGTCGCGCGCGGAATGCCCGGGAGATAGCAGTTCGCCTCGGGGTCCTTCATCGGGCCGGCCTTGGCGTTCGCGTCGCGCACCGCCTTCGCCTCGGCGAGATAGGGAATCGTGCCGCCTTCGACGACGCCGAGGCTCGCCGGGATCGCCGCGATGGCGCCGAGCTCGCGCTCGCTCTGCGGGCCGGGCGAGGTCTGCGCCGAATGCGGCTCGAGACCGAAGTCGGCGCCGCTCAGCGCCTGCCACACGCCGTTGATGTTCGGGTGGCCGCCGATGGTGGCCGGAGCCGCGGTCGACGCCCGTGCCGGAGCTTTCGCGGCGGCCTTGGCCGAAGCCTCCTGCGCGACGAAGCTGGTCCCGGTGACCAGGAGCGCGGCGACCGCCAGTTTACCGAAATTTCCCATCCCAAGATTCCCTCTTTTCTGAACCGGACATTGTCTATCAGCGAACGGCATAGGCGACAATCGTGCCGCCTGCATTGATCGCTACGTATTGCTTGCCGCTGCGACCGCGATAGCTGATCGGGTTGGCATTGGCGCTGTTGCTCAGCTGCGCCTCCCACAGCTCGCGGCCGGTATCGGCATCGAACGCGCGGAAGCGCTTGTCATTGGTTGCGCCGACGAAGACCAGCCCGCCGGCGGTGACGGTCGGCCCGGCGTTGCCCGAGTTGCCGGTGAGCTGCTTGCCCTTCGG
The DNA here is from genome assembly GCF_011320115.1 of Croceibacterium segetis. GTDB lineage: Bacteria > Pseudomonadota > Alphaproteobacteria > Sphingomonadales > Sphingomonadaceae > Croceibacterium_B > Croceibacterium_B segetis. The sequence goes on along the minus strand of NZ_JAANOZ010000009.1, from coordinate 101,722 downwards.
CAGAGCCTCGTTGAGCCCGAGCGGAACCGCCCACTTGACCTTGCCGGTGTTGGCATCGACCGCGGTCAGCGTGCTCCACGGCGGCTTGTAGCACGGCGCGGTCGGGCCGTCGGGGCGGCCGGTCTTCTCGTCGTACTTGCCCGAGATCGGAGCGGAGAAAGAGAAGAACGGACCCTTCCCGTCGACGCTCGCCCGGTCATAGGGCTGGTTGGTGTCGTTGGCGTCGAAGCTGTAGCTCTTCGTCGTGTTCTTGCGCTCGACCCAGCCGACCAGCGACGTGTTCTGCACGTTGGCGAAGACCACGCCGGTATTGGGGTTCACCGCCATGCCGCCCCAGTTGACCCCGCCGGTGCCGCCGGGGAGCTGGATCGTCGACTTCGGCGGTGCGCCGTCGCGGTGGAAGAAGAACGGCGTGAACAGGCCGTAATTGAGGTAGCCGCCGGCCTTGTCCCACATCGCGCGGCACGCGGCCGCGTGTTCGGGCGTGGTGTCTTCGGCGGTGACCATGTCGTCATAGGTGAACGAGGTGCGCGCCAGCGGCGGGGTGACCCGCGGGACCGGCTGGGTCGGACTGTAGTATTCGCCCGGAACATCGCCCTTCGGCACGGCCACTTCATCGATCGGCAGCGCCGGCTTGCCGGTAACCCGGTCGAGTTCGTAGAACAGGCCGGTCTTCGGCACCTGGGCGATCACCGGCTCGCTCTTGCCGTTGCGCCTGGCGTTGAACAGCAGGCCGCCGTTGGGCATGTCCGTGTCCCACAAGTCGTGGTGGGTGGTCTGGAAGTGCCACAAGTACTTGCCCGTCAGCGCGTCGACCGCGACGATCGAGTTCCCGAACAGCCCGGACCCGGGACGGTCGCCGCCCCAATAGTTCGCCGCCGGCCCGCTTATCGGCAGGTAGACGATGCCGCGCTGCGCATCGAGCGGCGCGGAGGCGGCCCACATGTTGGCGCCCGAGCGGTTCTTCCAGCCGTCGTTGCCCCAGGTGTCGCCGCCGAGCTGGCCCGGGTGCGGCACGGTCTGGAATTCCCACACCTTCTGCCCGGTGCGCACGTCGTAGGCGCGCGGGTTGCCGGGAACCCCTTGCGGGTTCTCGAGCGTCGCCGCGCCGATGATCGCGACGTTCTTGTAGATCGTCGGGGTGCCGCCATAGGCGGGGTCGATGTCGACCCTGCCGCCATTGCCGAAGCCGGTCGCGAGCTTGCCCGTCGCGGCGTCGATGGCGAGGATCTGCTTGCCGGCCACGACCAGCAGGCGCGGGCCGAGCGTCCCGTCTCCCGGCCAGTAGCCGAGTCCGCGGCCGGACATCCCGCCGCCGCCACCGCTGCCGGGGCCCTGATCGGCCTTCTTCGGCTCCTCGTAGACCCACAGCTCGGTGCCGGTGTCGGCATCGAGCGCGACGACCCGGTTGGCGACCGGGAAATACATCGTCCCGCCGACCACCAGGGGCGCCGCGGTGTTGAAGCCCTTCATCGCGTACGACCACTTCGGCGCCAGCTGGGCGACGTTCGCGCGGTTGATTTCGTCCAGCGGGGAATAGCGAGTCGCGGCTAGATCGCGGTTGATCGTCAGCCAGTCTCCGGCCGGGACCGCGTCCTGCGCGAGAACCGCCACGGGCGCGGCGAAAGTCATGAGTGCCGCAAGTCCCAAGCGTCCCGCGCTGCGCATTCCGTTCCCCTCTTCCAGACAGTGCGCAGCTTCCAGCCGCGTTCGATTGACTTTGTCCTGTTTAGGCAGGATCGGCGGCTTTGACAACGGTTTGTCGCCTGCAGTAGCCATATTGCGATTGGGAGAAGCTCATGACCCGCCACATCGCCCGGTTCGCCGTCGTCGTTTCGGTCCTGTCGCTCGCCGCCGCCATGCCCGCAGCGGCTCAAAAGGCTCCCCAGCCGAGCACCTACAAGGCCCCGCGCACCGAATGGGGCGATCCCGATCTGCGCGGCATGTGGCCGCTCGAGGTCGGCAACACGCGAATGCAGCGCGATCCGAAATACGGCAACCAGGCCTGGCTCACCGACGCGGAATACGCCGCCGCGCTCAAGGCCGCGCAAACGCGGGGCCAGGGCGCCGACCAGGAAGACCAGTCGAACAAACTCGGCGCCGGTCATTGGTTCGAGTACGGCACCGTACTCAAGCAGACATCGCTGATCATGGAGCCGGCGAACGGCCGCATCCCGCCGCTGACGCCGCGCGGCCAGACGATGGCCAAGGCCTCCCACTCGAGCTGGGACAACGACCTGTTCTCGAGCGTCAAGGACTTCAACTCGCTCGATCGCTGCATCACCCGCGGGATGCCGGCCTCGATGATTCCGTTCCCCTACAACAACGGGGTGCAGATCTTTCAGGCGCCGGGCTATGTCGTGCTCAACCTCGAGCTGATTCACGAAACGCGGATAATCCCGCTCGACCGGCGGCCGGCAATGCCCGGCACGATGAAGGCCTGGCTCGGCGATTCGCGCGGTCACTGGGAAGGCCAGACGCTGGTGGTCGAAACGACCAACTTCAACGGCGAATCGCCGATGGTCATCGTCGGTCCGAGCAACGAGCCGGTGCCGACCAGCCCGGCGCTGCACGTGACCGAACGCTTCACCCCGACCGGGCCGAACACGATCCAGTACGAGGCGCATGTGGAGGATCCGGTAGTGCTGACCGGACCCTTCACGATCTCCTATCCGTGGACCCGCAACGATAATTACAAGAGTTTCGAATACGCCTGCCACGAAGGAAACACGCTGATCACCGCCTATATCAAGGCGACCAATCCGGCATTCGCCGCGCAGCGTGCCGCGGCGGTTGCGGCGCGCGAAGCTGCGGAGCGGAAAAACTAGGCAAAAGCCCTGTTCGTGGGGGAGCTACCCCCCGACAAAGCGAAATCCGCGCATTCTCAATCCGGACATTGTCAATTTTGGACTTGGCGGGGGCGCTTTCCGCCGCTAGCGCGTTTCGCCACTGAGGAGAGCGTCGCCAAGGCTGTAACTGGCGGCGTTACGGTAATTAACTCGGCAAGGCTGCCGCTTTTGGTCACGGTCCCCGAACGACCGGACGAGGTCGGCAAGGGACAGGGGAAGAGAGTATCTGATGGGCGACTTGTTATACCACTTCACCGAATGGCTGCGCACGACGCCGCTCGTCGAGCTGACGTTGTGGCTCTCCGACACATCGGTGAGCCTGTGGCTGCAGACCCACTTCTGGGCGATCCCGATCCTGCAGTGCATCCACATCCTGTCGATCGCCTCGGCGTTCGGCTCGATCCTGATGGTCAGCCTGCGGCTTTTCAGCCTCGCCGGCACCGAGCGCACGATGGCCGAGACCGAGCGCCGCTACATCCGCTGGATCTGGTGGTCGCTGGTAATGCTTGTCGTCAGCGGGTCGCTGCTGGTCATCTCGGAGCCGATCCGCGACCTCATCAACCCGGTGTTCTGGGTCAAGATGGTGGGCGTGGTGCTCGCGATCCTCGCCAGCCTGTGGTTCCACGGCCGGGTCATGCGGCGGCTCGCCGCGGGCGGCCAGGCCGGTCCGGTGATCAAGACCGGGGCCGTGCTCATCATCATCCTGTGGTGCCTCATCATGCTGGGCGGTCGCTGGATCGCCTACGCGCCGGTTTGAGAGGGAATTTCGATGTATCCTACACCAACCAATATCTGGGAGCGGATCGAGTTCTCGAGCCTCGGCACGACGATCGCCGAATCGACCTGGATGTTCCCGACTCTCGAGACGCTGCACGTCATCGCGCTGGTTTCCGTGCTCGGGACGATCTTCGTCGTCGACCTGCGGATGCTCGGCTGGACCTCGAACAAGTTCGCCGTCACCGCCGTTGCCAAGGATACGCTGCCGTGGACCTGGGGTGCGTTCGTGCTGGCGGCGATCACGGGTGGCCTGCTGTTCATCAGCAAGGCCTCGAGCTACGTCGGCAATCCCTACTTCCTCTGGAAGATGGGCATGATGGCGCTCGCCGGGCTCAACATGATGTACTTCCACTTCATGACCTGGCGCACGGTCGAGCACTGGGATCGCGATGCGTCGATGCCGGTGGCGGTCAAGGTCGCCGCGGCGCTGTCGATCGTGTTCTGGCTCGCGGTGGTGTTCTTCGGCCGCGCGATCGGCTTCACGCTCGGCATCTTCGGCAGCTGAGTCCGAAGCACTTCGACAAGGAAAAGGCCGCCCCTCGAGGCGGCCTTTTTCTTTCACCCCGTCAGCTTCCCGTGATTTCGACCAGAACGGCGATCGCCAAAACCAGGATCACCGCCAAGCCAAGCAGGATCAACTGAACCCTGAGGGGCAGAAAGTCTGTGGGGTCGATCATTTCCGGTCAGGCAGCGCGAAGACGTAGACCGACGAGCTGTTGACGCTCGGCATCTGCGTCTCGGGGATCACGTCGGGAATGCCTGACGACAGCGGATTGCCGGCGCCGGTAACCATCGCGACGTACTGCTTGCCGTCGACCGAGTAGGTGATCGCCGAGGCGTTGGGCACGCCGGTGACGCCGCTGCTCCACAGCTCCTTGCCGGTCCTCTGGTCGTAGGCGACGAAGTGGCGGTCCATCCAGCCGGTGAACAACAAGCCGCCGGCGGTGGTCAGCACGCCCATGTCGGGCGTCTGCCGGCGGCGCGTTTCCCACAAGACCTTGCCGCTGCGCATGTCGATCGCCTGGAGCACGCCGTAGTTGCTGTCGCCGTCGGGCTGCGGGGCATAGACCGCGTTGACGCCGGTGCTGAGGAACCCCGGACCGGTGGCCGGCGTCAGGTCCGTGCAAACGTCGCGGGCGGCGACGAACAGGGTCTGCGTCGACTGCAGGTACGAGGTCGGGTTCCAGTTGCGGCCGCCGCCGCCGTGCGGGCACATGTAGACCGGGCCCTTGTCGCGTCCGGGGGTCTTCTCCGGTTTGACGTGCTTGTCGCCCGTCACCGGGTCGATCCGGTCGATGTAGTCCTGCAACCCCATGTCGACCGTCTTGAGGTACTTGCCGGTCTTCGCGTCGAGCGCATCGAACAGCCCGCTCTTGCCGCCGGTGATCACGACCCGCTGGGGCTTGCCGCCGACATCGAGCGTGCCGATGACCCGGTCGAACACCCAGTCGAGATCGAACTGGTCGTTGCGATTGTGCTGGTAGAACCACACGAGCTTGCCGGTCCGCGGCTCGAAGGCCAGCGTGCTTTCGGTGAACAGCGCGTCGTTGTTCATCCCCGGCTTGAGGTCGCGCAGCGGGCCGGTGTCGTAGGTGTTGCCGACGCCCCACAGCGCGAGGTGGTTGACCGGATCGTAGCTGCCCGAGGTCCAAACCGAGCCCCCCTTGCGGGTGTCGCCAGGCTGGCCGTTCCAGGTGTCGCCGCCGACCTGTCCGGGTTTGGCGGCCGTCTCGAACTGCCACAGCTTTGCGCCCGTATCGGCATCGACCGCGACGATCAGGCCGCCGCCAGCGGTGTTATTCGCAAACCCCTGCATGATGACGCCGTCGGCGGCGAGCGGACCGCCGGGGATGCGCATGCCGGGGCGATCGGTCAGCACGACATCCCACACGGGACGGCCCGTTCTGGCGTCGAGCGCGACCATGTGATTGTCCGAGGTCGCGGTGTAGAGCTTGTCGCCATAGAGCGCGATCGTCTTGCGCGAATTGAGCTGCGCGCCTTGCGGCAGCTTGCGCTGGTAACGCCACAGCTGACGGCCGCTGGCGGCGTCGAAAGCGAAGACGTTGTCGCCGAAGCCGAACACGTAGAGCACGCCGTTGCGCACCAGCGGCTCGTTCATGTTGATCCCCGGCGGCAGCGCTTGCGCCCAGGCGATCGTGAGGTTGCCGACGTTGGAGGTGTCGATCTGCTTGAGCGGCGAGTAGCCGAGGCCGAGGTGGCTGCGCCGCCAGGCGGGCCAGTCCTCGGGCGCGGGATTGTCGAGCTCGGCTTCGGTCACCGACTTGAAGTTCGCGAAACGGTCGGGAATCTTCGGCCCCGGCGGCAGCGGGTAGAGCCGCGTCGAAAGGCCGCCGACTCCGCTCTCTCCGCGTGCTCCGGCTGGGGCGGCGGGCAGTGCGATGCCGTCCATCTCGCCGGCCTTGATCCCCCGTCCGGCGGCACCGCCGTTCTCCTTGAGAATCAGCGCCGCGATGGAAGCATAAGTGTCTTCCGGCAGGGTCCCGGCGTTCCCCGGCGGCATCGAGGTGTGGATATAGTCGTAAAGGGTGCCGAGAGGCGCGCCGCCCCAGTGGCCGAGGAACTCGGGCCCCTTCAGCGCAGGCGCGAACTGCCCGGCCACCAGCTTCTCGCCGTGGCAGGAAGCGCAGTTCTGGACGTAGGCCGCGCGCCCGATCTCGACTTGCGCGTCGAAGCCGCCGGCGCCCTGCGCCAGTGCCGCGCCGCCGAGCCCGACCAGGCCCGCGACGGAAAGGAGGAGCGGCCAGCGCCGCCCCTTGTCAGACAGCGCCATACCTTCTCCTCCCCTCTAAATTCAGCTTACTTCCACTTGGCGATCCCGAGCGGCTTGGCCACGTCGCGATCGTAAAGCGCGTCGTACAGCGCAACCTGCTCTGGCGTCATCGTATCACCCACGTGGGGATCGACGTCGAGCAGCATCGCCTGGTTTCGGGCCATCCTGGTCACCTGCGGCCAATTGGGCAGCCCCTTGCCGTTGGGATTGCCGGTCTTGGCGAAGTTGGTCCAGTAGCTCGAGACCTGGTCGGCGAGCTTGATGTCGGGCGCGCTCTTGCTGACCACCGCCGGGTCGCTGTTGTCCGGCACCTCGCGCGGCTTGTCGAGGTTGTTGAACACGTAGGCGAGCTCCGACGCGTGGCTCGCCCCGCCGTTCGTCTTGCCCGGCGCCGAGGCCGGGGTGCGGACGAACTGGTAGAGGTAGGCCGGCTGGCCGACCTTGGCCTGGTCGGTCGCGTAGAGATGCATGAACCAGGCGATGCCGTCGGTGAACGGGCGCGAGGAGGCCGCTTTCGCCTCGGCATCCGTCGCCGCCGGGTAGGCCTTGAGGCCGAGATCGGCGAGGTCCTTCCAGCGCTGCGCCGCACCGGCCTTCCACGCCTCCGCGGTCACGTTGGCGCCGCCCGGAGGGCCGAAGCTGCCACCTTCGTTGCCGTTCGAGCCGAGCAGCACGGCAACCTTGTTCTGCCGCCCTTGCGCGAAAGTGATGCTCTCGTCCTCGGGCACGATCCAACCGTCGACGATGATGCCTTGCGCGCGACCGAGCTTGGCCACCTGGTCGGCCGGCAGCGCCTGCAGCTCGGCGAGGCTGTGCACGCCGAGCTTGTCGAGCGCCTCGGTGCTGCGCTTTTCCATCTCCTCGCGCGTCGCCATCTTGGCGGCGGTGAGGCCGGCCCAGGCGCCGCTCTCCGAGATCGCCTTCTGGAACAGGCCCTTCGCGACGGGCGACCCGACCAGCGCGGCGGTGATGCACGCGCCGGCAGACTGGCCGAAGATCGTCACGTTGTTGGGGTCACCGCCGAACGCGGCGATGTTGGCCTTGACCCACTTGAGCGCGGCGATCGAATCCGACAGCGCCTGGTTGCCCGAGGCGTGATGCGGCGAAGAGGCGGTCAGCTCGGGCGTCGAGAGGAAGCCGAACGGGCCGACGCGGTAATTCATCGAAACGATGATCACGCCCTTGGTGGCGAGATTGGCGCCGTTGGCGAACGGCATCGAGCCGCCGCCTTCGGCGTAGGCGCCGCCGTAGAACCACACCATTACCGGCAGCTTGGCGCCGGCCTTCCTGGCCGGGGTCCACACGTTGAGGTTGAGGCAGTCCTCGCTCGCCTTGGGCGAATCCGGCATGTCGAGCGCCTGGTTGACGCCGATCGGCCGGGTCTTGCCCGAAGGCTGGATGCAGGTGTCGCCCCACTTGCTCGCGTCGCGCACGCCGGTCCACGCCTTGGGCGGCGCAGCGGGCTGGAAGCGCAGTTCGCCGACCGGTGCCGCGGCGAAGGGTATGCCCCTGAACACCGTCACGCCCGGCGCTTCGCCGGTAGTGCCCTGGACCATGCCCTGCTGGGTCCTGACCGGCTGCAGCATGGCGGCGGTGCCGGCGCCGAGCGCCGGGCTGCCGCCGAGGGCAGTGGCGCCGGCTGCGAGAGCCAGCGCCGCCGCAGTTGCCCGCAAGCGAGGTGCGTTCATCCTCAGCCCCCGACCGCTTCGGAGGCGGGTTTCGCGGCCGCGACCGGCTCGGCGCCCACCCGATCCGGGTCGCCGATCTCGCTGGTCTTGAGCCCGCGCTGGGCGCGAGAGGAGTTGATGTAGTTGCGGACCTGCACGTCGCCTTCGAAGCAGGCGTACTCGTAGAAGCCGTAATCCTCGTTGCGGGTCCACGGCAGACGGGCGGTGAACGGCGCGGTGAAGACCTTCGGATCCGAGTAGGTCATCTCGTACATGATCGAGTTCGGGCCGGTCATCGTCAGCCGCTCGACCACTTTGGCCTGGTCGCTGGTCGGGATGGTGTTGTTCGGCGGCACGCCCATGGTCGCCATGTTGAGCGGCGAGGGGCCGCGGTCGTAACCGTTGCCGATCACGCTATCGCCGGTCTTCAGGTTGGTCGTTTCGATGACCAGTGTGTTGTCGTCTTCCCAATAGCCGAGCGACTGGCCCATCCAGGTGCGCACGTTGGCCGGCCAGCGCTTCTTCTGCAGCGCCGCCCACTGGGCCTTCGGCACCACCGGGATGACCCGCGAATCGTGGATCATCTCGAGGTCGATCACGACGTAGCCGGGGGACTGCTTGACACGGATGCCGTTGTTGTAGCGGAACGGCAGCATCGAGGCCGGGAAGCCGCGGGTGACGCAGCGGTCCCAGGTATCGAAGTCGCTGACCCAGTCATAGGGATGCTGGTTCCAGCTCGAGCGGCCGTTCTTGTACAACTCCTGCGCCCACGGCGTCATTGCCGGCAGCTTGCCGTTGGCCGGATCGACGAGCAGCGCGGTCTGGCCGCCGGAGGCGTCGGATTCGACCCAGTGGCCCATGCCGATCTTGCCCTGCTTGTCTTCTTCCTCGTAGCGCTTGAGCGAGCCCTGGCGCTCCTTCTCCCGCGCGTCGAGCTCCTCCTGGGTCAGGTAGAAGCGGTTGCCGTAGCGATCGTTGCGCTGGAAGAAGATGCTGGCGATGTTGTCGATCGGCCAGGTGCCGGTGAAGTCGGGCTCGCCCCACTGGGTCTTCTTCGGGTGATAGTCCTGCGGGACCGGCAGGAGTTTGGTCGGATCGGCAACCGCCTTGGCCGCCGGGGCCGCGGCGGCAGGAGCCTTGTCCTGCGCCATCAGCGCGGTGCCGATGCCGGCGCTGGCGAGAAGCACCGAGGCCGCCGCCAGGCGAAGAGTGGTCTTACGGAACGTCATTGGGAGCTCTCCCTCTTTTGCGCGCGCCCGGCGCGCGATGCTGAGATGTAGTTGCGGATCTGCACGTCGCCTTCCGTGCAAGCGTACTCGAAAATGCCGTACTTGTCGTCGCGCTGCCAATCGAGCCGCGCCGACCACGGGGCGGTGAAAACGACCGGGTCGGTCCAGGTCATCTCGTAAGCGATCGAATTGGGCCCGGTCATGGTGAAGCGCTCGACCATCCTGGCGTCGGTGCTGACCGGGGTGTCGTTCTCCGGCGGCGAGCCGGTGGTGCCGATGTTGGTGGCGGAGGGGCCGGGATGGAAGTTGGTCGTCTCGACCACCAGCGTCTGGCCGTTCTCCCAGTGGCCGCGGCTCTCGCCGAGCCACTGGTGGATCTGCCGCGGGATCGCCTTCCTGCCGTCGGTCGGGATCAGCCGGGTCTCGTGAATCATCTCGAGCTGAATCGCGACGAGGCCGGGCGACTGGAAGATGCGAATCCCGTTGTTGTACATGAACGGAAACATCGAGGCGGGCAGGCCGCGGGTCACGCAGCGATCCCAGCTGTCGAAGTCGCTCGTCCAGTCGAAGTCCTGGTTGCGCCGCCAGGTCGAGTGCATCGCGTCCGAGAGCTTCTTGCCTTCGGCCGTGTAGGCGGGGAGGCGTCCGTCGGCGGGGCTGGTGATCCAGCTGGTGCGGCGGTTGGCCGGGCCGACCTCGGCCCAGTGGCCGATGCCGAGCTTGTTCTGGCTCGATTCGTCGTTGTAGCGGTTCTCGAGCTTGGTCACCATTTCGTTGCGCTCGGCGAACTCGGCCTCGGTGAGCAGCTGACGGTTGCCGAACTTGGGATCGCGCTGCAGCGGGGTGCGGCCGTTGAGGCTGTCGATCGGCCAGCCGCCGGTAAAGTCAGGTTCGCCCCAGGCTGTCGTCTTCGGCTTGAAGCCGTTCTGCGCCGGCGGCAGCTTGGTCAGGTCCTGCTCGGCCGAGGCGGCGGCCGGCAACACCAGCGCGGCCGCGAGGCCGGCGAGCCAGAGCGATTTGCAGAAGGTCATTTCTGGGCTTGCTCCTTGGCCCGCTGCGCGCGCGACGAGCTGATGTAGCCGCGGATCTGTACGTCGCCTTCCCAGCAGGCATATTCGAAGAACTGGTAGTCGCTCTTGCGCCGCCAATCGAGGCGCGCGGTCCACGGGCGCGTGAAGATCGTCGGATCGTTCCAGGTCACCTCGTAGACGATCGTGTCGGGCCCGGTCATCGTGAAGCGCTCGGTCATCTTCGCCTCGGTGCTCACCGGCGTATCGTTGGCCGGGGGCGAGCCCCAGGTCCCCACGTTGGTTGCCGAGGGGCCCGGCTTGAAGTTGGTCGTTTCGACCACCAGCGTGTTGCCGTTCTCCCAGTGGCCGCGGCTTTCGCCGAGCCAGTTCTGCACCCGGTTCGAAATGCCCGGGCGGCCGTCGGTCGGGATGATCCGCGTTTCATGGACCATCTCGAGCTGGATCGCGACCAGCCCGGGGGCCTGCCACAGGCGGATGCCGTTGTTGTAGTTGATGGTGAACATCGAGGCCGGAAGGCCGCGGGTGATGCAGCGGTCCCAGCTGTCGAAGTCGGTCGTCCAGTCGAACTCCTGGTTCGGGCGATAGCTCGAGCGCATCAGCTTCGAACGCCGCTCGCCCTCGGCGGTCTTGGCGGGCAGGCGGCCATTCGCCGGATCGATCAGGAACGAGGTCCGGCGATTGGCCGCGCCGGCCTCCATCCAGGCGCCCATCCCCAGCTTGTTGTCCTTCGCCTCCTGGTCGTAGCGCCCGGCTGCCGCGTCGATCTGCTTCTGCCGCGCGGCGTATTCCTCGTCGGTCAGGTAGTAGCGGTTGCCCTGCGCTTCGGTGCGCTGGAACGGCGTCATGTTGAGGTGGTCGATCGGCCATAGCCCCGACAGGTCGGGCTCGCCCCAGGCGGTGAGCTTGGGCTTGTAGGTCTTCGGCACCGCGGGGATTGCCGTCAGGTCCTTTGGCGCGTCCTGCGCAAGCGCCGCGGCGCCGCCCGCGAAGACGCAGGCGGCCCCCAGCAGCAGGGCAAGGGCGCCCTTGGGGATCATTTCGAAGGCAGCGCGAACGCGACGTAGCGGTTGGCGCCGGGCTTCGGCTGGCCCAGCTTGGGCGGGAACAGCCCATCGCCCCCGACCGGGAAGACGATATATTCCTTGCCGCCCGCTTCGTAGACGGCGGGCGCGCCCTCGCTTGCGGCGTCGAGCTGGTTTTCCCACAGGACCTTGCCGGTCGACGCGTCGCGCGCGCGGACCTTGCGGTCGGACGAGGTGCCGACGAACACCAGGCCGCCGGCGGTCGCCACCGGGCTGCCGCGCGGCGCGGTGCTGCCGGTGTCGTGAATGCCCTTTTCGGCCAGCGTCATCACTTCGCCGTTGGGCAGCGACCAGATCTTCTTGCCGGTGTCCATGTCGTACGCGGTGATCAGCGACCACGGCGGGTTGATCGCCGGCAATCCGTTGGTCTGCAGCATGAAGTCGACGTTCGACTTGTAGGGTTTCACGTCGCCGCCGCCGTTGGGCATCGCCGCCTGCGATTCCGGCCGCTCGTCAAGGGTGAGCTTGTCGTTCACCGGCAGCTGCTTCGAGACCACGAAGTAACGATGCTTCACCGGATCGACGGCCGAAGTGCCCCAGTTGGCGCCGCCGTTGTGGCCGGGCAGCGAAATCGTGCCCTGGATGCTCGGCGGCGTGAACAGGCCCTCGTTGCGCACGGTCTTGAGGAGCGCGTGCAGCTTGGCCTTGTCCTCGTCCGAGATATACGGGTTGATCATGTCCTCGGTGAACACACCCTGCCGCGCGAACGGTTCGGGCCAGGTCGGTATCGGCTGCGTCGGCCAGGCCTTTTCGCCGGGCACGTCGGACTTGGGCACCGGGGTTTCCTTGATCGGCCACACCGGTTTGCCGGTGCGCCGGTCGAACACGAAGATGTAGCCGAACTTGGTCGCCTGGATGACGACGGGGATGTCCTTGCCGTCCTTGTGGATCGTCATCAGCTTGGGCGACTGCGGAATGTCGAAGTCCCACAGGTCGTGGTGGATCACCTGGTAATGCCAGATGCGCTTGCCGGTCTCGGCGTCGAGGGCGAGCAGCGAATTGGCGAACAGGTTCTGCCCCTCGCGGTTGCCGCCGTAGAAATCGTAGCGTGCGGTCCCGGTCGGGATGTAGGCGATCCCGGTATTGGTATCGATCGTGAATTCCGACCAGTTGTGGACCCCGCCGAACTTCTCGTGATCCTTGGCCGGCCAGGTGTCGTAGCCGAACTCGCCCTTTTCGGGCACCGTATGGAACACCCATTTCAGCTTGCCGGTGAGCACGTCGTAGGCGTGAATGTCCGCCGGCGCCGAAGCGAAATCGTAGGCCGCCGCCGGCAGCGAGATGATGATCGTGTTCTTGTAGATCCGCCCCGGGTTGCTGGTCATCAGCGGGCGCGCGGGCATCTTGTCGGCCTCGAGGCCGGTGCGGATGTCGACCTGGCCGCCCGTGCCGAAGCTGGTGATCACCTCGCCGTTGGCGGCGTTGACCGCGGTCAGCATGCCGTCCTTGAGGAAGTAGAGCCGCTGGTCCTTGCCGTCGGCGCTCTGCCAATGGTTCATGCCGCGGTCGCCGATGCGGCCGCCGTAATCCTTGTCCCACTTCTTCGCGCCGGTCACCGGATCGAGCGCGACGAGGCGGGCGCCGGCGATCAGGTAGAGCGTGTCGCCGATCAGAATCGGGTTGAAGTGCGGCGCGGGCCCGGGGCCGGTCTCGAAAGTCCAGGCAACCTGGAGGTCCTTCACGTTGCCGGTGTTGACCTGGTCGAGCGAGGAATACTGCGACGAATCGGCGCCGCCGGCGTAGGCGTCCCAGCCCTTGTAGTCGAAGCTGGTCGCCGTCGACGCCGACTTGGCCGCGGCCGGAGCGGCGATCCCTGCGGTTGCCAGCACGGCGGCGAGCGGCGCCGCGAGCCACGCAGCACGAGCCGCGCGGACGCGGCGATCCATCGATTTTGCCTGAAGTTCTGCTTTCACACCCATTCTCCCGTGCCGGAAGCCTAGCCGAGAATTGCCCGCGGCAACAAGGGTGGAAAACGCGATAAGTTGACAATATCCGAAAAAATGGGCGCCGGGGAGCGCGCTGTATGCCCCTCCCCAGCGTGACATTGTCCGCCGAGCCGGCCTTACTGCCCCGAATCCGCCTTGGCCGCCTGCTCTTGCGGCAGATAGGCCTGGTGACAGGCGGAGCACGCCTCCGAAAGCCTGGCGCCGGTTTCGAACATCGCCTCGCCGTCGCGCGCGATGGTCGCCGTCTCCGCCTGCTTGCCGGCGCGCACCAGATTCTGGGCGAACTCGATCCAGTCGGGGCCGCGGTCTTTCGAATAGATCGGCGTCAGGAGCAGGTTTCCGGTTTCGGCGACCGTAGCTGCCGCGCTTTGCGCGGCGGTCCAGCCCTCGGGAGTGGTGGGGGTGAGATCGCGCGTGCCCCCGGAATCGCTGACCGTCCCTGCCGAGTGCCAGAAGACCTGCGCATCGGGTTCCATCACCGTGGCCATCAGCTGCTGCAGGGAGTGCGCCTTGACGTAGGGCGTCGCGCCGCTGGCTGGCTGATCGTCGCCGGGTTCGGCACGCCCGCAACCGGCAAGCAGCGACGCCAGCGCGAACAACGTCAAACCGCGACGTACCATGCCTCTCCCGCCGATCGTCCTGCTGTTTCCTGAAGCGGCTATTCAACTGACCTTCAGGGCGCGTCAACTAGTGCATTATTGACTTCGGCCGCGCAGGCAAGCAAAGGCGCGCGGCCAGAACGGACAGAATCAACGAACGGAGCGAACGCAGTGGGCCAGAGAGTACTTGGGGGCAAATCCCGTCGGGCGGTCTTCACCCCCGCGCTCGGCGCGCTGGCGCTGGTCGGCGGCCTTGCCGCGGGCATCGGCAGCTTCGCCACCCAGGCCCACGCCGAGGACGCCAAGCCGTCCGCCGCCGTCGAAGCGGGGCGCGAACTGTTCAACACCTGGTCGTGCAGCGCCTGCCACACGTTGACGGACGCCGGCTCGTCGGGCGCGGTCGGGCCGAGCCTCGACAACCCCAAGCTGACGCACGATTTCATCGTCAATCGGGTCACCAACGGGCAGGGCCCGATGCCGAGCTTCGGCGGGCAGATCGACGAGGCCGACATCGCCAAGCTGGCCGACTACATCGTCGCGGTGAACCACAAGGACGCTCCGGCCGTCGCCGCCGCGTCGACGAGCGAGCAGCAGAACCACTAAGTCTTTTCAAGCGATCACCAGGAGGCCCTTTCCGGTTTGCCGGGGAGGGCCTTTTGCTTGGCCTCAGTTCCCCGCTGCGGCCGCCCTGGCGGTGCGGCTGTTGGGGCCGACCTGTGCGTAGTAGTTGGTCACCCCGTCGGGATCGTTGAGCCAGACGGTGATCAGGTCGAACCCGGCGAGCTTGTTGAGCGGGGTTTCGACAGCGATGTGCCGCGCCTTGGCCTTCGCGTCGGCCAGGGGCGAATCGCTGACGACGTACTGGATGCCGGCGCTGCCGTTGTCGGGATGCTTGTTGTCACCGAGGTGGTAGAGCATCAGCGTCGTCTCGCCGCGCTCGAACGGATAGAGCGTCGTTCCGAGCAGCGAGGCCTTTATCGGCGGCAATTCCTTGAGGCCGACGAAGTCGCGATAAAAGGCGCGGCTCCGTTCGAGGTCGGAGACGTTAATGCCCACGCCGACCCCGTCGTCGGAATGGTCCTTGGCATCCTTGTGGACCAGGATCACGATGTCGAAGCCGCCGGGATCCTTGACCAGCGCCTGTCTCCAGCCATCCGGGCGAGCGGCGAATTCGGGTTCCGGAAACCCCGCCTCCCTGAAGCGCTGCTTGACCACCGCTTCGTCGGGGTAGTGGAAAGCGAAGAAGCGGATGCCGGTGCCGCCGGCATAGCCGCCTTCGAGGTCGTACTTGCGGTTGCCCTGCTGCCCGGCGGAGAGCTTGACCTGCCCGTGGCCGACGCCGGTGAGCAGCATCTGCTGGGTGGCGGTCAGCTGGATCGGGCTGAGCGACTTGAGTGCCAGCGCGCCCGTATAGAACTTGACCATCGCTTCCGTCTTGTCGCGCGGATAGCGGCGGAACACATTCGCCGCGGGGCCGGTGAACAAGTCCCCGGTCGAGCTCATCAGCTGTTCTTGCGTCAGCTGGCCGGGCTTGTAGGCGAGGTCGCTGGCGCTGCTCATCACCGCGCCTTCGGGCGTGGTGATCCGCCCCGGCGGCGGCGTCTGCTGCGCGGCTGCGCAGGCGCCCGTCGCAAGCGTCGCAGCGCCGAGCAGGCCAATGGCAATGCGTCCCATTCCAGTCTCTCCACTCACTTCGGCCCAATCACTTCGGCAGCGCGAAGGCGATCAGCGATTCGTTGTTGGCGGGCTTACCCTCGGGGGTCCGGCTCGACGGCGCAAGGCTCGAGCCCGCGGCCATCACGGCGACGTACTGCCGTCCGTCCTTGCCCTGGTAGCTGACCGGTATCGTCAGCGGCGCGTAGTCGAGCTGCTTCTGCCAGAGGATCTTGCCGTTTTTCGCATCGAAGGCGCGGAAGTAGCGGTCGGAGGTCGCGCCGATGAACACCAGGCCGCCGGCGGTGACGATCGGCCCGCCCGAACCATTGTTGGCGCCGGTCTCCTGCTTGCCCTTGGGCAGGTCCTCGCTGATGCCGAGGCGGCTGGCCCAGAGGATATCGCCGGTGTTGCCGTCGACCGCGATCAACCGGCCCCACGGCGGCTTGAAGCACGGCAGCGTGGCCTTCCTGCCATCAGCCGTGGTGAAGCTGGCCATGAAGCCGGAATAGGCGCCCGGGCCGATCAGGCTTCCGCGATCGTAAGGCTGGTCGGATTCCTCCGCCCCGCGCCCGTAATTGGCGCCCGGCACGCGCTTCTCGATCCAGCCGATCGACCCGCCCTCGCTGGTGTTGACGTAGACGACCCCCTTGGTCGGGTCGGCCGCGCTGCCGCCCCACACCGAGCCGCCGTTGTGCGGCATGTTGATCGACGAGAACGGCTTGCCGTTCACCTCCTTCTTCATGAAGAACGGGGTGAAGCTGCCGGCGTTGTAGAAGGTGCCGCCGTAGCTATCGAGCAAGGCGTGGCACGCCGCGACGTGCTCTGGCGTGGTGTCCTTGGCGGTGACGATATCGTCCGGGCTCCAGAACCCGCGATTCAATTGCTCGGGCTTCACCGGCACCGGCTGGGTCGGCGAGTACCATTCGCCGGGCACGTCTCCGGAAGCGACCGGACGCTCGACGACGCCGAACACCGGCTCGCCCGTTTCGCGGTTGAGGATGTACATGAAGCCCGGCTTACCCGTCTCTGCGAGCGCAGGTATGGTCTTGCCGTCCTTGTGCACGTCGAACAGCACCGGCGGCGCGGGCAGGTCCCAGTCCCACAAGTCGTGGTGGATCGTCTGGAAGTGCCACTTGTACTTGCCGGTATTGGCATCGACCGCGACGATCGAATTGCCGAACAGGTTCGCGCCCGGGCGGTCGCCGCCGTAGTAGTTCGGGCTGGGGCCACCGATGGTCATGTAGATCGTGTCGGTCTTCGGGTCGGCGGTGGTGTACCACACCCACATGTTGGTGCCCGAGCGGCCCTTCCAGCCGTCATCGAGCCAGGTCTCGTGGCCGACTTCGCCGGGCTGCGGCACGGTGTGGAACTGCCACAGCTTCTTGCCGGTGCGCGCGTCGTAGGCGCGGCTGTCGCCCGAGGGACCGTGCGGCATCTCGGCCGTTGCGGCGCCGACGACGAGGACGTTGTGGTAGACCGAAGGCGGGTAGGGGTAAGGCGTCCCGTCGATCTTCGAGACACCGTCTTCCGCGTAGCTGGTGTCGACCTCGCCGGTCTTCGGGTTCAGCGCGGTGATCTCCGAACCGGTCGAATAGAAGATCCGCGGACCCATGCTGCCGTCGCCGGGCCAGTAGCTGACGGCGCGGCGGACCAGGCCCTTGACCGGATGGCGCCAGAGCTCCTTGCCGCTGTCGGCCTCGAGCGCGACGACCGCGTTGCCGACGGGGAAGTACATCACGGAATCGATGACGATCGGCACCGTCCCGCCGAGCACCGCCGCGCCGCCGTCGGGGCGGAGGCGGAAACTCCACGCGGGCTGCAGCTGCTTGACGTTCCGGGTGTCGATCTGCGTCAGCGGCGAATAGCGGTCGCCCGAGAGGTCACGAGCGTAGCTTGTCCAGTCGCCCGCCGGCGTGTCGCCGGATTGCGCCAGCGCCGCGGCTGGCAGCGCCAGGGCAGTCAGGATCGTGGCAAGCCGGCGATGCATGAATCTCTCCCTCCGAACGGCCGGCAAGGCTAGCGGGCCGTCCGGCGGCGGGCAAGATCGTTCACGTCGAAAACCGTTCACTGAATAAACAATCTTGTGCGCCGCGAACCAACTGCTGGAACCGAAGGCGTTTTAGGCGTTAGGGCACTTTCCAGCGAATCTCCGACGGAGCATGCATGAACAAGATCGTCCCCGTGATCCTTTGTGGCGGCAGCGGCACCCGGCTGTGGCCGCGCAGCCGCAAGACCAAGCCCAAGCCGTTCCTGCCGCTGGTCGGCGAGCGGACGATGTTCGAGGCCACGCTTGGCCGCTGCGGCGATTCGGAGCAGTTCGCGCCTCCGGTGATCGTCACCGGCACCGCCCATCTGCAGCACGTCGACGAGCAATCGAAGGCCGCGCCCGGCGCCACCGTGATCGTCGAGCCCGAGGCGAAGAACACCGCCGCGGCGATCGCGCTCGCGGCTGCCCGGCTGCCCGCGGACGCGGTCATGCTCGTCTGCCCGAGCGATCACCACATCGCCGACGAGCAGGCGTTCCGCGCGGCCGCCGCCGCCGCCGCGAAGCTCGCCGAGGAAGACTGGCTGGTCGCCTTCGGGATCACCGCCAGCGCGCCGGAGACGGGCTACGGCTACATCAAGCGTGGCGCGCCGCTCGAGGGTGGCTATCGCGTGGAGCGATTTGTCGAAAAGCCCGATTTGGCGACCGCGCAGGCGTTCCTCGCCGACGGCGGCTACAGCTGGAACGGGGGCATCTTCGCGTTCCGCGCCGGACAATTCCTCGCCGAGCTGGCCGGGCACCGTCCGGCGCTGGCCGCTGCGGCGCGCGAGTCCGTCGAGAACGGGCAGCAGGACGGCAACCGCTTCCACCCCGACGCCGGAGCGTTCGCGGCGATCGAGCCGGAGTCGGTCGATTATGCGGTGATGGAAGAGACCGACCGCGCGGCGATGGTCCCCGCCTCGATGGGCTGGTCGGACATCGGCAGCTGGGCCGCGCTGCGGGCCGCGACCGATCGCGACCGCGACGGCAATTCGGTCCGCGGCCGCGCCGAACTGGTCGACTGCACCGGGGTGTTCGTCGACAGCGACGGCCCGCGCATTTCGGTGATCGGCCTCTCCGACGTGGCGATAATCGTCGATGGCGACGAAGTGCTGGTGACGACGATGGAGGGGGCGCAGAAGGTCGGCAAGCTCGAGGGAGCGGCGAAACAATAGGATCGCGGTCTATTGGCCGGCCCTGTCGGCCTCGACCCGCGCCAGCACTGCGGACAGATCCTTTTGCGAATAGGGCTTCTTGAGCACGCCGTAGGGCGGCTCGACCGAGGTCCGCTCGAGCGCGTCTCCGTAGCCGGAGGCAAAGCAATAAGGCACGCCCGCTTCTGCCAGCGCGCGAGCGACCGGCTCGCTCGTCTCATCCCCGAGATTGTGGTCGAGCAGGGCGAAATCGGGAAGTGCGTCAGCCATTGCCGCCAGCGCCGCGGCGACATTTCCCACCACCACGACCGTGCCCACGCCGCAAGCCACCAGCGCGTCCTCGGCGTCGAGAGCGATCAGCATGCTGTCCTCGACCAGCAGCACGCGATCGACTCCGCGCTCTATCGCGGTGCCCGGCACGGCCTCGAATCCTTCGCCTGACTGCAAATCTGCGTGCATCGCCCCTCCGGTCCCCAGATTGCGACGCGACCCCGATGCGCCTATCGCGCAGGGTCGTTGGTCGTGCAACTGGTTAACGGGACAGATGGTTCCGCGCGGAGATAAAAAGAGCGATGGACAAGCCGCTGATCGTCCAGACAATTCAGCTCGCGCTGACGCCGGTGTTCATGCTCGTGGCGATCGGCAATATTATGAACATCCTCTCGAGCCGGCTCGCCCGCATCGTCGACCGTTCGCGCGTGCTCCAGACGATGCACCCGGAAACCTCGGGACCGGAGCATGACGCGGTCGTCCGCGAAATCCGCCTGGTGGCGCGCCGCATCCACCTGATCGGCCGGGCCTTCCTGCTGCTCGTGACGGCCGGCTTGTGCGTGGGGGTGACGGTCGTGCTGCTGTTCGTCGAGGATATGGCCGGGGTCGATCTCAAGCCGCTCGTCTCGATTACCTTCGTGGCGTCGCTGGCGCTGTTGATCGGCGCACTGCTGCTGTTCCTGCGCGAAACGCGCGAGGCGACGGCGGCGCTGCGCATTCCCGAGACTTATCTCGAGCTGGAGCGAAAGCTGTAGCCGGCCCCGATCCTGGGCCTAGTTTCCCGACGGGCCGGCGATCAACTTGGGGCCTTGCTGCCTGAGGGCGCCGGCGACGATCGGTTCGATGAACGACAAGGCCGGTGGCAGCGTCATGTTGAAGACGATCTTGCCCTCCTCGATCTCGATCTGCCCGCTCAGTTCCTGACCCATCGCGCGCACGTGCATCGCCATGGTGTCCTCGTTCGGCCAGCTGGTCTCGACCTGGGCCATGCCGCCGGGGAACTGATCGGCGATCTTGTGGCTGTTCGCGCGCAAGCGCTGGCGAGTGGTCGCCTTGTCGAGGTTGTGGGGGATTTCGACACGCATCAACGGTTCTCCGGGGCGGGCTCGTCGGCGTCGCCATACTTGTAGTCGAGGTAGCGCGTGCGCACCGCGAGGTCGTCGAGCGCGCCGGCGGCGAGCTGC
Organism: Croceibacterium segetis; assembly: GCF_011320115.1. GTDB lineage: Bacteria > Pseudomonadota > Alphaproteobacteria > Sphingomonadales > Sphingomonadaceae > Croceibacterium_B > Croceibacterium_B segetis. Next base: position 81,464 of record NZ_JAANOZ010000009.1, on the reverse strand, counting down.
CGCGTAACCTGGTCGATCTCCGTGCTGATCTTGCCGAGGCTTTCGACGATCTGCTCGTCGGGGCTCGACCCGGCGCGCTTCTCGCGGCGCAGTTGCGCGGGGATGCGCCGATAGGCCTCGACCATCCCGGGCAGTGTCTCGCCGACCAGCTTGCGCGTCTCCTGTGCCGCCGGGTGGCCGGGGTCGACGGTCTCGAGCTGCAGCCCGAGTGCGTCGAGCTGGGTGCCGATCTTGTCGACCAGCGTCACCGCCGGCGGCGGCAGCGCCGGCCGCTGGCTTTCGAGCCACAGCTCGGTGCGCGCAACCATATGGCGCACGTCGCCGGTGTTGAGGTCGGCGCGTTTCGGCACCCGCACCTTGGGGAAGTTCGAGAACAGGAAGGTGCACGCGACCACCGCGAGGAACGCGACCATGATCCCGGTGAAGCCGATCCCGTTGATGAGGATGCCGGTGACCATCGCCGCGGCGACGATCGCCAGCAGCGAACCGCCGATCAGCTTGATGCGCATCATCAGGTTGCGCTGGCGCAACTCCGCCGAGCCGCGCCCGATCGGCGCCTGCCGCCGCCGCCCGCCTGCGCGCTGGTCGGCGAGCGAGCGCCGCGCTTCGGCCAGGATCAGGTCGTGGTTCCGCGCTTCCCCGGCCATCAGCCCTCCAGGCTCAGCAGCGAAGGCTCATTGGCCGAGGCCAGCGCCTTGTTCTGCCCTTCGGCGCGGGCGATGTAGCCCTTCGACTTCTCGACCTCCTGGCCGAGCGTCTCGACCGTCTGCTTCATGTTCTCGAGCGCCTTGACCTTGAAGGTGTCGACCTCGTCCATGGTGTCGTAGATGTTCTGGAACGCCCGCTGCAGCGTCTCGAGCGGGATCGTGCTCGAGGCGGCCTGCTCGTGAATCTTCGCGGTCTGTTCGCGCAGCAGCTTGCCGGTCGAATCGATCATGTCCGACGTCGTCTGGTTGAGCGCGGTGACCTGCTGCAGCACGAGCCGCTGGTTGGTCATCGCCTGGGCGACCGTCACGGCGGTACGCAGCGCGGCCACGGTGGTGGTGCTGGCGCGGTCGACGCCCTTGACCAGCTCGACGTTGTTCTTCTTGACCAGGTCGAGCGCCAGGTAGCCCTGCACGCTCACAGCCATCTGGGTCAGCAGGTCCTGGGTCCGCTGGCGGACGTAGAACAGCGCGGTCTCGCGGATCGCCTTGGCTTTCGCGGGGTCGGTCGCGTCAAGGTCGGCGGCGGTGTCCTCGAGCTTCTGGTCGAGCGTCTTGGCGATGACCACCATCTGCTCGAGATTGCCCATCGCCTCCCACAGCTTCTGGCGCTCGACGTCGATCGCGGCGTTGTCCATCAGCAGCTCGTCCTTGCCGCTGGCGAGGTGGCCGAGGACCGACTGGATGTGGCCCTGGGCGGTCTGATAGCTTTCGAAATAGCGCTTGAGCGAGTTGCCGAAGGGGATGATTCCGAGGATCTTGCGCCCGGTCGAGAGCTTGCCCTTCTTGCCTGGATCGAGCTCCTCGACCGTCCTGCGCAGCTCGGCGAGGTTGGCGCCGACGCCGCTGTCCTTGTCCATCGCCCGGATCGGCCGGTCGAGGAAGCGATTCGACATCGCCGAGGTCTGGGCGATTTCCTTGCGCCCCATGTTGGTGATCTGGTCGACCTTCTTGCCGAATTCGGGCGAATTGGCGTCGAGCGCGACGAGCTCGTTGATGAATCCGTCGACCTTTTCCTCGAGCTTGCTCCGCTTCTCGGCATCGACCGGGACCAGGCCCGCGGCCTTTTCCGGGGCGACCGTCGGCACCGGATCGGGCGGAGTCAGGTTGAGGTCGGTCGCGCTCTTGGTCGCGGTAGTCGGTGCGGTATCGGCCATCGGATCGTCAACTCCCGTCGCTTCGTCACTGTATTAGTGACGCAAGACACGTTGTTCAAGCGCCAGCAGTATGGCGGCTGGCGAGGCAGGGACAAAGTTCTTTTGCGCATCGCAGGCAGTCGTTAAGCCCGCCGCGATGGATACTGTCCCGCCCGAGCAAGCCCCGCACCACTTCAGGGACGTCGTCGCCACCGCGCGCCACTGGTGGGCCCGCTCGGTGGTTGGCACGGTCAACCAGGCAGAGGTGATCAACGGCCGGCGCGAGGAATGCGACCTGTCGGCGCGCTACCTGTTCATGCTGACGATGAGCGCCGGGATCGCCATTCTCGGCCTGCTTCTCTCATCGCCCGCGGTGGTGATCGGGGCGATGCTGCTGTCGCCGCTGATGGGGCCGATCATCGGGCTCGGTTTTGCCCTGGCAACCGGCGACTTCGCGTGGATGAAGCAGGCGACCCGCTCGCTCGTCGTCGGTACCCTGATCTCGGTTGCGTTTTGCGCTCTGATCGTCCTGTTCTCGCCGTTGCAGACGGTCACGCCTGAAATCGCCTCGCGCACGCGGCCAAATCTGTTCGACCTCGGCGTGGCGCTGTTTTCGGCGCTCGCCGGCGCCTACGCGATGATCCGCGGCCGCGAAGGGACGATCGTCGGGGTCGCCATCGCCACCGCGCTGATGCCGCCACTGGCGGTGGTCGGCTTCGGGCTGGCGACGTTCAACTGGACGGTCTTCTCGGGCTCGTTGCTGCTGTTCTTCACCAACCTGATGACGATCGCGCTGACCGCGGCGATCATGGCCCGGCTCTATGGCTTCCGCACCAGCCTGTCGCCGCACCAGACGCGCTTGCAGACGACGCTGATCGTGGCCGCCTTCGTCGCGCTCGCGGTGCCGCTCGGGATGGCCCTGCGACAGATCGCCTGGGAAGCGAACGCCACCCGGCAAATCAATGCGGCCGTGCTCGATGCCTTCGACAAGCGCGCGCGCCTGTCGCAGATCGAGCCCGAGCTTCATGCAGATCCGATCCAGATCTCGGCAACCGTGCTCACGCCGCAACTGCGGCCCGGTGCCGAACAAGTCATCACGCGAACGCTTGAGCGCAATCTCGGCCGGCCGGTGCGGATTGCGCTTACCCAGTACCAGGTAGGCACCAGCGCGCTCGCGGCCGAACAGGCGCAGCTCAACCGTGCCCGCGAAAAGGAGCAGGCCGACCTTGCCCACGCGGACACGCTGGCCGACCGCCTGGCGCTGATCGCCGGGGTCGGCCCCGACGACGTCTTGGTAGACCGCGAACGGCGTACCGCGACGGTCGCTGCGCACCCGCTCGATGGCGCCAGCCTCGCGGCCTACCGCGAGCTAGAGAGCCGCATTTTGGCGGGCGAGCCCGAATGGACGATCCGTCTGCGCCCGCCCGCCCGGCCGTTGCCCAGCGTCGCGTTTGCCGACGGCAAGCCGACGGATGAGGGCACGGAGGCGCTCGACCTGATCGCCTGGGCCGGCCAGCGCGTGCCGGTGCCGATCATCCTCAGCGGTCCGGCCGACGACGTCGACTTCGTTGCCACTGCGCTGCAAAAGCAGGGGGTCGCCGTGCGCAAGAAGCCCGGCGGCGGCGGTGCGGTCATCGCCGCCTGGGGGACGGCGGACGCCTGATCAGGCGGCGAGCTTGAACGGCTCGATCTCGCCCGACAGGTAAAGCTTCTTCGCCTTGGCGCGGCTGAGCTTGCCCGAACTGGTGCGTGGCAAGGTGCGCGGCGGGACCAGTTCGACGAGGCAGTTCATGCCGGTGATCGAGCGGACCTTTTCGCGAATCTGGTCATGGAGACGCACGCGCTCCTCGGGATCGGACACGCGGCAATGGACCAGCACCGCGGGCACTTCCTCGCCGTTCTCGGTCTCCACGCTGAAGGCGGCGATGTCGCCCTGGTGGAAGCCGGGCAGCTGCTCGACGGCCCACTCGATGTCCTGCGGCCAGTGGTTCTTGCCGTTGATGATGATCATGTCCTTCGCCCGGCCGACGATGAACAGGTAGCCGTTGGCCATGTAACCCATGTCGCCGGTGTCGAGCCAGCCGTCGACCAGGCACGCCGCGGTCGCCTCCGGGTCGCGATAATACGAGTGCATGACGCTCGGGCCCTTGCACCAGACCTTGCCGATCATGTGATCGCCGCGCGCGGTGCCGTCCTCGCCGCGGATCTCGACAGCCATGTCGAGCACCGGCTTGCCGCAGTTGACGATTGCCCGATAGCGCGCCGGGCGGCTGAGATCGCGCGGAGAGCCCGACAGGCGCTCTTCCTCGACCAGTTCGACGCTGATCCCTTCGCCCGGCGGCATCAGCGTGACCGCCAGCGTCGCCTCGGCGAGGCCGTAGCTCGGGACGAAGGAATTGGCCTTGAAGCCCGCCGCGGCGAAGGCGTTGACGAAGCTCTGCATCACGTCGGGGCGGATCATGTCGGCGCCGTTGCCGGCGAGCCGCCACCGCGAAAGATCGAAGCGCTCGGCGACGGCCGACTGGCTCGAGATGCGCCGGGCGCAGATGTCGTAGCCGAAGGTGGGCGAATAGGAGAGCGTGGTGCCCTCGTTGCGGCTGATCAGGTCGAGCCAGGCCAGCGGGCGGCGGGCGAAGTCCTCGGTGCGCAGGTAATCGGTCGAGACCTGGTTGGCGATCGGCGAGAGCAGGCAACCGACCAGGCCCATGTCGTGGTACCACGGCAGCCAGCTGACGCAGCGGTCATTGTCGACCAGCTTCATGCCGATGCCGTGCCCGCGCAGGTTGTTGAGCAGCGCCCGGTGGGTGACGGCGACGCCGTGCGGGAAGCGGGTCGAGCCGCTCGAGTACTGCAGATAACAGATGTCGTCGGGGTTCTGCGTCGGCAGCGGCCCATTGGCTGCCGGACGGTCCGCGAACTCCTCGAAGCTCGCGCCGCCGCAGCCCTGCCGCTCGGCGGCGGCATGGGCCATTTCGGCGATCTCTTCGGGATAGAGCAGCAGCGCCGGGTCGGAGCTTTCGAGCTGTACCGCGAGCTGCTCGATGTAGCTTTCCTTGCCGCCGAAGCTGGTCGGCAGCGGCAGCGGCACCGGCCAGGCGCCGGCGTAGACCGCGCCGCAGAACAAGGCGGCGAACTCCGGGCCCGTCTGGGCGACGAGCGCGATGCGATCGCCCGGCTTCGCGCCGGCCGCAACCAGCCGTCGCGCCATCGCCAGCGCATCCTGCCGCAGTTCGGCAAATGGGTAGACGCGGGTGAGATTGCCCCGCGGATCGTGGAAATTGAGCCCGCGAGCGCCCTCGGCGGCATAGTCGAGCGCTTCGCCGAACGTGGCGAAATCCGAAAATCGGCGCGGAAGCGCGCAAAGGTTCGGCGTCGGCGTCAAAGCGGCGTCGTTATCCATAGAGTGCGCGCAAATACCCGTTCTGTTATGTCCTGTCGCGCGCTTCCTGCGCGGCGGGTGAACGGGGCATGAGTGGCCGAAAACCTCCCCTACCCCCGACACGGCCTTTTCCCTTCGAGGCGGAGTGTGGCACGAATAAGGCCGATGAGCGACACAAGTTCCCGTTCAAGGCGGCGCGACAGGACGCCAAAACCGCTCGATTCCGCGCGCCTGGGGGACCTGGCGCTGGCCTATGTCGCGCGATTTTCCACGTCCGCGGCCAAGCTCGAGCGCTACCTGCGGCGCAAATTGCGCGAACGCGGGTGGGACGGCGAGAGCGAGCCGCAAGTCGGCGCACTGGTCGAGCGATACGTCGAATTGGGCTACATCGACGACGAGGCGTTCGCCCGCGCGCGCTCGGGCAGCCTGCTCCGCCGCGGCTACGGACAGCGGCGCGTGCGCCAGGCGCTCGGCGAGGCGGGCATTGCCGAAGAACTGCGCGAGAGGGTGCGCCCGGCTGAGGGGGAGACGCGCCGTGCCGCGCTGGCGCTCGCGCGCCGCCGTCGCTTCGGCCCATTCGGGAGCGAAGCGCTCGACAAGCCGTTGCGCGAAAAGCAGATCGCGGCAATGTTGCGCGCCGGCCACCCCCTCGACAACGCGCGGCAAATCGTCGATGCGGCGAGCGCCGCCGAGGCCGAGCAATGGGCAGCCGAGGCCGATGACGATGAGGAGCTTTGATGCCGATGCGCTGGTCCCCAAGGCTATGCCTGCCGATTGCCCTCTTGGCGCTGGCCTGCAGCGCCGCCTGCTCCTCGCAAACGGCCGCCCCCGCGCCGACGGCCGCCGCCACGCCGGCCAGGCATCCGCTCTCGGGGCTTGAGGTGATTCCGCTCACGATCAGCCAGAACGGCAAGTCGCACGCCTTCCGCGTCGAGGTGGCGGCCACCTTGGAGCAGCAGCAGAAGGGCCTGATGTTCCGCACCGCGATGGGCCCGGACGAAGGCATGCTGTTCCCGAGCGACATGCCCGAGCCGCGCAGCTTCTGGATGAAGAACACGGTCATCCCGCTCGACATCGTGTTCATCGGGCCCGATCACCTGATCAGCAACATCGCCGCCAACGCGGTGCCTTATTCGCTCGACCCGATCCCTTCGTCCGGCCCGGCGATCGCCGTTCTCGAATTGAACGGCGGGCGCGCCGCGCAGCTCGGCATCATGCCCGGAGCGCGCGTCAGCTGGTGATCGCCCGCTTGCCTCCGCCCCACATCAACCGCTAACGGCCCGCCATGGGAATCCTCTCGAAGATCTTCACCTGGTGGGACGGCGCGACCGTCGGCACCGCGCTGTTCAGCGCGCTCAAGGGCGAGCAGGTCGGCACTGACGCGCAGGGCAACAAGTACTACCGCTCGAACGTCAAGACGCCCGACGGCCGCCAAAAGCGCTGGGTGATCTACAACGGCGCCAACGATTCGAGCCGCGTCCCGCCGGAGTGGCACGGGTGGCTGCACCATTCGTACGACGAGCTTCCCGAAAGCCACCTGCCGCCGGCGAAGATCTGGGAAACCGAGCACACCCCGAACGTCACCGGCACGGCGGCCGCCTATCGCCCGCAGGGTGCGCTGGAACGCGGCGGGCGGCGCGCGGCGGCGACCGGCGACTACGAAGCCTGGACACCGGACTCTTGATCGTGCGGGCCCTCGCGCTCTTGCCGCTCGCCCTGGCGCTCGCCGCCTGCAACAACGAGCCGCCCAAGCCCAAACCGGTCGAGACCGAGGTCCCGAAACAGTTCACCCGGAACTCGGGGCCGGTCGCCCAGGCGGGCAGCTCGCTCGGCACGCCGATGAAGGACCGCGTGGCCACGCTCGGCCTGCTCAACAAGCGCAACAACATTTCGCGGGACCTCAAGATGAAGCCCGGCGAATCGCGCCGGATCGGCAACGTCGTCGTCAAGCTCGAGGCCTGCGAAAAGACCGCGCCGTGGGAGTACGATCCCGAGGAAGGCGCTTTCGTCCAGGTCTATGTGCAGGAACGGCCCGACGTCAGCAGCCCGCTCGCCTGGCACAAGATCTTCTCCGGCTGGCTGTTCAGGAACGCACCCAGCGTCAACGTGGTCGAGCACCCGGTCTACGACGTGTGGGTCAAATCTTGCGCGATGAGCTTCCCGGGCGAGGAGTCGCCCGCGCCGACCAGCAGCGCGAAGCCTTCGGGCAGCCCCAGCGCAGCGCCGTCGCCGAGCGCGGCCCCATCGCTCGCTCCGACTCCGCCCGCCGCCTGAGCGCGCGCCAGCCGCTCGCAGTATTCCTCCTGGTCGATCTCGATCGCGCCGAGCGAGGCGAGGTGCTCGGTCATGAACTGGCAGTCGAGCAGCGTCATCCGCGCCCGCCTCATCGCGGCGACCAGCCAGGCGACCGCGACTTTCGAGGCGTTGTCGGCGCGGCTGAACATGCTTTCGCCGCAGAACACCCCGTCGAAGCCGACGCCGTAGAGGCCGCCCACCAGGGTCTCGCCGTCCCACACTTCGATCGAATGGGCGTATCCGGCCATGTGCATTGCCCGGTAGCTCGCTTCGATCCGGCGGCTGATCCAGGTTTCCGGATGGTCGGGCCGCGGCTCCGCGCAGGCGGCGATGACCGCGGCGAAGTCTTGGTTGCAAGTCACCCGGTAGCGGTCCCGGCGCAGGAGCTTGGCCAGCGAGCGCGAGCAGCGGAAGCGGTCGAGCGGCAGGATCGCGCGCCGGCGCGGCTCGACGTAGAAGATCTCCGGATCCTCGCGCCCGTCGGCCATCGGGAAGATACCGCTGCGATAGGCGAGCAGCAGCATTTCGGGCGGGATCGTCGGCTGCGCGGGAGCGTGCATGGCCTACGGGCTATAGCACATTCGCCACGGCTGCGCCTTGCCATAAGCTATCGGCCGACTTAAAGGCCGCGCCGCTGCAGGGGTGTAGCTCAGCTGGTAGAGCATCGGTCTCCAAAACCGAGGGCCACGGGTTCGAATCCTGTCACCCCTGCCATTTCCCCTCTTTGCTGGGCGCCAGGCGCGTTCGCCGATCGCTTCGGCGCTGCGCTCTGGCCGGCCTGGAGCTGGGCGGAAAGCCGTCGACTGCGGCCCCCAGGCCACAGGCCCCCAAAATTGGTGGTTAACGCAGGAACCGCCCCGCCACCCTGATCATTGAGCGCGGCAGATGGGATTTGCTTCGAGGAGCAGCCAATGTCGAGCTTGAGTTACCACAGCAGTCGCCCCGATGGCTGGGTCCAGCCCCGGCCTCACCAGGACGCGTCGCTTCGCTTCATGAAGCACGGGCCGATCCAGCCGATGGAAGAGCCGGGCCTGCTGGCTCGTCTGTTCGGGCGCCACTAGGAATTACGGTTTGTCAGGGCGGGGGGCTGGCTGTCAGGGTCGGCCCCCCTTCTCTTGCCCGTGAAGCCTTGCCTTGCCGCGCCCCCGTCGCTATCTGGGCCGCGGCTTCCGACATCGGAGTTTAGACGCCCCTCCCGGTCAAGGTCGACCGGGGCGGCGCTGAGCCCATGGCGGAAGGCACGTTAGACGAACGCAACAGGCAGGATAAACGATGGCCAAGGCGAACCCCGGCGAATTCATCCGCCAGGTGCAGGCGGAAATGCGCAAGGTCGTATGGCCGACGCGCCAGGAAACGACGACCACGGCGATCTTCGTCGCCATCCTGATGGTGATCCTGGCGGTGTTCTTCCTCGGCGTCGATTCGCTGTTCGGCGCACTCGTCAACTGGCTGCTCAAGCTCGCCTGAGGCGCGCCGCAAGGGATTCACGGGAAAGCTCAACTGACATGGCTCGCTGGTACATCATTCACGCCTATTCCGGGTTCGAGAACAAGGTCCGCGATTCGATCATCGCCGAGGCCCAGCGCATGGGGCTTAGCGAAGCGGTCGAGCAGGTCGAAGTGCCGACCGAGACGGTGACCGAGGTCAAGCGCGGCAAAAAGGTCCAGGTCGAGCGCAAGTTCATGCCCGGCTACGTGCTCGCCAAGCTGCGGCTGACCGACGACGTCTACCACCTGATCAAGAACACCCCCAAGGTCACCGGCTTCCTCGGCTCGGGCGCCAAGCCGCAGCCGATCTCCGAGCGCGAGGCCGCCCGCTACTTCGGCGGCGTCGAAGCGGCCAAGGCCGAGCCCAAGCGCGAGATCCACGTCGATTACGAGATCGGCGACCAGGTCAAGGTCAACGCGGGGCCCTTCGCCAGCTTCAACGGCGTGGTCGAGGAACTCGACTACGAGAAGCAGCGGGTCAAGGTTTCGGTCTCGATCTTCGGCCGCGCCACGCCGGTCGAGCTGGGCTTCGAAGAGGTCGAGCTGGTCAAATAGGCCCGGCTTGTGAATCGCGGCGCTTTCGACTAGGGGCGCCGCTTCCCGATCCTCGGAGCGGGAAATCCACGCGGGAGGCAGCTCCGGTTGCCGCTTGTACCGCTTACCATGACCCCGGACTCGATCCGGGGAACAGTGAGAAAGGAGGCCAGTCATGGCCAAGAAGATCGAGGGCTACATCAAGCTCCAGGTGCCCGCGGGCGTCGCCAACCCTAGCCCGCCCATCGGCCCGGCTCTGGGCCAGCGCGGCGTCAACATCATGGAATTCTGCAAAGCGTTCAACGCCGCCACGCAGGATCTCGAAAAGTCGATGCCGATCCCGACGGTGATCACGGTCTACGCCGACCGCAGCTTCACCTTCGTCACCAAGACCCCGCCGGCGAGCTACCTGATCAAGAAGGCGGCCAACCTCAAGTCGGGCTCGAAGGAGCCGGGCAAGGTCTCGGCCGGCAAGATCAAGCGCAGCAAGCTGACCGAGATCGCCGAGATGAAGATGAAGGACCTGAACGCCAACGACCTCGACGCGGCGACCCGCATCATCGAAGGCTCCGCCCGCGCGATGGGCCTCGAAGTGGTGGAGGGCTAACCGATGGCCAAGCTCAGCAAGAAGGCGAAGATGCTCGCCGAGAAGTTCGATGCCGAGGCATTCTACAGCATCGACGAGGCCTTGAAGGCGCTCAAGGAAGTGGCCAGCAAGAAGTTCGACGAGACCGTCGAGGTGGCGATGAACCTGGGCGTCGACCCGCGTCACGCCGACCAGATGGTCCGCGGCATGGTCTCGCTCCCGGCCGGCACCGGCAAGGAGATGAAGGTCGCCGTGTTCGCCAAGGGCGACAAGGCGGACGAGGCGCTCAAGGCGGGGGCCGACAAGGTCGGCGCCGAGGACCTGATGGAAGACATGCAGGCCGGCAACATCGACTACGACCGCGTCATCGCCACGCCCGACATGATGGGCGTCGTCGGCCGGCTCGGTAAGGTGCTCGGCCCCAAGGGCCTGATGCCGAACCCCAAGCTCGGCACGGTGACCCCGAATGTCGCCCAGGCGGTCAAGGACGCCAAGGGCGGCCAGGTCGAATTCCGCGTCGAGAAGCAGGGCATCATCCACTCGGGAATCGGCAAGCTCAGCTTCACCGAAGCGCAGCTCAAGCAGAACTTCGAGGCGCTGACCCAGGCGATCGTCAAGGCCAAGCCGAGCGGTTCGAAGGGCAAGTACGTCAAGAAGGTCACCCTGACCTCGACGATGGGCCCGGGCCTGAAGATCGATACTGCGGAGCTGGAGGGGGCGTAATTATCTGCGCTACCGCGCTACTTGAGCGCGGAGCCGCTTCACTCGCAAGAAATCACCAGAGGGGCCGGCGGAGCGATCCGTCGGCCCTTTTCGTTTCGCGCGATCAGCGCGCCAGCATCCACCAGATCAGCAACGCGAAGCCGGCCAGGGGGGCCAGCACCGCGAAATAGGCGGGCTTCTCGGCCTCACGCGGGCTCACAGTCCGACACCTTGCTTTTGCATCCGTCGCCCCTGGGCGACGGCGTCCGCCAGGTTGGTGTACGAATATCCGCCGACGACGAATGTCTCGCTCAGGACACGAGTCACGCCGAGCTCTTCGGGCGAAACGGTCGGCTTGACGCTGCCGCCTTCGTTTTCCCACTCCTGGGCGGGCGCTTTGGAAACGGGCTTGCGAGTCATGATGGCACTCCGTGGTAAGCGGGAGCGCGCGGGTCTCTCAGCCGGCGGGGCTTACGTCTGCAGGCGCCGGTAGCACCCAAATGGGAACAAAGTGCCGGCGATTCAAGGGCTGACTCTTAATGCCCAAGTTCTGTAAAAAATAAAGATGGGACTCGCTACTTTTTTACGATTGAAAAAGATAAAAAATATCCAATCCCGTAACTTGACTCTAATAATAATACGGCTCGCATGGGAACAAATGGCGCGACAAGCCATTTGGGCTTTTGGAAGCAGGAGCCATCCGGTTCCGGGAGCCTATCCCCATGCGTAAATTTCTTTTCGCGGCGAGCATCGCCGCGGTCACTCTCGTCCCGTCCATCGCCAGCGCCCAATCGCGCTCGCAGGCCACTTGCGCTCAGCAGAGCTCGACCCGCGTCGTCGCCACCGTCGCAGGTGCCGGAGTTGGCGGCGTTCTCGGCAACGTCGTCGCCGGCCACGGCGACAAGACCCTCGGCACCATCATCGGCGCCGCCGCCGGCGCGCTCGTCGGCAACCAGCTCGCCAGGCCGGGCCGCGAGTGCCGCGACGCCTACGGCTATTACGACCAGGCCAACCGCTGGCACGCCACCGGTGTCGCCGCGAACGACGCCCGCGGCTATTACGACCGCGACGGCGGGTGGGTCGAAGGCCGACCGAACGGCCGTTACGGCGATAACAACACCTGGCTGATGAACAGCGGTTCGGGCGACAATTACGGTGACTACCGTTCGCAGGGCGAATGGGTGCCGGCCTCCGCCAACGGCTACTACAACCGCGACGATACCTGGGTGCAGGGCTCGGACAACGGCCGTTACGACGATCGCGGCCGCTGGATCGCCATCAGCGTCAGCACGCAGCCGGCCCGCCGCGCCGACGCCTACGGCTATTACGACACGCAGGGCCAGTGGCACGCCATGTCGGTCTCGCAGGGCCGGGCCACGGGCTATTACGACCGCGACAACACCTGGGTCGCGGGCGCGCCGAACGGCTATTACGACGAGCGCCGCAACTGGGTCCCCCAGCGTGAGGATGGCTCGGCCAGCGGCCGCTACGACAGCCAGAACCGCTGGATCCCGGCTTCGTCCAACGGCTATTACGACGAGCGCGGCGATTGGACCGCCGGCACCGCCAGCGGCCATTACGACGATCGCGGCCGCTGGGTCGCAGGGGTGACCATCGGCCATTACGACGCGCGCGGCCGCTGGATCGAAGGAACCGCTCTCGGCCATCGCGATGCCAACGGCATGTGGATCGCCGATCGCCAGCCCGGCTACTACGACACCGCCGGCCGCTGGCATGCGGGCGAAACCTCGGGCTACTACGACAGCCGCGGCCGTTGGGTCGCGACCGGTCTGGCGACGAACGGGAACTACGGGGACGACCGCCCCGCGATCCGGTCGCAGCTCACCGGCCTCGGCCAGTACGTCCGCAGCGCGCAGGCCCAGCATACGCTAAGCTACCGCGAAGCTGCCGGCGCCCAGCGCGAGCTGAGGCTCATCCGCACGGCCGAACGGCGGATGCGCCACGACCGTCAGGGCAACCTGTCGGCGCGCGACGAAATGACGCTGCAGCTCAGGATCGACCGACTGAACCAGCGCCTGCGCATCAGCGCGCAGTAAAGCTGCGGAACGAACGTTACGACAAGGGAGCCGGCGGAGCGATCCGCCGGCTCTTCTTTTTGCGCCGCGGTCTTCGACAACAGGCTTCGAACTGTCGGTCGCCGACGATCGGCTGCGCCACCACACTGCGGCGACGCGGAACGTGCGCTAGCGGGGGATCCGGAAATTGATGCTTTGCCGATCTGCGGTGCACGCAACGCTGTCCCCCGGGCGATAACTCTTATCGAAGACGAAATCCTTGGTCATGGCCGAGGCGCCATCACTGAATACGAAAGGCGGATAAGCCATCAGCGTGCGTCCGCCCACGGTGGTGCCATTGGCCTTCACGTCATACTCGACCTTGGTCCAACCTTCGAACCCGTACATCAGAGCTTTTGTGGGATAGTCGCTGGACGAGGCGTGAGACTTGGTCAGGGCCGGCTTGACGCCAAGCAGCGAACATTGCTCCTCGGTGAGGCCGGTTCGCTCAAAGAAACTCCGCGCCGTTTCGGTCTGGCCTGCCTCTGCGGCAAGATCGGCGAGGCGAAGATTGGCTGCCTGGCGCATGGGATGGTGCTCACTGAGGCGCGAATCGCCGGCCACGAGCTCCAGTTGGGCCGTGACTTCGGACGGATTATCGAGCCAGTGAGCCAGGTTCGCTCCCGACAGGCGAAGGGTGCCGGCCGCGATCGCATCTTGCGATAGACCCGGCGAGGCAGCCAGTTGGAACAAGGATCGCGCAAAGATCGGCAAGTCGCGCTTGGGCGAGACCTTGTCCTTGGTCCAGGGGCTGTCCGACAGGGCCTGAAAGACTTGCAAGGCATCGATTACCTCCGTGGGCAACGATGCTTTCCTGGCCGTGGCCAAGGCATCGGCGAGCAACGACGCGGTCTCGGCATCGGCGCGACTGTCGGCCTGGCTCAGCACTCCCGCCATCGCGACATAGCGAGCCGGGTTAGCCTTGGCGTCTGGAGAAGCGAGCATTTGGCGCAGCTTCCTCGCCACCGCGATGTCCTGGCCGGGGCTCGCAGGGACGGCGATCTGCCCGGCTGCCCAGCTGTAGAAGCGTTCCGCGAGAGGTGAGGTTATTCCCGGAATGTCGGCCCCGGCGCGCGTGCACCGCAGTTCGACGCGGGTCGCGAGGAGGTAGAACGGCGGGATTTTCGCCAGCTGGTCAGGATCCCAATACCATTCCCGCACCGACTTGGCGAAAGCCGCGGCCACCTCGGGTCCGCCGCGCGTGTAGACGGTCTGCGCGCCGAACACCGAACCATCGGGACCGATCGAAAACTCGACCACTGCGTCGTCGTCGGGCTGCAGGCCGGTCTCGCTCCCGCACACGGGCACATCCATGTTTTGTGCCATGGCGAAGGGAGATTCGGCGATCCGTCCGGCGCCTGTGTAGGCAAGATAGCGATACGCCGCGTCACGTTGGCCATCGAGCAGAGCCGCCTGGGCGAGATCGGAGCGCATCGTCGCCTCGGTAATCGTGATCTTGTCGGTTAGCCCACCCGACAGCTTCAGCGCCTCTTTCAGTTCATCGTAGGCTTGGCCGGCTTGACCCTGGTTAAGGAGAGCGCGGGCATGGATGGTGAGGAATGCGGTGCGCAGGGCCTTGTCTGGCATGGGTTGCGCATCAATGATGCGCAGGCCTTCAGCCGCGTAATCGAGCGGCGCGCTCGTCCCGTCGAACGCGGTGCTCTTCGACAGTGCGGCCAAGGCAGGCAGCCGGTTGAGGCCCTCCACCAGCGCGAGCGCCGCCTCATAGCGCGCTCGCGCGGTGCCATAGTCATAGTCGGCGAACGCTGCGTCGCCGAGCGCCTTTTGCGCGTCGTAGACGTCGCTGACGAAGTTCGCGCCGGCGGCCTCGATAACCGGAAGGCCTTTGAGTATCGATTCCTTCCCCTCATCGCGGCGACGGAGTGCAATCAGGCACTGGCCTTTCCTGACGGCGATCGCCGCTGCCGGCAGGCTGCCCGGCCTGACCCCTCCGCCTTGCTCGAGAGCTTCGAAAAGTTTGACCGCCTCGTCGCAGTCGCGCTTCACGGCAGCTTGGGTCGCCGCGTCGAATTTCTGTTGAAGCGTGTTAGCGGTTTGTGCGGCCGGCGCCTCGGTTGGCGTCGCGCCGGCGGCAGAGCTCGCGGTCGCAAGAGCAAGGATGAGCGCTAGAATCACGGCATTCCCCCGAAGTGCCCGCTTCGAATTCGACAGTTGTTGCTTTAACTACCGAGGAATTCCAAACTGATTTCGGTTTCGGTGGGTAACATAATGCGGCGCAAGTCAACCTTGGCGAGTGCGATGGTGCTCCTGGCCATGCCGGTCGATGCATCCGCCGACGGTTTGGCTGCGCCGGCACGCATGATCATCTTGATCGGAGCGGATTGGTGCGCTCCCTGTGTCGCTGAATTGCGTGAGCTCCCCGTGCTCGCCAACGCTGCCGCGCCCAATCGACTGGTGCTGGCCTGGACCGATCGTGCGGCACGCTTGCCGCCTGAAGCAGCGCGATTGGGTGTCACGCAGGTTTCCCTGGCGAAGGCGCGCGAGATGTTGGTGCGATTTGGTCGCGGAAATTCGGGTCTGCCGCTTGTCGTCATGCTGCGCGAGGACGGTACGGCCTGCGGAACGCTGCGCGAAAGCTTGAGCAAGGAGGGGATCGCGGAGCTGCTCGCTAGTTGCGGCGCCGAGAGGCAGGCACTTTCAACGAGCGCGGCAAATCGAACGGACTGAGCCGGACCGGCAACTCGGCCCGCTGATGGAAGCGTGGCTCGAAGGCACCAAAAACCCCTTTCCTACACGCCTATGTTCTGCCTATGTTCCACACATGCCCGACTCTCCCCGCACCCCACCCAAAAGCCTTCCCGCCTTCACCCCCGTCCCGCTCAAGCGCCGCGCCGATGGGTGGACGGCGTTGCGGCAGGCGGAGTTCATCGGGGTGCTGGCGGAGACCGGATCGGTCTCCGCCGCCGCGGCGCGGGTCGGGATGGCGCGGGAGACGGCTTATCGCTTGCGGCGCAAGCCCGGCGCGGAAGAGTTCGCGCGGGCGTGGGACGCGGCGCTGGCGGTGGCCGGGCGGCGGGTGACACCGCAGCGGGGCCGGGCGACAGACGGGCGACACTGTCACCCGCAAAGGTCACAGATCACGAGCTCCTCAAGCGCCTCGTGGACGGCCGCTGGCGGGCGGTCCTGCAGCGCGGAAAGTTCGCCGGGTGCGTGCGAGAAGCGCGGAATTCCGAGCTTTTGCACCTACTCAGGCATTCGGGAAGCAGGTCGCGGCGGCGGCGCGAGGCACTGCGGCCAGAGGCAGGTTTCGCGAATCGAAAATCGCCGATCTGTAACCCCGACGGGCAAGCGCACGACGGCCCTTCCGCTCCCGGCCCGCCGGTGAAATAAGCAGGCGGTGGGAAACGCGGTGGCGGAGAGACGAAGGGGGAGCAGCGAGGCGCGGCCCTGGGCGATCGCCTCGGCGGCTGTGTTGGCCGCGGCCGCCCCCTTCGCTCCCGCGCTCGCCCAGCAGCCGCTGCCCGCCAGCCCCGACCCCTCGCTGGTCCCGTATGCCGACGCCACGGACGCCGTTCGCCTGCCCGACGGGCGCGCGCTGCACATGGTCTGCATGGGGCAGGGCGGCCCGACGGTGATCCTCACCGCTGGCGCGGGCGACTGGAGCCTGACCTGGAGCAAGGTCCAGCCGGAGCTCGCGAAGACGACGCGGGTGTGCGCGTGGGACCGGCCGGGGTTCGGCTTCAGCGATCCGCCGCCCAGGCCGCAGGCGGTCGACGAGACGGTCGGCGACCTGCAGGCGGCGCTCGAGGCCGGCGGGATCGCCGGGCCTTACGTGCTCGTCGGCCATTCGCTCGGCGGCTACGAGAGCCTGCTCTTCGCCGACCGCGAACCGGGGCAGGTCGCCGGGATGGTGCTGGTCGATCCGGCGTTTCCCGACCAGCTCACTGCCATCGCCAGGGCGGCGCCGGCGCAGGCGAGCTACATGCTTTCGCTACCCAACCCGCTGACCGAACAGTTCAGCCATTGTGCGGCCGGGGTGAAGGCCGGCACTCTGCGGCCGGGAGGGCCCGACCCCGACGGGTGCTTCCACCCGCAGTGGCCGCCGAGCTATCCGCCCGAGCTGGCCGCCGCGCTCGACCGGCGGATCGCCGGCGCGAGCAAGGAGCAACTCCTCGCGGCGTGGGACACGATGATGTTCTTCGGTTCGCCGCAACTGCTCGAGCGGGATTCAAAGGTCACGGTCAATCCGCGGCGCAACTACGGCGCGATGCCGATGATGGTGCTGACCCGCACCGAGTTCCAGCCGCCGCTCGACTTTCCGCCGACGGCGCGAGGCGAGATCGCGGCGGAGGAAGCGGCGTGGAACCAGGGCCACGACGAGCTCGCGGCGCTCTCGACGCGCGGGGTCAACGCGCGGGTCCCGGGCACCGGGCACTACATCCACGCCACCAAGCCGCGGGTGGTGATCGACGCGATCGAGCAAATCGTGCGCGAGGCGCGCGAAAACGGGGGGAACGGGAATGCGCGTTAGCCTGATGGCCTTGCTGGCGCTGGGGGTGTCGGCTCCGGCCTGCGCCGAGTCGGCCGATTACTACCGCGGCGGCTGGGCCATCGGCCCGCGGGTCTACGAATTCGTCATCGACGGCGCGAAGGTCAGCGGCATCGAGTGCGACCCGTGCGCCGACGGGACGACGCTCGCGCGCGTGGTCGGCACCTTCGACGAGACCACCGGCATCGCCTTCACCGTGCGCCACCTCGCGCCCGACGGTTCGCTGGCTGGCGAGGACCATGCGCAAGCGAAGCTCGACGGGGGCAGGCTGGTCATCCACGGCACGCGGCCCGGCGGCGGGACCTTCGTCCAGGTCGCGGTGAAGGACCCGCGCGGGCCGACGCCCGGTGGCTACCCGCAAGCTCGCCTGCCGCCGGGCTCGCCGCCGGTGGCGATCGTGAAGGGTCCGGGCGGTGGAGGAGGCGGACCGCCGGCCCCGTACCACCAGCCGGCGCCGTGGCGGCAGCTCGCCGCGGCCGACGTCGTCGGCGTGTGGCTCGGTTTCGGGGTCGGGATCGAGAAGCAGTATTTCCTCATCCGCCAGGACGGCGGTGAGCTGTTCGGCCTCGCCTGCGGGCGATGCGACAATCCCTACACGATGGGCGCTCTGGAGAACTTCGCGATCCACGGCGACACGCTCGAGTTCGACATCGAGCATCAGGACTGGGGCGAGGGCAGCGTGGTCCCGTTCGTCCGCCACGTCACCGCGCATATCGCGATGAACGAGATGCGGATGGACGCCCGCCGCACCGACGCCCCCGACCGCCCGGGAATCGTCGCCTCGCTGGTCGGACCGATCAGCATCGAGGCGACGAAAGGAAACGTCTACGGCGAGTAGCGGCTAGATCAGCCCGGCGGTCTGAGCCAGCAGCCACAGGCCGATGGCGAAGAACATCAGCGCGGCGATCAGGCGCACGGTTTTGAGCGGTACGCGCTTGATCACCTGGTGGCCGAGTAGCACCGCGGGAATGTTGGCGACCAGCATGCCGAGGGTGGTTCCGGCCATCACCGGAACGACGCTGTGGAAGCGGGCCGCCAGCGCGATCGTGGCGAGTTGGGTCTTGTCGCCCATCTCGACGAGGAAGAAGGCGACGAGCGTGGTCAGGAAGGCGCCGAAGCGGACCGGTTTTTGCCCGTCCTCGTCGAAGGTGTCGGGGATCAGCGTCCACCCGGCCATGACGATGAACGAGGCGGCGACGAGATAGCGGAACCAGGTCCCTTCGAGGAAATTCGCCGCCTGCTCGCCGACCAGCGCGGCGAGGAAGTGGTTCGCCAGCGTGGCGACGAAAATCCCGGCGATGATCGGCCACGGCCGCTTGAACCGCGTCGCCAGCACGATCGCCAGCAGCTGTGTCTTGTCGCCGATTTCGGCGACGGCCACGAGCGCCGCGGAGGTGAGAAAGGCTTCCACCGCCGCGCCCTAACGGGCAAGACCCGGCGAGACAACACCGGCCGCCGCTGGTAGACATCGCCCTCGGGACCCAGAAAGGCCAAACCATGCGCCAGCGCCTCTACCCGCTCGAAGACCTCGAGGACATTCCCGGCACCACCGTGTTCACCGCGCGGCGCAGCCGCCAGGCGTACCACCTGCACAAGTTCTGCATGTCGCTGATGGACAAGGACAATCGTAACGCCTTCAAGGCCGACGAGCGCGCCTATCTCGACCGTTTCCGGATGACCGAGGAGCAGAAACAGGCCGTGCTCGCGCGCGACTTCAACGGATTGATCGAACTCGGCGGCAACATCTATTTCCTCGTCAAGCTCTCGAACACCGACGGCTGGAGCGCGCAGAAAGCGGTCGGCTCGATGACCGGGATGACCCCCGACGAGTATGCCGCCATGATGCGCGCCGGCGGGCGCTCGCCCGAGGGGCAGAAGTCGAAGCGGGACCAGGGCTGATGGCGCGGATCACGGCGGGCATCGCTACCAGCCACGTGCCCGCGATCGGCGCGGCGATCGACCTCGGCAAAACGGGCGACGAATACTGGGCGCCGGTTTTCGCCGGCTACGAGTGGGTGCGGACATGGATCAAGGACAACACCCCCGACGTGGTGATCCTGTGCTATAACGACCACGCCAGCGCGATGATGCTCGACATCGTGCCGACCTTCGCGCTCGGTTTCGCCGAGGAGTACGAACCGGCTGACGAAGGCTGGGGCGCGCGCCCGGTGCCGACGGTGATGGGCGATCCCGACCTCGCCGGCCACCTCGCCGAGCAGCTGGTGATCGACGATTTCGACCTGACGATCATGAACGCGATGGACGTCGACCACGGCCTGACCGTGCCGTTGAGCCTGGTGTTCGGACAGGTCGAGGAATGGCCGTGCCGAGTCATCCCGCTGGCGGTCAACGTCACCCAGTTCCCGACGCCTTCCGCCGACCGCTGCTGGCAGCTCGGCGCGGCGATCCGCGACGCGGTCGAGGCCTATCCCGAGGACCTCGACGTGCAGGTCTGGGGCACCGGCGGGATGAGCCACCAATTGCAGGGCGAGCGCGCCGGGCTGATCAACCCGGAGTTCGACAACGCCTTCCTCGACAAGCTGATCGACGGGACTGACGAGTTGCGCGCGATCACGCGGCTGCAGTTCCTGCGCGAGGCCGGGTCCGAAGGCATCGAGTTGATCATGTGGCTGATCATGCGCGCCGCGCTGGGAGAGAAGGTCGAGCAGCTGCACCGGTTCTACCACGTGCCAGCGTCGAACACCGCGGTCGGCCACACGGTACTGCGGCCGGTGGCGGACTAGCCGGTCCAGCCCGAAGGCATGCCATAGGGACACTCGGTCATCAGCGCCTCGATGCGGGTGATCAGGCCCCGCTCGATGCGGAACGCCTCGGCGATCATCCAGCTGAATGGGCGCTCGACTTGCGAGTGGACCGCGGTGCCGTCGGCGAGGGCGTAGTCGCGCACGGTGCCCGAATGGTCGAAGAAGGCGAACGAGAAGACGAGGCCCCGGGCGGGTTCGATCACCGGAAAGCGCCGCTCGCGGAGGCGGTCGACGAAGGCGAAGTAGCCGGTCTCGAACTGCTGCCTGGCGGACATCGCCCGGAACGCTTCGAAGTAGGGCGTCTTGCCGGCATCGGGCGAGGGCGGCACGCCTGTGGTGCGGAAGCCGTTCTCGATGCGCACGCAGTCGTCGGCGAAGGGATACTCGCCGCGCCCGTCGTTGCGCTCGAGCCCGGCGAAGTAGAGGTCGGCGACGCGTTGCAGCTCGGCGCGGCCCATTCGTTCGGAAGGGTGGACTTCGCCGAACCATGCGGTGTCAGGCCCGCCGCTCGCATCGAGCGCCGCGGGTCCGTCGCCGAACGCGCTCACCCCGCCGAAGAGCGGCGGCCGGGCGACGATCGCCTCGATCTCGACGGGCTGCCCGCGCTCGGCCTTGACCCTCAGGCCGATGATCGAACGCGTCCCGCCTTCGGTCAGAGTTGCGAAGCACGCCGCCTGGCCGGACTCCTCGTCGAGGAAGGTGTGGCAATAGGGCCCGACCTTGTTCGCCGTCGCCCACAGGCCTTCGCCGATGGGCAGGCGTTGACCGTTCTCGGTGTAGGCGGCTTCGAGTCCTGCAGTATCGGACGAGCCGATCTTATCGAGGACGCTGTCCAGAGCTGCCTGGAGGTGTCCGCGATCCATCAGACCCCGCCCGGCGTGACGTCCTGCCCCGCCTCCCGGAGTGCGTCCGTTAGCGCATCGACGCAGCGCTCGAGTTCGTCGGGATCGGTCGAGCGTATCACGAAGTTGGCGCCCGTCCTGCCTTCGCGGAAGAACGGGTAGCTGCCGATCTGGCAACTCGGATGGGCTGTCTCGACCTCGCGCAGGATATCGGCGACGTGGCTCTCCTGGACCCAGCCGCCAACCGTCTCGCTGAGCAACGGCGCGCCGCCTTCGAGCGTGCCGGTGAGGGCGTCGAGCATCTGCGCGGTGATCGCAGGGACGCCGGCCATCATGAACAGGTTGCCCACCCGGATGCCCGGCGCGCCGGACATCTTGTTGGGAATCAGGTCCGCACCTTGCGGCACTCGCGCCATTCTCAGGCGCGCCGGGTTGAGCCCGCCACGGGCGGCGTAGAAGTCCTCGAGGATCCGGCGGGCCTCCGGGTGTTCGACCACCGGCACGCCGAGCGCCTTGGCGACCGCGTCGACCGTGATGTCGTCGTGCGTCGGGCCGATGCCGCCGGTGGTGAACAGGTAATCGTGAGTGGACCGCAGCGCGTTGACCGCCTCGGCGATGCGCTCCTCGACGTCGGGAACGACGCGCACTTCCATCAACCGGATGCCCTGCACCTGCAGCCAGCTCGCCACCTGGGCGATGTTCTTGTCGTGCGTGCGGCCGGAAAGGATCTCGTCGCCGATCACCACCAGCGCCGCGGTCCAGATGCGCTCGCTCATTCAGGCCGCCCTGGTCGCGGACGGAAGCTTCTCGAAGCGCAGCACGCCGTCATCGACCGGGCGCTTGCGGAAGTCCCGGCAGTCTTCAAGGTAGTCCTGGTTGAGCCGCCACGGCAGGATCGGCGCGCTCTTGGGGATCATGTGCTTCGCCCGCTGGAGATAGCCCGAGGAGAACGGGAATGGCTCGACGATCTCGAGATCGTGGTCGACGGGCAGGTACGGCACGACCACGTCGGCGCGCTTGTCGCGCATCCGGTTGAGCACGCGGCAAACGTAATCGGAATTATTGTCCGCCCGCAGCGTCCAGCTGGCGTTGAGGTAACCGAACACGATCGCCAGGTTGGGCACGTTGGAGAACATGCAGCCGCGGTAGAACCAGTGCTCGGTCCAGTCGACGGGCTTGCCGTCGATGCTGACCGCGACCTTGCCGCCGAGCGACAGGCGCAGGCCGGTGGCGGTGATCAGGATATCGGCGGGGAGACGCTCGCCGCTGGTCAGGCGCACGCCGTCCTTGTCGAAGCCTGCGATCTGCCCGGTGACGATCGAGGCCTTGCCGGCCTTGACCGCTTCGAAGAAGTCGCTGTCGGGCACCAGGCAGAGTCGCTGATCCCACGGATTATACGGCGGCTGGTAGTCGGCGCTGTAGTTCTCGCCGAGCTCCTCGCGCAGCTTGCCGGCGAGATACTGCGCGACCTTGTCGGGTTCGCTGCGCGCCTTCTTGAAGAAGTATTGGCGCAGGCGAATGTTCTTCTGCCGGGTGATCCAGTAGGCGAGCCATTCGGGCAGCCATTTGCGCAGCCGGTTCGCGGTCGCGTCGCGGCTCGGGCCAGAGGCCATCCAGGTCGGCGTGCGCTGGAGCATCGTCACGTGCGCGGCCTGCTCGGCCATTGCAGGCACGATGGTGACCGCGGTCGCGCCCGAGCCGATCACGACGACCTGCTTACCGGTATAGTCGAGCTGGGCAGGCCAGAACTGCGGGTGGATCACCTCCCCGCCGAATTTGCCGAGACCCGGCAGCTGCGCGTCGTGCGGGTCGTCGTAATCGTAATAGCCCGAGGCGAGGTAGAGGAACCGCGTGGTCACCTCGTGCCAGCTCTTGTCGTCCTCGACGGTGAGGCGCCACCATGCCTCGGCGGATCGCCAGTCGGCGGTTACCACCTTCGTGCCGAAGCGGATGTGCTTGTCGATCCCGCGCTCGCGGACCGTTCGGTTGAGATATTCGAGGATCGCGTCGCCGTCGGCGATGGCCTTCTCGTGGATCCACGGCTCGAAGCGGAAGCCGAGCGTCTGCATGTCGCTGTCGGAGCGCACGCCGGGATAGCGGAACAAGTCCCAGGTGCCGCCTATCGCCTCGCGCCGCTCGAACAGCGCAAAGCTGGTGCCGGGGCACATCATTTGCAGGTGCGCGGCCATCGAGATGCCGGAAATGCCGGCGCCGACGATGGCGACATCGAGGTCCGCTTCGCGGGTCATGCAGGGGCCTTCCTCCAACCGGGTGCGAAACTAATCGAACGGCAGGCGATTGCTACCCCCGAGGCGCTCTGCGAGAACAGCGTGGGCTAAACAGGGAGGCCAAGTGGCAGGACACGAATCGACCAGGGTGCTGCTCACCGCGCTCGCGGCCAATGTCGGCATTGCCGTCGCCAAGTTCGTCGCCGCGGCAATCACCGGGTCGTCGGCGATGCTCACCGAAGGCGTGCACAGCCTGGTCGACTCGACCAATCAGGTGCTGTTGCTCTACGGCACCAAACGAAGCCGGCGCGCGCCCACCCCGATGCATCCGCTCGGCTATGGCCGCGAGCTGTATTTCTGGTCGTTCGTAGTGGCGATGCTGGTGTTCTCGCTCGGCGCCGGGGTGTCGCTCTACGAGGGCATCCTGCATCTGCTTTACCCGGAACCCACCGGGGACCTGCTGATCGCGTTCATCGTGCTCGGCGTGGCCATCGCGCTCGAAGGCTGGTCGACCCTCGCTGCGCTCAAGGCCTTCAACAGCGCGCGCGGGCGCAAGTCCGTGTTTCGTGCGATCAGGGACACCAAGGACGCGCCGAACCTGATCGTGCTGCTCGAGAACAGCGGGGCGATTGCCGGCCTGGTGATCGCCGCCCTCGGCATCGCCTTGTCAGCGCTGACCGGCAGCCCGGTGTTCGACGGCATCGCCTCGGTGCTCATCGGTGTCGTCCTTGCGGCGACGGCGGTGATGTTGCTGATCGAGGCCAAGGGCCTGTTGATCGGCGAGGCGGCCGATCCCGAGCTCGTCAAGGCGCTGCACGACTGCACAGAGGGGCACGCCGGCGTCGTCGCGGTGAAGGAAGTGCTGACCGTGCACCAGGCGCCCGACATGGTCGTGGCGATTATCAGTGCCGATTTCGAGGACACCATCTCGGCGCGCGACGTCGAGCAGACGGTGGCCGATATCGAGACGGCGATCGCCGCGCGATTCCCGGTCGTGACGCGAGTCTACATAAGGCCGATGGGAGGTTAGGCCGAAGCCTCGCTCGTTTCGCCAGTGAACATCGAACGGTCGGGCAGTTCGTCCCAGTCGATGCTGAAGCCGTCGCTGCTGGTGCCTTCGAGCTGCTCGCGCGCCGCCTGGACGGTGTTGGCGAGCAGGCACGAGATCGTCATCGGGCCGACGCCGCCGGGGACCGGGGTTACCGCGCGGGCGTGCTGCACTTCCTCGAAGGCGACGTCGCCGACCAGCTTGGTCTTGCCGTCCTCGGTCTTCATCCGGGTGATACCGACGTCGATGATCACCGCGCCGGGCTTGACCCAGTAGCCCTTGACCAGCCGCGGCGCGCCGGCGGCGGCGATGATCACGTCGGCCTTGCGGCAGATGTCAGGCAGGTCCTTGGTCTCAATGTGGGTCACGGTCACGGTAGCCTCGCGCTCGAGCATCAACATCGCGATCGGCTTGCCGACGATGTTCGACTTGCCGATCACCACCACGTCGAGCCCGGTGAGATCGTCGTACACTGTGTCGAGCAGCTTCATCACCCCGAGCGGGGTGCAGGGGATAATTCCGCCGGTGCCGGTCGACAGGCGTCCGACGTTTACGGGGTGGAACCCGTCGACGTCCTTCGAGGGCGCGATGGCGCGCAGCACCAGTCCGGTGTCGATGTGCGTCGGCAGCGGCACCTGGCACAGGATGCCGTGAATCGCGGGATCCTCGTTGAGCGTGGCGATCAGCGCCAGCAGCTCAGCCTGGCTGCTGTCGGCCGGCATGCGGTGCTCGACGCTGGTGATGCCGACTTCGGCGCACTTCTTGATCTTGCGGCCAACGTAGACCTCGCTCGCGGGATCGTTGCCGACCAGGATCACCGCCAGGCCCGGGCGTGGCAGGCCGGCCGCGACCATCGCGTCCACTTGCGCCTTCGTCTCGGCGTCGAGCTTCCTGGCGACAGCGCGCCCGTCGATGATGTCGGCCATCGGTTCGTCCCGGAATTTGAGTTGCGTGGCGCTCACGTGTCAGTGCTTAGCGTCGTATTCGTTAACCCATTCCGCCGACGCTTTCAGGGCGCCGAAGGGATACAAGTGCAAACGCACACGGCCAAGGTCGGGGGTCAGCCCCTTGTCCAGCGATGCGACCAGCTTGTCGGGTCCGGCGCTGCCGATCAGGTTGGTGATCGAAACGCCGTACTTCTTCATCACGTTGGCCGAGGCGCCCACGCCGCAGCGCTTGGCGAAGCCGAGCAGGCGCTTGATCCCGGCCGGTCCGGGTACGCCGAGGCGCACTGGCACGTCGATCCCGCGCGCGCGCATTTCCTTGACCCAGGCGACGATCGCGTCGTCGTCGAAGGCGAACTGGGTGACCACCAGCGGGACCATGCCGTGCGAGCGGACCGCGGCGAGCTTGCGCTCCATCCAGTCCCACAGCTCGGCCTTGGTGTTGTTCGGATGGCCTTCGGGGTGGCCGCCGACGCCGACGACCTCGATGCCATGCTTCTCGAGCAAGCCGCTTTCGATGATCTGCAGCGAATTCTCGTATGGGCCTTCGGGCTCGGGCGGGTCACCGGCGATAACGAACACGCGCTTGACGCCAGCGCTGGCGGCGATGTCGGACAGGTACTTGTCGAGCTCGGCTTCGGAAGTCAGCCGGCGCGCGGAGAGATGGACGATAGGCTCGAAGCCGAGCTCGCGGACCAGCTCCGCCGCCACGACTCGCTGCTCCATCTCCTCGCCGGGCAGGAAGGTGATCGCGATCTGCGTGCCGGGGCGGATCAGCGGCGCCGCTTCGCGCAGGCCGTCCAGCTCCTTGGCGGTCATTTCCAGCGAATAGCCGTCCACCATGTTGGCGCGCGGCTTCTCCCAGTTCGGGTGGATCGCGGCGTACGACATATAGGGGATTCTCCTCTCTCGGCGAGGCGGCTCTTAGGCGCGCCGGCCACTCGCGAAAAGCCCCTAGCGCAAGCGAGTTTCTTCGTATAGACGAAAATTTCATACCTGCGAATTCATGGGAGAGGCGATTCAATCGCCATGTTGCTGTTCCTGCCCGGGCTGGCGTGCGACGCACGCATTTACGCGCCGCAACTCGCGGCCTTCCCGGATTCGCGCGCGGTCGACGGTTATGGAGCAGCCGATTCGCTGGCCGAGATGGCGCGGATCGCGCTAGATCAGGCGCCCGAGTCTTTTGACCTGCTCGGCCACTCGATGGGTGGGCGAGTTGCGCTCGAGGTCTTCCGTCTTGCTCGCGAACGCGTGCGCCGGATCGCGCTCGTTTCGACCGGAGTGCATTCGCTGCGCGCCGGCGAGGCCGCCAAGCGCGAGGCGTTGCAGGCGGTCGGCTGGAACCACGGCTTCGACAAGCTGATTGACACCTGGTTGCCGCCGATGGTGGCTGAGGCCAACCGCGCCAAACCGGAAATCTACGAACCGCTTCGGCAAATGAATATCGAAGCTGGGCAGGACGTGTTCGACGCCCAGATCCACGCGCTCTTGGGCCGGGCGGAAATGGAAAGCCTGCTGCCGCAAATCGCTTGCCCGGCGCTGGTCATGACCGGCGAGCTCGATACCTGGGCCCCGCCGGCTCAACATGAAGCGATCGCCGCGGCGATCGCCAATTCGGAACTCGTGATCGTCCCGGGCGCTGGACACATGATCCAGCTCGAAGCGCCCGAGGCGGTCAATGCAGCCATCGCCTGCTGGCTCGAACGGCCGGCGTGAGATTCAACCTTCAACCAACCCACCCCCTCTAGGAGAGGTACAACCCATGAGTGACAAGACCCTTCAGCAGAAGCTGGATTCGGCCGGCAACGTCGTCGATTTCCTGCGCAACCAGCAGACCGGCCCCAACGCCTATCCCGGCGTCCCCGCCGAATACACCAACTGGCGCAACGAGCAGCGCGCCTGGTCCGAGACCGCGGTGCTGTTCAACCAGAGCTACCACATGGTCGAGCTCTACGTGCGCGGGCCCGACGCCATGGCGCTCCTCGAGTACACCGCCATCAACAGCTTCAAGAACTTCGCGGTCAACAAGGCCAAGCAGTACGTGCCGGTGACCCCGGAAGGCTACGTGATCGGCGATGTGATCCTGTTCTACCTCGCCGAGAACGAGTTCAGCCTGGTCGGCCGTGCACCGGCGATCGAGTGGGTCGAATTCCACGCACAGTATCCGAAGCCGGACGGCAGCAAGTGGAACGTGACCGTCGAGCGTGACGAGCGCACCGCGTTGCGCAGCGACGGCAAGCGCAAGAACTATCGCTTCCAGCTGCAGGGCCCGAATGCGATGAAGATCCTCGGGATCGCGATGGGGCAGACCCCGCCGGACCTCAAGTTCTTCAGCATGGCCCACATCGACATCGCCGGCAAGGACGTGATCGCGCTGCGCCACGGCATGGCCGGTCAGCCGGGCTACGAGCTGTTCGGGCCATGGGAAGACTATGCCGCCGTGCACGGCGCACTGGTTGAAGCCGGCAAGAACGATGGGCTCGCCCTCGTCGGCGGCCGCGCCTATTCGTCGAACACGCTCGAATCCGGCTGGCTGCCTTCGCCGCTGCCGGCGTTCTACACCGGCGACAGCCAGATGATGAAGGACTTCCGCCAGTGGGCCGGCGAGAACTCCTACGCCGGAAAGGCCTCGATCGGCGGCAGCTACGTGCCCGACAGCGTCGAGGGCTACTACCTCACGCCGTGGGACATCGGTTACGGCCACATCGTCAAGTTCGACCACGAGTTCGTTGGCCGTGAGGCGCTCGAGCGGATGGCGACCGAGACGCACAAGACCAAGGTCACCCTGGCGCTCGATCCCGAGGATGTCCTTCGCGTGACCAGCTCGCTCTACACCAAGGGCGATCGCGCCAAGTACATGGAGTTCCCGAGCGCGGTGTATTCGATGCACCCGTTCGATGAAGTCCGTGCCGACGGCAAGGTGATCGGCGTTTCGACCTGGATCGGCTACTCGTCCAACGAAGGCGCGATGCTGTCCCTGGCGATGATCGACCCGGCCTACGTCGAGTTCGGCAAGGAAGTGACGCTCGTCTGGGGCGAGCCCAACGGCGGTACCTCGAAGCCCACGGTCGAGCCCCACGTGCAGACCGAGATCAAGGCGATTGTCTCGCCGGTGCCGTACTCGTCGGTGGCCCGCAACGCCTACGCCGACAGCTGGCGCCAGACCGGCAAGGGCGTGTCCGAGCTGGTCAGCTAAGTTTTCGCGAGAGCGAAAGGAGCGAGGGCGGTCCCTTCGGGGGCCGCCCTTTTCTTTCGCGAGCGGGATTTTTGGAGTAGGTCCGGCGAATGGTCGCTCGACTGCTCCTCCTGCTCGCCCTGCTGCTGCCGGCCCCCGCCGCGGCGGATACTCTCGAAGGATCATGGGCGCTGCAAATGGGCGGAGCGGCGATCTTCCGCTTCGATCTCGCCAAGGATGCCGACGGCAAGTGGCACGGCACTTGGAGCAAGCCGAGCTCGTTCGCCAGCAACGGCAACAGCTTCTCTCACCTAAAGGGGCCGCCCAAGAAGGTCCCGTCGATGACCGCACTCGAAACGCCCGACGGGATCGAGCTGAGCTTCAACGATCCCCGTCCCGGAGCGGTGCCCGATATCTTCGATTTCAAGCCGATCGATTCCGATGCGGTCGAACTGGTCTACGTCGGCACCGACCTGGCGCCCTATACGCTCGACCGGGTCAAGGCCGAGGCGCCGCTGGGACCGTGGGATGCGGCCGCGACCTACTCGCGCGAGGCTCCGCCGAAGGAACCTGCCGTCGCGCCCGACAGGCCCGCCGAAGACCCGCCGGCGATCGAGCCCGGAACGTTCAGATTGAAGCCGGGCGCTCCGGTCGGGCGCTAGCGCGGGCTCAGAAGGTCTTCTTGAATCCGACGCGCAGCTGACGGGGTTCGACGATCCGGCTGTTGATCCCCTCGACGCCCCCGGACGGTTCGCCTGGCAGACGGGTGGCGTAATAGTAATCGATGTCGTCGGCGTGCGAGTTGAACACGTTGAGCAGGTCGGCGTAGACTTGGATCCCGTGGAAATGCGTGGGCGTCCACGCGGCGCGCAGATTGACCAGCTTGGTCGGCGTGCCGCGTTGCGAGTTGTCCCCGACCAGAGGGTGGGGCCCGAGGTAGCGCAGGCGCGCGGCCACGTTCCATTCGGGGAAGATCGCCGAGACGCCGAGTTCGCCGGAGCTTTCGAGCGCGCCCGGGATGAAGTTCTGCCCCGCCGGCACGCCGATGTAGCGCGAATGCGCACCGGTCCACACCGCGTCGATCGCCAGCCAGTCGTGCCATTTCCAGAAGCCGGTCAGCTCGTAACCGTGGCGGCGGCCAGGGTCGCTCGGCTCGACCGCGCCCGAATCCCCGACGTAGATCAGCTCGCTGCCGATAGTGCTCCACCAGTAGACGCCGGTCAGGATGAAGCCGCCGCGCTCTAAGCGGCCGCCCAGTTCCTTGAAGGTGCCGCGGACGAGTCCGGGCGCGGGGCTGATCGGGTTGGTCACCCCCCGCGCATCGTTCGAATGGAAGCCCTGACCCCAGTTCGCATAGAGGGCAATGCCGGGGACGAGCTCGTAGTTCACGCCGAGCTTGGGAGTGACGAGGTGGTCGTTGACGCTGCCGCCCCAGCTGGCGGGGGCGAGCGGCCGAGTTTTGAAGCCGTACCAGTCGCCGCGCAGCCCGCCGATCACCATCAGGCCCTGGAGCGGTTTCCAGACTGCTTCCGAATAGAGGCCGATGCTCCCTTCGTTGACCTTGAAGTTGTAGTCCGTTGAGCGGACGACGGCGTTCGTGCTGTGATCGAAGCCGACCGGATCGATATCGTCCTTGCGCATTTCGGTGCCGAAACGCCAGGTCAGCCTATCCGAGAGCGTAAATGTGTGCTCGATCCGCCCGCCGTAGGACCACAGCTTGTCGAACTGGCGGATCTCGTCGCCGTTGACCGGGTCGTCCAGGAAGAAAGTGAAGTTGGAGTACAGGTACCAGTTATAGTGCTGCGCCCAGGCGGTGACTCTCCAGCTGTCGGAATTGTAATTGACCGTGGCGATCTCGCGCTCGGTGCGTCCATGGAGGAACGGGTCGAGCGTGCCGTACCGATCCTTGAGCAGGGTGCCGACCGCGCGCTCGGGGATCTGCTCGGTCGGCTGCCAGCTATCGTAAAAGACGTTGAGCGAGGCCTGCAGCATGCCGTCACCAATCCCGACGGAATATTTCCCAAAGCCCGAATAGCCGCGGAACTTCTCCGGCAGCTGCCACGGCCCGTCGTTGAACTTGGCTTGCCCGGCGAGGACGAGGCTGCCTCCGCCCAGAGGCACGGAGCCGCCGGCGACGAAGCGCTGGTAGTTGTACATGCCCACCTCGGCGAGCGCGAACGGCTCCAGCTTGTCCTTGGTGGTGATCTGCGATGAACCGACGAAACCGAAATCGCCGACGTCGGCGCGGTACGGGCCCTTCTTGTAGTCCACTCGCTGGACGATCTCGGGAATCAGGCCGTTGACGTCGAGGTAGCCTTGGCCGTGGCCGTGGGTGCGGAAATTGATCGGCATGTCGTCGATGTAGAGCGCGAAGTCGGTCCCGTGGTCGAGGTTGAAGCCGCGGAGGAAATACTGGTTGGCCTTGCCGCCGCCTGAGTGCTGGGTGGCGATCAGGCCCGGAGTCGCTTCGAGCAGTTCGCCGGGCCGGAGCAACGGACGAACCTCGATGTCGGCGCCGGCTACACCGCCTTCGCTTGCTGCCCCCGCCGAGCCGATACGTTTCTCGCCCCGGCCGTAGACAACGATCTGCTGTCCGGTTGTCGATACATTGGTCGTCTTGTCGGCACTCTCGCCATCGTCGGCGACTGTTTCTGGCGCGCTTCCCTCGTCGGTGGCGGCCTCGTTCGTGGCCGGCTCCGCGGCTGCTTTGACCTCGGTCGCAAAAGCGCTCGCCGGATGGATGGCGCATAGCGCCACGCCGAGGAGATAGGAGGCACGACTATTCGTGCGCAAAAGCACATTGGGTTGCATTCAATTGGTCCTGAAAATTCGGCGAAATCGATTACTTCAGCGTCGGGTCGCCTCCGGCCTTGCGGATTTGGTCCACGAGCTTCTTCTGCGACGGATACCAGAATTCGAGATGACAGCTCTCGCAAACGCCATCGAGCTGGTTGATGATCGGCCCGGCCGCGGCGGCATCGTGCTTGTTGGCGGCCTTGGCGAGATCGGCCATGTCCTGCGCCAGCGAATTGGCGTAGTTGCGCAGGCCCTCAGGATCCTTGTCGACATTCGCTTGCACTGAAGCCGCGCTGTCGCCGCCGGGCACGCCCTCGTCGGCGATCTTCACGCCCGGCTTCACCACCACGATCGGGTCCTTGAGCGAGGCAAGGTCGAGCGCCGCCTGCTGCAGATCGACCGCCGCCGAGGCGAGCTTCTTCCAATCGTCGTCGCTCATGGTCGAGGAATCGAGTCCGGCGTCGCCCCCGACATGCGGATTGGTCAGATCCCAAAGAAAATCGCCGCGCTTGTCGACTTCGTCCTTCATGATCTCGTGCAGGGTCTTCTGCTGCGGCGGCGCCTCATGCTTCTTGCAGCCGGACGTCAGCAATAGCGCCGGCACCACGATCCAAAGCAATCTCATCTTACAATCTCCGGGCGAGGACCGCTCCTCGTTGCGTACCGCCCCTCAACCGGGCGGCGGGCATCTTGGCTTCCGGCGTCCCTCAGGTCGACGGGTCGACGCCGCTGTTCTTCTTGATGGAATTGATCAGCCCGCGCTGCGACGGATACCAGTACTTGACGTGGCAGCTCTCGCAGATGCCGTCGAGATCGTTGATCAACTGACCGGCGGTCGCCGCATCGTGCTTGTTCGCCGCCGCGGCGAGATCGGCCATGTGCTGGGCGAGCGCGTTGGCGAGGTCGCGCACGCCTTGCGGATCCTGGTCGACGTTGTGCTGCACCGATTTCGCGCTGTCGCCCCAATCGGCGTCTTCGAAGGCGATCTTCGTGCCGGGCTTCACGACGACTATCGGGTCGGGCAGCCCGGCGAGCTCGAGCGCAGCCTGCTGGAGATTGGTCGCGGCGCCGGCGAGCTGCTTCCAGTCCGCGTCGGTCATGCTGCCGCCGTTGAGGCCGGCATCCTCGGTCATATGCTTGTTGCCGACTGCCCACACGTCATCGCCGCGGGGGTCGACCTCGTCCTTCATGACCTCGTGAAGCGTTGCCTTCTTCGAGGGCTGCTCGGACTTCTTCGAACAGCCGGCGAGCAGCAGCGCCGGAACCGCTAGCCAGCAGAGGGCGGAACGCCAGCGCCGCGTCGGCGCCGCGTTGTTACGCGCTGTTGCGCATCGAAAAATCGCGCGATCCAAGGCACTCTCCCCATCCGGTCACCGACCGTTTCGTCCGCTGTCGGCCACTGCTCTCGCCAAGCCAAGTTAATTACGGTAATCCCTCGTAACAGCACGTTACAGGGTAAGCGCCGAGCATGGACGAGGGATCGCGGGCCAACTTTGCCGACGAAGTCGTTCGCGTTCGCGACAGCGGCCTCCTTGGGCATTCCGGGCGCTTGCGCGACTTGTTCGATTTTCTTGCCGAACGCGGGCCCGAAGGAGAGCCGGCGACCCAGGCGGATATTGCCGAAACGGTGTTCGGCCAGCGCCAGGCCGAGGCCGACGACGCCACCGCGCGGGTTTACATCCACCGGCTGCGCAAGCGGCTCGAGCAGTTCTACGCCGACCGCGACGACGGGAATGGACGGCTGGTCATCCCGGCCGGCGCCTATGCGCTGCGGTTCGAACGCGGCGACGCGAGCCTGCCGGTTCCGCTACCGCGCCGTCCCTCGCGCCGCTGGCTGGTTCCGGCGGCGGCGCTGCTCGCGCTGGTGGTGACGTTCTTCATCGGCCGCGACCTCGCGGGCGATGCCGGCGCGCCCGAGGTCAACGCCATCTGGCGTCCGTTTGTCGAGTCGAACCGGCCGATCCTCGTTGTCGTCGGCGACTACTACATCTTCGGGGAGATCGATCCGACCCATCCCGAGCGGAACCGGCTGATCCGCGATTTCGAAATCAATTCGCCGACCGATCTCGCGCGGGCGCAGGAGGCGAACCCCGCACGGTACGGTGCCAGCGAGGACATGGGCTTGAACTACCTTCCGGTGTCGAGCGCCAATGCCCTGCGCGCGCTCGCCCCCGTGCTCGCCCAGGCAAAGAAGCCGGCGAGCGTGATCGCGGCTTCGCAGTTGAGCAGCGATGCATTCCGCACCCACAACGTGATCTACGTCGGGCTGTTCAGCGGGATGGGCCTGCTGCAGGACGTCAACTTCGCCGATTCCCATTTCGCCATCGGCGAGACCTTCGACGAGCTGGTCGATATGGAATCCGGCCGCCGCTACACCAGCGGAGAGGCGCTCTCGCTGGCGACGCGGCGCTATTACCAGGACTACGGCTACGTCGCCCGCTTCCACCAACCCGGCGGCGCGCTGGTGGCGGTGCTGGCCGGGGAGCGCGACACCGGCCTGCGCGGAGTGGCGCCGCTGGCGGTGACCGGCAAGCTGCCCGACAAGCTGGCCGCGCTCGCCGCCGACGGCAAATCGTTCGAGGCGGTTTACCAGATCACCGGCCAGCAGGGCGCCGACCTCGGCGAGAAGCTGGTCGATGCGCGCGGCCGGCCGTAAGGCTATCAGGCGGTCTCGAGCAGCGCCGCGGTGCGTTCGAGCAGATCCATGATCCGCCGCCGCGTGGCCTCGTCGCAGCGCACCTTGGGGATCGCCACCGACAGCGCGCCGGCCGTCTCGCCGCCCATCGTCACCGCGCGGCCGATGCCGATGATGCCCAGGCTGAACTCCTCGTCGGTGAACGAGAAGCCGGACTGGCGAATGTGGGCGATTTCCTTGCGCAGGGCCTTCTCCGCGGTGACCGTCGAGGGCGTGAAACGGATGCGCTCGGTCTCGGCAAAATAGCGATCGAGCTCGGCGTCGGAAAGCTTGGCCAGCAGCGCCTTGCCGCTGGCGAGCGCGTGCATCGGCAGGCGATTGCCGGTCGGCACGGCGTAACGCAGCGCCTGCTCGCTCGATTCGGTCACCAGCGCCTCGACGTCCCAGCCCTCGCGAACGAAGAAGCTCGAGGTCTCGTTGAGCTGGACGCGCAGCGTGCGCACGAGCGGCGCGGCGCGGTCGGCAAGGGTGTAGGCCTCGGCGTGCAGCTGCAGCTTCTCGAGCCCGGGACCTGGCGAGTAGCGACGCCCTTCGCGCACGAGGTAATTGCGGTCGACCAGCGTCGCGAGGAGGTACGACAGGCTCGAAACCGGGATGCCGAGCGCAGTGGCGATCTCCTGCGCCACCAGGGGGCGCGGATGAGCGACGACATACTCGATGATGTCGAGCGTCCGCGTGGCCGACTTGACTTGACTCGATTGTGCCGGGTTGCTCGCCATGTCTCCCTATCCGATCCGCGCGTCGGCTATATCCGCCCCGGCACGCAAGGCGGCAAGCTTCTTCCAAGCCACCGCCGGGTCGATCTTGCCGTAGCCGGCGAAGGTGCCGAAGCCGCAGTCGCTGCTGGCGATCACGCGGTCCTTGCCGACAATGGCGGCAAAGCGCTCGATCCGCTGGGCGACCAGTTCGGGCGTTTCGAGATAGTTCGAGCAGGAATCCACCAGCCCCGGCGCGAGGATCTTGCCGGCCAGGTCGGCCGCTTTCCAGACGATCCATTCGTGCTCGTGGCGCGGGTTCGCCGCCTCGAACAGGATCGTCGCGGGCCGTGCCGCAAGGACGATGTCGATGATCTTCTCGAGCGCGATGTCGAAGTCGTGCGGGCCTTCGTAGTTGCCCCAGCAGACGTGCATGCGCAGCTTTTCGGGCGGAATGTTCGCGGTGGCCGCGTTGAGCGCCTCGACGTTGGCGCGGGCGACATGCAGGAACTCTTCGTCGCTGAGGTCCTGGTAGCCGGTGTGGCGGCTCATCGCGAGGTCGGGGCAATCGAGCTGGAGCTGGAAGCCGGCGTCGACGATCGCCTCGTACTCGGGCCGCATCGCCCCGACCAGATCGGCGAGATAGGCTTCATGGCTCGGGTAGAACTGGTTGGGCTGGAACGCGGTGATCAGGCCGGGGCTCGCCGAGTTCATGAACGCCTCGACGCCCTCGCCATGCTTCTCCAGCGCAGCCTTGAAGCGGCGGATGTCGTCGTGCAGCGGCTGGAGATTGACCAGCTCGACCTTGGCGATCGCGCTGGCGCGGGTGAACTCCTGCGCGCCCATGATGTGGCTGAGCTTCTTGGCCAGCTCGGGCACTTGCGCCAGGTCCTTCGCCGGCTTCCTCGGCGAGTGCCCGCCGAACCCCGAAAGGCGCTCGATCACATAGGTCGAATAGCCGACCTTGCCGAGCTCGCCGTCGCTGACGATCGAGACGCCGGCTTCGACCTGGCGCCGCACCGCCTCGTCGACGGCGGCCTGCACGACGCGGTCGAACTCCGCTGCGTCGTAAGCCTCACCCTTGTCGCGCGCGAGGAGGAGCGGGACCAGTTCCGGGCCGCGCGGCAGGCTGCCGACATGGGTGGTCTTGATCATCGGCGCGATATTTCAGATATGCGAAAATTACGCAAGAGCGAAAAGATGGACCCGCCCGCCCCGGGTGACACTTTACGGACCCTGTCACCCTGGTGTCGCCCTGGAAACCACGCATTTCCGCGCGACTGACAAGGTGACACTTTTCCATCCGAACGCGCGCCTGTTGCGCCGGCGAGATGTGTCTCGTGGTTCGCCGCGCGCAGGCGAGGATGTTGGATTCGGCCATCCCCAGCATAAGCCACAACCGGGGGCTTGTAGGACAGCACTTTTTTCACCCGGGTCAGACCAGCGCGCAGCCGACGCTTTCGATCTTGCCGTCCTTCAGGTGGTAATGAATGTACTGGCGCATCTCCTGCACCTCGCCTTTCGCGATCGGGAAGAATTGCTGCATTCCGCGCGCGTCGAGAATTTCCCGCGTCAGGTGGTCGATGGCCTCGATGCGCACCATGGCCTCCACGGCGGCCAGCTCGTCGCTGCCCGCGAAGCGTTCGACCGTGACCGTTTCCTTTACGTAGCGATGCATGAAGCCGTAGAACTCCTTGAGCTGGTCGCGGGTGGTGATCTCTATGCCGAAGAACGCCATCCGCGGGTTCTCGGCGTAGAAATCGAATACCGCGTTGTACTCGCGGGCGTTGAAGGCGGCGACGTAGCGGCCGTAATCGTCTCGGGTCATGCGAGCCCCTCCTTGCGCGCAATAGTAACGAGCGTTAGCAAGGCTGCAAGCGCCCGCTTGAGGGCTGAGGGAGAGCGGACTTGGCCGAGAGCGGCGACACTTTCGATTACATCGTCGTCGGCGCGGGCAGCGCCGGGTGCCCGGTCGCCGCGCGGCTGAGCGAGGACCCGGGCACCAGCGTGCTGCTGCTCGAGGCCGGCGGGAGCGACAACCACCCGTTCATCCGCATGCCTCTGGGCTTCCTGCGGGCGATGACCAAGCCGCAGTTCAACTGGACCTACATGACCGAACCCGAGCCCAATCTGGGCGGCCGGCGCATGCCGCTGCCGCGCGGGCGGGTGATGGGCGGGTCGGGCTCGATCAACGGCATGTTCGCGATGCGCGGGCATCCGGGCGACTACGACCAGTGGTCGCAGATGGGCGCGCGCGGCTGGTCGTTTGCCGACGTCCTGCCGTACTTCCGCCGGCTCGAGGATTCGTGGCGCGGCGACGGCACTTATCATGGGCAAGGCGGCCCTGTGCGGGTCAAGCCGATCGACCTGCCGGCGCTGCATCACGAACGCATGATGGAAACCGGCCGCAGGCTCGGCTTTCCGATCAGCGAAGACCTCGGCGGGGAGCAGGCCGAGGGGTTCGCCCGCGGCGAAATGACCGCCGACAAGCGCGGCCGCCGGGTCAGCGCGGCGACCGCCTATATCCGCCCGGCGATGGGGCGACGGAACCTCGACGTGCGCACGGGCGCGCTCGTCCGCCGCGTGGTGTTCGAAGGCAAGCGCTGCGTCGGCGTCGAGATCGAAGGCCCGAGCGGGCCGCAAGTGATCCGCGCCCGGCGCGAGGTGATCCTCTCGGGCGGGACCTACAACTCGCCGCACTTGCTGATGCTCTCGGGCATCGGCCCGGCGGCGCACCTCAAGCAACACGGCATCGAGGTGCTGCACGACAGCCCCGGGGTGGGGCGCAACTTGCAGGAGCATCCGACCGCCAGCCTCGAATGGAACGCGACGCAGCCGGTCACTTTCCTCAACGAGCTGCGCTGGGACAAGCTGCTGCTGAGCACCGTTCGCTGGGCGCTGCTGGGCACCGGTACCGCGACCTACCAGGTCAACAGCTGCAACGTGGTGATCAAGACCCGCCCGGAACTCGACCGGCCCGACATGCAGATCATGGTCAACCCGATCCGCTTCGACGCGCAGACCTGGTTCCCGGGGATCAAGAAGGGCCAGGATCACGTGTGGTGGGCGGGCGTCGTCCAGCTCCATCCCGAGAGCCGCGGCTGGGTCGAGCTCAAGAGCGCCGACCCGCGCGAGGTTGCGGCGGTGACGCTCAACGTGCTCGACACCGAGAACGACCGCCGCCAGCTGCGCGACGCGATCCGCCTGACCCGCAAGATCTACCGCACCGAGCCGTGGGGCGAGCTCGTCGGCCAGGAAAAGACGCCGGGCGAGCAGGTCGCCAGCGACGACGAGCTCGACGCTTACCTGCGCGACTGGTGCTACGTCGGCCAGCACCCGGTCGGCACCTGCGCGATGGGTCTCGGCGCCAAGTCGGTGGTCGACAGCGAATTGCGCGTGATCGGCGTCGAGGGGCTGCGCGTCGCCGATGCCTCGGTGATGCCGACCGTGCCCGGCGGCAACACGATGCTGCCGTCGATCATGGTCGGCGAGAAGGCTGCCGACCTGATTCGCGGCCAGAGCCTGCCGCCGGCCGAGCTTCCTCGAGGCGACGCAGCATGACAATCTGTCCTTCGAGACGCGTCTTCGGGACGCCGCCAGGCGGCTCCTCAGCCGCTCCTCAGGATGAGCGGTTCATTTTCCTCTCGCCCATCCTGAGGAGGGACTGAGCTTGTCGAAGGCCCGTCTCGAAGGACGCACGCCTGAGGAAGAGGCGAACCTGGCGCTGGTGCTCGAGATGTTCGAGCACGTGCTCAATCCGATGGACTCGGGCGCGGTCGACCGGTTCATTTCGCCCGGTTACATCCAGCACAACCAGATGGCCGAGCCGGGGCGCGAGGGTCTCAAGAAGTTCCTCGACACGATCAGGGCGCAGACTCCCCACGCGGTGCACGAGGTGAAGCGCGCCTTCGTCGACGGCGATCACGTCACCGTGCATTACCACGTGCGCCGCTGGCCGGGCGACAACGGCTGGGCGGTGATCGACATCTTCCGGCTCGAGAACGGCAGAATCGCCGAGCACTGGGACGTGATGCAGGACGTGGTTCCCGGCGGGCCGAACCCGCTTGGGCCGTTCTAGGGAATGACTATGCGCTTCGAAGACAAGATCGTCCTCGTGCTCGGCGGCAACAGCGGGATCGGGCTGGAAGCCGCCAAGGCGTTCGCCGCGGAGGGCGGCAAGGTCCACTTCACCGGCCGCAACCAGGCAACGATCGACGAGGCCCAGGCGGCGATCCCCGGCGGCACCGGTTACCGGTCGGACGTCGCCGATCCGGCTTCGACCGAAGAGGTCGTCGCGAAGATCGAGGCGGCCGACGGCCGCATCGACGTGCTCTACATCAACGCCGGCGTCGGCGGGTTCGCACCCTTGCGCGGCATCACCGAGGAAGCATGGGACCACGTCCATTCGATCAACCTGCGCGGCTGCGTCTTCGCGCTGCAGAAGGCGCTGAGAATCATGGGCCGCGGCGGTTCGATCGTGGTGACCGGCTCGATCGGGGCGCACGGCGCGCTCGAGGGCAACGGCGCCTATGCCGCGGCCAAGGCCGGGCTCTACATGGCGATGAAGGTCTTCGCCAAGGAGCTGGTCGGCGAAGGCATCCGCCTCAACGTCGTCAGCCCCGGGCCGATCGAGACGCCGCTGCTCCACCGCAATCCCGGCATGAGCGACGAGCAGGTCGCCGCGCTCAAGGAGATGATGATCGCCAACATTCCGATGCACCGCATGGGCCAGAGCGAGGACGTCGCCAAGGCCGTGCTGTTTCTCGCCAGCGACGACGCCAGCTTCATTACGGGCGCGAACTTGTTCGTCGACGGCGGCCTGATAGAGCTGCGCTGATGGACTTCAACGACACCACTCCGTTCGCCGCGCCGTTCTCCGAGCTCGACAACCCACGGCTGGAATTCGTCATGGAAGTGCGGCTGACCTTTCCCGAGGTCTTCACTATCGCGCCCCATCCCAACGGCGGCATGCGCAGCGCGGTGCTGGTCAGCGGCGGCACCTTCGAAGGGCCGAAGCTCAAGGGCCGGGCGATCCCCGGCTCGGGCGGCGACTACGCTTATTTCCGGCCCGACGACGTCGCGGTGTTCGACGCCCGCTACCTGCTCGAGGAGGAGGACGGAACCGTCATCCTGCTCAACAACAAAGGCTTCCTGTGGGGCCGCCGGCCCGACACGATGGCGCGGCTGCGCGACTGGGCGTTCAACAATGGCCCGCCGGTGCCGCACGAGGACTATTACCTGCGCGGCAACCCGACGTTCGAGTGCCCGGTCGGCAAGCACGACTGGCTGACCAAGCACGTCTTCATCGGCGTCGGCGAACGGCGCAGCGACGGCAACCTGCTGAAGTATTATGCGCTGGTGTGAGGCTCAGGCGAGGCCGAGCTTGTCTGCATAGAGCAGGCGCCCGCCCGAAAGCTGGGTGAGGGCGTAAGGGAAATCCTCGGGCGCCATCGCGAAGCAGCCGTTCG
This sequence comes from Croceibacterium segetis, assembly GCF_011320115.1. Classification (GTDB taxonomy): domain Bacteria; phylum Pseudomonadota; class Alphaproteobacteria; order Sphingomonadales; family Sphingomonadaceae; genus Croceibacterium_B; species Croceibacterium_B segetis. Next base: position 41,400 of record NZ_JAANOZ010000009.1, on the reverse strand, counting down.
ACCGCCCGAGCACCCCGTGGGTGGCGACGAAGCTCGGCGTGGCGTAGGCGGCCGAGTGCATCACGATCGCCCGGTCGAGCGCGTTGGAATTTTCCGCGTCGAGCCCGCCGAGGCGGATCGAAGTGCCGTACTTGCCCTTGTACCACTCGTACGAGATGTAGGCCCCGCGGCTGGTGGCGTTCGAACCGACTTCGTTCGAGAACCAGTGCAGCCAGCCGTCGTGCTCGGGGTCCGAGCCCAGCCCGTGCGCGACGAGGAAGGACCGCACGGTCCCGGCCTCGAGATTGGCGAGATGGAGCCGCGGCTGCGCCGAATGGGCGCCGAAGTCGGCGATCCCGGCGATGTCCTGTCGCCACAGCACGTTGCCGGCACGGGCGACCTCGCGGCGGGCGATGTCGAGGATCTGCGCGGAGCGGGTGCTGACGGTCAGCGGCTGGGCGGGCAGGCGCGCGGGCAATGCCAGCGCGCCGGTTGCGGCGGCCGCCGATGCGATGAACGTGCGCCTGTTGAGGGCTTCGGCCATGCTTCTTCCTATCGCACTTTTCTAACCGGGCGGTGAACGCGCAATGGCGATCCGTCGACGAGCCGTGGCTGGCTGGCGGCGAACCGAGCTAGAGAAGCCGGGAAATCGCCGCCTGACTCGCTGCGGTATAGGCTTCGCCGTGGCCGGGGCCGTTCGGGAAGTACTGGAAGGCGGCGTCTGCGGCGTCTCCCTTGGCGCTGTGACGGGCGTAGCGCGGCTTGGGCAGCCACACCGGCTCGGCCTCGTTGGCCACGATCAGGTTGCGCGCGCTCTCGGCCGTCGCCGTCTCGCCGAGCGCGGCCAGCTCGAATTGAAATGCGGTGACGAGTGCGCGGCCGGTCCCGCCGGCGGCCAAGCCGCTGAGCCCGCCGCAGCCGGCACGGTAACGCCAGCCGCGCGTGCCGCAAAGCACCGCAATGCGCCGCTCCGCTTGCCGTGCGGGCCCGCCGGGCGCCTCGCCAGCGGCCAGGCTGAAGCTGCGGTTGCTGGCGATCGCCGCCGCCACTTCGGGCAGTTCGCCGAGCGTCACCGTACGCGGATCGAGCGCGATCCAGTATTGCCCGGCTCGGCGGTCGAGCACCGTCAGCAACGCGGCCCAGGCGCCGCCGGGCGGAAGCGCTCCGCGGCGCACGGCCTGGTGCGGCACGATCTCGGGGTCGCCGCAGTGGTGCGCCAGGATCGCCCGGTCCTCGCCGGTCAGCGTGCCGTCGTCGACGATCGTGAACCGTGCTTTGCGCAAGCTGCGATGCAGCGACTTGAGCGCCACGAGATAGGGCAGCACCTCTGTGGTGCCGAGCAGCGAGACGATGCCCGGGCCGGCCGTGGCCTGCTCGAGCGGCGCGGTGTGCAGCACGCCCGCGATCGCCTCGGCATGGCGCGCGGCCTCGGGGCTGGCTCGCCAGCGCTGGGGCAGGAATCCGCTGATCGTCATCGCCGCCGAAACTAGCGGCGAGAGGTTAAGCGAATCTTGGCCGGAGTCGTCAGTTGGAAAGGGTCATCTTGTCGTCGGAAATGGCCACCTTGGGAACGTGGCTGAGAAACGACTGGCCGAGCAGCGAGACCGCGAGGCCCTCGGGCACGATGACCGCCTCGACGTTGTGGGCGTCGAAGTCGCCTATTGCGAGGTCGGGGATCGTCACCGGCACGCCCATCACCGGTCCGCTGGCGCCGCGGGCGACCGGGGCGAGCGCATTCGGATCCCAGTCCAGCCCCATGCCGCGCGCGTCGTCGCCGGTCAGCGCGATCATCGTCGCCCCGGTGTCGACCAGCATGCGGTAGTCGCTGCCGCCGACGTCGACCGTGGCGTAGAAATGGCCGTCGCTTTCGCGGTCGAGCACCATCTCGCCGCCCCATCCGGTGGCCGCGGCGAGATGCGCTTCGCTGCCGGCGTCGGCGTGGACCGGTTCGACGCTCGCTGCGGCATGCTCGCCGCGCGGGGCGAGAAAGGCGACCATCGCGCCGAGGGCGAGGACGGAGACGACAAAACCCTTCATGCCGCCAGGTTACGCCCGGCAGCTTAAGCGGGAGTAAAGCTACTCCGCCGCCTCCGCGACAGCCTCGGCGGCCTCGATCTCGGCGGCTTTCGCTTCGACCAGCTCGACGATGTGGTCGAGCATGTCGGCGTCCTGGACGTGATGGTCGGTGACCCCCGCGAGGTAGACCATGTGCTTGCCCGCGCCGCCGCCGGTGATGCCGATGTCGGTCTCGCGCGCCTCGCCGGGGCCGTTGACCACGCAGCCGAGCACCGAGAGAGAGAGCGGGGTCTTGATGTGGCTGAGCCGCGCTTCGAGCGCCTGGACGGTGCGAATCACGTCGAAGCCCTGGCGCGCGCAGCTCGGGCACGAGACCACCCGCACGCCGCGCGTGCGCAGGCCGAGCGCCTTCAATATCTCGAACCCGACGCGGACTTCCTCCTCGGGCTCGGCCGAGAGCGAGACGCGGATCGTGTCGCCGATCCCCGCCCACAGCAGGTTGCCCATGCCGATCGCGCTCTTGACCGTGCCGCCGATCAGCCCGCCGGCCTCGGTGATGCCGAGGTGCAGCGGACAATCGACCGCGTCGGCCAGGCTCATATAGGCGGCGACCGCGAGGAACACGTCGCTCGCCTTCACCGCCACCTTGAACTCGTGGAAGTCGCGGTCCTGCAACAGCTTGATGTGGTCGAGCGCGCTCTCGACCAGCGCCTCGGGGCAAGGCTCCCCGTATTTCTCGAGCAGGTCCTTCTCGAGGCTGCCGGCGTTGACCCCGATGCGGATCGCGCAGCCGTTGGCCTTGGCAGCCTCGACCACCTCGTTGACCCGCTCGGCAGAGCCGATGTTGCCCGGGTTGATGCGCAGGCACGCGGCGCCGGCGTCGGCCGCCTCGAGCGCGCGCTTGTAGTGGAAGTGAATGTCGGCGACGATCGGCACCCGCGCCGCGCGGACGATCTGTTTCAGCGCCGCGGTGCTTTCGACGTCGGGGCACGAGACGCGGATGATGTCCGCTCCGGCATCCTCGCAGCGGCGAATCTGGTCGATCGTCGCGCGCGCGTCGGACGTCGGCGTGTTGGTCATCGTCTGCACGGTGATAGGCGCGTCGCCGCCGACCGGCACGCTGCCGACCATGATCTGGCGGCTTTGACGCCGCACGATGTCGCGCCAGGGGCGAACAGAAGACATGGGCGCGCCTATAGGCTCGCCGAGATTAAGGGGCAATGACAGGCCGGGTTTGTCGCCAAATGGCTGACAGCGAGCTTCGGTGCCAATTTCATCACTCGCTTCTGGCCTTATTGAGCCGTTGCCGACGCGGCCTTTCCTATGACTCGGCCTCGTCGACGATCCGTTCAGAATCTTCCCTTGGTGCAGCTGTGACCCTCTCCGGCGCCGTTCGGGCCAGTGTGCGGGCGAGCCAATCGCGTACCGTCTCGGCGCTGGCCTCGCGGGCCCGCGCGGCGATGAACCCGTCGGGACGGACAAGCAGCGCGCCGCTGGGACCGATGCCGAAACGGTGCAGCGTTTGCTGTGGGAGCACGTAGTGCGCCAAGTCCTCGCCAGCGAGTTCAGGCCAATCCTTGAAGTCTGGGCCCGTCAGTAGCGCCATGCCGTCGGCGACAACGTCGACGGTCGTCTGGCCCGTGTCCAACGAGGCGTATGGCAGCCTACTTCCCGGAGCACCGCGCGTTTCCCGGGGATGCAGGCACGCCGGCTGGTTCTCGCGGCGTCCGTCGACCACCGCGCCGGAGCGGTAATACTGCCCCAGCTCCATCGTCAGCTCGTCGCGCTGCTCCGGGGTTGCGGGGGTGACCTCTTCGGGGGTGACCCGGCGCATGTAGCGGGTATACGCCTGCTCGACCGTCAGCAGGCCGACAGGACGGCGCTCGGCTTCGTAGCTGTCGAGCAGCGCTTCGCCGGCCTCGCCCTTGATCACCGCGGCGAGCTTCCACGCGAGGTTCGCCGCGTCCTGCACGCCGGTGTTGCCGCCGAAGCCGCCGGTCGGCGGGACCACGTGGGCGGCGTCGCCGGCCAGGAACACGCGCCCCGAGCGATAGGCGTCGGCGCAGACCGCCTCGGCCTTCCAGATGGCCACGTCCTCGATCTCGACCGCGATGTCGGGCACGCCGATGGCCGAACGGACGAGCGCGATGCAGCGTTCGACTGACACGTCGGCGGCCACGTCCTTGGCGCCCGGCAGCGACGGATCACCAAGCGTGTTGACCACGAGGAACCCGCGTTTGCCGTCGGCCTCGAAGCGGAAGAAGCCGCGCTGGTCGGGGTTGAGCACGTAGATCACGCCCATCGGGCGCCTTTCGAGCCACTGGCTGCAGTCGGCCTTGAAGTAGATGGAGATGCTGTCGCTGAGCCAGCCGGGACCGTTCACGCCGATCCCCAGCTTCTGGCGAATCGGGCTGCGGTTGCCGTCGGCGGCGATCATGTAGCGGGCGCGGATCGTGCGTGTCTCGCCGCTGTCGACATCGCGCACTTGCGCGGTGACGCCGGTCTCGTCCTGAGCGAAATCGACCAGTTCGCTGCGATAGTGCAGGTCCGCGCCGAGCTCGGCGGCACGGCGGTGGAGCAGCGGCTCGAGGCTCTGCTGCGTGATGAAGAACCGCCTGCACGGGCTGAACGATTCGAGCCCGAGGTTGATGCTCGGGACGAACAGCGCGAGCTCGCGCCCGGCGAGCGATTCGACGAGGTTGATGCCGCCGTCGGGGCCGAACTGTTTGTGGCTCGCCTCAAGGATGGCCGGCTCGAGCCCGATCCGGCGGTAGGCCTCCATCGTGCCGACGTGGAAGTATCCCGCCCGCGGATGGATCGAGGTCCCCGCGTGCTTTTCAACCACGTAGGCCGCGATACCCTGTTTCCCAAGAAACGCCGCCGCCGACAACCCGACCAGGCTGCCGCCGACGATCAGCACTTCGCATTCGACCCGCGGGCCGTTGGCATTCTCTGTCATAACGATCCTCTCGGACCTCATCCTAGTGCGATGGTTCGCAGGAGCAATGGCCGCCCGCTAGGAAATCGCCGTTCGCTGGGGCATAGGCGAGCTGTGGACGAGCACTTGCGCACTACCGACGAGCTCACTGCCGAAGGGCCGCTGCTGTTCGGCCGCGTGCTCGACGGCGAAGGCGGGGCGCGGACAATCGGCTGGGAGGCGGCCCAGCGCTGGCGTCGCGGGCTCGGCCACGAGGTCCTCTGGCTGCACTTCGACCGCACCGTGCCCGGCGTGCAGGCCTGGCTCGAGGCGCGCGGGATTCCCGAGCCGACTGCCGAACTGCTGACCAGCGACGAGACCCGCCCGCGGGCATTTCGCGAAGGCGACGCGCTGGTCGCGACCTTGCGCGGGGTCAACTTCAATCCCGGAGCAGAGCCGGAGGACATGGTTTCGATCCAGGTCTGGTCCGACGGGGCGCGGGTGTTCACCTTGCGGCGCCATTCGATGCAGACCACGCGCGAGGTCGCCGGTGACCTCGACAAGGGCCATGGCCCGCGTGACGCCGGCGGGCTGATCACCTTGCTCATCGAGCGGATGATCGTGCGGATGAACCACTCGATCGTCGACATGAACGAAGCGATCGACAAGCTCGAGCTGGCACCGGTCGATGCCGATCCTGCCGGAATGCTCGCCGAGATCACCGTCATCCGCCACAATTGTCTCGGCCTGCAGCGGCACATGGCGCCGCAGCACGACGCGCTCGAGGCGATCCGCCGCGAGGCCCCGAAATGGTTCGAGGACCACGACCGGCGCGAGATCGCCGAGGCGATCGACCGGCTGCGCCGCTACCTCGACGACATCGACATCAGCAAGGAAAGCGCGGTGGTCCTGCTCGACGAGCTGCGGGCGTTCACCGCCGCCCGCTCGCAGCGGACCAACTTCCTGCTCACCGTGGTCGCCTCGATCTTCCTGCCGCTGACCTTTCTCACCGGCCTGATCGGCATGAACGTGGTCGGCATTCCCTACGCCAACCACCCGTGGTCGTTCTGGGTCATCGTCGGCGTCTGCCTGGCTATCGCCCTCGCGCAAGTCCTGCTGTTCCGCCGCTGGAAGTGGCTGTGAGCATGGGCGGAAATCAGTCCTCGTAATCCCCGCCCGGCAGCTGCAGCTCGCCGGGGCCGTAGAGGTACGAAGGATCGAATTCGCAGAATTGGGCCAGCGCGGCGGGATCCGGGCACTGCAGCTTGCCGTGGCGAAAGGTCGCCCCGGTCTCGTCGCGCAAACGGCGCAAGGCGCGGCTCATGTGGACCGCGGTGGTCCCGCACATCGAGGCGAGCTGCGCCTGGGTCAGCGGCAACGAGAACCCGTTCGGGCCGCCGAGGCCGACCATGTCGAGCCGGCGGCAGATTTCGCAGAACACGTGGGCCACGCGCTGCGCCGCGTTGAGATCCTCGAGCTTGAGGATCCATTCGCGGTGGATCGCCGCGTCGAGCAGGGTGGCGAACCACAGCAGGCGCGCGAGGTGCGGCTGGCGGTCGATCACCTGGCGAATCCGGGCGTGCGAGACACGGCCGATTTTCGCCTCGCCGAGGGCGAGGATGTCGTGGTCGAGTCGCTTGAGCGCGAACGCCGGCAAGTCGACGAAGTCTCCGGGGACCTGCAGGCCGACGATGTGGGCGTGCCCCCGGCGCTCGATCACGCGGATGGCGAAACCTTCGACCAGGATCGTGCTGCTCGAGCATTCGGCCCCGCGGCGGGCGATCGGTTCGCCACCGGCAAGCTTGTGCTCGCTCTCGATCAGCTCCTCGACCACCTGCATTTCCTGATCGGCCATCGCGCTGCGCAAGCGCCCCCTCAGGAAACGCCCGGTGCGCGGGAAGCGCTGCAACTCACGCTGGAGATTGCTGGCCAAGGCGTCGAATCCCCTCTTACGCCGCAGGTACCGGCCCAAGGATGGTTAAGAACGGCGAGGGCCGCTGGAATATCAAGAGTTTGCGGCTTGTCCAGCTTTACGGTTAGCGTTACCGCCGTGATTAGAGCCGCAGCTCGAGCAGGAATTCCTCGTCGCGCTGGTTGCCGACCATGAAGCCGATGTCGGCGATCTTGGAAAATCCGTAGCGGGCGTAAAACCGCTGCGCGGCGTGGTTTTCGCTCCACACCGACAGCTGCACCGCGTCGCAGCCCAGCGCGCGCGCCTCTGATAGCGCCCACTCCATCAGCGCCGCGCCGGTGCCGTGCCCGGTCATACCGGGGGCGCAATAGAGCTGGTGCAGCGCGAGTGGACGAGATGCGTCCGATTCGGGGGCGAATTCACTCGGCCAGTGGATCAGGGCATAGCCGGCAATCACGCCATCGGCGTCGGCGAGGGCGATGCGCGTCCCCGGGTCGGCCATCTCCTGGCGGTACACGTCCGCCGTCCGGTGCTCGGCGAGAAACGCGTTCAGGTCCTCGGCGCGGTAGAGATGGCCGAAGGCGGCGACGAAGGCGTCGGTCGCCAGCGCGCTCAGCGCCTTGGCGTCCTCCTTGGTGGCGCGGCGCAGGACCACGCTCATGCCGGGTGCAGCACCCGGCTCATGCACAGGCTGAACTCGTCGCCGACGTAGTCGCCGAAGTCCTCGCACTCGGCGAAGCCGTGCTTGCGGTAGAGCGATTGCGCCGGAAGGTAGGCCTCGGGCCGCCCGGTCTCGAGGCCGAGCCAGGAGTAACCGCGCCGCTGCGCCTCGGCGACGAGACGGAGCAGGATCGCCTCGCCCGCGCCTTTGCCGCGATAGGCGGGTGTGGCGCGCATCGACTTGAGCTCGCCGCGGGCGGGGTCGATCTCGCGCAGCGCGCCGACAGCGGCCAGCTTTTCGCCGTCCCACGCCGAATAAAAGGTCACATCGGGCTGCCGCAGCCGCTCGACCGGCATGGCGTGGACTTTGCACGGCGGCGAGAGCGCGTGCATTTCGGCGAGGTGAAAGGCGAGCAGGTCGGTCACCTCGGCGCTTTCGAGATCGTCTTCGATGATGCGGTATTCCGGCATGGCGCGCTTGTGCTAGGGCGCGGGCATGCTGGCAAGATGGGTCGTTGCGGCAATCCTGACGGGGCTGTGCGCCCTCGCCCCGGCCCACGCGAAGGATTCGAATATCATGGCCGACAAACACTGGAGCCTCGCCATTCACGGCGGCGCGGGGGTGATCACCCGCGACCGGCTCGACGAAAAGCAGCGCGGCGGGATCGAGGCCGCGCTGGGCCAGGCGCTCGATGCCGGCTCGACAGTGCTCGCCGCGGGCGGCAGCGCGGTCGATGCGGTACAGGCGGTGGTCGAGGTGCTCGAGGACGATCCGCACTTCAACGCCGGGCGCGGCGCGGTGTTCACTTACGAAGGCAGCAACGAGCTCGACGCGGCGATCATGGACGGCAGCAACCGCGCCGCCGGGGCCGTCGCCGGGGTCACCCACATCCGCCACCCGGTCGCGCTCGCCCGCGCGGTCATGGCCGACAGCCCGCACGTGTTCCTGAGCGGCGCGGGGGCCGAGGAATTCGCCCGCGAGAAGGGCTTCGAGATGACCGATCCGGCATGGTTCGCCACCGAGTCGCGGCGCAAGGCGCTCGAGGAATTCAAGGCCCGCAAGGTCAGCTGGTTCGATATCGACCTCAAGTACGGCACCGTCGGTGCGGTGGCGCGCGATGCACAGGGCCACGTCGCCGCGGCGACCTCGACCGGTGGGCTGACCGGCAAGCGCTGGGGCCGGATCGGCGATTCGCCGGTGATCGGCGCGGGCACTTACGCGGACGACCGCACCTGCGCCGTCTCGGCCACCGGGGCGGGCGAATTCTTCGTCCGCGCCGGCGTCGCCCACACGATCTGCGACCGCGTGCGCTTCCTCCACGAGACCGTCCAGGAGGCGGCCGACGCGACGATCAAGGAAGTCGGCGAACTCGGCGGCGACGGCGGGGTAATCGTCGCCGGGCCGGACGGCACCACGGCGTTCTCGTTCAACACCCCGGGCATGTATCGCGGTCGGGCCGACAGCTCGGGCATGCACGAGATCGCCATATTCGGCGACGACTAGCTCAGCCCCGCTTCATCGCCTGGCGGTAGGTGCCGAGCATGCGCAGCTCCTTGCAGTGGAAGGCCAGCTCCTCGAGCGCGCGGTCGACCGCCGGGTCGCCGGGCGCACCGACGATGTCGGCGTAGAACATCGTCGCCGAAAAGCTCGCGCCCTTCTGGTAGCTTTCGAGCTTGGTCATGTTGACGCCGTTGGTGGCGAAGCCGCCGAGCGCCTTGTACAGCGCGGCAGGGATGTTCTTCACCTCGAACACGAAAGTGGTCATCGCCGGGGCGCCGCCGAGGCTCGCCGGGTCGAGCGGCTGGCGGGCGAGGACCACGAAGCGGGTGGTGTTGTCGCTCGCGTCCGCGACGTTCTCGGCCACCACCTTGAGGCCGTAGATATCGGCGGCGATCCGTGGGGCAATCGCGCAAACCTCCGGGTCGCCCTGTTCCTTGACGAACGCGGCGGCGCCGGCGGTGTCAGGATAAGTCAGCGGCACGATGCCGCGCTCGCGCAGCCAGTTACGGGTCTGGCCGAGCGCCTGGGGGTGCGAATAGGCGGCGGCGAACGGTCCGTCGCCGGTCGCCATCACCGCGTAGCGGATCGGCAGGAAATGCTCGCCGACGATCGACAGGCCGCTCTCGGGAAGCAGGAAATGGATGTCGGCGACGCGGCCGTGCTGCGAGTTCTCGATCGGGATGATCGCGCTGCCCGCGCGCTCCTGCTTCACCGCGTCGAGCGCGTCGTCGAAGCTGAAACACGGCAGCGGCAGACCGTCGGGCGCCCACTCCATCGCCGCCCGGTGGGAGTTCGCCCCGGGCGCCCCCTGGAACGCGACCGCGCGCGCCGGATACTTGGCCGCGGCGGCGACCATCTGCTCGACCAACGCGAGCGCCGGAGTGGGAAAGCTGTGCATCGGCGGCGCGGGTAACCGCATGGGGCCCAGGGGACAAGCGAATTGCCGTCTTGCGAACAGCGGACTCGCCCACTAGAGCGGCGCCGGAGTTCTCCCCCGAAGGCAGTAGTCTCACCCGATGACCGACCGTTTCAACACCATCGCCGGCTGGCTTCTCTTTTCCGGAATCGTCGCCCTCGGCCTTAACGCCGTGAGCGAGCGCGTGTTCGACGCGAACAAGCCCGAGCGGCCCGAGACGATGGGCTACCCGATCGAAGGCGTGGTCGAGGGTGGCGCCGAAGCCGGCCCCGATCTCGGCACCCTGCTGGCGGCCGCGGACCCGGCGGCGGGACAGAAGATCTTCGCCAAGTGCAGCAGCTGCCACACCATCGACCAGGGCGGTGCCAACGGCATCGGCCCGAACCTTTACGGCACGGTCGGCGAGCCGATCGGCATGGGCAAGGCCGGATTCGCGTTCTCGGGCGCGCTGTCGGGCCATGGCGGCAACTGGACTTACGAGAACTTGTTCGACTGGCTCAAGAGCCCGAACGCGTTCGCCTCCGGCACCAAGATGACCTTCGCCGGTCTATCGAGCCCCGAGGACCGCGCCAACGTCATCGCCTACCTCAAGGCCAACGGCGGCGGGCCCGACTATCCGGCGCCCGCGGCACCGGCAGCGGACAAGGCCGATGCGGCGGCGGCCACGGCGCCTGACGCGGGTCCTGGCGCGGCCGTCTCCGGCGCAGACGCGAATCCGGTCGAAGCGGCGGGTGCCGCCGGTCAGCCCGCGCCGGTTGCCGGCAAGGCGGCGGATTCGTTGGCCGACTCAGCGGCGCACTAACCGCCCCCCTTGAATCCCTGAGCGACGACGTACCACTCGGACGAGCCCTTGCGGCTCGCCGGGGGCTTGGCGTGCTTGACCGTGCGGAAGTGCTGCTTGAGCAGCGTGAGAAGCTCCGCGTCGGTGCCGCCCGCGAGGACCTTGGCGACGAAGGCGCCGCCGGGTGCGAGCGTCTCGACCGCAAAGTGCACCGCCGTCTCGACCAGCCCCATCGTCCGCAAGTGGTCGGTCTGCTTGTGGCCGACCGTGTTGGCGGCCATGTCCGACAGCACCAGGTCGGGCGCTCCGCCGAGCGCCTCGGCCAGTGCTGCCGGCGCCTGGTCGGCCATGAAATCCATTTGCAGGATCGTCACCCCCTCGAGCGGGTCGGTCGGCAACAAGTCGATGCCTACCACCGCCGCCTTGGGCGCGCGCTTGCGGACGACCTGACTCCACCCGCCCGGGGCGATGCCGAGGTCGACCACTCGCTCCACGCCCTTGAGCAAGCCGAAGCGCTCGTCGAGCTCGGCCAGCTTGTACGCTGCGCGGCTGCGGTAGCCTTCGGCCTTGGCCTGCTTGACGTAGGGATCGTTGAGCTGCCGCTCGAGCCAACGGGTCGAGGAGGCGGTCCGACCGCGGGCGGTCTTGACCCGTCGGCCGAGGTCCTTGCCGGGGCCGCTCACCCTTCTTCCCGCCCGCGCTTGAGGCTGGCGCGGGCCTGAGCGCCCTCGGCCTCTGCCGCCATCAGGCTGCGCAGGATGCCTTCGCGAATGCCGCGGTCGGCGACACCGAGGCGGGGGGCGGGCCACAAGTCGAGGATCGTCTCGAGGATCGCGCAACCGGCGACGACAAGGTCGGCGCGTTCCTGACCGATGCACGGCAAAGTGCGCCGGTCGGCCGGGCTCATCCCGGCGAGCCGCGAGGAAATCCCGCGCATCGATTCGGACGGGACGATCAGCCCGTCGACGGCCTTGCGGTCGTATTGCGGCAGCTCGAGGTGGACGCTGGCGAGCGTCGTGACGGTGCCGCTGGTGCCGAGCAGACGCAAGTCCGGTGCCTGGTGCTGCTTTACCCGTTCGGCGAATTCGGCGAAGCTTTCGGCAACCACACGCCGCATCTCGGCGTAGCGCGCTGCGCGCGTCGCTTCGTCGGCGTGTTCGTCCTCATGGCCGACGGTCTCGGTCAGCGAGACGACGCCCCAGGGCACGCTCTGCCAGTCGACGATCCGCGGCACCGGCCCGCCGGGCTCGATCAATACCAGCTCGGTGGAACCGCCGCCGATATCGAAGATCATCGCCGGGCCGATCCCGTCCTCGAGCAGGATGTGGCAGCCGAGAACCGCGAGGCGGGCTTCTTCCTGGGCCGAGATGATGTCGAGCGCGATGCCGGTCTCGCGGCGGACCCGTTCGATGAATTCGGCGCCGTTGCTCGCCCTTCGGCAGGCCTCGGTCGCCACCGAGCGGGCGAGGTGGACGTTGCGGCGGCGCAGCTTGTCGGCGCAAACCCGGAGGGCGCCGACCGCGCGGTCCATTGCCGCGTCGCTCAGACGCCCGGTCTGCGCGAGTCCCTCACCGAGACGAACGACGCGGCTGAAGGCGTCGATGACGACGAAATTCGCGCTCGCCGGGCGGGCGATCAGCAGGCGGCAGTTGTTGGTGCCGAGGTCGATCGCGGCATAGGCCTGGCGCTGGTGAGGGAAGTGCCGCCGCTCTGGCGCGTCGCCGGTGCCCGCCCGCGGCGCGTCGGGTGACTGTCCAACCTGCCCGGCCAATTCTTGCGACCGTTGCGGCGGTGAGTGATCCGCCATGAGAAATCCAGACTTTCAAGTTTCCACCCGCCTTGCGGCGGGGACCTGGGGTCAGGCTAGCGGAGCGGAAGGATGGGGGCAAGCACGCGGCTTCCACGGCGTGGAACCAGCGGGTTGACGCGCGCTGGACGCCAACCTAGATGCGCGCCCTTCGTTGCCCCGTCCTCTAACGGTAAGAGAGCGGACTCTGACTCCGTCAATCAAGGTTCGAATCCTTGCGGGGCATCCAATCTTCTTTCGCCCGGCGCCGGTCACCGACGCCGCGTCCGTGCGGAGGGCCCCCCATAACCGGCGGCCAGACTGCTCCACCTTGGAGCAACCTCCAGCCTTTTCCACAAATCGCAGTTGAACGCCGGGCGCGGAACGGTTAGCCTAGATTTTTACATGAGAAATCATGCGCTTCCCCTATCGGGAGGCGGAAGGGGGCATGGATGGGTCGCAAGGCGCGGGCGTTCCGCGAGCAGAAAATTCGCGATTCCGGCGGTTCGAGATGATGGCTTCGCGGTCGCCGGCCGAAGCGATGGCCGACGAATGCCGGGTCGAGTTCGCCGCCGCGTTCGAGGCCTTCGATCCCCGGCCCAAGATCGTCGTCGATTACGACCAGTGCGTGCTGTGGTGCTGCGACGATGCTCCGCGCTTGCTCGACGGGCCGATGCCGCTGTGCATCCGCAAGGGCAAGCTGATCGTCGACGACGATGAACTGAGGAGCGAGTTCGTCGAATTCCTTCACAACGTCGGTCCCGACGTCCAGCGCAAGCTGATCCGCGGCAAGGCCAAGCGCCACTGGGCCGTGCTGCGCGCCTGGAAGCCGGCGCACTGGGACCGCGCGGTCTGCGTGCTCGCCAGCCCGTCGCTGCCGCTGCGGGACATCGTTGCGTGCGGCCTCGCTGCCGAGCTCAAGCTGACCAATGCGGAGATCCGCGTGCTCAAGGAATTCGCCGAACTCAACTCGCCGAAGCAGATCGCACGCGACCTCGGCGTGTCGCTGAGCACGGTGCGCAGCCATCTGAAGCAAATTCACGCGAAAGCCTCGGTGACTACGTCGCTGCAATTGCTGCGCCTGACGCACACCTTTTGCTCGGGTTGAGCGAGGACGTGGATTGTCCCGAAACGGGACCGGCGAGGCGTAACACACGGATAATTCTTAGGTTCCCCAGTTGTGGGGATGCGAATCGGCGGCGCGAGTCATAATAATTCGTTAACTTTCGGAAGGTCCATGGGGTTGCCTTTGGGCGCCATTCCGAAGGGATCGTAATTCAATTTCGACCCGGGGGGGTCAATGACAAGGCAAGCCAAGACTTTCGCGCTGGGCGCGATCCTGCTCGCTTGCGCCGCTTACCCGGCGCCGGCGCAGGACATCACTTATCAGCCGGTCGACCCCAGCTTCGGGGGAAACCCGTTCAATTCGGCGCATCTGCTCGGCATCGCCAACGCGCAGAACAAGTACAAGGACCCGAACGCCTCGACTTCAAGCTCGCAGGCGGACATCTTCGCCCGCCAGCTGCAATCGCGGCTGCTTTCGGCGCTTTCGTCGCAGATCACCGATGCGATCTTCGGTGACAACCCGCAGCAGCACGGCACCATCAGCTTCGGCGGCCAGACGATCACCTTCGACCGCGGGCTCGAAAACGTGACCCTGACCATCACCGACGACGACACCGGTGAGGTCACCACCATCGTCGTGCCGACCTTTGTCGAAGTGAACTAGGGCGCGCCGATGTACTTCAAAGCTCTTCTCGCCTGTACCGCCGCCTGCGCCCTTTCCGGCTGCGCCACGGTGACGAACGCTGGCCGCACGCTGTTCCCCGAAACCACTTCCAAAGCCTACATCCCCGACAAGACCCAGACGCAGACGCTGCTCGAGGCGCTTCCCGCGCCCGATCGGCCGGTCGCGGTGGCGGTCTACGGCTTCTCCGACCAGACCGGGCAATTCAAGCCGAGCGAGCAGGGCCAGACGCTGTCGCGAGCGGTCTCGCAAGGCGGTGCCTCGATCCTGGTCAAGGCGCTGCAGGACGCCGGCAATCGCCAGTGGTTCACCATCGTCGAGCGCGAATCGCTTAAGAACCTGCTCAACGAGCGGCAGATCATCCGCGAAATGCGCGAGCGCTACCTCGGTGAGCAAGGCGTCAATCCGAAAGCGCTGCCGGCGCTGCTGTTCGCCGGGGTGCTGCTCGAAGGCGGCGTGGTCGGCTACGACACCAACACCGTCACCGGCGGCGTCGGCGCGGCGTTCCTCGGCATCGGCGGGCACACCGAATACCGTCAGGACACCGTCACCGTGTACTTGCGCGCGGTCTCGGTCCGCACCGGCGAGGTGTTGACCACGGTGACCGCCTCGAAGACCATCGCCAGCCAGGGCATCGGCGCCAACGCCTTCCGCTACGTGGCCTTCAAGGACTTGCTCCAGGCCGACGCCGGATACACCACCAACGAGCCCGACCAGGTTGCGCTCGAGCAAGCGATCGAGAAGGCCGTGTGGGAGCTGGTGCTCGACGGCGCCGAGCTGCGCTTGTGGAACTTCGCCAATCCCGCCGCCGCCCAGCCGCTGCTCCTGCAGTACCGGCGCGAGCGGGACGGCGAGCTCGACCGGACGCAAGTCGCCGAGGCGCTCAGGAACGCGCCGGCGACCGCGCCCTTGAAGATCAAGCGCACCGCCGCGGCCGATGTCGACGGCAAGGCGCTCGGGCCGCTGAAGGGCGGGCGCGAACGAGATTGATCGGCCCCGCCTGGGGCGATCGGACGGCGCGGGCAGGGGCCGGACCTGCCCGGGAAAACGCCGAAGTCTTCCGGTGGCATCGAGGGGGCGTTGCAGCGCCTCCGCGGGGTCGGTGCAAAAAGGCGCGCCGAGGTTGCAGCCCCG
Source organism: Croceibacterium segetis (assembly GCF_011320115.1). Classification (GTDB taxonomy): domain Bacteria; phylum Pseudomonadota; class Alphaproteobacteria; order Sphingomonadales; family Sphingomonadaceae; genus Croceibacterium_B; species Croceibacterium_B segetis. Next base: position 26,051 of record NZ_JAANOZ010000009.1, on the reverse strand, counting down.
ACGCGCCCGGATTGACGAAGTTGCTGTGAGACAACCAGGTCTGCCCGGCGCGGTGCGCCGGACAGGCATGGTTATGAAATTCCGGGAGGAGTTTGACAACCATGTTCCAGAACTTGCGCCCAAGGCCGTGCCATTGCGCGACGGCCGTGGCCGTTCCTTCTGAAGCTGAACTCCCCTCCGGATGCGGGATCGCGGCCGGCCTTCGGGCCGCGCCGGCGAACCCCAACGGCCGAAGCCCGCCAACGGGCCTCGCATACCGCGCCGCCGCGCAATTCCGCGCGCCGACGCCGGACACATCCAAGCAAGCAGAGGGAATACACTCATGAAAAGGATTCTTCTTACCTCGGCGTCCGTAGCGGCGCTGTTCGTCGCCGCGCCGGCCATGGCGCAGGACAACACGTCCAACGTCAGCCAGAGCGGCGACGCCCAGACGGCCACGGTCAACCAGACCGGCTCGAACGACGTGTCGAGCATCGATCAGCAGAACGCCAACAACACCGCGCTGGTCAACCAGAACGGCACCACCGGCGGCTCGTCGAGCATCAGCCAGACCGGCACCGGCAACACTGCTACCGTGCAGACGCAGGAAGACGACGGCAGCCTCTATCCGGGCGGACCGTCGGCCGAAGGGGGCAGCTATCCTCCGGGCGCGGCGCCGATCAGCGTGTCGAGCATCACCCAGGGCGGCAACGACAACGCCGCCACGGTGACGCAGAAGACCGCCACCTCGGCGCTCGCCAACACGTCGGGCATCAACCAGTCGGGCAACGGCAACACTGCCAGCGTGTCGCAATTCGACGACTTCCAGACCTCGTCGGTCGACCAGTCGAGCGACGGCAACATCGCCAACGTGACCCAGGGCCTCGATAACGGCGGCGACAATTCGTACGGCAACACCTCCACCGTCGCCCAGGCCGGCGGCGGCGGCAACACCGCCACCGTCTCACAGACCGGGATCTTCGGCATCAGCGGAGTCAGCCAGATCGGCAGCAATGGTACCGCCACGGTGACGCAGCACGATGCTTCGCAGAACCAGACCTCGTACGTGACGCAGGCGGGTGACGCCGACTCGGCGACCGTCGACCAGTCGGGCGACACGAACGACTCCAGCGTCGACCAGCAAGCCAACAACAATGCCGCCGTGGTCACTCAGAGCGGCAACAACAACGGCTCGGCGGTTACCCAGCTGGCGGCCAACAACGCGGCGCGCGTGACCCAGACCGGCAACGGCAACTCGTCGGGCATCTCGCAGAACTCGGCCGCCGGCAGCGGGGGCTACACTTCGACCGAACTCGGTGAGCCGATCCTCAACGATCCGAACTTCTCGAGCTATGTCGACGTGCAGCAGGTCGGTGACGTGCTGAGCTCGAGCGTGACCACCACCGGTGCCTCGAACTTCGCGTTCATCCAGCAGGGCGGCAGCAACAACGCTTCCGGCGTTCTTGCCTCCGGTACCAACACCGCAGCATTCGTCGAGCAGGCCGGTTCGGGCAACAGCTCGTCGATCAGCCAGTCGGGCGTGAACAACAACTACCCGACGACCTCGGAAGTGCCGTTCCCGGGTGGCAACAACATCAGCCTGGCAAGCGGTGTCCACCAGCTCGGTCATGACAACGTCTCGAGCCTGTCGCAGTCGGGCAACAACGACGTTGCCGACGTTTTCCAGTCGGGCGACGCCAACTACTCGGCAGTCGACCAGACCGGCAGCGGCAACAATGCCAATGTCGATCAGACCGGTGACGACAACGACTCGTACCTGACCCAGTCCGGCAACGGCAACACGGCGACCGTGCTGCAGTCGTCGAACGGCAACCTCTCCAACGTCCTGCAGAGCGGTTCGAACAGCACCGCCACCGTCACGCAGGGTTCGTGAGTGAAAGCGGCGGGGCGCCCTCGGGCGTCTCGCCGCCAGGCCTGCCCGGTCCGCTCCTCTTGGCGCGGGCCGGGTTGGTCCTCTTCAAGTGTTTGATGTAGGACAGAAAACATGCCTCTGCCGCTCTTCGCCCGCCGTGCGCTCGTCCTTGCCGGACTGTGCCTGCCGGCGTTAGCCGGCGCGGCCGAGACCTGTCCGGGAGATCCTTCCATGGCTAACCAGGATCGCGGCACGACGACCATCATCCGCGGCGGCACCGGGAACACCGCGACGATCGTCCGCGGCGATCCCGACGGAACGATCCGGCTCGATCAGCACGGCAACGACAACGCCGCGCTCGCGGTCCAGTCCGGTAGCGGCGAGAAGCTGGCGATTTCGCAGTCGGGCGCGACGGCGAGCGCCGAGGTGAAGCAGGACGGCGCGTGCAACGACGCCGAGTTGACGCAGGCCGGCAACGGCAACGCCGCCACCGTGCACCAGAGCGGCAGCGGCAATCGCGCCGTGGTCCGCCAGGGCCCGCAGCTGGAGAATTGATGATGAAACGACTGATTGCGAGCGCGATCCTGGCGACCGTCCTGAGCATCGCGGCAGCAGCCCCGGCCCAGGCGGACACAGGCAAGGACACGCCTGGCGGACCGTGCACCGACGGTCCAGGCGTCGGCACCGGCAATCCGTGCAACGGCAATCACGGCAATCCCAGCCCCGAAGGCAACGCCCGCGAAAAGGTCGACTACGATCGCCACCCGGACCCGTTTACCATCACGCGCCCGGGCAACGATCGCGGGGCCTTCATCACCCAGATCGGCAACGCCGGCCTGGCGACGATCTCGCAGACCGCGAACACGCAGTATGCACGGATCGATCAGCGCAGCGGCGACGGCAACCGCGCCGTGGTGAGCCAGTCGGGGGAGGGCGCACACTATGCGCTGGTCGCCCAGGACGGCGGCGGCAACCAGCTCGATCTCACCCAATCCGGCCTCGGACCCGAGGTGGCGCTTTTGCAGCAGGCGGGCAACGGCAACGTCATGCTGTTCGACCAGCAGGGCGAGAGCGTCAGCAGCGGCGTTGCCGCGACACAGCTCGGCGACAACAACGCCATGACGCTCGCGCAGTCGGGCGACAACAACCAGGCGCGACTGGTGCAGGAGGGCTCGGGCAATGCGATGACCGCCACGCAAACCGGCGGCAACAACCAGTTGTCGTGGACCCAGGTGGGCGACAACCATACCGATCTCGCCATCAGCCAGTCGGGCGGCGATGCCGTCGCGGTGACGCAAAGCTGGTGATGCGCGCGGCCGCCCTTGCCGCCATGACGTTGCTGGCGGGCGTTTCCGTGCCTCTCTTGGCGCAGGCGGCGAGCGATCCGGCCCGGCTGGACGAATTCGCGATCTCGCTCCCCGAGAACGATCGGTCGCACGTGGATCAACTCGCACCCGGGGAGGATTCGCCGCAAGGCTCGCCCCAGCCGCGCGACCGGGCGACAGCGGCGTCGCAGCCGTCGGTCCCGCGGACAGCTGCGCTGCGGCAGATCTCCCCTGAAGACAGAACGCCCCAGCAGCCCCAGCTGAGCAAAGTCGGGGCCTCTCCGGATGAAACCCAGGCGGCGGTCTCGTCGACCGCCGACAGCCGCCCGCAAGGGGTGGCGCGTCTCGGCGGGCACGATCGATGCGATCCGCAACTGGCCAGGGAAGAACTCGAGCGCTGCCGGCGAATCCTTGAGCTGCGGGCGCAGGAATTCAACGCGCCCGCGCCGCCGCAACTCAGCGCCGAGCAGCAATTGCTCGCCGAGCAGCGCTCCGAAGACGAGCAAGCCGGCCGCTCGCCGGCCACGCGGCTGCGGCTCGCTTCGCGCGACACGCCCGACGCCGATCTGCAAAGCAACCAGGAGCTGGCCGCGCTCTATCTCGACAGACAGCAGGCCGCAGCGGCCGACGGCGCCCCGCCCGAAGACCAGCAGGCCGCCACTGGGGACGCATCCCTGGCGCAGATTCTCCAGGGGCTGCAGGTGCAGACTGGTGGCACCCCGCCGAGGCCCTGATACGACCGAGCGCTTTTCTTCGCCGCCTCTAACGCCTAGGTCGGCTCGCAAGATGGACGAAGGAACAAGCGTGGATAAGGATAAGCCGGGCGACGACGACCGCGAGTTGACGGTACGCAAATTCTACCGTGCCGAACAGGAAGCGGGCTTCGCCGAACGGGCGCCGACCGATACACCGCAGACGCGCCACCCGGCGTATCGCCTCGCCTTCGCCGATACCGATTTCCTGCTCCGCGAAGAGCTGCGCCCGGTGCGCTTTCAGCTCGAGCTGCTGAAGCCGGAGATGCTGCTCGACGAGGCCGGGGTGGGCTCGACCCTGGTGATGTACGGCTCGGCGCGCATTCCGCCGCCCGGTGCGGTCGAAACCGCGCTCGCCGGAGCCAAGGACTTGCCCGAATCCGAGCGCAAGGTCGTCGAGAGCCTGGCCGCCAAAGCCAAATACTACGCCGAGGCCTACCGCCTCGCGCGGATGGTCAGCGAGAAGTCGATCGTCGAGCATGGTGAACGGCAATTCGTGATCTGCTCCGGCGGCGGCCCGTCGATCATGGAAGCGGCCAACCTCGGCGCGAGTGACGCCGGGGCGGAATCGATCGGCCTCAACATCGTCCTGCCGCACGAGCAGGCGCCGAACCCTTATGTCACCCCGTATCTGTCGTTCCACTTCCACTACTTCGCTCTGCGCAAGATGCATTTCCTGCTGCGCGCGCGAGCGGTGGCGGTGTTTCCGGGCGGGTTCGGCACCTTCGATGAGTTCTTCGAGACGCTGACGTTGATCCAGACCGGCAAGATGAAGCCGATCCCGATCCTGCTGTTCGGCCGCGAGTTCTGGGACCGCGTGGTCAACTTCGAGGCACTGTGCGAGGAAGGCACGATCGCGCGACGCGACCTCGAGCTGTTTCAGTGGTGCGAGACAGCCGAAGACGCGTGGAAGCACATCGCCAGGTTCTACAAGATCAAGGATTAGCGTACCGCGTGGTGGCCCATCGGGCCGTGCCCGGAACCGAAGCCGGGGGCGCCTTTGAGGGCAGCCTGAAGGAAATCGATCCCTGCTTTCACCGCACCATTCAAAGGAAAGCCGTTGCCGAGACCGACGGCGATAGCACTCGACAGCGTGCAGCCCGTCCCGTGCGTGTGTTGCGTATCGATACGCTCATGCTCGAAAGTCCACTCGTTCCAATGGCCCTCAGTCGAACGCGAAAATAAAACGTCGAAAATGAGACCGTCAGTAGAGGCCACACGGCCATCGGAATACCTGATTGTGCCCCCGGGCCAATGCCCGCCCTTGGCAAGGACCGCTTGCGCGCCGAGCCGATCCACGAGCTCCTCCGCGGCCTCGGCCATTTGCCACTCCTGACCGGCTGAAGTTCCCGATAACGCTTCAAGCTCGGGCAGGTTTGGTGTTGTGACTGTTGCCAGCTTCATGATGCGCTTGAACGCCTTTACGGTGGCCTCGTCCGCCAAGATCGCACCGCTCGTCGCAACCATGACAGGATCAAACACCACCGGCAGGTGAAGGCCCTCGAGCCTCTCGGCCACGCAATGTCCAATTTCCGGCGAGCCGAGCATGCCGATCTTGATCGCGTCTGCCCCGATGTCCGACAGACAGGCGTCGATCTGGGCTACAACCATGTCCGCCGACAGCACCTCCACCGCCTGAACGCCCACCGAATTCTGCGCCGTAACCGCGGTGATCGCGGTCATCGCGTAGCCGCCGAGCATGGTGATGGTTTTGATATCTGCCTGGATCCCCGCGCCACCCGAGCTGTCGGAGCCGGCGATGGCGAGGACGCGGGGCGGAGGGATCATCGCTTGAACCGGCGCTGGGTGCTCGGCGGGTGCTTGTCGTGATGCCGTTTCGCCCGCGTGGGGCGGTCGACCAGCTCGCCGCCGCAGTTCGGGCACACGTCGTCGAGCGCTTCGGCGCAAGGGGCGCAGAAGGTGCATTCGAAGCTGCAGATGAACGCGCCCGCCGCTTCGGCCGGAAGGTCCGCACCGCAGCGTTCGCAATCGGGGCGCATTTCGAGCATTATGCCGCCGCCTTCTTAACCGCGTCACAGATCGAATCGACCACCCGCTCGACCTCGCCGGCGTCGTCGCCTTCGGCCATCACGCGGATCTTCGGCTCGGTGCCGGACTTGCGGATCACCAGGCGGCCGCGTCCGTCGAGCGCCCGCTCGCCCTCGGCGATGGCGGCTTTGACGGCAGCGTCGGCCAGCGGATCGCCATCGGCGTAAACGACATTTTTCAGCAGTTGCGGGACCGGCTCGAACAAGTGCAGCAGGTCGCTTGCCTTCTTGCCTGAACGGACCAGTTCGGCGAGCACTTGCAGCGCCGCGATCGTCCCGTCGCCGGTTGTCGCATGGTCGAGCAGGATCATGTGCCCAGACTGCTCCCCGCCGACGTTGTAGCCGCCGGCGCGCATCGCCTCGAGCACGTATCGATCGCCGACGCCGGTGCGCACCAGGTTCAACCCGAGGCCATCGAGATACCGCTCGAGCCCGAGGTTGCTCATCACCGTGGCGACCACGCCGCCGCCCTTGAGCTGCCCCGCCTCGGCCATCCGGGTCGCGATCAGCGCCATCAGCTGGTCGCCGTCGACGGTCTCGCCGTTCTCGTCGACGACGATCAGCCGGTCGGCATCGCCGTCGAGGGCAAGTCCGATGTCGGCGCCTTCCTCGAGCACTTTGGCCTTGACCGTCTCGAGCGCGGTCGAGCCGACCTTGTCGTTGATGTTAAGGCCGTTGGGCTCGACGCCGACGGCGAAGATCTGCGCGCCGAGCTCCCAGATCGCGGTCGGGGCGACCTGGTAGGCGGCGCCGTTGGCGCAATCGATCACGACCTTGAGGCCGTCGAAGCGGACTTCGTCGCCGACCGAGTTCTTGACCGCGTGGATGTAGCGCCCGCGAGAATCCTCGATCCGCCGCGCGCGGCCGACATCGCCGCCGGTCGCCAGCGGAATCTTCGAGCTCATCAACGCCTCGATCGCCTCCTCGTCCTCGTCGCTGAGCTTGAGTCCGTCGGGCCCGAACAGCTTGATGCCATTGTCGGGAAAGGCGTTGTGGCTGGCCGAGATCATCACGCCCAGATCGGCGCGCATCTCGCGGGTGAGCATGGCGATCGCCGGAGTCGGCAGCGGCCCGGTGAGGATCACGTCCATCCCGACGCTGGTGAAGCCGGCGACCAGCGCGGTTTCCATCATGTAGCCCGACAGGCGCGTGTCCTTGCCGATGATCACCCGATGCTTGTGGTCGCCGCGCAGGAAGTGGCGGCCCGCGGCCTGGCCGACCTTCATCGCCAGCTCCGGCGTCAGCACGCCGTCGTTGGCGCGCCCGCGGATGCCGTCGGTGCCGAAATACCTGCGTGCCATGCGAACCCCTTGAGTGCCGCGTCGCTGTAACTTGCCACCGGCCGATTGCGATTTACAGAGCGCGGCACTAGCTGCGTTCCGGCGCGTTGGCAAAACGAACGACCCAGACAACAGGAAGGACGGACCGATGGCTTTCGAACTCATGCCGCTGCCTTATGACCCCGAGGCGCTTCAACCGGCGGTCAGCGCGAAGACGCTGGGCTTTCATCACGGCAAGCACCACAAGGCCTATATCGACAAGACCAATGCGGCTGTCGAAGGCACCGACAACGCCGGCAAGAGCCTCGAAGAAGTGATCGCCGGCGCGCGCGGTTCCAACCAGGGCCTGTTCAACAACTCGGCGCAAAGCTGGAACCACGGCTTCTACTGGAATTCGCTCGCTCCCAGCGGCGGCACGCCCACGGGCGAGCTTGCGAGCAAGATCGATGCGGCGTTCGGCTCGCTCGATGAGCTCAAGGCAAAGCTGGTCGAGCGCGGGGTGGGCCACTTCTCGAACGGCTGGGTGTGGCTGGCCGACAACGGCGGCACGCTGTCGCTCGAGGAGACCCACGACGGCGACACCCTGGCCGACAGCGGCAAGAACCCGCTGCTGACCATCGACCTGTGGGAGCACGCCTACTACCTCGACTACCAGAACGTGCGGCCGGATTACCTGAAAGCGGTCCTCGACAACCATCTCAACTGGGACTTCGCCGCCGAGAACCTCGAGCGTGGCTCGGCCTGGAAATACCCGAGCTGAGAAGAATCAGGCCGAAGGGGCCGGGGCTTCGGCCACGACTTCTTCGGCCGTTTCCAGCGGATTGGCCGCGAACAGCGGCTCGCCGAAGATGAAGCCGATCAGGTTGGGCTTGCCGAGGTGGTCGACCAGGGCGGTCAGCGTCAGCAGGATCGGCACTGACAGCAGCGCCCCGGTGACGCCCCAGATCCACGTGAAGTAGCTCAGTGCGAGCAGGATCAGCACCGGATTCATCGTGAAGCGGGCGCCGAGGATCGACGGCGTGACGACGTTCGACTCGATCGCGTGCAGGCCGAGGTAGCACAGCGCCGGTATCGCCCCGACCAGCGGCGAGGTGTTCGTGCCAATGCCGAACAGCGCCAGCAGGCCGATCATCGTCAGCGGGCCGATATACGGCATGAAGTTGAGCAGCGCGGCGAGCCCGCCCCACATGATCGGCGCGTCGAGGCCGAGGCCCCAGGCGCCGAGCGCGACGATCACGCCGATGCCGAAATTAATCAACCCGACAGTGAGAATGTAGGCGGCAACGCGATCCTGCACGTCGCGGATCACCCGTGCGACCTTGAGGCTCGCGCCGACATGCTGGCGGTCGAGCAGCAGCCGCCGGCGCACGCGCACGCGCGCCTCGATCATGAAGAACGCCATCAGGAAGGTGAGCAGCACCTCGAGAACGACCGTCGGCGTTGCGAAAGCGACCTGCTCGAGCATCGACGGGCTGGCCAGGACGACCTCGCGCCGCCCGCCGTTGCCCGTGAGGTTGGTCAACTGGTGATTGAGCTGCGTCACCCAGCGAAAATTGTGCTGCAGATGGCTGAAGTGCTCGCCGATGCGGTCGATCATCGCCGGCACTTCGTCGTACATGCCGACCGCCGGACGCAGCACCGCGGTGAGGGCGAGCACTACGATGGCGAGGAATACGAGCAGCGAAACCAGCGAGGCGAGGACGTTCGGCAGCCCGCCCTGGGCCAGCCGGTCGGCCAGCGGCGAGAGCACGATCGTCAGCATCATCGCGGTCACGACCGGCAGAAACACGACGGCGCCGATCGACAGCACGAACGGCAATGCCAGGAACAGCCCGATGGCGAGCAGCAGCACGAGCGCCGAGATCAGCCGCAGTTCCTGCGCGGCGAAGGTCAGCGCGCGCCGGCGCGGCGGTGGATCGGCCGGCACCGCGATGTCCGCAATCTGGTCGGTCCCGTCGCCCATGGCCTGACTGTGCCGCGCCGGCGGGCGGCGATCAAGCCGCCTCACGAGCTTAGCCCCTAGCGGGTCGCTACCGACCGGCCGTTGCCGGCGGCGACCTCGTCGAGCTCCTCGAGGATTGCCCGGTGCGCCTGCGGATCGGACAGCGAACGCTCGGGAATGTGGCCGTCCTCGATCATCGCCGTCAGCGCCGCACGGGCGCGGCCGACGCGGCTCTTGATCGTGCCGACGGCGCAGCCGCAGATGCTGGCCGCCTCCTCGTAGGAAAACCCGCCGGCGCCGACCAGCAGCAGCGCCTCGCGCCGTTCGGGTGGCAGCGTCAGCAGTGCGCGGTGCATGTCGGACAGGTGGATCGGCTCCTCCTGCCCGGCGGGCGCGGTGAGCACCCGTTCGGCGACCGTCTCGTCATAGTCGCCGCGAAAGCGATTGCGGCGCATGTCGGTGAGGTAGGCGTTGCGCAAGATCACGAAAGTCCAGGCACGCATCGAGGTGCCGGGTTCGAAGCGGTCTTGCGCCGCCCAGGCTTTGAGGAGCGTTTCCTGGACCAGGTCGTCGGCCATGTCCGGTCGGCCGCACAGGCCGCGGGCAAAGGCGCGCAAATGGGGAACGACGTCGGTCAGCTCGCGCTTGAAGGCGCGCTTTTCATCGGGGCTGCGCTTGGGCAGCTCTGGCCGGGGCATGACCTTGCTCATCAGTCGGCCGCATCTAGCTTGTTGAGCAGCTCGGTGAAGGCATCGGGCAGCGGCTCGTCGACGACCGAATCATACAGCCGCTTGAGCCCCGCGGTCCATTCGGGATCGCGAGGCTTGGCACCGTCTTTGGGCACTGTGCCCGTCTTGTTCTTCTTGCCACCTGCCATGAAATGCAATTTCAGCCCCCGTGTATATAGTAAACGCGATGCAGCATCAGGCAGGGAACCTGTTGCATAGCTGCATCGCATGAACACCCGTCAAAGGTTAGTGTGGAACGAAAGCGGTCGCGTCCGGTTCCCGCAATCGACCGCGGACGGTTGGTTAATCCAATTTAGATTGGCTAGATGACTCGCCAGGGGGCGCCGTGATCGCAACGTTGCCGGGCAAGGGACGGAAAATTGCAGATAATGGCAACTCCGCGTAGCAGGACCAAGCGCTGGCTTGTTCGCTATCCGCGCGGCGTTCCGGTGGCGATCTTCGTGCTGAGTGCGGCGATCACCGCGCTCAGCGTCTATGCGGTCGAGCGCGGCGAGAATCAGCGCGCCGAGGCGCAGCTGCACAGCCAGGCCGACGCTGTCGCTTCCGCGCTCGAGCGCCGGTCCAACGCCAGCAGCGCCTACCTGCGTGCCGGCGCAGCGCTGCTCGCCACGCTCGACGAGGTTCCGGCGTCGCTCTTCCGGCGGTTCGTATCGGAACTGCGGCTCGACGCCGATTACCGCGGCGCCGAGGGCATCGGCTGGGCGAAGATTGTCCCGCGCGGCCAGGCTGCCGGTGTCAATGCGCTGCTGGCGGCGCAGGCGCCCGGACGCGTCTCGCTCCACCCGGCGCTCGCTCCGGCTCAGCCCTATGCGGTGCCGGTAATCTTCCTGCAGCCCGATACCGAGCGCAATCGGCGAGCGCTCGGCTTCGACATGTTTTCCGACCCCATCCGCCGGGCGGCGATGCTTGATGCCGAGCGCAACGCACGGCCGACGGCGAGCGGCAGGGTGGTGCTCGAGCAGGAAGGTGACGGGACCGCCCCGGGCTTCCTGATCTATATGCCGGTGTTCGGTACCGACGCGCGCGGCCGTCATCTCAAAGGCTTCATTTACAGCCCATTCAACGCCGAGGACTTCCTCGCCTCGGCGCTTGAACTCGATCGGCCGGGGGTGTTCGGCATCAGGTTGTACGATCGCCAAGCGACGCCCGGCAACCTGCTGGCGGAGATCAGCCTCAAAGGCCGGCTTGGCGAGACTTATACACTACCGGTGACCATCGCCAATCATCCCTGGGTGCTCGAAATCGAGGCGCCGCAGCCGACGACGCTTTCGGGCCTTTCGATGCTGATTCTGGTGTTCGGCCTGCTCGTCGCCAGCCTGCTGATGCTGGTGGTGCGGATGCTGACCCAGCAAGCCACCGAGGACGAAGCGGCGCTACACTGGTTCGAAGAGCAGGCGTCGATCCGCAACTCGCTCACGCGCGAGCTCAACCATCGAGTCAAGAACACGCTGGCCAACGTCCTGTCGATTATTGCCCTGACCCGGCGAAGGGCGAAGAACCTCGACGAGTTTGTTACGGGGCTCGACGGCCGCATTCGCGCCCTTTCCGCAACGCACGACCTGCTGACTCAATCGGACTGGGGTACGACCCAGATTCGCGCGGTGGTGGACGCCGAGCTGGCACCCTACCGCCAAACCGAAGAACACCGGATCGCGATCTCGGGACCTGACATTTCGCTGGCCCCGAACGACGCGCTTTCCCTTGGCCTCGCGATCCACGAGCTCGCGACGAACGCCGCGAAATACGGCGCGCTGACGCGATCCGGCGGTGAGGTTTCGATCGACTGGCGGTTGACCCCGTCAGGCCGCGTGCGCCTCGAATGGAAGGAACGCGGCGGGCCGCCGGTGAAGGAGACACGCGGGCGCGGTTTCGGGACCGACCTGATCGAGAAGATCGTCGCCAACGAGCTCGACAGCCCGGTCCAACTCGATTTCGACCCGGAAGGCGTCACCTGCGTGCTGACGATCCCGGTGCGCGAGCCGACCGCCTTCGCGATGCGCGCCCCGCGGCGCGGCGATGCGCCGGGGACGTGATCGTTTCGGCCGCTGGCGGGATCAGCCCAGCGGGCGGCTGGAGCCGAAGAACAGCGCCTGGCTGATCGCCGCACGGACGGTCGACTCCTGGAACGGCTTGGTGATCAGGTAAGTCGGCTCGGGTCGGTTTCCGGTCAGCAGCCGCTCCGGATAGGCGGTGATGAAGATCACCGGCATGCTGTCCATCTCGAGGATGTCGTCGACCGCGTCGAGACCCGACGAACCGTCAGCCAGTTGGATGTCGGCGAGCACCAGGCCGGGCGTCTGTTCGGCGGCGATCTGCTGGGCCTGCGTGCGGGTGGCCGCGGTGCCGCAGATGTCATGTCCGAGCGAGCGGACGAGGTCTTCGAGCTGCATCGAGATCAGCGGCTCGTCCTCGATGATCAGCACGCTGGTGGTGTTCTCGCGGTCGATTTCCTCGATCGCTTCCTGCACCAGCTGGGAGATGTCGCTCTCGTCGACATCCATGATTTGCGCCGCCTCGGCCGGTGTGAAGTCCTCGACCGTGGTCAGCAGCAGCGCCTGGCGATTGAGCGGAGTGATCCGCTTGAGCTGGTCCTGCGCCGCGGTTTCATGCGCGCCGCGGCCGTCCGTTTCCTCGGCCACCTCCATGTACGCGCTCGACCAGAGCTTGTTGAAAGCCGCATAGAGCGGCACCCGCCCGCCCTTCAGCGATTGGGCAAGATCGTCGTCGGCCAGCGCGGCTTCGAGCGTCGCCTTGACGAAGGCGTCGCCGGTCGATTGCGAGCCGGTGAGCGCGCGGGCGTAACGACGGAGGAATGGAAGATGTGCGGCAACTTCGGCGCCGATGGACATAGTACCCCTTCCCGAAAAGTCAGGCGTGTTAGAAACGCGCTCGATGGCCGCGGGTTCCACGGCCGCTTCGAGCGCTTGCATGGCCCCGCTGGTAGCGAGAAGCAGCCGCTTTAGCGATGCCCCGCGGGCCAAAAATTTTTTTCTGGCCGCGGGAACCGGCGCCCGTCCCGGACATTATCGCTATGTCACCGCCGAGACCCCCCCTCCCGTCCAAGCGGCCGGTGATACGATCCCGAAAGGCCTCCGCGCAATAGGCGCGGAGGCCTTTTTCTTTTGCAATCAAACGATTGAGCGCAGTCATTTGAGCGATTCGCCAAAGGGTTCAGCCGATCGCGCCGCGCCACCTGGCAAACAGGCCGCGCCGTTCCTCACCCATGAGCGCGGCGACAAGTTCGGTCGGATCGTAGGGCTTTTCGAACACCGGCCCCATTTCCGCGATTTCTTCCGGAATGTCCTGCGGCGCTCCCGTCGAGAAGATGATCCGCGGGCGGCGCGTGCCGAGCATGTCGACGAGTTCGGCGACGGCCCAGCCGTCATCGCGATCGGCAAGGTGGACGTCGATGACGATCGCGTCGGCGGGACCCTTCTCGAGCGCGGCCATCGTGCTTTCCATGCTCGGGCAGACGGCCACTTCCCCAGCGCCCGCCGCAAGCAGCGCATCCTCGAGGGCGAGCGCCAGGACCGGGTCGTCTTCGACTATCAGCACCCGGGCCAGTGCCGGATTGCCCTTCGCAGCTGACTTCTCGTTCATTGAAGAAAGTCCGGGACGCCGGCCGCGGGACTGCGCCGTCGCGAGCAAAAAACGTGGCGCGGGCGGTCGCGGTTCCCGCGCCTCGCGGCGCTCAAAGCGTCTTTTCGTAAATCACGTATTCCTTGTTGACGCGACTGCCGATTGCATCGGCGATCGCGATCATCCCCTTGTTGTCTTCGAGGATCCAGCCGATCTCGCCGCGCGTCGCGCCGTAGTTCTTGACCGCGCTGCGGCGGATGTATTCGATCATCATGAAGGCGAGTTGGCTGGCGAGGCGCGAGTTCTGGAACTCCTTCTTCACCCCCATCAGCGGCACGCGCATGGTGTTGCACTTGGGATTGCGCAGCCACAGCAACATCTTGACCCATCCGAACGGCAGCAGCTTGCCCCCGATCTCCTTGATCGGCTCGTTGGCGTTAGCCCAGGTAAGCATGAAGGCGACGGGCTTGCCGTCGAGTTCGGCCACCATGTTGAGATCCTCGCGGATCAACGGAGTCATCTTCTTGCCGCCGTATTCGGCTTCCTTGTCGGTGAACGGCACAAAGCCCCAGTTGTCCGACCACGCATCGTTCAGAATATCGATGACGATCGCGGCCTCGCGCGCGAAATGCTTGACCTCGACCGGACGAATCCTGATCCGCGGATTGTTTTCACCGGCGGCGACGATCCGCTGGATGAGCGGCGGGAACTCGCTGGTGATGTCGAGCTCGTAAGTGAACAGCTTCTTGGCGGGCGTATAGCCGGCGCCCTCGATCCATCCCTGATAGGCCGGATTGTGGTGCCCCATCATCACCGTCGGCGGATGATCGTGGCCCCTGACCAGCAAACCCGGCTCTTCCCAGACCGACATGCTGATCGGCGCCAGCACGCGGGACATGCCTTGTCCGCGCAGCCAGTCCTCGGCGGTCGCGATCAGGGCCTGAGCGGTTTCCTTGTCGGCAGCCTCGAGCAGGCCCCACTGGCCGGTACCGGGCCCGAAGCCCTTCTCGGCCGGCTGGGTTAGTGCCAGTTCGTCGATGTGGGCCGAGATGCGCCCGACCACCTGGTCGCCGCGGCGGGCGAGGAAGAATTGATGCCGGGCATGCTCGAAGAAGGGATTCTTCCCCGGGGTGAGCAGCTCGACGAGCTCGCTGCGCAGCTGCGGCACGAAATTGGGGTCGCCCTGGTTCAGCCGGTAATGGACGTCGACGAAGGCGTTGAGGTCGCGCTTGCCGGACACGGGGGCAACACTTACTTTGCTGGCGGACATGATCATCCCGGCGTTGTTCAGACGCGGTTAGCCCTGCGTGCGCTTGTTGCGCGATGTCAAGGCGAGGCTTACGAGCCAGGGCCATCGAAACGCACCGCCGGTGAAACTTGGAAAACTGATTTAGATGACCGCGATGCAATCACTGGACCCGGCCGCGCCGGACGTGCTGGCCGAACGGCGCGTCCATGCGGCGATCGCTGACGACAAGGCGATGTTGCGCGCCGCGGCCGAGCTAACGCGTGACATCGGCGCGGCGAGAGCGGGCATTTACTGGCCGGACATGCTCGGTTCGGCGGCAATCGGTTACGCCGCGCTTGCCGGCGCGATCCTGGCGCACGGCACCTGGCTGGCGCTCGCTTGCGGCCTGGTCGCGGTGCTGGCGCTCTATCGCGCGCTCCTGTTCATCCATGAGATTTCGCATCTCCATCGCAATGCGCTGCCGGGCTTCCGCACCGCCTGGAACGTGCTGGTGGGCGTTCCGCTGCTGACCCCATCGTTCATGTACGAAGGCGTGCACACGCTCCACCATGCGCGCACTCGCTACGGCACCGTCGACGATCCCGAGTACCTTCCGCTGGCCTTGATGAAGCCGTGGTCGCTGCCCGCGTTCGTCCTCATCGCCCTGCTAGCCCCGCCCGCACTGGTCTTGCGCTTCGCCATCCTCTCGCCGCTCGGCGCCGTCTTTCCGAAATTGCGGACTTTCGTGTGGGAGCGGTTTTCCGCGCTGGCGATCAATCCGGGGTTCCGGCGTCGCCCGGCCGACGAAGAAATGAAGCGCCGCTTCTTCTGGCAGGAGGTCGGGGCGAGTGCCTGGGCGATGGCGCTGGTGGTGAGCGTTTTCGTGTTTGGCTGGCACCCGCTGCTGGTCGCGCTGGCGGTCTTTTCGCTGGTCGCGCTGTTCAACCAGCTGCGCACGCTCGTGGCGCATTTGTGGGAGAACGAAGGCGAGGCGATGACGGTGACCGCGCAATACCTCGATTCCGTCAATGTGCCGCCGCCGGCGCCGCTGTCGGCGCTGTGGGCTCCCGTGGGACTGCGTTATCACGCGCTGCACCACCTGATGCCGAGCGTGCCCTATCATTCGCTCGGCGAGGCGCACCGCCGCCTGCGGGTCCATCTCGAGCCCGGCACGACTTTCTGGCAGGCGAACCACAAGGGCATGGCTCTGCTGCTGGTGCGCATCGCCCGCAGCACGATGATCCCTCGCTGACCGCACAGCGGCCCCCGCGCTCGTCGCGCGGAGGCCGCCAGGGTTCGCATCGGGGGATGCTTACTGAGTCGTGGTGGTCGTGCTGGTGGTCGTCCCACCGGCACCCGTGGTGGTATCCGTGGTCGTCGTCGTGGCGGTTGCGCCTTCGTCGACGGTGACGGTGTCCGCCGGAGCCGGCGTCGCATAGGTTTCGGTCGTCGCCACGGTGGTGTCGGTCGACGTGGCGGTGTCGTCGGCGTCGTTATCGCCGCAGGCGCTTAGGCCCAGCACGGCGGTCCCGGCCAGCGCGGCGAGGAAAAGCTTCTTCATTCCAGTACTCCTTCCATCGGGGCGTTGAGCGCGAGAACGCGCGCGGCTGTCGGCCCCCTTTCGCCGCAGCCACCGGCGAAAAAGACGCGCAGTCGCCCGGCCGGTTCCCGAAAAAGGCAAAAATGAGGCGAACCGAGTGCCGCTGCCGAGCGGCGCTGCGCCCGCTATTCTTCGGTACGAATCAACACCGTTTCGCCGACCAGCAGGAACAGCAGGAACGGTGCCCACGCCGCGAGCAGCGGCGGATAACCACCGAAGCTGCCCATGGCGAGCGCAGCGTTGTCGACCACGAAATAGGCGAAGCCGAGCGCCATCCCGATGACCGCACGAGCGAGCAGAAAGCCCGAGCGGGCAAGCCCGAAGCCGGCGACGGCGCCGAGCAACGGCATCAGGAACGCCGATAGCGGCCCGGAAATCTTGTGCCACCACTTGCCCTTGAGCTCGGCGGTGCGGCGGCCTTCCTTGTCGAGCGCCTTGATCGACCGCGACAGCTGCGGCAGCGGTTCGGAGTCGGCGGAGACCTTGCCAAGCGCCACCTGGTCCGGGCTCAGGTTGCGGGCGACTACCATCGGCGCGGCCGAGCGACTGGCCTCGGCGGTGCGCACGTCGAAGATCGTCGGAGCGGCGAGCCGCCAGCCGGGATTGGCCCAGGTGGCGCTGTCGCTGCGCAGCTCCCGCTGGATCATGCCCTTTGGATCGCGCTCGTAGAAAGTGACATTGCGCATCGTCGTATCCGGGCCCGAACCGCTTGCCGTCGCCGCCGCGAGAATATCATCGCCCGCCGCCAGGTAGAGATTGCTGCGCACGCCGCTGTCGCGCGGGATGGGACCGTAATCGACTGCCTGCCAGGCCGACAGCGTGGCGGTGGCGCGGGTCACCACGCGCTCGTTGAAGGCGAACGAGGTCAGCGAGACGATACCTGCGGCGAGCAGCAGCGGCGCGAGGATCTGGTGCGCCGAGAGTCCCGCGGCTTTCATCGCCACCACTTCGCTGTTCTGGTTGAACGTGGCGAGCGTGATGATCGTCGCCAGCAGTACCGAGTAGGGCAGGAAGCGCGCAATCAGCTGCGGCACGCGCAGTCCGACATAGCGCAGCAGCTCGCCCTCGCCGTTGCCGGGATAGGCGAGGATATCGGCGGTGGTGGTGAGCAGGTCGAGCATCATCAGCACCAGCACGAGCATCACCAGCACCGCCAGGATACGGCTGACGAACGTCCTCGCGAGGTACCAGGTCAGCGTCCGCGAGGGGAAGAAATCAAACAGCATCGGCGGCCCCCGCAGCGATGATCCCGCGCGCACGGTCGCGCCGCTGCCACAAGCGCTTCACTTGCTTGGCCAGCCGGGCGTAGGCGGTTTCCAGCGCACCGATCGCCTGGCCGCCGGGAACGTAGGCGACGCGGTAGAACATCCAAACGATGAGCAAGCTGAACAACGCGAATGGGCCCCACAGGGCGAGGTACGGGCTGACCTGGCCGAGTTCGGCGATCGATTGCCCGTACTGATTGACCTTGTGGTAGGCGACCACCAGCACGATCGAGACGAACACGCCGAGCGCCGAAGTCGAGCGCTTGGGCGGGATCGCCAGCGCCACCGCAAGCAACGGCAGCAGCAGCATCATGACTACCTCGACCATCCGGTAATTGAAATTGGCCTGGCTGCCGGTGCGCTCGGCCTTCGGGGTGGTGTCGTTCCAGCCCAGCTTGAGCAACTCGGGCAGGACGTATTCGCGGCTCTCGTTGCCGCGTTTCCGGAAGCGTTCGATGGCTGGCAGGTCGACCGGCAGGTCGTGTTGCGAGAAACTCAGCACCCGCGGCGCCTGCTTGGGGGTATCCTGCACGATCGTGCCGTTGATCAGGCGCAGGATGATGGTGTTGCGGTTTTCCTGGCTGGCGAGAAAGCGGCCCTCGCTGGCCGAGATCGCCAGCACCTGGCCCTTCTTGTCGGCGACGCGGGCGAAGATGCCCATCAGGCGCCGGCCGTCGTCCTCGCTCTTCTCGATGCGCAGCGCCATGCGGTCCTTGAGCGTGGTGAACTCGCCGACCTTGATCGACGCCCCGAGCGCGCCCGAGCGTAGCTCGTATTGCTGCTGCTCGTAAGCGTAGCGCGCGAGCGGTTGGAGATATCCGACGATAGCCAGGTTCACCGCCACCAGCACAAGCGCGATGAGATAGGGCACGCGCAGCAGGCGCACGTAGCTGAGGCCGACCGCGCGCATTACGTCGAGCTCGCTCGAGGTGGCGAGCTTGCGGAAGGCGAGCAGCACGCCGAGCAGTAACCCGAGCGGCACCGCCAGCCCGGCATATTCGGGGAACAGGTTGACGAGCATGCTGAACACCACCCCGACCGGTCCGCCCTCGGTCGAGACGAACTCGAACAGCTTGAGCATCTTGTCGAGGATCAGCAGCGAGGCGGCGATCAGGAACACCGCGAACATCGGCATCAGCACGAGGCGGAGGATGTAGCGATCGGTGGCAGTGAGGAATTTCAAGCGGGGTGTCGCGATCGATCGGCTGGGGAAGTCGAGCCTATAGTCCCGCATTCCGCGTTGGTCATGCCCGAATGCGCGAACTGGTGTTCGTTCAGGCCTTTTCGAGCGTGCACTGCAGCGGGTGCTGATTCTGGCGGGCGAAGTCCATCACCTGGTTCACCTTGGTCTCGGCGACTTCGTAGGGAAACACTCCGCACACCCCGACGCCCTTCTGGTGGACGTGAAGCATGACCCTGGTCGCCTGCTCGAGATCCATGCGGAAGAACCGCTTGAGGCACATCACGACGAATTCCATCGGCGTGTAGTCGTCGTTGAGCATAAGCACCTTGTACTGGCTCGGCTTCTTGGGCTTGGCGCGAGTGCGGGTCGCAAGGCCGACCTGGCCCTGCCCGTCGCGCACGCCGATTCCCGAATCGTCGTCCTCGCCCGCGGCGAACGGCGGGGTGGAGAGAGGATCGGGTAAGGCGTGAGTCCAGGTCATCGAACGCAGAATATCGTATCGCGCGGTCCCGCCGCAAGGTTGTCGCTCATGCAAACGGTTAACGCTCATCTGATTTCCCGGAATCGAAACGGGCCGGACGGAGTGAATCCGTCCGGCCCGTTCCTATGCCGGCAATGGGAGAGGAGAGATGCCGGCGGGAGTGCGAAAGGCCTCAGGCGGCCTTGGAAATCTTCTCGGCCGCGAGGCTGATGCGGCCCGAAATCGGCGCGAAGGCCTCGGTCGCGAGCTTGCTCACGGCGTCGGTGTTCTTCGAGCTGTAAGCGACCAGCGCGTCGAAGTTGCGACGGGCGAGCTTGGCTTGCAGCTGGAACAGCTCGGCCGGGCTCTTCACCGCGGCGAGTTCCTTGATGTCGGCGGTCATCGTCTCGAAAGCCGACTTGGCTTCCTCGGCATAGGTCTTGCCGAGGTCCTGGACGCCGGCGGCGTAGACCTTGGTGCTCTCGACGACGGCTTCGACGTTGCCCTTGGCGAACTCGGTCGCCTCGGCGGCCAACGCGGCGCTCTTGTCGAACGCGGCCTTGGCCTTGCTCTGCGCGTCGCTGATCACGTCGGTGAACGGCTTGGTGAAATCGGCGGTTTTGGCGGTAGCCATGATCTTTTCCTTCAATTCGGTAACTGTGAAACGGGGTGCACTCGCCGCGAGCGCCTTGGGCTTGGGAGCCGGGAGGCGGCGCGGCTTCGAAATCTTCCTGCTAACCTTGGCAACCGGCTTCTTGCTGGCCGGCTTGCTCGCTTTCCTGGCCGTGACCTTGCGGGCGGCGGGCTTGGACTTCGGCGCCTTCGCCGAAGCTGCGCCCCTCGCGGGTTGGTCGATCGCGACGGGCGCAGCCTCGACTTCGGCAATCTCGGACTTCACCGGCTTGGCCGCGGCCGCAGCGGCGGCGTAGGCCTGTTCGGCGCTTTTCACGGCGTTGTCGGGAGACTCGGCCATTGTCCTCGTACCTCGGTCTTGTTGCAGTGCACAAAATAACCCTCGCAAGTGCGAAGTCAAGGAGAAAATGGTGCAGTGCAACAAAAGCGCGTCAGCGCATCGCGACGTAGCGCCCGGGGGCGTCCTCGATCACCGAATCACCGCGTCCGCCCGGCTTGCGCTTCCCGCCGGCCTTGACCCGCGCGCCGTCGATCGATTCGAGCCATGCCAGCCAATCGGTCCACCAGCTCCCGGGGTGTTCCTCGGCCTTTGCTAGAAAGGCTTCCAACGAGTCCGCCAGCGAGTCGTTGGTCCAGTACTGGTATTTGCGCGCCGAGGGAGGGTTGACCACGCCGGCGATGTGCCCGCTGCCGGCGAGGACGAAGCGCATCGGCCCGGCAAGTTGCCCGGTCAGCCGCCACACGCTTTCGGGCGGAGCGATATGGTCCTCGCGCCCGGCCTGGATGTAGCTCGGCGTTTCGACCAGGTGCAGGTCGATCGGCGTACCGTCCGCCTGAAGTGCGTCGGGCTGGACCAGCTTGTTGTCGCGGTAGAGGTCGCGCAGGTAGCTCTCGTGCCACTTGGCCGGCAGGTTGGTCACGTCGCCGTTCCAGTACAGCAGGTCGAACGCCGGGTAGTCCTCGCCGAGCAGGTAGTAGTTGACCACGTAGTTCCAGATCAGGTCGGAGCCGCGCAGCATGTTGAACGTCGCCGCCATGTAGCGGCCGTCGAGGAAACCGCCCTGGCTCGCCTGGCGAATCAGCTCGAGCTGGGTGTCGTCGACGAAAAGCTTGAGGTCGCCGGCGCGCTCGAAATCGACTTGCGCGGTGAGGAAGGTGGCGCTCCGCACCTTGTCGGCCTCGCGGCGCCGGGCGAGGATCGCCAATGTGGCGGCGAGGGTGGTCCCGGCAACGCAGTAGCCGACCGCATGGACCGACGGCACCTTCAGCCGCTCGCGGATGTGATCGATCGCGTCGATTTCGGCGCGGACGTAGTCGTCCCAGGTCACGTCGGCGAGGCTTGCGTCGGCCGAGCGCCAGCTGACCATGAAGACCGTCAGGCCTTGGTCGACCGCCCACTTCACGAAGCTCTTCTTCGGGTTGAGATCGAGGATGTAGAAGCGGTTGATCCACGGCGGGAAGATCACCAGCGGTGTCTCCAGCACTTCGTCCGTTGCCGGCGAATACTGGATCAATTGGTAGAGCGGCGTCTCGTGGACCACCTTGCCCGGCGTGCAGGCGATGTTCTCGCCGAGCTTGAACGCGCTCGCGTCGGTATGCGTCAGCTGGCCCTTTTCGAGATCGGCGGTGAGCCGTTCGATGCCGCGGATCAGGTTGGCGCCGTGGGTCTCGAGCGTACGCTCGAGCACCACCGGGTTGGTCAGCGGGAAGTTCGCCGGGCTCATCGCGTCGAGCACGCTCTTGAGCGCGAAGCGCAGCTGCTCGCGCTCTTGCTCGCTGACCCCTTTCACGTCGTCGACCATCTCGCTCAGGCGCTCGGCGAACAGCAAATAGGTCTGGTGGATTAGCGCGAAGACCGGCTGCTCGCGCCAGGCCGGATCGGCGAAGCGGCGGTCCTTGCGCGGGAGGTCGGGCTCGGCCTTCGGTGGCGCGGCTGTGGTCTCGCCATGGGGGCCGACGCCGTATTGCTCGAGGATGTGCTGCCACAGCTCCATTCCCTCCTGCCATAGCTGCTGCTGGCGCTCGGGATCGAGCAGGGGGATCTGCTTGTACCAGGCCTGCATCAGCCCCATCCATTGCGCGGGGTCGGCGAGGAAGGGCGTCGGCGGCTCGGGCAGCTTGTCCTGGGCGTGGAACTCCGACCACATCGCCTGCAGGCGCTGCGCTGCCTCGCCCCATTCGGCGAGTGCGGCTTCGCTCGGCATGCTGGCGGTGACCATCTGCCGCGCCGCTTCGCTCTGCGCGCGCAGCATTTCGGTGAACAGGTCGGCGGTCTCGGTCTCGCTCATGCGCGCAACTTAGTGGCGCGGATTTACAGTTGCGAGCAATCAATTGCGCGATAGGGGCGATTCCGCCACAATCGGCGGTGACGCGGCAATCAGGCCGCGTGCCAAATGCAAGCTGAGGTCATGGATACCGAGTTCTACCGCATCAAGCGCCTGCCGCCCTATGTCATCGCCGAAGTCAACGCGATGCGGCACGCAGCACGCCAGGCGGGCAGGGACATCATCGACCTCGGCATGGGCAATCCGGACCTGCCGCCGCCGCAGCACGTGATCGACAAGCTGTGCGAGGTGGCGAGCAAGCCCGACGCCCACGGCTACTCGCAATCGAAGGGCATTCCAGGGCTGCGCAAGGCGCAGGCGAATTACTACGGCCGCCGTTTCGGCGTCGAGCTCGATCCCGAACGCGAGGTGGTCGTGACGATGGGCTCGAAGGAAGGGCTCGCCAGCCTCGCCACGGCGATCACCGCGCCTGGCGACGTGGTCCTGGCGCCCAATCCGAGCTATCCGATCCACACCTTCGGCTTCATGGTCGCCGGTGCGACGATCCGGGCTGTGCCGACGACGCCGGATGCGGAGTACTGGGAATCGCTCGACCGGGCGATGAAGTTCACCGTTCCGCGGCCGAGTGTGCTGGTGGTCAATTTCCCGTCGAATCCCACCGCCGAGGTGGTTGATTTGGCTTTCTACGAAAAGCTCGTCGCCTGGGCGAAAGAGAACAAGATTTGGGTCATTTCCGACCTGGCCTACTCGGAGCTCTACTTCGACGGCAAGCCGACCCCCTCGATCCTCCAGGTGCCCGGCGCGAAGGATGTCGCGGTCGAGTTCACCAGCCTCTCCAAGACCTTCTCGATGGCCGGCTGGCGGATCGGCTTCTGTGTCGGCAATCGCGACCTGATCTCGGCGCTGACGCGGGTGAAGTCGTACCTCGATTACGGCGCGTTCACGCCGATCCAGGCCGCCGCGTGCGCCGCGCTCAACGGCCCGCAGGACATCGTCGACCGCAACCGCGAGCTGTACCAGAAGCGCCGCGACGTGATGGTCGAGGCCTTTGGCCGCGCCGGATGGGACATTCCGCCGCCGCCGGCCTCGATGTTCGCCTGGGTGCCGCTCCCGCCTTCGCTCAAGCACATGGGCAGCCTCGAGTTCGCCAAGCAGCTGCTGACCCACGCCGAAGTGGCCGTCGCTCCGGGAGTCGGCTTCGGCGAGCAGGGCGAAGGCTTCGTGCGCATCGCCATGGTCGAGAACGAGCAGCGCTTGCGCCAGGCGGCGCGCAACGTGAAGCGCTACCTCCAGCAGATGGGCGTCAACACCACCGCCGCCTGAACTTGGGTTAGCGGCCCGCCTGTCCCCGGGGGCCGCCTTGGGTCCAGATCGGGCTATTCGGCGCTTGCGCACGCCACGTTAACCTGTTGCGGTGTCTGGTCCGGGATGGGCGCACGGAGGGTGGTCGTGACAACCTTTGGATGGGTCGCGGGGATGCGCGATCCGCCATGGCAGTGGGATTTGCGGCGGCTGGGCTGGAGCCTTTGCGGCGGGCGCGGCGGATTGCGAGCCGAATGTCGCCACGTGCTCCTCGCCGATGCTCGCGAGCTCTCGCACGCTGAGAGGGAAGGCATGGCCGAGGCCGACCGGCCGGCCTGGCGCCTGCTGATGCTCGGCATCGAGGAGCCTGCCGAACGTGCCGCGCTGCTGACGCTTGGCTGTGCCGAGGCGCTCCCGGCGACGGTCGGGCTGCGCGAGCTCGAAGCGCGCGCCCACCGGGTCGACGAGATGTTCGGCATGCTGCCGCGCTGGCGCAGCCTCGGGCCGCTGACGCTCGATCTGTTCCACCGCGACGCCCGCCGCGGCGGGCGCTGGCTGGCGCTGCACCCGCGCGAGTTCGGGGTGCTCTGGCGGCTGGCCGATAACGCCGGCCAGCGCGTGACCCGCGTCCAGCTGCTGCGCGATGTCTGGCGGCTCAATCACGAGCCCGAGACCAACAGCGTCGAGGTCCATATCTCGCGGCTGCGCAGCAAGCTGGCGGAGTTCGGTTGCGAGGGACTCGTCGCGACCGACCCGCGTGGCGGCTATCGTCTTTACGCCGACCGGATGTTCCTCCTCGACGATGCGGTTGCCGAAGAGGACGCGCTCGACGCCTATCTGCGCCGGAATGCCCTGTGGCAGGCGGAGGCGGAGCTCGAGGACGGATAAGCGCTGGCGCGATACGGAACAGCGCGTTACCTCTCGGACAAAGACAACAAGCGAGAGGATGACCATGGCCGGCGAAGCGGAATCCCGCATGCTCGACGTAACCGCGTTCTTCGAGAACGCCGGTGTGACCCGGTTCCACGTCTGGCTGCTGGTGATCTCCTCGTTCGTCACCCTGTTCGACGGGCTCGACTTTTCGCTGATCTCCTTCACGTTGCCGTACTTGCGCGACGAGCTGCACCTGACGGACGCGATGATGGGCCTCGTCACATCGGCGGCGTTTCTCGGTCAGATGATCGGCTCGCTCGCCGGGTCGTACATCGCCGATCTCTACGGCCGCCGTCCGGTGATCATCTGGTGCACGCTTCTCGGCGCCGCGTTCACCTTCGTGACCGGGTTCGCCGCCAGCGCCGAGATGATCATCGGCCTACGCTTCCTCGGTGGGCTGGCGATCGGCGGGCTGCTCGCGCCGGCCTGGTCGCTCAATATCGAGTGCATGCCTTCGGGCAAGAAGGCGACCGCGGTGACGATCATCATGCTTGGCTTCAGCATCGGCGGCGCCGCGGCGGGACAGGTGACCAACCTGCTCGCGCCAGACTACGGTTGGCAATGGGTGTTCTTCGCCTGCGGCGCCGGGACGATGGCGTTGGCGCTGATCCTGCTCTTCACGCTGCCTGAATCCGCCCGCTGGATGGTCGCCAAGGGCAAGCCGGCGCCGCTGATCAGCAAAGCGCTCAGCCGTTTCGATCCCGCCGCGGCCGACATCCCCTACACCGGCTTCACCCTGCCCGACGAGCGCAAGACCCGGGGCGAATCCCCCTGGGCCAAGACGGCGGACCTGTTCCGCGGCGCGCTCGCGTTCATCACCCCGGTGATCTGGTTCACCTACTTCTTCTCGTCGTTCGCGATCTATATGCGGGTCAGCTTCAGCGTCATCTTTCTCGAAATGCTCGGCGTCGATCGAATCGAGGGGACGAACATCGGTTCGGCCGGCGGGCTCATCGGTGCGGTCGGCGGGGTACTGCTGCTGGCCGTCACGGAAAAGCGCGGTCCGCTGTGGATCGCGCTCGCGCCGCTGCTCGGCGTTCCGGCGATGCTGGCGGTCGGCTGGGGTCTCACCGGCGGCCCCTGGTTCATCCCGATCATCGTCTTCGGAACGATCATGGTCGGCATCGGCCACGCGGCGGTGATTTCGATGACGACCATCTACTACCCGAGCGCGATCCGCTCGACCGGCGGCGGCTGGGCCAGCTTCGTCGCCAAGTTCGCCGCCGTCGCTGCGCCCATCGTCGGCGCGGCGTGGTTCATCCATGACCGCGACGCGGTGCTGAACGGCTATTCTTTCACCGGCTACTGCCTCGCCGGCGTGGCCATCGGCGTGGTGGCGCTCGCGGTCTACGCCAAGCGGCTCCACGCCGAGCGCGCGCTCGAAGCCGCGACCGCCTGAGGAGCTCACAATGACCCTGCGCAGCCTCGCCGCGAATTCCCGCAGCCGCCGCGCCAACTGGCGCGCGCTCGGCCTCAGCCTGGAGGACATGGAGAAGCCGAAGATCGCCGTGGTCAACTCGTCGAGCGAGCTGGCGATCTGCTATGCTCACCTCGACGGCATCGCCAGGATCGTGAAGGAAGAAATCCGCGCCGCCGGCGGCGTGCCGTTCGAGGTGCGCAGCGCCGCGCCGAGCG
>NZ_JAANOZ010000008.1 GCF_011320115.1 Croceibacterium segetis | reverse complement strand
TGAGCTGCAGCAAATGAGCCGCGTGGCGCAGCGCGTTCTCGACGCCCGGCAGCTCGCCCCGGGCAATCATTTCAATGCGACGAAACCACAGCGCCGCCTCGAGCGGCTCAATGTCATCGTTCATCGCACTTCCAGCCTTGAGTGTTTGTGACTTCAATCGGTAGCGGTCATCTCGGCCGAAGATCCTGATCTTCCAATGCACTAGTATAGCCTGTCCCAATTTCGGACTGTGGCCTGGAGGCTGCTCGTCTGGCATCCTCGAACGAGCCGTCCCAGCGACTGGCCACGATTCACGGCGCCGGCGCGAAATCGACCGCCAAGCTGGCGGTCTCGGTGAGCGAGCCCGCACGATTGCGCTCAGGTCAGCGTTCGCCGGCTCACTGGGACCCGCGACGGACCAATCTCCAGCCTCGCGGGAAGCGCAGGCGTCACCGGGCCGATCGGGATCAGGTTGCGCGGCAGGAGCGGCGAGTGAGGTCAGGTCGCGCACGGCTTCGGTGAGGGCATTTTTCCCCCTGGCGAGTAGAACAAGGCAGGAGCGCTTCACCAGGTTGCGAGGACGAAGTGAGATGAGGGCGCATCGGACGGACTCAGTGCCGGGGCACCTCGTCGCTGTCTAAGGCATCATAGGCTGCAAAGCAGAGTGGGACCCAGCTCGCGGGTTCCATCAAGTCGAACGGACCGTCGACAGGCCGGACAGAAGATCGCGCCCGGGCCATTGGCGACCATCAAGTCAGCCCCTGCAACGCCGCCGCAATTTACAAAGGACATTCTGCGAAGCGCCCTGCCGTTGCGATCGCTTCATTCGCCAGCACCTGCTACGGGAAATTGCTAGGGGGCGGGGCAAGCAAAAGTCGACCACGTTTGTGTCAAGGCCTGTCGTGGAGGCCTGCACACTTGGATATCGAACTGGATCACGCACGATCGGAGCCACGGACGAACATGTTCGTCATGGCAAGCATCTCTGCGACCACGGCATCCGGGCCGGTGAAGATTCGAAATCTCTCGCCGCGAGGCGCTCTGATCGAGAGTTCCACATTGCCCGCAACCGGCGAGTCACTGGAGTTGAAGCGAGGCGCTTTGTTTGCCGCCGGAGAGGTGGTCTGGCGGGAAGGCAACAGAGCCGGCTTGAGGTTTGACAGGTCGATCGACGTTATCGATTGGCTACCTTCAGCGCATTGCGCTCAGCAAGTTGTGGATGCGGTCGTCCAGCAAGCCAAAGCTGCCATGGCAGGTCATACGACAATGGCGAACGAGCAAACGGCCGATCAAATTTCGATAGACGCCGACCAGCTGCGCCGGCTGGCCCGTGCGCTCGATCTGCTGGCGGACGATCTAGCTGATGATGCTACAGTCCTGACACGCCACGCCCAGAAGCTGCAGGCTCTCGATATCGCCGCTCAAATGCTGCGAAGACTTGCCGGGGTTAGTGGACGACATTCCAGCTAAGCTGCAATCCCACGCCCATCGGACTTTCTTGCCGAGACCAGTCCAGTGCCGCCGTCGCGGCCCGAGCGTCCAAGGAAGGGCCAGCGGATCTAAGATGCGCTGACGATCTTCGAATCAAGGCGTTCCACAATCGCCTGATGTAAGGTCAGTTCAGCGTGGCAAAGGGTACGCTCGGGCGAAGGGACCAACCATCTCCCGCAAGGCTGGTCTTGTAGCCAGGGACCATGAAACTCACACATCATCGGGGATCGGGGATATCCCCTAAATGTACGCTACCAGACCGTGCCGCGCTTACATGGGACTTCCCGTTATCGGCCAGAATTTGACCTTCTGCCATGCGCCAGGTGTGGCCTTGCTAGCCAGGCTGAATTTGAAATCGGAAGGTCCAGATGGTCGTCGCGGACGGCGAGTTCGATCGTACACGGACGCAAGCCCTTAGTTAGGGATCCGAAATCGGTGATGGAGCCCGAATGGTTTCGTGGTGTTCGTGGGAACATTCTTCCGGCTGTGCGAGCCGAATTGGGTGCAATGGCCCAACGGCCGCCTCGGTCAGGAGCATTCCGGACTATCGAGAGACAGGCCGGCGACTTCGGACAGTATCGAGGAGTCCAGATGGCCTGGGGCATACGAACACACTGATACTCGAGCGAATTTCAAAATTGATTCGAGGGCCTCGTGGCCGAAAACGTCGCCGCCCTTGCGCTCAACTGTGAGCCGCCGATGACTGCTCGCTCTCACCCTATGCTGAACAACACTGACGAACCGTTGCTGTATTTCGGCGATAGTTGGCAGACTGCCCTCATGCCGCGATGAGTGATCCTCGCCCGCCCACTCGAGCAGCCGCGCTAAGTGAGCGATTAGCTTGCCGACATGAGCCCGTAAAAGCTACTCCGGGATCGAACTGGCGGAACGAACTCCCCGCCGGTCCAATCGTCGCAATTCGCGCCCGGACTGGCGATGGATGATGTGCCTAACGTGGTCTTAACCCCTCGAGTTAATACGGTAGCAACCTTCCGGGTGGCCTCTGGATTTCAACTCGCGACCCGTTCGCGCGTTTCTACGGCCCCGCCCCCTCGGGGGCTAATTTTTGAGAGGAATGATGATGCGTAGGCTTTTGGCAGCAACAGCCGTGATCGCGCTTGCGGCCGGCGGTGCCGCACTCGCGCAGAGCACCGACACCGAGGATTCCACCGACGCAACTTTCGGCAGCCAGGTTCGCGTGCTGGCGCAAGGTCAGAAGAACTCAGACACCAAGGGAATCGGCGCCGAGGTTTCGGCCCTCGCCCACGCCCGCAATGATGCGCGCGCCGCGGCACGCCACGACACCGGTGATGTCGACGACAATGACGAGACGGATGCCGGCGATGTCGACGACAATGATGATACGGACGCCAGCGATGTCGATAACGATGAGACCAGCACGACCGATACCGACACCACTAGCACCCAGGAAGTCGCCACCACCGCGACGTTCGGCAGTCAGGTGAAGGCCCTGGCAAAGGCTCAGAAGGGTTCCGACGTCCATGGCATCGGCGCCCAGGTCTCGGCCATGGCTCACGACCGCAACGACGCGCGTGCATCGGCCCGCGGGAGCGCCACAACCGAAACCGACCTGCGGACCTCGCGCACAGACGTTCAGCTGTCCGCGAACATAGCGACCGACGCCCGCGCGACCGGCCAAGCCGCCCGCGACGCGGCGATGACGGTCCGCGACGCGGCGAAGGACGCCCGAAACAATTCGGCCAGCGTGCGCGACGCGGCGCGGAGCATCCGCGATGCCGTCCAGGCCGCTCGTCCTGGGCACCATTGATCGCGCCAAGTGTTTCTGAAAGTCAGGGGCGGGTCGCGTTGCGGCCCGCCCTTGCTGCACGTGCAGGGAGAAAGTCATGAGAAAAACCGGCTTGGCGGCAATCGCCGCGATCGGGATCGCCACCGCCACCCCCGCCGTGGCTCAGGATTCGACGGATCAGGCCGCGAATGCGCCATTCACTTCATTCTCGCTGATGACCGGCGTCGACTATTCTTCGGGCGACTACGGTACCGGCCTCGACACCAACATCCTTGTGGTTCCCGCCACCGCCCGCCTGACGACAGGCAACTTGCGTTTCGGCGCGACCTTGCCGTGGCTGCGGATCGACGGCGCCAATGTGATCGGCGGGGCAGACGGCGGACCGATCGTGATCGATCCCAATGCCCCGCGAACGATTCGCAAGGGCATCGGCGACCTGTCACTGAGCGCGACCTACGCCATTCCCGAGGAATCTATTGGCGTCGGGCTTGAATTCACCGGCAGGGTCAAGATGCCGACAGGGTCCCAGAGCAAGGGCCTGAGCACCGGCAAGACCGACTTGAGCGCCTCCGTCGACCTCTCGAAGACTTTCGGCATCATCACTCCGTTCATCGACGTCGGCCACAAATGGGCGGGCGATCCTTCGTACATCGATCTCAACAACACCTGGTTCGGTTCGGTCGGCGCGAGCGTCGCGCTGGGGAATTCGGTGCTACTCGCTTCGTACGACTATCGCGAGGCGACCAGCCCCTTGTCGGAAGACAGCCAGGAGGTGTTCGGCGCATTCGGTGCGCCGGTGTCGAAGCATTTCAACCTGACGGTCTACGGTTCGGCCGGTCTGAGCGAGGGAGCTCCCGACTACGGCGCCGGCGGGATGGTCACGCTCAAGATGTGACAGTCGCCCGGAGTCCCACCACAAAGTAGACCTACCGGCTTCCCCCGTTCCTGGCTTCAACGTTCGGCGGGCAACGATACCTGACGGTTAGCTACGGTCGTTGACATACCCAACAGCGGACTGACTGCTATCGGGCGATGGTGGATATTGTTGCTACGCGATTAGGTGCCCCTAGCATGACGGCTCAGCCGGAGCATCGAAATGGCTAAAGGGTACAAGAAGCTGACCTTTGGTGATCGAGCGAACGCCTCGGCAGCGGCCAAGCGGGCGTTCTCGAAGAGCACAAGGCTGCGCCCAAGCCCGATCCAGCCGGAATCGCCGCTGCGAAAGAACGCCTTCTCGCCCGCGAAGCGGCAGCGGCGGGCGCACGGGCGCAGAAGGAGGCCGATAGCGAGGCCGCGAAGCCCGCTGCTGAGGAAGAGGCTACGGCCGGGGCGAAGGCTGCCGCTGACGCCACGAAGGTCGCTCAGCCGAAGGTGCCGACCCAAGCTGAGTGCCAGGCCGCCAGAGATGCCCGCTATGCTGCTCGCAAGACGCGCAAGCGCTAGCCGGAAGCGTTCTCTCTAACGGGCCAGGTGCCTGGAGGTAACTCGACCAGGAGCGCGAACGACGATCCTGCCGCACGGCTGACCGATCCTTGACGAGTCCCCCCGGCGGGATCAGGCGATCGACCGTTCGTCGCACCGTTCGCAGAACTTCCAATCCCACGGCCTCAAAGCCAAGAGAGGACCGCCCGCTATCGGCCAGCAATGGACCAGAACGATCGGTCCGAGCTGTAGGTGCCGAGCTGACACCCCGGAGCCTCACCTTGCTTGTTAACCGGAAGACTGGGCGGACGAATTGGCATGCGCCGCGGAGCGCTGGACATACCAGCGACCGGAAATTTGGTGGCGGTGACGGGCTCGAACCGCCGACCCTCTCGGTGTAAACTACAGACTCCCGCGCAAATCTGCGGCACTTTGAGTTGCGTTACGGCAGATTTGCCGCATTTGCTCTCGTTTCGTTCCCTCAAAATTCCGCTTCTAGGTACCTTCGTACCTTAGTGCCGAGTCCGGGTGCGCTGCGGCATGACGCGAGTTCACGGGGAGCCGTCAGTACTGGGCGGCGAAATCAGCCTGAGACTCGGAATGCTTGCACCATTCCATGATGCCATCATCAGGCGCTCGGATGCACTTTGCCATAGGGAAGGCTCAGGTTTCCGCAACGCCGTGAGCGACTTCGGAAGATGTATGTAACATCACCTATCACTTTTCCTCTTGACTCGGTCACATGATACGTTACCTTACATGGAGAAAGTGAGGTCGCGATGCAGATTCCAGATAGACAAAGTCTCGAAGCTAATCTTCGGGAGGCGGTGGTTCTAAAGGCTGAGGAGCTGTTGCTCACGGGAGGTGGCACCGTGGGGCGCGCACTCGCGGAGTTACTAAGCGGCGTCGAAAGCGGCGGGGGCCTCCCGACCGATGAGTTCGGAGACGCTGAGGCGCTCGCCACGATCGATCCAAGCCGATTGGAAATCTCGTCCAAAATCTGGAAGCTGTGCGAGCTTCTGGAAGCCCGCTCTCTCAGCGGACGCCCAGCCGATGGTCGGGTGGACAGCGATGCGATTGAGCAGGACTACCTGGATTTCATCGAGCTGTTTCTCGCTTCGTTGCCCGACATTGCGCTAGGGGGTGAGGATTGGACAAGTTGCCGCAATGGAGCCGTTAGACAGTTGCTCCTGGTGGGTAAGGCCTGGCACCATCTCCAGTCCGCAATTGACGAAGGGACGAGCGGTGACTTCAGCACTGAACAGCTGACCGCTTTTGACGTCTCTCTGCTCGCGGGAATTGGGGAGCGGACCACGCGTAACCTCGTCGGCCCAAACAAACAGCTCCGTTCGATTGAGCATAAAAAGCAGCGCAAAAGCTCAATCGATCCCAGAGGGTTTGTGGCGGTGAACCGGATCGATGCCTTAAGCTGGCTTAGAGATCGAACGGACTTTCGCATCGCTTCTGTCCGCCCCGGCTTATTTGCCGAGCGACTTGGTCGAATCCCCGATGATATCGACCGTGATCGCGGGGCCTATCTCGCTGCTCTCGCAATCGGGAAGCGCACCAGTGAGTTGGCTGATGAGGTCGGCCTCCCCGCGAGCGATTTGCGCGCGCTCGCGTCTGGCCATCCCAGCCGCAGCAGCGTGCGGCGCATATCCGATCACGTCATTGCATGGGATTTGGAACGGACGTCCTACACCGCCCCGGCCTAACCGCCGGTGGGATTTCCGTTCCGGACGGTTAGTCAGCCGTCCGCGCGCAGCCGGCGGTCGTGTTCAACAACACCGGCAGAACGGAGCGGATTTCACCTTGTCCGCCGACCGTTCCCCGAACGTGGGGTGAAGCGTGACAGCCGGAGAGACGGCACCACAGTTTGAGGGAGTGTCATTCAATGTCGAGCAACGAGTGGTTTGTCTTAATCAAGGAGAAGACCCAGGCGTATGGCCGCCCCGTCCAAGGTGGCTTCCTGGTCCGCGAAGGGTCGACCGCCATGCGGATCGGCTCTCCCAATGAGAAGAGGAACAGGGGCGATAGAGACAGACTACTGCGCCTGGGTACTCTCGTGCCGCATTCCGATCCCGACTTGCTTCGGTTCGCTTGCGATCATGTCTTCACCAGCCCAAGCCAAGCCGGGGGCATCGTTATTGACGGGAATTGCAGCGGCCCCAGCCGCTGGCGAAGGACGACCGATCGCAAGAGCCTGAAGGAATGTCTCGGCTCATAGAGTTTGGATAAGCACATAGGGCGTTATCTCTCGGAAATGACCTGGCGTTTCAACGCTCGCGCGATGGAGGAAGGCGAGCGGGTCAACGCCCTAATCGCCCAGACCACCGGTCGCCTCACCTACAAGGAACTGATCGCATGACGGGGAAGAGGGAGAAGCCGCTTCACCTAGATATGGACCCAGACGAGGCGCTGGAGAGATTTCTGCAAACCGACCCCGACGAACTGAAGCGGCGGCTTGAAAAAAAAGGGAATTATATACGAAACTAGACGCCCGCCCCTAGTTGGGCTTGGGCTTCCCTTTCGGCTTCGCAGCCTTGGCCTTCTTGTCAGCAGCGCGAAAAATCGCCTTGGCGATCTTCTCCGGTGAGGCCGGGATGCGGTCGATCTTGTTGGTGACTGGGCGGCCCCTAGGCGCGGGGGGTTTTCTCTGTCATGCGTAGATTCCTTCGGCAGCGGAAAGCCGCTTCGACCAGTTGGCAAGCACGCCAGCATAAGCGTCGCCCACCCAGTGGGGAATTTCGGAGATATCCGGGATGAGGATGTCGCGCAGCGTTTTGTTGGCTTGCCGCCCATAATTGTAGCGGAACTTGTTTTCGCGGATGCACATGCAGAGGAACAGTTTCTGCTCAATCGTCATCTCGACCTTGGGGCGCAGGTAATAGAGGTCGCGCCCGCTGTAGAACGGTTCAGTCTGCAGGAACGTCTCTAGGACCGACCCTCCGCCCGCCACGGTTAGAACCCCTGCCTCTGTCGGCTCCAAGCCGTCTATGGGCTCGACCCTTGCCGACACTCCGTTGTTCAGGGCGGTTCTGGAGACGAAATTGACGCCTTCGCGGCTCCGGACCAGTGCGTTCAGTTCAAGGTTGTGCCCGTAAATCACGTCGAAGAGCGCGGAGAGTTTGACCCGCTTCGCCCCCGTCACAGCCGGGCCAGCCAAGGGATGAGCGGGCGTGTCGGCGAGTCCGTCAATCTTGTCGCGCATTTCATTATAGACCGGCTCGGCCTCGATCCATGGCGGGATGTCCGCCACGGCGGGGATGGGTAGCTTGGCAATTATATACTTGACTTCACCAGTCCGTAAGCGCATACCTCTTCACAGAGGAAGCGAACGCCATGGCCATCAACATCACAGACCCGATCTTTCACAACGAAGATGCCGCGCAGGCTCACTGCGAAGCGTCACGCTGGAACGGCGAGCCTTCTTGTCCGCATTGCGGTTCGGTTCGCGTCGCCCGCCTCAAGGGCAAGACGCAGACCGTCTATTTCCTCTGCAACGATTGCCGCGACAAATTCACGGTCCGCACTGGCTCGGTGATGGAGCGCAGCCATGTGCCGTTGCACAAGTGGCTGCTCGCCTTCCACCTTATGGCCGCGTCCAAGAAGGGCATGAGCGCCAAGCAAATGGAGCGCATGCTCGGCGTGACCTACAAGACCGCGTGGTTCCTCTGCCACCGTATCCGCGAAGCCATGGACGGTGCGGCTCCTACCGGCCCGCTCGGCGGCGGCAGCGGCGTTGTCGAAGCCGATGAAACTTATGTCGGCGGCAAGGCCAAGAACCGTGCGTTTCGCAAGCCCGCCGCCAAGAAGATCGTTGTCGCCCTAGTCGAGCGCGAGGGTCACACCCGTTCGTTCCATGTCGCCAACGTCAACGCCAAAACCCTTCGCAGCGTGATCGTTACCAATGTCGAGCGTACCGCCGCGCTCATGACCGACGAAGCGCCCGTTTACATCGGCGTTGGTCGCGAGATGCAGAACCACTTCACCGTCAATCACGCGGCTGCCGAGTATGTCACCTACGGCGGGTTCAAGCACTCCAACACGGTCGAGAACTTCTTCTCGATCTTCAAGCGCGGCGTGATCGGCACCTATCACCACATGAGCGAAGCGCGCCTTTCGCGCTACCTCGCCGAGTTCGATCTCCGCGCCAACACCCGCGACATGACCGATGGCGAGCGTGCCGCCGAAATCCTCAAGGGTGGCATCGGTCGCCGTCTTACCTATCGGCGGATTGATAAGCTCGCCGCCTAAGCTGTTTGAGGTTCCCCGCCAGATTGGTGAGCGCCGTAAGCGCTGGACTCGCCCTTGAAGCGAGCGCTTATATATTTGTCGGAGCAGGGGAATCGCTATGGTGACAGGTATTGAAATCAGTGGCGCGGTGGGCGGCCTCAAGGCGGCGTTTGACCTCGTACAGGGCCTCCACTCCACCGCCAAGAGCGCGGCGATCAATCAGGTCCAGATTGAGCTGGGTAAACACATTTTCGATGCCCAAACGGCGCTGACGGCGTTGAGTGCGGCGCAAGCGGACGCTGCCGACCGTATACGTCAGCTTGAACAGCAGATTGTAAACCTCGAAAACTGGGAAACTGAGAAGAAGCGCTATGAGTTGGCAGAAGCCGGGCAAGGCTCCGTTGCCTACAGACTGAAGTCGGGCATGGAGGACGGCCAGCCCGCGCATTGGATATGCCCCCAGTGTTATGAGGACGGTCAGAAGTCGATCCTCAAGCATGAACACCTCACTGTCGGACGTTGCGAGATACTCGCCTGTAATCGCTGCGGATTAGAACTTGTGACCAGTGGGCGTCGTCTAGAGCCGCCTAGGACCGCCGGCTCTTTCGGTCGTGGCCGCTAGCACTCTTCTTGCTGTCGGCGTGCGGCTTATGCGGCATGGCGAACGCCCGTTTGAGCGCCGCCTCGCGGCGGGCCACGGTTTCCTCTTCGGAATAAGTTTCCCCCAATTTCTTATCGGCATCCGACATGGCAATTTTCTCCAGCGCGCACTTGAAGCTGAAACGAGCACGCCAGCATATCACTGAGCTGGAGGTTCTGCTCGACACGCACCTGCGCGAAAATCCGATTACCAGCGAGTTCGTTCCTGGCACAGGGGGCGGCCCGGAAGGTTGGAGTCCAACAACCAAGATCACGGTCCCACCAGCGCCCGAGTTGGCGCCCGCCATCGTTGGCGACATTATTCACAATGCCCGGACGGCGCTCGACCACATGGCGAGTGAGATGGCCCGCCTTAACAACCAACCGGACAGAGGCGTCTACTTCCCGTTCGCCGAAAACGCCGCCGGGCTTGAGGAGCAAATTAAGAAGAAGAACTTCAAGCGCTGCGGGGCCGCAGCCGTTGCGCTGCTCAGGACGTTCAAGCCGTACAAAGGTGGCAACATCGAGCTTCGCGCGGTTCATGACCTAGATGTGCTCGACAAGCATCGGGCTCTAGTTCCCGTGGCCGGTGTTAAACCAAGGGCAGCCAAAGCGTTCGAATGGGTTGGGCCCATGATCGAAAAACGCCGGCAACTTCGGTGGATTCCCATTGAACTAGTCGATCCTCAATGGGTATTTGGGAAGGACGACCCTCTCGGAGACCGCCCTGTCATCGAGACGCTGAAAGAGCTTGTGGACCTTTGCGAAGGCATTCTGGAAGCGTTCGCTGCCCTTAAGACGGACGACTAGATCTGGGGCGACGCTAAGCGCCGCCCCAGCGTTCAATCCGAGACCCTTCAAAAAGCGAATGTCCGAAGGGGTTAAAGCGCCGGCCTGTCCCTCTGACACTTACACTCTCCGACTCGGCTTGTGAAGTTAAAGATATAATTGCCAGAAGTATGGGGGAGACTTGGCAAAAACCGCGCTGCTATTGGCCTAAAGGAAGAGCACGTGGATAGTCTTTAGTCAGCTTCGAAACTTTTCCGGATGTGTGGGGGCGGTTGATAGCCCCGACACCGGCAATCTATGACCCCGAAAAGGGTGTTACCCTTTGAGAAGGCGGCGACCTTCTCGCAATCCTGACAATGTCACTTATTACAATTTTGGCGAGCAGCGTCGGCTAGGCAGAAGCAATGCCTGAGCCGCTGAAAATCTCGCAAGTCTCCCAGAGACTTTTCCAACATCGATTTAAAAATTGTTCCGCAAACGCGATTGCCTTTTCGAACAACACGAAAGGATCGCGTTCATGTATATTATCGAAAAGAATATCCCCATCGCTCGCGACAACAGGGGTGGCCCCGGCAAACGCCAAGCGAGGTCGCGGACCTACCCCTTCGGAAGGATGGAGGTTGGCGACAGTTTCCTATGCACCGATCGCACAGCTGCTCAGCTGGCGTCGGCCTCATGCAACTACGCCAAAAAGTGGCGGCGCCTGGACCGCAAGTTCACCGTTCGGACTGTGTCTGATGGCGTTAGAATTTGGCGGGTATCGTAAGGTGCCAGTCAACGAAATGCCCTTCTCGCCCGAAAGTCTAGCGCGGCGCTGGCAATGTTCCGCCGAGAAGGTCCGAGCCATGTTTCACTCAGGAGAACTGCCGGGGTTCCGCCTCGGCAAGCTCATCCGAATTCCAGCAACAGAGGTGCAGCGTTTCGAATGCCTGATGAATACACACTCACCCGACACAGAGGGAAATGGTCACTCACATTCCGGGACGGGAACCGTCGACTACGCATCACGACTGGTACGACAGACGAGGCCCTCGCCCGTCAACGCGCTCGTGAACTCTGGCAACGGCGAAACGCAGCAGCAACCGACCTGCTAGCGGACCTGTGGCCGGTTTATGTCTCAGACCGCGCTGCCGACGGTCTGGAACGCAAGCGCTTTGCGTTTCACTGGAAGGGGCTTGGCCCCTACTTCGGCCAGATGGTGGGCTCCGCCATCACCCGCGAAGATTGCCGATCCTATTACGATCGGCGACGCCGGGAGGGCTACAGCGACAGCACGATCAAGACCGACCTGGAGCTCCTCCGCGCCTGCCTTCGTCGTAGATACGGTGCCATTGCTCCTTCCATCTGGATTCCTCCCTCATCGCCCCCCCGGGACAAATGGCTCACGAAAGAGCAAGCACGCGAGATTGCCGACATGGCAGAAACCCCGCACGTGAAGCTGTTTATCATCGTGGCGCTGGCTACCGGCGCCCGGTCAGGAGCAATCCTCGACCTGACGTGGGACCGCGTGGACTTTGCTCAAGGCACCATTGATTTTCGACCCCCAGGCCGTGTCCAGACGAACAAGCGACGCACCGTTGTCCCGATGAACGCACGGGCGCGCGAGGCGCTTGAAACTGCCCATGAGGCCCGGCTGTCCGATCATGTCGTCGAGTATGGCGGAAAGCCGGTCGGCTCAGTGAAGAAGGCCATCGCTCGGCTCTCGGAGCGGGCCGGCATTAAATTCAGCCCGCACGTCTTACGCCACACATGCGCGGTGTGGATGGCCCAGGCTGACGTCCCCATGCAGAAGATCAGCCAGTATCTTGGCCACACATCGCTTCGCATGACCGAGCAGGTTTACGCACGGTACTCACCGTCGTTTATGAGGGACGCGGGCGATGCAACGGAGTTTTGAGGTACATCGGTACAACGAGCTTCGGCGGGTACACAGCCGCAAACCCGCAGAAATCCTGGTGGGCGGTGACGGGCTCGAACCGCCGACCCTCTCGGTGTAAACGAGATGCTCTACCAACTGAGCTAACCGCCCTACGGTGCGCAGAAGCGCGCGATTTAGCGGGGTTTCGGGGTCGGTCAACCCATGAGCCGTTGGAACGGAACGGCGACGAATGCCACCAAATGGAGCAGGAAGCCCTGATATAGTCCCGAAGTGATTGGCAGGTGAAAGGCCCAACGAACCTACCGGCTTTTGGTTCACCGAGAACGTCCGCAATGGGTCGTTAGCTCACCGGCCCTTTCGCCTGCCCGGTTTGAACCGCGGCATCGCAACGGGCCACCCATGCGGGACGGCGCGCGCCGTCCCGGGAGATTGCTTCATGCACAAACCGATAGCCGCCCTTGCCGTCCTGCTGACCGCGTCCGTCCCGATGGGATCGCTTGTGGCGCAAGGCGCCCAGCCGCAGCTCGTTTCCGTCGAACTGTCGAGCTTCAAGTTCGCCCCGGCCGAGATCCCGCTGCGGCGTGGCCAGGCCTATCGCCTGCACCTGGTCAACACCTCCGGCGGCGGACACGATTTTGCCGCCGCGGAATTCTTCGCCGCGAGCAACATCGCTGCCGCGGACCGGGGTCTGATCGTCGACGGCAAAGTGAAGCTGGCCGGCAAGCAGAGCGTCGATGTGGTGCTGACCCCGGAAAAGGCCGGGACTTATGCGCTGCGTTGCACGCACTTCCTGCATTCGGGCATGGGAATGAACGGTCGGATCACCGTGCAGTAGCTTACGGACAGGGGCCGGTGCTTCCGAGCACCGTCGCGCAGGCTGCGACCCTTCCATCGCTCGCGCGGACGAGACTCGATGCGAGGGGGCGCTTGGTGCGTTCTCCGGCAAGCGCAACCAGGCCGCTCACCTGCGCCACCGCGTAGGATGTTCCGTTGACGAGCCCCCATCCGCCGCCGGGCTCGGTGGTTGGCAGATCGCGACCGGGCGCGCCGTAGACCCCGCTCGGGAGCGACGGCAGCGCTTCGTCCGCGACCGGCAGGACACCACGCATCGAAGCTGGGAAACCGCCGTCCGGCTGCGCCTGGTCGTAGGCGGCGACGACCGCGATGTTTCGCGACAGGGCGATGCCGAGCAACCTGCCCAAAAGCTCATCGCGCGGGCCGCTAAGGCTGAGGTTGATCACGTTTGCCTGGTGCTGGATGGCGAACTGCAGCGCCTGCGCCAGCGCCAGCGAATTGCACACCGTCGTTCGCCCGCCTTCGAGTTCGCGGCAAGCGCGAAGCGCCATCAGCCGCGCGCCGGGCGCAACGCCGGCCATGCCGATACCGTTGCCCGCCTTGGCGCCGATCAGCCCGGCGACATGGGTGCCGTGGGCTTCCGGCCGGCCGGGCGACCCGCCGATGAAGTTCTCGTCCGACACGAATTGACCGGCAAGATCGGGATGCGAAACGTCTACCCGGCTGTCGACGATGGCGATCTTCACCCCGCGGCCGGTGGCGGACCGCTGCAACTCGCGCAGCTTCCATTCACCCGCCGTGGGTTGCGCCGAATAAAGCGGATCGTCGGCCGCACCCATCTTGCCCGAGATCGCATACGCCGTCGTCCGCTGCGCCCAGGCGACGCCGGGTTCCTTAGCCACCGCCGCGATTACCCGGTCGAGCGCCTTGCCAGGCGGAACGACCATCAAGTAGCAGTCGACGCCAAGCAACGGCATCGGCCAGCCTTCACGCAACTCCACGCCGTATCGCTCGGCAATTCGGCGAGCGGAGCGCCGGCGCGCCGCCTGCCCGGCGGCATCGCCGTAGTCGCCGGAGTAGCTGGAATTCGGCCGATAATGCGCCGGCGGCATCTTGAGCATGACGAGGATCTGCCGCTCCTCGTCGCTACTGCTCGCCGCGGCAGGCAGGCTCGCGCCCAGGACCGCCGGAGCAGCCAGCGTCAGGAGCACGGCCAGGAGAGGGCGTAGCAGGCGGATCACGGGCGGCCGTCACTCGCGATCGGCTCGGCGAGGACAACCTCGGCCGACTGACGGAGGGCGTCGATTGCATCGGCCGGGCGGCGGCCATCGACGCGCAAGACGTAGGCGCCGGCCGCCGTCGGGCCATCGACCACCCGCGCGCCCTGCGCCGCAAGAAGCGCGCGCATCTGCTGTTCGGTGGTGTCGGGGCGGAACAGCACGATCACCTGGCCGGACGCGGCGCCGCCGGCGGATCCGAGGGTGTGGAATGTCTGCGCCGGAGACACCGGCTGCTGCAGCCCGACGATCGCCAAAGCGAACGCAACCGACGCGGCCAAGGCGCCGCCGACGGCCCAGCCGAGCGGTCCCGACCGGCTGAACCCTGGGAGGCGGCCGCCCGCGCGGCTGGAAATCTGCTCGGGGAGGCGCATCGTCATCGCCTGCCAGCCTTCGTCGACGTCGAGCGGCAGCAGGGCCACCTCGCGCGCCAGTTCACGCTCGCGGGAAAGGTCGTGCCGGCAATCCTCGCACTCGGCGAGGTGCGCCTCGACCCGCGCCACTTCCTCGGCCGAAAGCGTGCCATTCACATGCCACGGCAGCAACTGCTGCACCGCGTCGTGCTCGCTCGGCCTCAGGAGAACTATCTCTGCCATCTTCGAACTCCTAGACCCAGTCCTCCAGCCCGCCGCCGACAATGCGGCGGAGCTGGCGCCGGGCATGAAACATGCGTGTCTTCACCGTGCCGACCGGGCAATCGAGAATCCGGGCGATCTCGTTGTAGTCGAGCTCGTGGTAATAAGTCAGGTCGACCACCGCGCGGTGCGCGGGCGACAATTCGTCCATCGCGCGGGCGAGCAAGTCGCGGCGCAACACGCCGGCCGAGTTCTCTTCCGGGCCCGGCCCCTCGTCCGCCCGTTCGAACCCCTCCGGGTCCTCGCGCGGATCGTCGAAGCGGCCGAGCGCCTTCATCGCCTTGCGATAGGCGATGGCGAAGATCCAGGTGGACAGCTTGCTGCCCCCATGGAAGCTGTCGGGCCGCTGCCAGACGACCATCAGCGTATCGTTGAGCGCCTCCTCGACCAGCTGCGGGCGGCGCACGAGCCTCAGAAGGAAACGCGTCAGGCGCGGATGATAGGCGCGATAGAGCGCCTCGAACGCGCTGCGGTCGCCGCGCCGGATCTTTTCCAGCAGCAGCAGCTCGGCCGCGTTCGCACCGCGGGCGGCGGACGCCTTGTCGGATATGCGGATTGGCTCCTCGCTCACGGCTAACGCTTCTGGCCCCTACTTTCCGGGAGTGAATCCGCCCAACCGGGCCAGAGGTTCAACTCGCCCCGAGATTAGCAGATCGGCGCGCGACGCAGCAGCCTCAATCGAGGGTCGTCCGCGACCTCGCCACCGTCACCGTGGCGACGACCAGCAGGAAGGCGGCAAGGGCGAGGATGTCCGGGCTCATGTCGGCCAGGACCTGGCCCTTGAGCAGGGCGCCGCGAATGATGCGCAGGAAGTGCGTGACCGGAAGCACTTCGCCGATCGCCCGTGCCCAACCGGGCAGGCCGAGGAACGGAAACATGAAGCCCGACAGGAACAACGAGGGCATGATGTAGAACACGGAAACCTGCATCGCCTGCAGCTGGCTGCGCACGAGGGTCGAGATCAGGTATCCGAGCGAGAGGTTGCAGGTGATGAACAGCACGATGCCGCTGGCGAGCGCGAGCCATCCCGCGGCGGTCTGCGCCATCGGCACCGCGAACAGCAGCCGGGCGAGGGTCAGCACCACCGTCGTCTGCACGATGCCGACTGCGATATACGGCAGCAGCTTGCCGATCATCACTTCGAAGGGCGTCGCGGGGGTCGCCAGCAAGCTTTCCATCGTCCCGCGCTCGACCTCGCGGGTCACCGCCATCGCGGTCATCATCACGAGCGTCATGGAGAGGATGATCGCCAGGAGGCCGGGGACGATGTTGTAGGCGTTGATGCCTTCGGGATTGTAGAGCCGGTGGATCACCACCTCGAACGGCGGCTTGCCGCCCTGGCGCGCCGCCGGCCCGAGGAGGTCATGCTTGAGCGCCTGCGCCGGCAGCGCGGCGACGGCGGCAGACACGCCGCCGGCGGCGACCGGATCGCTGGCGTCGACCTCGGCGAGGATCTGCGCCCGCTCGCCCTTGAGAAGATGGTGGGTGAAATCGGGCGGGATCGTCAGCGCCAGCGAGATCGAGCCGCGGCGCATCAGCCGGTCCATCTCGGCTTCGGAATTCGGCTGGTGGGTGACATCGACGTAAGACGAGTTCTGCAAGGTCGCCACCAGGTCGTTGGCGATGTTGCTGTGATCGTACGACACCACCGCCGCCGGCAGGTGCCGCGGGTCGGTGTTGATCGCGTAGCCGAACAGCAGCAGCTGGACGAGCGGCATGACGAGAATCATTGCGTAAGTGATGCGGTCGCGGCGGAGCTGGGTGAACTCCTTGACCATCACCGCGGCGATGCGGGAGAGCGACAGGCGGCTCATGAGGCGTACCGGTCGTCGACCTGGTCGGCCATCAGCTGGATGAAGACATCCTCGAGCGAAGGCTCGACTTGCTCCCATTCGTAAGGCGCCTTGCGCCAGGGCGCGATCGCCTGCTCGAGCGCGCTCTTGTCGGTGCCGCTGACGTGGACCGCGGTGCCGAACGCCGAGGCGCCGAGCACGCCCGGCTGGGCCTC
Source organism: Croceibacterium segetis (assembly GCF_011320115.1). Lineage (GTDB taxonomy): Bacteria > Pseudomonadota > Alphaproteobacteria > Sphingomonadales > Sphingomonadaceae > Croceibacterium_B > Croceibacterium_B segetis. The sequence continues at coordinate 135,636 of NZ_JAANOZ010000008.1, read as the reverse complement.
GAGCGCGTGCGAGATCTTGCCGACATCCGGCCCTTCGCCGTTGAAGGTCACAAGTCCCGAGCGCGCAATGATCTCCTCGGCCGTGCCGCGCGCGATCAGCCTGCCGTTGAGGATGTAGCCGATATCGTGGCAGCGCTCGGCTTCGTCCATGTAGTGGGTCGAGACGAGCACGGTCAGCCCGCGGTCGGCGAGCGCGTGGATCTCGTCCCAGAACTCGCGCCGTGCTTGCGGGTCGACGCCGGCGGTGGGCTCGTCGAGCAGGAGGAGACGCGGCCCGTGGAGTGTCGCCGCCGCCAGCGCGAGGCGCTGCTTCCACCCGCCCGAGAGTGCGCCGGCGAGCTGCCCTCGCCGGTCCTGCAGCCCAAGCTCGTCGAGCGCCTGGTTCACCACCTGCTGGCGATTTTCGAGGCCGTAGACCCGGGCGATGAAGGTCAGGTTCTCCTCGATCGTCATGTCCTGGTAGAGCGAGAAGCTCTGCGTCATGTAGCCGGTCTGGCGCTTGATCGCCGCGGTCTGGGTACGGAAGTCGAGGCCGAGCACTTCGCCCTCGCCACTATCGGGCGTGAGCAATCCGCACAGCAGCCGCAGCGTGGTTGTCTTGCCCGCGCCGTTGGGGCCGAGGAAGCCGGTAATCCGCCCTTCCCCGACCTGGATGGACACGTCGCGCACGACATGCTTGTCGCCGAAGCTCTTGTTGAGCCCGCGGACGTCGATCGCGTTGGTCATTTCCCGGGCAAGTCGCCGGCGCCGGGCGCGACGTCGATCGGCTGGCCGGGCACGAGCGCGCGCGCGTTCGACGGCACCGCCTCGACCATGAACACCAGCTTCTGGCGGGCATCGAGGCTGTAGATTACCGGCGGGGTGAATTCGGGCTCGGAGGCGACGAAGTTGACGGTAGCGGTCAATCCAGCAGCGCAGCCATCGCAGCCGATCGCGACCTTGCGGCCGGGCTTGTAAGCGTTGACCAGCGCCTGGGGCACGTAGAAGCGCACCTTGACCTCGCCGTCGGGCACGATCGAAACGACCGGCACGTTAGCCGGCACGGTTTCGCCGGCCTTGAACATGACGTCCTCGACCCGCCCCGCCGACGGAGCGACGGGCGCCAGCTCGCTCAATTGCCGCCGCGCCGAGGTAAGCCCGGCCTGAGCTCCCTGCACTTGCGCCCGCGCCGCGTTGATCGCCGCCGACGCCGCGCCGAGCTGGGTGCGCGCGGCATCGCGGCGGCGCAGCGCGGCGTCGTAGGCGGCGCGGGCCTGGTCGATGTCGAGCTGGGCGACCGAGCCGGCCTTCTCGCCTTGCGCCGCGCTCAACCGGCGGAGCTGCGCGCCAAGGCGGTCGGCCTCGGCTTGTGCGGCGGCGAGGTCTTCGCGTGCCTTGGCCAGGGCCGACTGCTGCTGGTTCACTTGCGCCTGGTTGGCGCTGATCTGCGCCTGCGCCTGCTCGGTGCCGGCGGCGCGCTGGGTCGGATCGACCTGGAACAGCTGCGCGCCCGCGGCGACCCGCTGGCCGCGCCGGACCGCAACGCTCGCCAGCGTGCCGGCGACGGGCGAGGTCATGTAGACCTCGTCGGCGACGACGTAGCCGGTGAACAGCTCCTTCCCGTCACGATCGCCCGAGCGCAGAAGGAGCCACAACACCAGGGCGACGGCCGCGACGACGACCGCGGCGACAATCGCCCGCCGGGGAAGGCGGCGGCGCTCAGGTAGGGGTTCAACTGCCTCGGCCACTCGCCTGCTCCTCTGGATTGACGCGGCGCTCGTCCCAGCCGCCGCCAAGCGCCTTGTAGAGCGCCACCTCGTCCTGTGCCGCCGCCGCCTCGGCCTGCGCCAGCGTGTCGCGGTCGGCGAGCCAGGTTTGGCGCGCCTGCAGCACCTCGGTCATTTGAACGAGGCCGCTGCGCTGGCGCACTTGTGCGGTGTCGACGGCATCCTGCGCCGCCGCGACCGATGCGCGCAGTGCCCCGACCTTGCGCCGGTCGGCGTCGAGCCGGGTCAGCGCGTCCTCGACCTCCCGCAAGGCGCCGAGCACCGTGGCCTGGTAGGCGAGCAATGCTTCGTCTGCCTGCGCCCTGCGCAAGGCGACGGTCTCGCGCTTGCCGCCGCCGATCAGGGGTAGCGACAGCCGGCCCGCGCCGTTGGCAAAGATGCTATCAGCCTCGAGCAAGGTCGCCAGCGAACGCGAGGCGAGCTGGAGCGCGCCGGTGAGGCTGAGCTTGGGGTAGAGATCGGCCGTGGCCACGCCGATGTCGGCGGTCGCCGCGGCGAGCTTGCGCTCGGCGGCGCGGATGTCGGGGCGGCGCTGGAGCAGCTCGGACGGGAGGCCGGGCGGGATATCGATGGCCGTGGCAGCCGCGGGCGATGGCGTCGTCAGCTCACCGGCCAGCGCGGCCGGAGCCAGGCCCAGCAGCGTGCCGAGCGCGTGGACACGCGCATCGGCCTCGGCGAGCAAGTCTTCACGCTGCGCGCTGGCCTGTTCGAGCCTGCGCTGCTGGCTGCGCTCGTCGAGCGTGGTGGTGAGGCCGTTGCGCGCGCGAACGCGCACGAACTCGAGCTGGTCGCGCTGTGAGGCGAGCGCTTGGTCCGCGAGCGCGATCCGGCGCTGGAGCACGCGGTATTGCTGGTAGGTCCGGGCGACTTCGGCGGCGAGCATGACCTCGGCATCGCGCTGCGACCAGACCGCCGCTTCGGTTCTCGCGCCGGCGGCTTCGTTCGCGCGCCGCTGGCCGCCGAACAGGTCGAGCTCCCACGAAGCGTCGAAGCCCGTCTGGAAAGTCGCGAAGTCCTCGCCCGGCAGGCCGATGCCTCCCCCGCCGCTGCCCGGCTGTCCGCCACCGCCGAGATTTGCGAGGCCGGCGGGCAGCGAGTTCTGGCTCAGCCGAGAGTAGCCGGCCTGGGCGCTGGCGTTGAGCGACGGTCCGCCCCGCGCCCGCGCCACCCGCTCTTGCGCGCGGGCTTCGGCGACTCGCGCCGCCGCCTGGCGGACATCGAGGTTTCCGCTGCGAGCACGGGCGATCAGGCCGTCGAGGACTGGATCGCGAAACGCGGTCCACCAACCCCCAATATCCGATGTTCGCAGCGCGGCGTCGTGGGCTCCAGCGTAAGTCGCAGGCACGGCGACCGTGGGCCGATTATAGTCCGGCCCTACGGTGCATCCCCCGAGCAGGAGCAGTGCCGCGAGCGGCCGGATTCGCGACGGGATCATGGATTCGCACATCGTCTTTATTGACCATGCGGTCAATAGTGTTAATGATCCGGTATGGCCAAGACCCCGCACAGCAATGCCGAGAAGCCGAAAGCGCGGCCGCGCCAGCGGCGCAAGGACGCGCGGCCGAGCGAGATCATCGAGGCGGCGATCGCCATCTTCGCCGAACGCGGCTTCGGCGCGGCGCGTCTCGAGGACGTGGCCCGCCGGGCAGGCGTCGCCAAGGGCACCGTGTTCGTCTACTTCCCGACCAAGGACGACCTGTTCCGCGCCGTGGCGCAGACGGTGCTTACCTCGCATCTCGAACGGCTCCACGGCGCTGCGGCCGATCTCGACCGGCCGATCGCCGAGCTCGTGCCGATGTTCCTGGCGCAAGCCGCAGCCGTGATCGGCGAAGGCCGCCTGCCGGCGATGATGCGATTGCTGGTCGCCGAATCGCGCCAGTTTCCCGACCTCGCCCGGGTGTGGCACGACGAGGTCGTCTCCAAGGTGCTCGGCATGCTGACCCTCGCGATCGAGCGGGCTCAGGCGCGCGGCGAGATCAGGCCCGGCAACGCCCGGCTGTACGCCTTCTCAATCATGGGTCCGATGCTGGCGAGCGCGTTGTTCCGTGAAGTATTTCGCGACACCGCCCCCCTGCCGGACTTGCCCGAACTGGCGGAACAGCACGCGCGAACCATTCTCGACGGGTTATTGCTGCCCGACGCCAGTTGAAGCCTCAGATCGCCTTCGGACTGCGGCCGATCTCCGCGAAGTAGCGGGCCATGCCGTCGGCCGCGGCGTCACTCAGGGCGATAAACGCGCGGCGGCGGTCGCTTTCGTCCTCGACCCGTTCGAGCAGCCCGCCTTGAGTCATCTGGCCGATCCAGCGCAGCGCGGTGGTCGGCGGCACCCCGCTGGCGATGCACAGCGAGGTGACCGAGACGCGGGTGTGCTCGGCGCGTGCGGCGGTGAGGTCGAGCAGCATGTCCCACGCGGGATCGGCGAACAGCTCGGCATCGAAGAACTTCGCGCGCAATTGCCGCTGGCGGATGATCGTGCGCACGAGCCGCGGATCGGGCAGCGGGGGGCGCGGGGCGCGCACCAGCCGCTCACCGCCGTCGTCACCGTCAGGGCCCGAATACGCCGGCGCCGGGCTCTCGAAACGGAACGCCGCTGCGTTCCACCGCAAGGGCGCCTCGTCGGTGCCCAGCCGCTCCAGCCGTGCGGCGATCTGGCCGACTTGCTCGGTCAGGCGCAGCAGCGTGAGCCTTTCGTCCTCGGCCAGCTCGCGCAGCCGCAAGTTGGGCACGCGCGCCAGCACGCGCCCGAGCGCGATCACCCGCTCGGCGCGGCTCGGATCGACGAGGATCTGCGGGGCCGACTGGTCGCAGCAGGCGAAAACATCGTCGAGCGCGTCGACGGTGGTCGAGATGACCAGGTGCGCGCCCGCCCTCGCGGCCCGGATGTCGAGCCGGCTGAGCGCGGCCAGTTCGGTGCCGCTGACCTCGGGGCAATCGAGCAGCACGACTTCACCGAGCGGACGCGGTTCGCCTTCGAGCAGCCCCGCGAGCGAGCCGCATTCGCGCACCGCCAGCCCGGCGGCGGCGACGTCGTCGCGAATCTCGTCGCGCAAGTGCGCGCGGTCGGCGAAGATCGACACCGCGAGCGGCATTCCGGCGGCGTCGTTGGCCGGCTGGTAGACGAAATCGACTTGCGGCATGGCCCTGCGACTCCTGCTTCTTTCGGAACAGGATGCGAACAAAGCAAGATCAAGTCAAGTCTATGCGTTCCCGACCACGAAGCAGCCCGCCGCCACCAATGCGCCGGCGAAGCGGTTCGAGCGGAACCGGGCGAGCGCGTTCGCGCCGTCGGCCGGATCGAGCGTAAGCCCTTGCCACAGCAAGTGAACCGCCGCCGGCAGTAACGCGAACATGGCAAATGGATCCTCGCGCACCCACCAAACGGCGAGACCCCAGAAGGTCAGCGCGAGGCAGTAGAAGGCGAGCACCCCGGCCTGTACGTTCTCGCCCAACCGCAGCGCGCTCGAGCGGATGCCGACCAGCGCGTCATCCTCCTTGTCCTGCAGCGCGTAGATCGTGTCGTAGCCCATGCACCAGAAGATCGAACCGGCGTAGAGCGCCAGCAGCGCGTCGATGTGGTCGAGCCTGAGCGCGGCCCAGCCGACCAGCGCCCCCCAGGTGAACACCAGGCCGAGCCACGCCTGCGGCCACCAGGTGATGCGCTTCATGAACGGATAGGCGGCCACGAGGACAAGGCTGGCGAGCGCGACCAGTTCGGCCTGCCAGCGCAGTTGCAACAGTACGACGAGGCCGACCGCGCACAGCACCAGCAGCCAGCCCCACGCCGCCCTTACGCTCACCCGGCCGCTGGCTACGGGCCGCGCCGCGGTGCGCACCACCTGCCGGTCGAGGTCGGCGTCGACGATGTCGTTGTAGACGCACCCCGCCCCGCGCATCGCGATCGCGCCTAGCAGCAGCCAGGCAATCAGTCCGAACTGCCACCCCGCCCCGGCCAGCCAGACCCCCCAGGCGCACGGCCAGAACAGCAGCCACCAGCCGATCGGCCGGTCGAACCGCGCGAGCAGGGCGAAATCGCGCATGCGTCGCGGCAGCATGCCGACAAGCCCGCGGTGCTCGCTGTCGGGGACGATGTGCTCGGCGGACATGCTTGCCCCCTACCCCGCGTCATGGCACCTGCCTAGCCATGCCCGCCACCCCCGCCTGGCCTCCCCGCAGTGCCCCGCGATTGTTCGTGCCGGGGCCGTTGGCGCACGGCTCGGTGATCGGCGTCGAAGGCAACCAGGCGCACTATCTCGCCAAGGTCATGCGCGTGGCCGAGGGCGACGCCGTGGTGCTGTGCGACGACCTGACCGGGGAATGGGCGGCGCGGGTGGCCGGCGTCGGCAAGCGCAACGTTTCGCTCGAACTGGCCGAGAAGCTGCGCGAGCGCGAGCAGGTGCCCGACCTGTGGCTGTGCCCGGCGCTGCTCAAGAAGGACCGCTTCGACCTGGTGCTCGAAAAGGCCACCGAGCTCGGCGTGCGCGCGATCCGGCCAGTGGTCACCCGCCGCTGCGTGGCCGACAAGCTCAATCTCGAACGCGCCCGGGCGATCGTCACCGAAGCCGCCGAGCAATGCGCCCGCACGGCCCTGCCCGAACTGGTGGAGCCGGTGAAGCTCGATGCGCTGCTCGCCGGCTGGCCGGCCGATCGCGCGCTGTTCTTCGCCGACGAGTTCGGCGGCGAGCCGGCGGCACAGGCGTTCGCGCAAAGCTCCCGCCCTGCCGGCTTGCTGATCGGTCCCGAGGGCGGCTTCGATGGCGGCGAACGCGCGGCGATCCGCGCGCACCCCGCCGCGGTGCCAATCTCGCTCGGCCCGCGCATCCTGCGCGGCGAGACCGCCGCCGTCGCCGCCAGCGCATTGTGGATGGCGACCGCCGGCGACTGGAGCAAATAGCGCTGGCGCAAATCCACAGCCTTGCCTAACGGGGCGCTCCGATGAGCACGCGCACGGTCTCGACGGGGGAAGAGCGGCGGATCGAAACCCGCGAGCAGCTCATTGCCCCCATGCAGGAGGGCGAGAAGGCCCCCGACAACTGGCGCATTGGCACCGAGCACGAAAAGCTCGTCTACAAGACTTCAAGTCACCGCGCGCCGAGCTACGACGAGCGCGGAGGTATCCGCGATATCCTTCTGGAATTGCAGGAGTTCGGCTGGCATCCGGTGGAGGAGAACGGGCAGGTCATCGCCATGGCGGGCGACGACGGCACCGTCAGCCTCGAACCGGCCGGGCAGCTCGAACTGTCGGGCGCGGCGGTGGAGAACCTGCACCAGACCTGCGCCGAGACAGGCCGTCACCTCCACCAGGTCAAGGCGATCGGCGAGCGCTGCGGGGTCGGCTTCCTCGGCCTCGGCATGTGGCCCGACAAGACCCGCGAAGAACTGCCGATCATGCCCAAGGGCCGCTACGCGATCATGCTGCGGCACATGCCGCGGGTCGGCAGCATGGGTCTCGACATGATGCTGCGGACCTGCACGATCCAGGTCAACCTCGACTATTGTTCCGAAGCGAACATGGCCAAGAAGTTCCGCACCAGCCTGGCCCTGCAGCCGCTGGCGACCGCGCTGTTCGCCAATTCCCCCTTCACCGAAGGCAAACCTAACGGTTACTTGAGCTATCGCAGCCATATCTGGTCCGACACCGATCCGCACCGCACCGGCATGCTGCCGTTCGTGTTCGAGGACGGCTTCGGTTACGAGCGCTACGTCGACTACATGCTCGACGTGCCGATGTACTTCGTGTTCCGCGACGGGAAATACATCGACGCCGCCGGGCAGAGCTTCCGCGATTTCCTCGCCGGCAAGCTCCCTGCCCTGCCCGGCGAGCTGCCGCTCGAAAGCGACTGGATCGACCACCTCTCGACCGCCTTCCCCGAAGTGCGCCTGAAGAGCTTCCTCGAGATGCGCGGCGCCGACGGCGGCCCGTGGAACCGCATCTGTGCGCTGCCGGCGCTGTGGGTCGGGCTGCTGTACGACGACGCGGCGCTCGACGCCGCGTGGGATCTCGTCAAGCACTGGTCGATGGACGAACGCGAGGCGCTGCGCGACGCGGTGCCCCGGCTGGCGCTCGGCGCGCCGCTGCCCGGCGGCGGCAAGCTGCTGGACCTCGCCCGCGAAGTGCTGCCGATCGCTCGTGCCGGACTCTCGGCGCGCGCAAGGCTCAGCACCAGCGGCGACAACGAAACAGGGTTCCTCGAACCGCTCGAAGAGATCGTGGACAGCGGCAAGGTTCCCGCCCAGCGCCTGCTCGACAAGTTCCACGGCGAATGGGGCGGCGATATCAGCCGCGTCTACGAAGAGAGCTTCTGATGATCCTCGTCAGCGGGCATTTTCGCCTGCCGCCCGAGCGGATCGCCGAAGCGCGCCCCGCGATGGCGAAAGCGATCGCCGCCTCGCGCGCCGAGCCGGGCTGCCGCGACTATTCGTATGCCGAGGACATGGCCGAGCCCGGCCTGTTCCGCGTGCACGAAGAATGGGATAGCCGCGAAGCTCTCGAAGTCCACTTCGCGGCGGCCCACATGAAGGAATGGCAGTCTGTGCGCGAGACGCTCGGCTTCCACGATCGCCAGGTCCTGGCTTACGAAGTCGGCGAGCCTACGCCGCTCTGATCACTCCGCCGGCTGAACGGCGACCCGCCGCTGCCGCGCGCGGCCGAGCAGGCGGGCAAGCGGGGCGGTGACGGCGCCGTGGTGCTCCATCCACGCATGGTATTCGCGGTACTTCGCATCTTCGCCCAGCAGGTGAGCTTCCTCGGTCTTGGCGCGCCAGAAGTAGATCGCGCTGACGCAGCCGAGCAGCACGGTGTTGCGGATCGTGTCGACCGCCGAATGGCTGGTCACCAGGAACGGCAGCACCGACAGCCACCAGAACAGGTTCTTCGAAAGGTACGCCGGATGGCGGCTGAAACGGTATGGGCCGTTGGTCAGCACCCCACGGTAAGTCAGGTTCGAGAAGCGGATGCCGAATGCGAGCGTGGCCCAGGCGTAGATCGCGGTGAGCGCGGCCAGCATCGCCGCCCAGCCCCACAGCAGCGCGCCGTGCCCGGCGAGCCAGTAACCCCATCCCGCGGTGTTGTATTCGTATTGCAGCACCCCGCCGCGGCCCATGAAGGCGTAGACGAACGGCGGATAGCAGATGAGCGCCGCGACCCAGCCACCGAGAAATGGGTTGCCGCTACGAATATGCGCGCCGAGCGGGCGCAGCGTGAGCAGGTAACCGACGGTGCCGATCTGCACGTCGATGGTGAACAGGATATCGAAGAGCGCGTTGCCGGTGCGGACCGGATCACGCACGATCTCGCCCCAGTCGGCGTTCACCACCCCGGCGAAACCCGGCGGCAGGATTGAGATCATGAAGGCACCGAAGAAGCCCTTGATGATCCACGTGCGCCAGTGCTTCCCGACCTCCTCGCCGTCCCACGGCTCGCGGCCTATCAGCATCGCCCCGAAGTTCCAGGCGTGGTCCCGCGGCTCGACCAGCACGCGGTCGAGCCACAGGACATACGGCACCGAGAGGACGAACATCGGCAGCGTCGCCCAGCCGATCACGTGCATGGCGAACAGGTATTGCCCGTCCCAATACCAGCGGCCGAGGCAATAGAGGAATCCGATCAGCGCCCAGGTCGCCCACAGCCCGGCGAGCTTGGTCGCCGAGATATGCAGCGTCGTGGCGAACGGACGTCTGCGGTCCCATTCGATCCCCGTCGACGGACTGCGGTGAACCTTCTCGACCAGCACCGACCACGCCGCCATCAGAAAACCGGCCAAAGCCATCGCGACGAGCGCGGAATAGGGCCCGGAAAGCCGCTCGCGCGGCCCCGGCAAAGCGAGCGCGTCGGCCACACCCGGCCAATTGCGGCAGATCAAGATCCACGAGACAAGCCCCGCCAGGCCGACCAGCCCGACGGCCGGCGAGACATCGCTCGCGGGCGGACCCGCACCGGATCGCTGCGTGCTCATCGAAAACGCGCCTAACCCCAAAGGGTTAAGCGCCGGGTAACGCTGGCCGGGGTTCTAGCGGAAGGCGGTGACCTTGCCGTCGTCGGAAAGAATGTAGAGCGTCTGGTTGGCGACGATCGGCGGCAGCGAGATCGGGCTCTTCATCTCATTGAACAGGGTCGGCGTCCCGCTCGTGACGTCGACGTCGTAAACCTGGCCGAGCGAATTGGCGATCCACAGCTTGTTGTTCGCCAGCACCGGCCCTGTCCAGAACACCGGGCCCTCACGCTTCTTCGGCTTCCTGAACTGCTCGAGCTGGGTGACCCAGCGGACGCGCCCGGTCGAGCGGGCGATCGCCAGCAACCGCGCGTCGTCGGTCAGCGTGAAGATCCATTCTCCGGCAATCACCGGCGTCGAGATCCCCGCCAGCGAGAGCTCCCAGATGCGCTGGCCGGTGACCAGCTCGTAGGCCGCCATGCGGCCGCCCTGGCCGAGCGCGTAGACCCGGCCGCTGTCGATGATCGGATCGGCGTCGACATCGGTCAGCGTGCTCACCGAGGTCGAGATCGAGGTTCGGGCGAGCGCATCGGACCACAGCACACGGCCGTTCTCGTAGCGGTAGGCGACCAGTTCCCCGGTGCTGTAGCCGGCAATCACGGTGCCCTGGCCCGCGGCCGGGGCGGCCACGCCGAACACACCCTGCTCGCCGGTGGCCGCGGTATCTTCCCACAGCTGATGGCCGTCGGTGATATCGAGCGCGACGATCTGGTTGTCCTGGGTCATCACGAAGACCGTGTTGAACGCCACGGTCGGCGAACCGCGCAGAGGAGACGGCAGCTTGATCCGCCACTGCTGCGCCCCGGTGGCGGCGTCGAGCGCGACGACGTCGCCCGAGCCGCTGGTGGCGTAGACTTTGCTGTCGTAATAAGTCGCGCCGCCGCCGAATTTGGAATTGCGCAGGTCCTTGGCGACGTCGAGCGGATAGGCCCAGCGCCTGCCGCCGGTCGCCGCGTCGAACGCATTCACCGCGCCGCTGGTGTCGACGACGTAAAGCGTGCCGTTGCCGACAACCGGAGCCGCCGCGAGCCGCTGCTTCTTGTTCGATCCTGCGATCGATACGGTCCATGCGCGCACCGGGGCAGCGCCCAGCGCCAGATGGCCAGGGTTCTTCGAGGCGCCACCGCCGGCCGTTTCCCAATCGGTGTTGACCTGCGCCGGCGGCAGCACGATTTCGACGCTGGCGAGCGTGGGATCGGGCGCGGCGTCGTTGGTGATATGCGACAGAATCGGCGTGCGGTTGCCGACCGTGGGGGTGGTCGGCTTGTGCTTGCCGCCGATCGCGCTGCACCCCGCGAGAAGCACCGCAAGCATCAGCGCCGCGCCTGCGCGACGGGTGAACTTCGAAATCTGCCTGCCGGTCATTGTCCCGTCCGTCATTGTGCCGAGGCGCCCGGCCCGGACTTGTTTATGCGCTCCTCGGCGAGCACCTGGTCGACGTCGACCACCGCGTCGTAACCCAGCACGCCGGCCATCTGTCGCGCGCGCGAGCGGATCGACTTCGGCGCGTCTTCCTCCTTGGCGATCGCGGCGAACAGCGGGCCTGCGAGGTCCTTCTTGCCTTGCTTGAGATAGGCCATCGCCACCAGCTCGCCGGCGCTGCCGAACCATGGGTTGCCGGGCTTCGCCAGCGGCTTGAGGCGGGCGATCACATCGTCCGGCTTCATCGTGTCGAAGCTCGCCGCGACGCCACGGATCGAGGCGAGGTCGCGATAGGCCTGCGGCGCGTCCTTGTCGTCGGCGAGGGTGAACAGCATCGTCGTCGCCCGCGCGTTGTCGCCCTTGGCGATCGCCTCCCCGGCCTGAATGAGCTTGGCCCCGGCGGCGGCCGCCGCGGTACCGTCCTGGGCGATCGGATCGAGCGCCGCGTCGGCCAGCTTGGTGCGCCCGGCTTCGAGCTGGTCGAGCGCCTGGACGAATTGTTCCGAGCCCTTCTCGAGCTGACCCTCGCGATAGTCTTTCCACCATAGCCAGGCGCCGAAGGCCGCCAGCGCCAGCACCACGAGCGCGATGATGCTCTTGCCGTAGCGCTTGGCGAACTCGGCCGCCTCGTCTTGCCGTACGGCTTCGTCGACCTCGCGCAGCAGCACGTCCTGTTCGGCCGCGCGGCGCACCGCGAGCTTGTCGGCGTTGGGGTCTGAAGTCGGCGTGAGGGCCACGTGGGGCTTTCCGAAAAAGGCTGCGGGTGCGGTTTCGGCGGCTGTTTAGCTGATGGGCACGGCAATTCAATTGTCGATTGGCCTGTGTCCCCGGTCAGGTGAACTGCCGGTTAAGCGAACTTCCTGCCCATGAGCCCCCAGTACAGGGCCTTGTAGCGCTCGATCATCGCCGTCTCGTCGTACTCCTTGCGGGCGCGCACGCGGTTGGCTTCGCCGATCCGCTTGCGCAGCGCGGGGTCCTCCGCAAGCGCCGTCAACGCGCGGCGCAGCGCGCGTTCGTCGCCGGGCGCGACGATGAACTCGCGGTTCGCCTCGGAGACCATTTCGGCGACGTCCCCGACCGCGGGCGCGGCCACCGGCAGACCGGCGGCCATCGCTTCGACCACCGAGATCGGGAATTGCTCGCTCAGCGAGGACAAGGCGAACACGTCGAACAGTCCGGCGACGCTCGCCGGGTCGGCGACGAAGCCGGGCAGGTGCACCCGGTGCTCGATACCCTGCTGCTCGGCTTCGGCGAGGATCGTGGCCCGCTCGGGACCCTCGCCCGCTATCACCAGTTGCCACTCGTCAGGCAGGAAGGTCGCCGCGCGGACGAGCGCGGTCAGGTTCTTGATCTTGCGCAGCCCGGCCAGCGAGCCGACCCACGACTCGCCCTTGCGCTTGACCAGCCCCGGCAAGACGTCGGACCGCGGCTTCCTGGCATAGGCCCGGGTCCTGATCCCGTTGGGTATCCGCCGCACCCGGCTGCGCGGCTGCTCCCATTCCTCCAGCGCGATCCGTTCGAGCGTGTGCGATGGCACCACCAGCGCCGACGCCCGCCCCAGCGCGAACCGGCGATAGAGATTGCGGCTGGCCTTGCGCTGGTCCGCCTCGTCTTCGTTGAAGCCGTCCTCGTGATGCACCAGCGGCGGAAGCTCGTAGACGTCGGCGAACAGCGTGTGCGCAAGCGCGGCGTCCATCGCGCCCCAGTTGTAGGTGCAGACGAGGTCGTAGCCCTGCATCGCCGCGGCCATGGCCTTGAGCCGCCACGGCCACGGCTTGCCCTTGAGCGAGGGGAACCTGGCCCACACGACCATCGGCTCGATCAGCCTGGCCGCCCCGCGCTGGTCGGGTTCGCCCGAAACCAGCGCGTTGACCGCCGCGCCCCCGAAAGCGTTGATCAACCGCACGCAGCGCAGCTCCTTGCCGCCCGGGTCGAACGAGGAGTGGATGTGAAGGATGCGGGGCACCGCGCTGCCGGATTCCTTCACGCGACCTCCGCCAGCAGATCGGCGATAGCCTGCTGTGCCTGCGGCTCGGCCAGCGTCGGCGGATGGCCGACGCGCGGGACGGTTACCGCCTTGAGGCCGGGTAGCTCCGCCTGCATCTTCGCCACCGTTGCCGCCGACAGCAGGTCGGAAAGCTCACCGCGCAGCGCGAGTGTCGGAATGCCCGCGAGTGCGCGCAGGGCGCCCCACAAGTCGAACGGCTCGCCATCCGATGGGGCGTTGAATTCCTCGGCGATCTTCATGTCGTAGTCGAACGCGATGCGGCCGTTGCCGGTCATCACCATGACTCGCTTGGCATACGCGAGCCAATCTCCGATCGCGAAGTCGGGGTGGGCCGCATGGGCTTGCTCGCGCAAATGGCGCGCGGCGTGCATCCAGGTCTCGAAGTTGCCGCCCTGCCCGACATAGCCGCGAATCCGCTCGATTCCCGCGGCCTCCAGGTCGGGGCCGATGTCGTTGAGCACCGCGCCCGCGAGCGGCCAGGCCCGCGCTTGCGCCATCAGCATCGCGATCATCCCGCCCATCGACGTGCCGACCGCCACAACCGGCCCGCAATCCAGCTGCCCCAGCAACCGCACCACGTCGTCGATGTAGCTGCGGGCCCGGTAACTCGCCGCCTCCCGCGCGTATTCGCTCTGTCCGCGGCCGCGCATGTCGGGCACGATCAGCCGCCACTCGCCGGCGAAGCGCTCCGCCAGCGGCTCGAAATCGCGGGCGTTGCGGGTCAGGCCGTGAAGGCACAGCAGCGGCGGCTTCGTGTCAGGCCCCGTGTAGTCGCGGTAACGGAGACCGAGACCGTCCCCGCTTTCCCACTTGCTTTCGGTAAAGGCCGGTTCGGCCATCGAGATTGAGGTTCCTCGGATTGCGCCCGCGCTTGCGCCGGGCTCGGCTCGCGGCCACTAATGGCCAGATGCGCGCCGAACCGCAAGCCGCCCCCTACCGCGCGGATCCACAGATCCTGTCGCTCGCCGAATGGCTCGCCGACCCGGTCGATCCGGCGCGCTTTCCGCTGCACGAGCTGCGCTTTCGCAATGGCCTGTGGGACAAGGCGGTCGGGCTGGAGAGCCTCTCCGACGAACAGTGGATCGCCCATTTCGGCCGCTTCGAGCTGCTGCCCGATAACCTCCCGCGCCCGCTGGCGCTGCGCTACCATGGGCATCAGTTCCGCGTGTACAATCCCGAGATCGGCGACGGCCGCGGTTTCACTTTCGCCCAACTGCGCGACGGCGCGAATCGCCTGCTCGACCTCGGCACCAAGGGTAGCGGGCGCACGCCTTACAGCCGCACCGCCGACGGGCGGCTGACGCTCAAGGGCGCGGTGCGTGAGATCCTCGCCACCGAGATGCTCGAGGCGCTCGGGGTCAATACCTCGAAGACCTTCTCGGTTATCGAGACCGGCGAGGAGCTCGAGCGCGGCGACGAGCCTTCGCCGACGCGCTCTGCGGTGCTCGTCCGCCTGAGCCATTCGCATATCCGCATCGGCACCTTCCAGCGGCTCGCCGTGCTCGGGGAAGACGAGCACATGCGCCAGCTGGTCGATTACTGCCTCGCGCAATTCCCCGGCCCACCACCACCCGTCGACGCGCCGGGCCGCGACGAGCCGGCGGCCAGCCTGTTGCACCAGGCAGTCGAGCGGCTCGCCGACCTTGCCGCGAGCTACATGGCCGCGGGCTTCGTCCACGGAGTGCTCAACTCGGACAACATGAACGTCACCGGCGAGAGCTTCGACTACGGCCCGTGGCGCTGGCTGCCCACATGGGAGCCGAGCTTCACCGCCGCCTATTTCGACCAGACCGGGCTTTACGCCTTCGGTCGCCAGCCCGAGGCGATCCGCTGGAACCTCGGCCAACTCGGCGTCGCGCTGCGCCGCGTCTGCGAGGCCGAGCCGCTGGTCGCCGCATTCAATCGCTTCGGCGAGTGCTACACGGCGGCGATGACCCGCCGCTTCTGCTGGCGCCTTGGCATCGTGAGCCGCGGGATCGAAACCGACAGCGGGCTGATCGCCGCCGCCGAAAAGGCCATGCGCGAAGGGAACCTCGGCCCCGACGACTTCTTCTTCCGCCATCGCGCCGGCCGCGGTGCGAGCGGTCCGATCGCCGAAGCCCTGGCGAGCTACGAAGCGGTCGCCGCCGACCATCCGTACTGGTCCGATCCCGCTCCACAATCGATGCTGATCGACGAGGTCGAGGCGATCTGGTCGGCCATCGCCGAACGCGACGACTGGCAGCCGCTGGTTGACAAGGTCGCCGCCGTGCGCCGGATGGGCGACGCCCTCGGCGAGCCGCCCGCGCCGGCGGGGCTTGCCGCTTAGCCCCCTGTAAACCCTTACCGGGGTGGTGTGGTTAACCGGCAGCGTCTATCAGCCGCATCAGGTGCGCGAAAAATGCTGTTACTCCTGACTTTTAGTTGAGCGAAAACATCATCATATCCACCGAGCCGGCAACCGGCACGGAACTCTGGCGCGGTAAAGTCGGCGATGTCGATGCCACCGTCGAGCGCGCCCGCCGCGCATGGCCGGCATGGGCCGCGCAGCCGCTCGCCACCCGCATCGAGCTGCTCCGCCGCTTCGCCAACGAAGTGCGCAAGGAAAACGACAAGTTCGCCGAGCTGGTCGCGCGCGAGACCGGCAAGCCGCTGTGGGAAGCGCGCACCGAGGTCGAGTCGGTAATCGCCAAGGTCGAGATCTCGGTCCGCGCCTATGCCGAGCGCACCGGGCAGAGGAAGCTCGACAGCGCGCTGCAGGGCTCGGCCGCGCTGCGCCACAAACCACACGGGGTGATGGTGGTGCTTGGGCCGTACAACTTCCCCGCGCACTTGCCGAACGGGCACATCGTCCCGGCGCTGATCGCCGGCAACGCGGTGATCTTCAAGCCGAGCGAGAAGACCCCGGCGGTGGGCGAATTCCTGGCCAAGCTGTTCAACCGCGCCGGGATCAGCGCCGCAGTCGTCCAGGTGCTGATCGGCGGGCCCGACGAAGGCAAGGCCCTGGTGGCGCATCCCGGCATCGACGGCGTGCTGTTCACCGGATCGGCGCAAGCGGGCATTGCGATCAATCGCAAGCTCGCCGCCAACCCGGGCAAGATCGTCGCGCTGGAGATGGGCGGCAACAACCCGATTGTGCTGTGGGACACGCCGAAGATTTCCGACGCCGCGACGCTGATCGTCCAATCGGCCTTCACCAGCGCCGGCCAGCGCTGCACGGCCGCGCGGCGGCTGATCGTCAAGTCGAGCCTCTATGACCACGCGTTGGACGAGGTGAAACGGCTGGTCGGGCGGATCATTGTCGGCGGCCCGTTCGACGAGCCGGCGCCGTTCATGGGCCCGGTGATCGACGTCGAGGCCGCCGACCGGCTGACCGAGAGCTTCCTTTACCTGATGTCGAACGGCGGCAAGCCGATCAGCCACTTGCGCCGCCCCCACGCCGGGCTGCCGTTCATTCACCCCGGCATCATCGACACCACCGCGATGGCCCAGCGCCCCGACGTCGAGCTGTTCGGTCCGCTGCTGCAAGTGATCAAGGTGGACAGCTTCGACGAAGCGATCGCCGAGGCCAACAACACCCGCTTCGGCCTTTCGGCGTCGCTGATCGGCGGCAATCCGCAGGACTACAATCGCTTCTGGGCCAATATCCGCGCCGGGATCGTCAACTGGAACCGGCCGACCAACGGCGCCAGTTCGGCCGCGCCGTTCGGCGGAATCGGCCTGTCGGGCAATCATCGCCCGGCGGCGTTCTATGCCGCCGACTACTGCGCCTACCCGGTGGCCAGCAGCGAGATGGAGCAGCCGCGCGCCAGCGTCGGCGTCGGCTTTCGCGAGGATCGCCGGGCGACCCCGCGCTGAGGGGGCTCAGCCGCCGTTGGTGACCAGGTCGACGCTGGCCCCACCGTTGGGCAGGTCGCGCGCCATGACGACAAAGCTTGCCGCGCCCTTGACCCCGCTGAGCACATCGTCGGCGCCGTCTCGCACGTGCTGTGGGGAATAGCCCGCCGCACGTGCCTGGGTGTAATAGAAGTCGATCACCTCCGCGACCGGCACCGGGGTAATGAAGTTGACGGTTCGCAAGGCGCATTCGCCTTCGTCGGTGCCGGCGGCTTCCTGGACCGAGCCTTTCGGGTACACCGGGAACGCCTCGGGCAGCTTGGCTGCCCACGCGGCGGTATAGCGCACCTTTGCCGCGCAGCCGTTCTTGCCGTCCGGTCCGGTGGCGGCGCGCGCCGCGGCGGTGAGCTGCGAATCCGCCGGCACCGTACCCTTGACCTCGCGCGCCTCGGGCGCCTTTTTCATCGCGCCGGGCCCGCCGACCAGCTTGAGCGCCGCCCCGCGCGCGGCGGCGAGCGCTTCGGGCGACATGTCGGCGGCGGGGACTGCCCCTTCGCCCGACGGCAGCGAAGCCCCGCGGTTGGCGCCGTTCTCGCCGGCAAGGTCGGGATCGGTCAACACCTGATCGCCGAGCGCGCCGGCCATCGCCGGATCGTCGGCCGATGGCTTGGTCGGCTCATCCTTGCCGCCGCACGCGCAGAGCAGCAGCGCGGGCGCGATAAGGCAGATCGTTCGACGAATCATGGCGCGACCCCTTCAAGTTCTTGCGAATCCCGACTCGGCATAGCGCAAGTGCCTGAAGAAGTGAGCCAAAGTCACGTTGCGTCCCGTTTCGGGATAGGCGCCGCCGGAACGCAAACAGGGCGCCCATGCGATGCATGGACGCCCTGGCGCGGCCCCCGATTTGCGACCCAGGGGCCACGCAAAGGCCGCGCCTAACAGGGGAAGGCGCGGCCCGAGCGGTAGGCTCAGCGGCAGCTCGAGCCTTGCGCGACCTTCTTGCCGAGCAGGGCGCCGACCACGCCGCCGAGGATCGTGCCGGTCGTGTGGTTGTAGCCACCGTCGACCGCGCGGCCGAGCAGGGCGCCGGCGGCCGCGCCGATGATCAGGCCGGTCGTGCCGTCTTTCTTGCGGCAGTAGTAGCGGCCGTCGTTGCCGCGCCACGTGCGGGTGTTGCGATAGACCGGCTCCGAGCGATAATCGCGGCCGTAGTAGCGGGTGTCGTAGCCGTAGCGGTCGCGATGGTGATGCTGCGAATAGCTGTGACGGCCATAATAGTCCTGCGCCTGGGCGGGCACGGCCGAAACCGCCATGCCGGCGGCGGCGAGAGCGAGAGCGCTGGTGCGGAACAGGGTCTTCATGATTCAATCTCCTTCGTGGCGTTCAGGTTTATGCCTCTTTTTCTGAACGGAACCGCAACGGAGTTGTCAGAATTCATAAGTCCATGTTTTTGCGAACCTTCTTGTCGAGATCGCTCGCTTGCCGCAGCGCCGAGCGGCGGGTAACGCACGCCGATGAACGACAGGAGGCCTCCTTTCGACCGCGCTGGGCTCGCCGCCGCACTGGGCACGCATGCGGTGTGGGGATCGATGCCGCTTTACCTGCTGCTGGTGAAGAGCGTGCCGGCGGTCGAATACGTCGCCTGGCGGATCCTGTTCACGCTGCCGATCTGCGGCGCGATCATCCTCTGGCGCAAGGCCGGCGGCGAAGTCCGCTCGGTGCTCCGCGACCGGCGCGCGCTGCTGACGCTGCTCGCCAGCGCCACGCTCGTGGCCGTCAACTGGTTCCTCTACGTCTGGGCGATCAACGCGGGTCACATCTACGCCGCAAGCCTGGGGTACTACATCCTGCCGCTGCTGATGATGCTGCTTGGGCTTGTGGTGCTCGGCGAACGCCTTTCCCGGGTGCAGTGGGCAGCGGTGGCCCTAGCCGCCGCGGGCGTCATCGTCCTTGCCACGGGCGCGCTGACCACCTTGTGGGTCAGCCTGTCGATGGCGCTGACGTTCGGGCTCTACGGCCTGTTGCGCAAGACGGTGAACGCCGGGTCGCTCGCCGGGCTGACGATCGAATCGCTGATCCTGGCGCCGGTTTCGCTGGCCGTGGTCGGCTGGTTCGCCACGCAGCCGGCCGGTTCGGCGCTGACCCACGGTCCGCTGATCGCAGCGGCGGTCGCCTTCGGCGGGCCGATGACTGCGGTGCCGCTGATCATGTTCGCCTTCGCCGCGCGGCGTCTGCCTTACACGGTGATGGGTTTCCTCCAGTTCACCTCGCCGACGATCGTGTTCCTGCTCGGCCTGCTGGTTTTCGGGGAAAAGCTCAACCCGGCGCAGCTCGGCTGCTTCGTGGCGATCTGGTGCGCCGCGCTGCTGTTCGTGTGGGATATCCTGCGCGGCTCGCGCGGAGAGGCCCTGAACCCGGTCGCCTAGGCGAGCTTCCAGTCGAGCATCTCGCCCGCGTGGAAGGGCACCACGCCGCCGATCTCGCTCGGCACTTCGCTCGGCTCGCGCACCAGCGTCACAGTGCCTTCGTTGAGCGGCAGCCCATAGAAGCGCGGCCCATGCTCGGAGGCGAAGCCGGCGAACTTGTCGAGCGCGCCTTCGGCCTCGAACACCGTGAGGTAGCTCTCGAGCGCGAACGGGGCGTTGAAGATGCCCGCGCAACCGCACGCGCTTTCCTTGGCCTCGCGGGTGTGCGGCGCGCTGTCGGTGCCGAGGAAGAACTTCGGCGAGCCCGAAGTCGCCGCTTTCCGCAGCGCCTGGCGGTGCTTTTCGCGCTTGGCGACCGGCAGGCAATAAGCGTGCGGGCGAATTCCGCCGACGAGCATCGCGTTGCGGTTGAGGTGCAGGTGCTGCGGCGTGATCGTCGCCGCGACGTTGCTGCCGCTGCTCTCGACGAACTGCACCGCCTGTTCGGTCGTGACGTGTTCGAACGCCACCTTGAGTTCGGGCAGCTCGCGCAGCAGCGGGGCGAGCACGCGATCGATGAACACCGCCTCGCGGTCGAACACGTCGACTTCGGGATCGGTCACTTCGCCGTGTACGCACAGCACCATGCCGAGATCGGCCATCCTGTCGAGCACGTTGCGGATGCGGGCGATGTCGGTGACCCCGTGCGCTGAATTGGTCGTCGCGTTCGCCGGATAGAGCTTGGCCGCGGTGAACACGCTTTCCTTGAAGCCGCGAGCAAGATCGGCCGGATCGGAGATGTCGGTCAGGTAGCAGGTCATCAGCGGCGTGAAGTCCGCGCTCTCGGGCAGCGCCGCGACGATCCGCTTGCGGTAGGCGTCGGCCGCGGCGGTATCGATCACCGGCGGCGAGAGGTTGGGCATGACGATCGCCCGCGCGAACTGCCGAGCCGTGTAGGGCACGACGGCGCGCAACATGTCGCCGTCGCGCAAGTGCACGTGCCAGTCGTCGGGGCGGCGGATCGTGAGCGTCTCGGGCGGCATCTTGGGCTTCCCTTAGTCGCGCAGATGCCTATCTGTCACCCATGCCCGCCGAACGCCTGTTTTCCCGCGCCCTCATCCGCCTTTCCCCGCAAGACGAAGGCGAGGACGTTGCCGACTTCCTGCAAGGCCTCGTCACGCAGGACGTGACCGGCGAGCTCCCCGCGTGGGCGGGATTGCTGACGCCGCAAGGCAAGACCTTGTTCGACTTCATCGTCTGGCCCGCCGGGCACGGCGAGCTTCTGGTCGATTGCGAGGCCGACGCGGCCGACGACCTGGTCAAGCGCCTCTCCATGTACCGCCTGCGGCGCAAGATCGGCATTGCCCGCGACGACACGCTCGGGGTCTACTGGCAGCCCGAGCTCGGCGACGGCGGCGCGCCCGACCCGCGGCTGCACGAGCTGGGACAGCGGTGGATCGCCAAGATCGAACCCGGCGACGAAAGCGCCGACGACGCCTGGCGCAAGCACCGCCTCGCGCTCGGCGTGCCCGAGGGCCGCGCCGAGATGGCCGACGTGCTGTGGCTCGAAACCAACGCCGCCGAGCTCAATGGCGTGAGCTTCTCCAAGGGCTGCTACATCGGCCAGGAGAACACCGCGCGGATGAACTGGCGGCAGAAAGTGAGCCGCCGGCTGGTGGTGGTACCGCTCGCCCGCTCTGACGAGGCGCGGCGCAAGGCCGGCTATCCCGAGCTCGGCTTTGCCGTCGACCACGTGCGAGTGGTCGAGATCGAGGCATCGCTGCTGCCCAAGTGGATGCAGCTCGAAGACTAGCATTCGGGCGGCACTTTCCCTAACTGCGCCGAAGGATCGAACCATCGATGAACGCGCCCCCCACTTTTCCCGTCAAAGGCGAAACGCCCGCCATCGTCGTGCGCGACCTGCGCTTCGACCGCGAGCGGCCCTTGCCGCGCTGGTGGTGCAACGGCGATCCGGTGGCGACCGCGTGGATGAACTCGCTCTCGGCCAGTTTCCCGCGCGGCGAAGCGCTGTTCATCGAAGCGGTGAAGGCCTTCCGCGAGGGTGCCCCGCCCAAGCTCGAACGCGAGATTCGCGCGTTCATCAAGCAGGAGGTCAATCACAGCCGCGAGCACCTCGCGCTCAATCGCGCGGCAAGCGAGGCGGGTTACGACACCACCGGGGTCGACGCGCGCATCGCCGCCAACACCAACCAGGCCCATGCCCGCCCGCCGATCGTCCAGCTGGCGGTGACCATCGCGCTCGAGCATTTCACGGCGATGTTCGCCCACCTGTTCCTGACCAACCCAAGGGCGTTCTTCGACGCCGATGTGCCGCAGGCGGATATCTGGCGCTGGCACGCGATCGAGGAGATCGAGCACAAGGGAGTCGCCTACGACACCTTCCTGCACGCCACGCGCGACTGGCCGCGCTTCCGCCGCTGGAAGCTCAAGGCGGCGATCATGCTGCTGATTACCAAGCGCTTTGTCCACCACCGCAGCCGCGACGCGCTCGATTTCATGGCGCAGGACGGCATCACCGGCTGGCGGGCGATGGCCAAGGTCGTGTGGTACCTGTTCGGCAAGCCCGGCGCGCTGCGGCGCCTGTTCCCGGCGTGGATCGCCTATTTCCTGCCCGGTTTCCACCCGTGGAACCGGGACGACCGCGCACTGATCGCCAAGTACGAGAGCGAGTTCGCCGACGCGGTGACGGCCGAGTAGCGGTTGGCCAACTGCGGGCGGGAAGCTATCGCTGAGTGATGCCGGCCTCGCCCTACTCGCTCGCCACGTTCGACATCGCCGCGATCCTCGTGGTTGCGGCGGCGGTCCTCGGATTGGCAAACTACCACTTCCTCCGCCTGCCGACTTCCATCGGATTTACGGTGATGGGGGCGCTGGCTTCGATCGGGCTGCTGCTGGCAAATGAATTCCTGCCGGGGGTGACGATCGACGACTGGGTCACGGGGTACCTCCTGCGCATGGATTTCAGCGACACGCTGCTCCAGGGACTGCTCAGCTTCCTGTTGTTCGCCGGCGCGCTCCACGTCGATCTCGAGCAGTTGCGAAAGGACTGGGTCCCGGTTCTCCTGCTGTCGACTGTAGGGGTGATCGTTTCGACCGCGGTAATCGGCGCGACGACCTGGGGCGTGGGCCTGGCGCTCGCCCTGCCGATCGCGCCGATCTGGTATTTCGTGTTTGGCGCGCTGATCTCGCCCACCGATCCCGTATCGGTCCTCGGCGTGCTCCGGGAACAGCACGTTCCAAAAGGCCTCCAGGCAACCGTCGGCGGCGAGAGCCTGTTCAACGACGGGGTCGGCATCGTCTTGTTCACGATCCTGTTCGATGCGGCGGTCAGCGGTCAGGACTTCTCGTTATCCGATGGCGCGCAGCTGTTTGCTCAGGAGGCGGGCGGAGGGATTGTCGTGGGCCTGGCCGTCGGCTGGCTGGGCTATCGCGCCATGCGCTCCATGGACGACTATGCGCTCGAGGTGCTCGCCACGCTGGCGGTGGTGATGGGCGGCTATGCGCTGTGTTCGGCGCTGCACTTCTCGGGCCCGCTAGCGATGGCGGTAGCCGGGCTGCTGATCGGCAATTTCGGCGTCAGCTACGCGATGAGCGATATCACGCGCGATTACGTGATCAAATTCTGGGAGCTGATCGACGACTTGCTGAACGCGATCCTGTTCCTGCTGATCGGGCTCAACGTCATCGCCGTGGTGCCGAGCGGCCCGCACTTTGCTCTGGGTGCGGCAGCGATCGTCATCGTCCTCGCCGGGCGGGGGATCTCGGTGCTGTTGATCAAGGGCCTTCTTCCCGCTTCGCGCCGCCATGGACCGGGCGCCTTCGCAGTGCTGTGGTGGGGCGGCCTTCGCGGAGGCATTTCGATCGCGCTCGCGCTGGCCATTCCGGCCGGCGAGACCCGCGAATTGCTCCTTGCCGCAACCTTTGCCGCGGTCCTGTTCAGCGTCCTCGTACAGCGCGCGACGCTCGGCCGCGTCATCGAGCGCGGCCCGCTTGCGACGCTGACCGAAGGAACGCCGCCGCCGACGGTTCATTGAGCGGCGTCGGCGCGTGCCGCCGGCGCTCAGCCCCAGATGTTCTGGCTCGTCGGCGCTGCGTTCGCCCAGGCTATGAAGTCAAAATCGGGCTTCATGCGGATGAACAGGTTGGCGACCGGAGTCAGCAGCCGGGTGACGTGGCCCTTGCCGGTGAGGTCCTCGAGATAGACCAGGTCACCCTTGCCGATCTTGACCCGCGTGCCGTCGCCGACCTCGCCTTCGATGTCGCCGATCACGTTTATGGTGAAGGTCTTGGCCGGGGCCCGGTGCCAGTCCTCGGTGCCTTGCGCAATCGAGGTGGCGATAACCGCCTCGATCGGCAGCGGCTTGGGCGAGCCGAGCACCTTGACCCGGTTAACGTGGCTGACGCCGTCGGCCCCGGCGTAGATGTGGATCACCTCCATGATGCCCGAAGGGCCCTTGGCCGGCTCGTGCGGCTGCTCCTGGCCGCGCGCTCCGGTGGCGAGCATCGTGGTCAGCACGGTTCCGGCGGCGAGCACGGTACGGCGGTCGGTGTTCATGGGCCTCTCCCTTTGCCTGGGCGACAGGTTTACCCGAGCGCGGCCCCCCCGCAATTGCTTTTCGGGCCGCTCTGCGTATATGGTTGCCTCCCGCCCCGGCCTGGCGAAGCCATGCTTCGTTCACCGGGGCGCTCGCTTTTCCCGCCAATGAGAGTCACCGCCATGTCCCGCCGCCGCCAGATTTACGAAGGCAAGGCCAAGATCCTCTATGAAGGACCCGAACCGGGTACGCTGATCCAGTACTTCAAGGACGACGCGACCGCTTTCAACGCCCAGAAGAAGGGCACGATCAACGGCAAGGGCGTGATCAACAACCGCATCTCGGAATACGTCTTCCTGCGGCTGGCGCACATCGGCATCCCGACCCACTTCATCCGCCGCCTCAACATGCGCGAGCAGCTCGTCCGCCAGGTCGAGATCATCCCGCTCGAAGTGGTCGTGCGCAACGTCGCCGCCGGGTCGATCAGCACCCGCCTCGGCATCGAGGAAGGCGAGCCGCTGCCGCACACCCTGATCGAGTACTACTTCAAGGACGACGCGCTCAACGACCCGATGGTCGCCGAAGAGCACATCGCCTGCTTCGGCTGGGCTTCGAACGAAGAGATGCAGGACATCTCGGCGATGGCGATCCGCATCAACGACTTCATGTGCGGCATGTTCGCCGCGGTCGGCATCCGCCTGATCGACTTCAAGCTCGAATTCGGGCGCATCTGGGACGGCGACTACAGCCGGGTGATCCTCGCCGACGAGATCAGCCCCGACGGCTGCCGCCTGTGGGACATGACCACCAACGAGAAGCTCGACAAGGACCGCTTCCGCCGCGACCTCGGCGGCGAGGAGGAGGCCTACCAGGAAGTCGCCCGCCGCCTCGGCCTGCTCAACGACGATGCCAGCCCGGGCGAGGTGTTCGACATGTCCGCTCACCGCGCCAAGCTGCGCGGCACTCCGGTGAAGAAGAAGTAACGCAAGCCGTCGGCAAACAGGGCCGGTTAAGCTTGGCTGGGGCAAGGATGGGGGCAATGCTGTTCCGCCGCTGGGTCCCCGCCCTTCTCCTCGCCTTCGCCCTTCCGCTCTCGCCGCTCCCGGCGAAAGGCGACGCGCCCGCCGCCGCCGCCACATCCGTTTGGCCGTTCGCCAAGAGCGATCTGCCGCTCGACCCCAGCTACCGCTTCGGCCTGCTGCCCAATGGGATGCGATACGTGGTCCGGGCGAACGCCACACCGGCGGCGCAAGGCATGGTCCAGATGTGGGTCCACCAGGGCTCGCTCGCCGAGCGCGACGACGAGGCCGGGTGGGCGCACTTCATCGAGCACATGGCGTTCAACGGCTCGGCCCACGTGCCCGAAGGCGAGATGGTCAAGCTGCTCGAGCG
Organism: Croceibacterium segetis; assembly: GCF_011320115.1. GTDB lineage: Bacteria > Pseudomonadota > Alphaproteobacteria > Sphingomonadales > Sphingomonadaceae > Croceibacterium_B > Croceibacterium_B segetis. The sequence goes on along the minus strand of NZ_JAANOZ010000008.1, from coordinate 110,283 downwards.
CGAGGGGCTCGCATTCGGCGCCGACACCAACGCGCAGACCGGCTTCGACGCCACCGTCTACAAGCTCGACCTGCCGCGCAACGATCCCAAGTTGCTCGACACCGCGCTCATGCTGATGCGCGAAACGGCGAGCGAGCTGACGTTCGCGCCCGAGGCCGTCGAGCGCGAGAAAGGCGTTGTGCTGTCGGAAAAGCGCGTGCGCGACACATTTGCCTACCGCGACACGGTCGACCAGTTGAACTTCGCCTACCCCGGCTCGAAGTTCGCCGCGCGGCTGCCGATCGGCACCGCCGAATCCGTCCAGGGTGCCGACGCGGCCAGGCTCAAGGCACTGTGGCAGCGGCTTTACCGGCCGCAAGACGTCGCGGTGATCGTGGTCGGCGATTTCGACGCCGCCAAGGTGGAGGCGGCAATCAAGGCGCACTTCGCCGACTGGGAAGCCCCCGCCGCGCAGCCGCAGCCCGATCCCGGTCCGCTCGACTTCGAGATCGCCGGCAAGACCGACATCTACCTCGATCCGGCGCTGCCCGAGCGGATCACCGTCTCGCGCACCGCCGCCTACCAGGACGAGCCCGATACTCTTGCCAATCGCCAGCAACAGCTGCTCCGCCAGATCGGCTACGGCATCGTCAACCGCCGGCTGCAGCGTCTCGCCCGCGACGGCGATCCGCCGTTCCGCGGCGCCGGTCTGGGCACCAGCGACGTGTTCAAAACCGGGCGCACCACCAGCCTGGTGGTCGACGCCGGCGAAGGCGAATGGCAGCGCGCGCTCGCCGCCGCCGAGCGCGAGTATCGCCGCGCGCTGGAATTCGGCTTCACCCCCGCCGAAATCGCCGAGCAGGTCGCCAACCAGCGCACCGCGCAGGAGAACGCCGCCGCCGGCGCAGCGACGCGCAACAACGCGACGTTCGTCGGCATGGCGCTCTCGCTGTTGCAGGACGAGCGCATCCCGACAACGCCGGAGAGCTCGCTCGAGCGCTTCAACGCTTTCGCCCCGCAGATCACCCCCGAGGCGGTGCTCGCCGCGCTCGAGCACGAGCTGGTCCCGCTAGACAACCCGCTGATCCGCTTCGAAGGCCGCACCGCGCCCAAGGGCGGCGCCGAGGCGCTGCGCGCGGCGTGGAACGCCGGCATGGCCGAACCGCTGGTGAGGCAGGGCGACGCCGCGCTGGCGGCGTTCGCCTACACGGATTTCGGTCCGCCCGGCAAAGTCGTCTCGGACAAGCCCGAGCCGCTGCTCGGCATCCGCGAAATCGTCTTCGCCAACGGGCTCAAGCTCAACCTCAAGCCGACGCAGTTGCAGAAAGACCGCGTCTCGCTCTCGCTGGCGATCGACGGCGGCCAAATGCTCGACACCAGGGACCAGCCGCTGGCCACCGCGATGGTCAGCGTGCTCCCGGTCGGCGGGCTCGGCAAGCATTCCTACGACGAGTTGCAGTCCATCCTCGCCGGGCGCAGCGTGAACTTCGCGATCGGCGACGGCGAGCGCGCGTTCCGCATGGGCGCCTCGACCACCCCGCGCGACCTCGAGCTGCAGCTCGAGCTGCTCGCCGCGGCGATCAGCGACCCCGGTTACCGCCCGCAAGGCGAAGCGCAATACCGCCGCAACATCGAGAACTACTTCGCCAGCCTCAACGCCACGCCCGATTCCGCGCTCGGCAACAACCTCGGCCGGATCGTTTCCGACGGCGACCCGCGCTTCACCCTCCAGCCGAAGGACGCCTACCTGGCGCTCAGCTTCGCCAAGCTCAAGGGGGCGATCGGCGACCGGCTGGCGCACGGCGCTCTCGAGCTGGCGATCGTCGGCGATTTCGATTCCGACAAGACCATCGCGCTGGTGGCGCGCACCCTCGGCGCGCTGCCGCCGCGGGAAAGCGAATTCCGCGACTACGAGGCCAACCGCACCCGCCCGTTCACCGCCGACCGCAGCCTGCGGGTGATTCGCCACAGTGGCCCGGCCGACCAGGCGATCGTGCGGATGAGCTGGCCGACCGAGGATGACAGCAACTTCGACGATTCGCTCCGGCTCGAGTTGCTCCAGCGCGTCGTCCAGGTCGAACTCACCGACGACTTGCGCGAGAAGCTCGGCGCCACTTACTCGCCCGGGGTCAATGCCAGCCAGTCGCGCACCTGGCGCGGCTACGGCACTTTCAACGTGGCCGCCCCGGTGGCGGCAAGCCAGGTCGAGCCCGCACGCCAGGCGATGCTCGATACGATCGCGCGGCTTGCCGCCGAGCCGGTCGACGCCGACACCCTGCTGCGCGCCCGCCAGCCGCTGCTCGAAGCCTACGACAACGCGCTCAAGACCAACGCCGGCTGGCTCAGCCTGGCCGACGACGCCCAGCGCGAGCCCGACCAGATTGCCCGTTTCGTGGCGGCCAAGGCCAAGCTGGCGGCGATCACGCCCGAGGAGCTGCAGGCGATCGCGGCGAAGTACCTCAAACCGGCCGAGCGGCTGGAGATCGACGTACTGCCGAAAGAGGACTGAGCCCGAGGCATGGCGCTCGCCGTCCCGATTCGTTAGGTAGGCAGGCAGGGTCGCCCTCAGGGAGGGCAGGAATGCCGGCCGTGTTCCGCGAAGCAGAGGAAAGCGCCGGGGGTGAAGCGGCGTCGCCGGCCGGCGCGCGCCTGGCCTGGGTCAGGTGGATCGTCATCGCCTTGTGGCTGCCGCTGGTCCTGGCTGCCATTGCGGCACCGATCGCCGGCCCGCTGCTGTCGGGCGAGCAGCATGCTGCCGGCGAAGCGTATGACCGGGTCGGCCTTTCTTCGAGCGCACCGTTCAGGCCCATTTCCAGGGCGGCGATCGACGCAGGAGTGCGCTGGGGCGACGAGGTGATCGCGGTCGACGGCGTGCGGCTCACCGGGGGCGCGGCCAGCGGCCCGACGAGCGAGCTGGCCGCGCTCCTCGGCGGGGCCGACGGCACCACCGTCCGCCTGCTCACGCGGTCCGCCGACGGATCGCTTCGCGAGCACCGCCTGACGAGGAGCGACGCTCACCTGGCGAACGCGCTGGCCAGCGCGGGCATAGCGCCGCCGCTTCGCGCCTGGTTCTTCTACCTGATCTCGCTGGTGTCGAGCCTGGCGCTCGCGCTGGCCGCCGTCCTGCTGTTCGTGCGCGGCCGCGGGCGGAGAGTGCCGAGCCTGCTGTCGTTCGGACTGGCGATCCTGAGCCTGGCTCCAAACCTCGATTTCTTCGGCACGCTCGGCCCGGCGATGCGCCAGCCGATGCTGGCGACGGGCTTTACGCTGGTGATGCTCGCGTTGATGCTGTTCCCCGACGGTACGTTCTATCCGCGCTGGATGCGCTGGACCGCGCTGGCCTTGCTCGCGGTCACGCCGCTGGGCGTATTCAGGGTGATCACGACCGGATGGCCGGTCCTGCACAGCGCATTCCTGGTTCTATCGGCAATCTCCCTCGTCCTGCGTTACCGCCATTTGCCCGCCGGCGCGGAAAGGCAGCAAATCCGCTGGACGCTGTTCGGCTTCGGCGTGGCGGCCTTCCTGATGGTGCCGACCCAGTTCATCGAGTTCGTCATCCTGCCCAGCTCCGTCCCCCTGCCGGCGTGGATCTGGAGCCAGACCATCCGCGACGCGCTGAACATCATCCTCCTGCTGGCGGTCGCCGGCGGGCTGATCGTCTCGCTGCTTCGCTACCGGCTCTACGATGCCGACGCGGTGATCGTCCGCTCCGTCTCGTTCGGCGCGCTGGCGCTCCTGCTGCTGGCGTTGTTCGCCGGCACCGAGCGGATCATCGAGCTGCTCGGAGAGCACTGGTTCGGCGAACGGCTGGGCGTTCTCGCCGGCGGGATGGGTGCCGCCGTCGCCGCACTGATGGTGGTGCCGCTGCACCACCGGCTGAGCCATTGGGCCGAGCACAAGTTCCAGAAGGAGCTCATTGCGCTCAGGACCGGCCTGCCGGCGCTGATGGGCGACATGCGGGAAACTGCGCCGGTCGCGCGCATCGCCGCCGCCGCGCTCGACCGCGTGGCGCATGGTGTGCGTTCGAGCCGCGCGGCGTTGCTGTTCGATGGCTTGCTGCTCGATGCCCGCGGGACCGACACCGCCGAGGTCGAGGCCTGGCGAGCCGGCTGGTCGCCGCTCGCCCGCGGGGGGATCGAGACCGAGCGCGACGACCCCCTCTTCCCGCTGCGCGTGCCGCTCGCCGCCGACGGCCACGGCCGCCTCGGTTGGCTGCTTCTCGGCCCGCGCCCCGACGGCAGCCTCTACGGCAAGGATGAACGCGAAACGCTCGCGGCCATTGCCGACCCCATCGCCCGCGCGCTCGAAATCGCCGCTGCGCGCGAGAAGCGCGAAACCGAGGAGCGCGAGCGCTGGCGGGCGCAGGAGGGCCTCAACGCCCAGATCAAGGCGGTCAACAGCGAGCTCGTCCGCGTTCTCGGCTCACTGGACGAGAAGCTGGGGCTGATGGTGCAGTTGCCGCCCGCGGCAGCGGCGGAGTGATCTCAGCAGCCGAACTTCAGATCTGCAATTGGCTGCCCAGCTCGATCACCCGGTTGGTCGGTAGCTGGAAGTATTCCATGGCGCTTTCCGAGCTCTTGCTCATCCACGCGAACAGCCGTTCGCGCCAGAGCGCCATTCCGGGCACCTCCTTGGAGGGGATCAGCTTCTGGCGGCCGAGGAAAAAGCTGGTGCGCATCATGTCGAACGGTTCGCCGATATCGCCGATGCCGGCCAGGTCGCGCGGGATGTCGACCTCTTCCATGAAGCCGTAATGAAGGATTACCCGGTAGAACCCGTCGCTGTCGGGATGGACCTCGACGCGCGTCGCGGCGTCGCTGTACGGCACTTCCTCGACCCGCACCGTCAGGATCAGCACCCGGTCGTGCAGCACCTGGTTGTGCTTGAGGTTGTGCAGCAGCGCCGACGGGATTGTGTCGGCCGAAGCCGAGAGGAACACCGCCGTGCCGCGCACGCGGTGCGCCGAGTTCGCCGCGGACTTGATGAAGATCGGCAGCGGCAGGCCGGTTTCGGCGAGCCGTTCGCGCATCAGCCGGCGCCCGGTCGCCCAGGTGGTCAGCACGGTGAACAGGACGGCGGCGACGGTCAGCGGGAACCAGCCGCCGTCGGGGATCTTGGTGATGTTCGAGGCGAAGTAGGCGCCGTCGATGATCAGGAACAGCCCGATCGTGCCCGCCGCCAGCACCTTGTTCCAGCGCCACACCTGGAAAATCAGAACGGCCAGCATGACGGTGGTGATCAGCATCGTGCCGGTCACCGCGATGCCATAGGCCGAGGCGAGGTTGGTCGAGGCCTTGAAGCCGAGCACCAGCGCGATGACCATCGCCAGCAGCCCCCAGTTGACCGCCGGGATGTAGATCTGCCCGGCCGCCTTCTCGCTGGTGTGCAGCGTGCGCAGCCGCGGCAGGTAGCCGAGCTGCACCGCCTGGTGCGTGACCGAGAACGCGCCGGAAATCACCGCCTGGCTGGCGATGATCGTGGCGATCGTCGCGACGATGACCAGCGGCACGCGGGCCCATTCGGGCGCCATCAGGTAGAACGGGTTGCGCACCGCCGACGGATCGCCGAGCAGCAGCGCGCCCTGGCCGAGGTAATTGAGCATCAGGCACGGGTAGGCGATCGCGAGCCACGAATAGGCCACCGCACGCCGGCCGAAGTGGCCCATGTCGGCGTACAGGGTCTCGGCGCCGGTCACCGCGAGGAATACCGAGCCCATCGCCAGGAAGGCGGTCTTCGGGTTGTCGGCGAAAAAGCGCACGCCCCACAGCGGGTTGAGCGCGCCGATCACCTCGGGATGGGCGAGGATGTTGCTGATTCCCATCACCGCCAGCACCGCCATGTAAACCAGCACCAGCGGCCCGAAGATCGCACCTACCTTCGCCGTGCCGCGCGCCTGCACGAGGAACAGGCCGATGAGGATGACGATGGAAATCGGGATCACCAGCGATTCCACCGATGGGGCCGCGACCTCGAGCCCCTCGACCGCGGACAGCACCGAGATCGCCGGGGTAATCATCGCGTCGCCGTAGAACAGGCACGTCGCAAGCACGCCCAGCATCACCAGCAGGGGGGTCCAGCGCTTGCCGTCAAGGCTGCGCGAAATCAGCGACAGCAGCGCGAATGTGCCGCCTTCGCCCTTGTTGTCGGCGCGCATCGCCACGACGACGTATTTGATCGTCACGATCATCATCAGCGACCAGAAGATCAGCGACAGCACGCCGAAGATATGGAGCGCGTCGACCGCCATCGGATGCGGCCCAATGAAGCTTTCCTTCATCGTGTACAGCGGGGAGGTGCCGATATCCCCATACACGACGCCGATCGCGCCGATCATCAGGACCGGCAGCTTTTCGCCGGGACGATGGGGAGTCGATGGCTCCGGCTCGGCGGCCGGCGCGATGCTGGGGGCTTTGGACATGGACCTCATGTGGGCGTCCAAGCCATAAAGATTCCATGTGGATTCGTCCGGACACGATGCAATGCCCTCTCGACGCCGCGCCCGCGCGGGCGCAAATTGAGCGCATGATCGCGAGGGTTACCCCAGTGGACCGAGCGCCATCAGCCGGCGCGCTTGCGTATGCCGCGGCCGTGCTGATGATCGCCGCATCGACGGCTGTCGGCCTATTGATCGCGCCGCACTGGGGCACCACCCCGGTGGTGCTGCTGTATCTGCCGGCGGTGCTCGCCGGGGCGGTCTACTGCGGATTGTGGCCGTCGCTCGCCGCCGCCGTCCTCGCCGCGCTGACGTACAACTACTTCTTCACCGCCCCGTACCGCACGTTCATCATCCACAGCCCGGCGGACGTGGTGACCGTCGCCATGCTGTTCCTCGTCGCCGTCGTCACCAGCCGCCTGGCCGGTTCGCTGCGCGAGCAGGCGCGCCTGGCCGCGGCGCATGCGGCGCGCAACGCCACGATCGCGGGGCTTGCTCGGCGCCTGCTGTCGTGCGCCAGCGAGCAGGATATCGTTGCACTGACCGTAAATGAGCTGTCCGCCCTGTTTGCCTGCAACGCCGTGCTCCTGACCGGCGGCGACGCGCCGACGATCGTCGCCAGCGCCCCGGCCAATGTCGACCTCGCGCCGAGCGACTTTGCCGCCGCGGCCTTGACGCTGAACACCGGAGAGGCGGCTGGGCGCGGCGTCCGCCGCGTTCCGCTGGCCGAATGGCAGTTCCACCCGGTTGCCTCGGACCAGATGGTGATGGCGGCGATCGGCCTCGCCCGCGTCGACGGCACGCTGCCGGTCGAGCGCGACCAGTTGCCGCTGCTCGGCAACCTGCTCGACCAGGTCGCGCTCGCGCTCGAACGCGCCCGGCTCGAGCGCGATGCGCGCGAGTTCGTCGCCGTCCGCGAGCACGACCGCCTGCGCTCGGCACTGCTGGCGTCGATCGGCCAGGACATCAAGCCGCGGATTACCGCGATCATCGCCGCCGCCCGCGCGCTGAAGCGCACGGCCTCGACCGACAAGGACCAGGTGTCGACGATCGCTTCCGAGGGGGCGAAGCTCGATCGCTACATCGACAACCTGCTCGACCTCAGCCCCGGCGCCGAGCAGGAGCCGATCCAGACCGGACCCGTCACCATCGACCTGTACCGCCGATCGGTCGCGCGCGAGGGCGCCGAGGTCCACCTGACCCCCAAGGAATTCGCCGTGCTGGCGGAGCTCGCCAAGCAGGCCGGGCGGGTGCTGACGCACGCGCAACTGCTGCGCGCGGTATGGGGCCCGGCGCAGGCAGATCAGATCGACTACCTGCGGGTCGCGATACGGGCGCTGCGCCAGAAGCTGGAGCGCGATCCTGCCGCGCCCGAACTGATCCTCAACGAACCCGCGGTGGGATACCGGCTCGTGGCTCAATGACGGGCCGGGAAATTTCCTTTCCTACAACCTATGTTCGTGTTATGTTCTTTTCGGGTTTGCCTCACTCGCGTCGCCCGAGCGACATTTTCCGTAGGAGAAGTGTCACCCGTCGCCTTTGACTTATAACATTGTATTTACACGCTAATGTTGGCGTCATTCGGGTGACAGGGTCCGTAAAGTGTCACCCTGTTTCAGGCCCGACTCGCCGCCCCCTTGTCGCCCCGCCCGACAATCGCCATAGGCTCCGCGCGAGTCCTCCGCTCTTGCCGAAAGGTCCGCCCATGAAGGTCCGCGTGTTCGTCAGCCTCAAGCCCGGGGTGCTCGACCCGCAGGGCCGCGCGGTGCACCATGCGCTCGAGGGCCTCGGCTTCAAGGGCGTCGAGGACGTCCGCGTCGGGCGAATGATCGAGATGGATGTCGCCGACGGCACCAGCGACGACGCGCTCCGGCAGATGTGCGAGAAGCTGCTCGCCAACATGGTGATCGAGAATTACCGGATCGAGAAGCTGGAGACGGCGTGATGGCGTTCCGTGCGGCGGTGGTGACGTTCCCCGGTTCGAACTGCGACCGCGACCTCGCGGTGGCGCTCGAGAAGGTTTCCGGCACCGCGGCGATCCGGGTGTGGCACGGCGATGCCGAATTGCCCGAGAAGCTCGACTTCATCGGCCTGCCCGGCGGATTCTCCTACGGCGACTACTTGCGCTGCGGGGCGATGGCGGCGCGCAGCCCGATCGTCCGCGCGGTGGTCGAGGCGGCCAACAAGGGCGTGCCGGTGCTCGGCGTGTGCAACGGCTTCCAGGTGCTGACCGAGAGCGGTTTGCTGCCGGGCGCGCTGATGCGCAACGCCCAGCTGACATTCGTCTGCCGCACCGTGCCGCTCACGGTCGAGAACAGCCAGTCGCTGTTCACCGCCGGCTACGAGCAGGGCGAGACGATCCGCCTCCCGGTCGCGCACCATGACGGCAACTATTTCGCCGACGAGGCCACGCTCGACCGGCTCGAAGGCGAAGGGCGGGTGGCGTTCCGCTACGGCGAGGAAGTCAACGGCTCGCAGCGGCGCATCGCCGGGGTGCTCAACGCGGCGGGCAACGTGCTCGGCATGATGCCGCACCCCGAGCGCGCGATCGAGCCCGAGCTCGGCGGTGTCGACGGGCGGGCGTTGTTCGAAAGTGCGGTGAAGGCGCTGGTGGCGGCTTAGGCAGCGGCGAGGCCGCGCTTACTGCGCTCCGCCACGCCTAAAGCTTCGGCCGCCGGCATCGGACGGCCGAAGTAGTAGCCCTGGATCTTGGTGCAGCCCATGTCGCGGATCATCGCCGCTTCGGCGGGGGTCTCGACGCCTTCCGCGGTGGTGGTCATTTCGAGGCTGTCGCACATCGCCACGACGGCGCGGATGATCGCCAGGCTCTCGGGGCTGTTCTGCGCGGCCCCCTGGACGAAGCTGCGGTCGATCTTGATGGTCGAGAAGCGGATCGCCCTGAGGTAGCCGAGCGAGGAGTACCCGGTGCCGAAGTCGTCAAGGGCGATCGTGCAGCCGAGCGCCATGATCTCCTCGAGTGCCTGCCGCGCGATCTGCGCGTCGCGCACGAAGATGCTCTCGGTCACCTCGACCTCGAGGCGGCCCGCGGGCAGGCCGCTGTCGGAGAGGGCGCGGACGACGGTCTGCGAGAAGCCCGGCTCGAGCAGCTGCTCGCCGGAGACGTTGACCGAGACCTTGATCGGGTCGGGCCATTTGACGGCCTCGCGGCAGGCTTCGCGCATGACCCATTCGCCGATCGGCACGATCAGCCGGGTGTCCTCGGCGAGCGGGATGAACTTGGCCGGACTGATGAAGCCGTGCTCGGGGCTCTGCCAGCGGACCAGCGCTTCGAAGGCGACGACATGCTCGCGCCTGGAGTCGACCACCGGCTGGTAATTGAGCAGCAGCTCGCCCCTGTCGGTAGCGAAGCGCAGTGACGATTCGAGCTGGCGGCGCTCCTCCGCCTCGGCGTGCAACGTCGGCTCGTAAACGCAATGCTCGCCGCCGCCGGCGTCCTTCGCGCGGTACAGCGCCAGGTCGGCGTTGCGCATGAGCGTCTCGACCGTAGTGCCGTCGCGCGGGCCTATCGCCGAGCCGACGCTGGCGCCGATGTAGAGCTTGTGGTTCTCGACGTCGTAAGGTTGCGAGAGCGCCTGAATCACCCGATTGGCAAAGCTGGCCACCGTCTTGCGATCGGACGCATCGCGGATCACCACCGCGAACTCGTCACCGCCGAGCCGGCCGCACATCTCGTTGTCGCTGGCGAGCTCCTCGAGGCGCTGCGAGACTTGCGCCAGCATCTGGTCGCCGATCTGATGGCCGAGCGAATCGTTGACTGCCTTGAACCGGTCGAGGTCGATCATCAGAAAGGCGCAGCGGGTGCGCCACTGCTCGGCGTACTTGAGCCCTTCCTTGAGCGATTCCGTGACCATCAGCCTGTTGGGCAGCCCGGTCAGCGTGTCATAGCGCGCAAGGTAGGCGATCTTCTCGGACGATTCCCGCTGCTGCGTGACGTCGGAGCCGACCCCGCGGAAGCCGATGAAGTTGCCCTTCTCGTCGCGCATCGGCGTGCCCGATATCTCCCACCAGCGGCGGCCGCTGGCGACCTCGACCTGGACGAGCAGGTTGGAAAAGCTTTCACGGCGCTTGAGGCGCTCCGCGAGGTCGTGAAGGCTCGGTGGGAATTGTCCGCTCTCCCACGATACGCCGGCGATCAGCTTGATGAACGATTCGCCTTCGACGTCGGCGATGTCGCAGCCGAGGGCATAGGCAAAGCGCGGGCTGGCCCCGCGAACCCGGCGATTGGTATCGACCTGCCACAACCAATCGGCCTCGTTGTCCTCGTATTCGCGCAAGAGGAGCGAGACGACTTCGCTCTTCTCGACCACGCCTGCCTCGGCGATCTGCGCCGCAAGATACGTGCGCGCCACATTGAGCGTGCCGCCGAGAGTGATCGTGCCGAACGCCGCCACGACTGCCGCAAAGATCCAGTCGCCGTGCTGGAGGAATGAAACCAGCGCAGCCAACCCGGTGATCGCTGAGAAGACGATCGCCGCCATCGGCGCCGCTGCCATCACGAAAGCGCAGCCGGCGATGAGCATGGCCACGATCGTCCAGAGAGCGAGATGGTCGGCCTTGGTTCCAAATGGTGTGAATGCCAGCAATGGGATTGCCCACATGGCCGCCGATGCCGCTACCCCCAGAGCCTGGCGCCAAAAGTCGCGCCGGGTCATCGAGCGGCGGTCGACATCCGCCAGGCCCTTATCGATCTTCGTCGAGGTCCACAGCGCGGCGATCACACCCACCGGCCAGGTCGCAAGATAAGCCAGCGGAACCTTGCCGTAAAAGAGACTGAGGGTGATGACCACGGCGATCGCGTGGGCGATGGCCCGGCTGCGCTGCAACCGGTGAATCTGGCCATATTGCAGGGCGCGCAAAGTCGCCCAGTCACCCTTCTCGGGTTCGCTGAGGCCTATCAGTGCCAACAGCGACAGCTTGAGCGGCAGCTGCGGCAGGTCGGGAGGACCGTCTGTCACACCAACAGCGCTAGCGCGCCAATGGTTGAGACAGCGTAAAGCCTCGGACGAACGCCGGACGAATCCGGAGCCTATTCGACGGTCACCGATTTCGCGAGATTGCGCGGCTGGTCGACGTCCGTGCCCTTGGCGACCGCCACGTGGTATGCGAGCAACTGGACCGGCACAGCATAGACCAACGGCGTGATCAGCGGATGCACGCGAGGCATCTCGATCGTCGCCAGACAACCCTCGCCTGCCTCGCGCAAACCTTCGGCATCGGAGATAAGCACGATCTTGCCGCCCCGCGCGCGCACTTCCTGCATGTTCGAGACCGTCTTCTCGAACAGCGGGCCTGACGGGGCAAGAACGATCACCGGCACCGCCTCGTCGATCAACGCGATCGGCCCGTGCTTCATTTCGCCGGCGGCGTAGCCTTCGGCATGGATGTAGCTGATTTCCTTGAGCTTCAATGCGCCTTCGAGCGCCAGCGGGAAATCCGGTCCGCGCCCGAGATAGAGCACGTCGCGCGCCGGGGCGATAAGGTGCGCCATCGCGGCGATCTCATCGTCATGGTCCAGCGCGGCGTTAAGGCACGCGGGCGCCTCGAGCAGGTGACGGACAATGCCAGCTTCCTCCTCACGCGACATACGGCCCCGCCGCACCGCGAAATGGGCAGCGAGCGCGGCAAGGACAGCGAGCTGGCAAGTGAAAGCCTTTGTGCTGGCAACGCCTATTTCAGGACCGGCATGCGTCGGCAGCAGCAAGTCCGCCTCGCGCGCCATCGAGCTTGTCGGCACGTTGACGACGACCGCGATCGTTTGCCCCTCGGCCTTGCAGTGGCGCAACGCGGCGAGCGTGTCGGCGGTCTCGCCGCTTTGCGAGATGAACAACGCCAGCCCGCCAGGCGGCAGCACTGGTTCGCGGTAGCGAAATTCGCTGGCGAAATCGATGTCGACCGGGATGCGGGCGAATTGTTCGAACCAGTATTTCGCGACCATGCCGGCATAATACGAAGTCCCGCAGGCGACGATGGTGACGCGGTCGATCCCGCTGATGTCGAAGTCCATCTGCGGGAGTGCGACCTCCTGCTCGAGCGGGCGCAGGTAGCTGCGCAGGGTCTGCGCGACCACCGTCGGCTGCTCGAAGATCTCCTTCTGCATGAAGTGGCGGTAATTGCCCTTCTCGATCTCCGCGGCCGAGGCGCCGGAAGTGGTAATTTCGCGCGTTACCTCTTTGTTATCCTTGTCGTAAATCGTAGCGCCGTCGCGCGTGATGACGACCCAGTCGCCTTCCTCGAGATAGGCGATCTTCTGCGTCAGCGGCGCCAGCGCGAGCGCGTCGGAACCGAGATAAGTCTCCCCATCGCCGTACCCGACGACGAGCGGTGAGCCGAGGCGGGCGCCGATCAGCAGTTCGGCATGAGCGCGAAAGGCAATCGCCAACGCGAAAGCTCCGCGCAGCTGCGGCAGCACGGCGCTTACCGCCTCCTGCGGCGATTTGCCGGCTTCGACCTGCTCGGACACGAGGTGTGCCACCACCTCGGTATCGGTCTCGCTTTCGAACTTGCGGCCGCGAGCCTCGAGTCCCTGACGCAGCGGGCGGAAGTTCTCGATGATCCCGTTGTGCACGAGCGCGATTTCCTCGGTCGCGTGCGGGTGGGCGTTGCTGGTCGTCGGCGCTCCGTGCGTGGCCCAGCGGGTGTGGGCGATGCCGACGCTGCCCGGCGCGGGGTGCCGCTCGACCTCGAATACCAGGTTGATCAGCTTGCCCTCGGCGCGGCGGCGGATCAGCTGGCCTTCGTCGAGGGTGCAGATTCCGGCGCTGTCGTAACCGCGATATTCCATCCGTCTGAGCCCGTCGATGAGGCGCTGCGCGACCGGTTGCTTGCCGACGATGCCGATGATTCCGCACATGAGACTGGTCTTCCGTTAGCGAGTGTAAGGAACGCGGATGCCCGGCATCTGGGACGGGAAATCCGTGGTGTTGCGGGTAACGAGCACGCGACCACGCGATAGCGCCGTGGCAAGGACGGTAGCGTTGAGCAACCCGAGGCCGGTCCGTTCGCGCCTCAGCGACGCGGCGCGCGAGGCAATTTCCTCATCGATCTCGTCGATCGAAAAACCAGCCATGAAGTCTTCGACCTCGCGCAAGCTGTCGAGCGTTGCCCGGGACAGAATCTCGATCCAGGTCAGTCGGCTGACCCATGGCCGGCCACCTTGAGAGAGAACTCGGTTGAACTCGCTGCGCGCGGGAGCGTGACCGGCAAGAAAATCGACCACCACGCCGGTATCGAACACGAATCCGCTCACAGTGGCAGATCCGAACGATCCTTCCACAGGCCGAAGCCGCGATCGATCCAGCTCGATCGGCCCTCGCCCCGGAATGCGCTCACCGCCTCGCGCAGCACCGAAGCGCGCGACTTACCCTGTTCCGCGGCAAGGCGATCGAGCCAGCGGATGTCTTCTTCGGGCAGGTCGGCGAGGATTCTCGGCATGATATCTCGATATCATATCACGATATCAATGCAACCGCTTTTCGTCGGTTTCGTGAAGGAGCAGGCTCAGGCGAAAACCGCCGGCTCCGCTTCTTCGGGGATCATCTTGCCGAGGACCACGCCGTCGGGCGCCGTGCGGTAGGGGACGACTACAGAGCGGCAGAAATCCTGCGCTTCGACGAGCACCGAGATTGCCGTCTCGAACTCCTTGTCGAAGCCCGCCGGAAGGCGGGCGTTGGCGACGAGCGTGGAAGCCAGGATCTCGTGCCGCCTGGCGTCCTCGGCGAGCAGCGCGCCGATCCGCCGGTAAAGCGCGTCGAGCGGCTCATCGCCGCCCGCCTCGTCGGCTTCGAGGAACTCGACGTCGCCGTTGGGCAGGGCGCGCGCGCCGAACGGAAGAAAGCCGCCCGACTGCGCGAGCCGCTCGCTGGCGCGATCGATGCTGGCCTGGAGGATCACCCCCAGCTGCTCTTCGTTGAGGATCATCCTTGCTTCTCGGCCTTCTTCTTCTTCATCGCGTCGTGGAAGCGGTCGGCCCAGCCGGACTTCACCAGCTGCTCGGCGCGGACCACGCGCAGTTCGCCGGCGGCGACGTCGCGGCTGACCGCGCTGCCGGCGGCGACGATCGCATCGGCGCCGATGCTGACCGGAGCGATCAGCGCGCTGTTCGAACCGATAAAGGCGCGCTCGCCGATTACCGTCCGGTGCTTGAAGTAGCCGTCGTAGTTGCAGGTGATCGTCCCGGCGCCGATGTTGGCCCCGGCGCCGACGGTGGCATCGCCAAGGTAGGTCAGGTGGTTGGCCTTCGCGCCTTCGCCCATGACCGCGTTCTTGACCTCGACGAAGTTGCCGACCTTGGCGCCCTTCGCCAGCATGGTGCCCTTCCGCAGCCGCGCGAACGGGCCGACCGAGACGCCCTCGCCGATCTCCGCCCCCTCGATGTGGCAGAAGGCATGGATCGTCGCCCCGTCGGCGACGTTGACGCCCGGACCGAAGACGACGTTCGGCTCGATGGTCACGTCGCGGCCGAGCGCGGTGTCCCAGGCGAAGTGGACGGTCTCGGGCGCGACCAGCGTCGCTCCCTCGGCCATCGCCTGCGCCCGGCGCGCGTGCTGCCAGCGCCCCTCTGCCGCGGCGAGCTCGCCGCGCGAGTTGATCCCGGCGACTTCGTCGGGGTCGGGGGTGGTCACCACGGCGCAGGCGCCGCCACGCTTGATCGCCACGTTGACGATGTCGGGCAGGTAGTATTCGCCCTGCGCGTTGTCGTTGACGACCTGGGCGAGCAGCTCGAACAGGCCCTCGCCGCGCACCGCCATCAGGCCGGAGTTGCACAGCCGGCAGGCGCGCTCCTTCTCGCTCGCGTCCTTGTACTCGACCATCCAGTTGATCCGCCCGCCGTCGGAGATCACCCGGCCGTATTCGAGCGTGTCTTCCGGTTCGAAGGCGAGCACGACGATGTCGGCGGTGTCACCCGCGATGTGCATCCGCTCGATCATCGCGCGCATCGTCTGGGGACGGACAAACGGGACGTCGGCGTAGAGCACCAGCACGTCGCCTTCGAATCCCTCGAGCGCCGCTTGCGTCTGCAGAACCGCGTGCCCGGTGCCGAGCTGCGGTTCCTGCACCACCAGCGTCGCGCGGGCGCCGAGCTGCGCCTCGAGCTGATCGCGCCCGTCGCCGACGACCACCACCGTCCGCTCGGGCGAAAGCTCGCGAAGCGAGGCGAGCAGGTGCTCGATCATCGGGCGCCCGGCAATCGGATGGAGCACTTTGTGCCGGCTGCTCTTCATCCGGGTGCCTTTGCCCGCGGCAAGCACGACGGCGGCAAGGGGACGGCGGGGGCTCTTGGGGGTCTCACTCATCGCGCCGGGGCATGCCACCATTTGATTGCGGTTTCCACATCGCTCTGGCAGGCGCCGCGGCGATGGCGAATTTCCCTTTCGACACCGTCGGCTTCGACCTCGACGGCACCCTGGTCGACACCGCTCCGGACTTGTGCCGCGCGGTCAACCACGCGCTTGCGACCATCGCTCGCCCCGCGCTGAGCGAGGAGGCGACCCGCGAGGTGATCGGCGGCGGCACCCGGGCGATGCTCACCCGCGCGCTCGAACGCACCGGCGGCCCGGTCGACGAGGCGACCTTCGGCAATCTCTACGCCGACCTCATCGCGCATTACGAGCGGCACACTTCCGAGCACAGCGCGCCTTACCCCGGCTGTCTCGCCGCGCTCGACGCGCTCGAGGCGCGCGGCTGCCGGCTGGCGGTGGTGACCAACAAGCCCGAATACCTCGCCCGCAAACTGCTCGACGAGCTCGGCATGAACCACCGCTTCGATTGCGTGCTCGGCGGCGACACGCTCGGCCCGGGACGTTCCAAGCCCGAGCGCGACATGCTCGACGAAGCGCTGCGGCTGTGCGGCGGGAGCCGTTTCGCCATGGTCGGCGATTCGAGCTTCGACGTGAAGGCCGCGCGCGCCGCCGAAGTGCCGGTGGTGGTGTTGCGCGAAGGCTATCACGACATGCCGCCCGAAGAGCTTGGGGCCGACGCGCTGATCGGGCATTTCGACGAGCTGGAAGCGGCGCTGGCCGCGCTTTGATTCGTTCAGGCGACCGGCGATTTTCCTGAAGGGACGCATTCCCGGGCAGGGTGACACCTTACGGACCCTGTCACCCGAAGTGTCGCCTTCGATTTTGTTATTTTTCAGGCACTTAAAGACGAAAAAGCGACAAGGCGACGGGTGACACATATCCAACCGGAACAAACCACGCCGGCCCAGGTTGCCACGACCGCGACGGGCGCAGTCGCACGAGCTGGCGATCAACAATTCGAAAGAGCGCTCGCAACTATTTCAGGCCTGGCCCATGTAGGAAAGCGATTTCCGGCCCCGAAATCCATCAATCGCGCAGGAAGATGGCCTCGATCGCCAGGTCGAACAGGTCGGCGATGCGGAAGGCCAGCGGCAGGGAGGGATCGTACTTGCCGGTCTCGATCGCGTTGACGCTCTGGCGCGAGACGGCGAGCCGATCGGCGAGGTCCTGCTGGCTCCAGTCGCGCTCGGCGCGGAGCACCTTGAGGCGGTTCTTCATCAGCAGGACTCGCTCGCGTCGCCGGTCGTCAGCTTGTTGACCAGGCCGCCGATCATCAGGCCCACGCACCAGATCGGGAAGACGAAGAACACCGGCAGGCGCGGCGCGGTGGTGAACAGTTCGACCATGCCCCACATGCTGGTGACGGCAAAGGTAATACCGGTCGCGACGAGCATTCCGCGTACTTGCAGCATGCGCACATACTCGTCGTCGATCTCGATGAGATAGCGGGCCGTCGCCCAGATCCAGACGAGCACCCCGGCGCCGGCGACGATCGACAGCGCGATCGGCCCCGCACTGGGAGGGGCGTTGTCGGGGATCAACCAGGTCGCGACGCCGGTGGTGGCGATATAGGTCGCCGCCCCCAGCATCGAGCGCTGCTTGTAACGGCGATAAGCCGGAGGGCGTTGAACCATCGTCAGGCCTCCCGCGGTAGGCAGCAAGTACGCCCGCTGATCGACATCCACGCCAGCAGCGGCAGGATCGTGGTCAGCGTGACGACGGTGCCGTGTTCAAGCACGCCCGCGCGATCGCCGAGCGCGAGAAGCAGCATGGCAGCGGCCCAGCAGAGCGCCTTGGTAATCTGGTTCATCGGACAAGTCTCCTTGTTGTTATGTAAAGGTCACTTTACCGATTCGCGACGATAAGTCAAGTTTCATTTACAATATAGCGTGCACGCTTGACATTGCCGCCGCTGTATTGACATGCTAACACACTAGCCTATCCTGCCCGGCAACGATCTTGGGGAGGATCCACCTATGTACAGCGAACAGGATGTCCGCGACGCGGTCGCCGCCGGGGCGATCAGCGCCGAGGCGGCCGAGGGCTTGCGCACTTACATCGAAGGCGCGCGGGTCGCGCCGGCGACCGACGAGGAGACCTTCCGACTCCTCAACAGCTTCAACGACATCTTCGTGACCATCGCCGCGGTGCTGCTGCTGGTGGCGATGGGCGGCATCGGCCGGGCGATCGCGCCGGGCGTGGGCGGCGTGCTGGTCGCCGCGGCGGCGTGGGGCATGGCCGAGTACTTCACGCGGGCACGGCGCATGGCGCTGCCTTCGATCGTGCTGCTGCTGGCGTTCGTCGGCGGCGTGGTCGCCGGGCCGGCCGACCTCCTCCGTTCGATGCATCTAGAGCAGCTCGGCGGCCGCTTGGCGGTGCTGATCTTCTCGAGCGTGTTCATCCTCGGCGCGGTAGCCGCATGGTTCCACTGGCGCCGCTTCAAGGTGCCGATCACCGTCGCCGCCGGCGCCGCCGCCGTTTCGGCAACCGCGATTGCGCTGATTCTCGCGGCGATCGGCCCGGACAAGGGCGAGAGCGCCAAGGCGCTGATCCTGCCGCTGGTCTTCGCCGCCGGTCTCGGCGTGTTCGCCTACGCGATGCGCTGGGACATGAGCGACCGCGGCCGCGAGACGCGCCGCAGCGACGTCGCCTTCTGGCTCCACCTGCTCGCCGCGCCGATGATCGCCCACCCGCTGTTCCAGTGGCTCGGCATCTCCAGCGGCGACACCATCGGCGCCTCGGGCGCGCTGCTGGTGCTGGCGATCTACGTGCTGTTCGGGATCGTCGCCCTGGCGGTCGACCGCCGCGCGCTGCTCGTCTCGGCGCTCGCCTACGTGCTCTACGCGCTGACCCGGCTGTTCCAGGAATTCGGCATGGTCGAACTCAACGTCGCCCTCACCGCGCTGGTGATCGGCTCGGCGCTGCTGACCCTGTCGGCCTTCTGGACCCGGATCAGGAGCGGGTTGGTGCGGCAACTGCCAAGCGAGTGGCAGGCGCGGCTGCCGGTGGCGGGAGTGATGGCGGCGGCGTGAGCTGCTGTTATCGCAGAACTCTTCGAGCGTGAAAGAAAGGCCCTCCTCCTTGAGGGGGAGGGTTGAGGGGGTGTGCGACGCTCGTGGCGAGCGCCCTACCCCTCCACCACCTTCACCAACCTGCGCTCCACCGGTGCCAGCACGCCGGCCAGCTCGTGCCCCCGCTTGAGCACTTGCCCGTGCTCTCCGAACAGGGTCCACATGCCTTGCTTGCCGCGCAGCGCCGGGCGCTTCTCGACGCGCATCTGAGGGACTTCGGCGGTGCGGCGGAAGGCGGCGAAGGCGGCGCAGTCCTTCGAGAAGTCCATCGCATAGTCGCGCCATTCGCCGGCGGCGACCATGCGGCCGTAGAGGTCGAGGATGCGGGTCAGCTCGAAGCGCTCGAAGCCGACCTGGTTGGGCTGGCGGGCCGGGAACGCGACGATCGTGCCGCCGCCCGGCCCCGCGCTCATCAGCTATGGCTCCCGGTGCGCTTGCGCGGGCGGGATTTCGCCACCTCCGGTTCGCGTTCCTCGCCGGCCGGGCGCATCTTCTCGAGCTCGGCGTGCATCTGCGCCAGCCGCGCCTCGAGCTCGTCGATCCGCTGGGTGGTCGGCTCGCACGGTTCCTCGCACGGAGTGCCGTAGGGGATGAACTCGCGGACGTAAGTCTCCGCCGGGACGAGCGTCGAGCGGGCCTTGAGGCCGACCATCGTCGCCCCTTCCGGCACGTCGTCGGTGACCACCGCGCCGGCGCCGATGCGCGCGCGTTCGCCGACGGTGATCGGCCCGAGGATCTGCGCCCCCGAACCGACGATGACGTTGTCCTCGAGCGTCGGGTGGCGCTTGCCGGCCACGCCGTTGGTGGGGTTGGTGCCGCCGAGGGTGACGCACTGGTAGATCGTCACGTTATCGCCGATCTCGGCGGTCTCGCCGATCACGGTGAAGCCGTGGTCGATGAACAGGTGGCGGCCGATCTTGGCGCCCGGATGGATGTCGATCGCGGTCAGGAAGCGGCCGATATGGTTGACCAGGCGGGCGAGGAAATAGAGCTCGGCCTCGAACAGCCAGTGGGCCACGCGATGGAGGCCGAGTGCCCAGACGCCGGGATAGATGAGGATTTCCCAGCGGCTGCGCGGGGCGGGGTCGCGGGCGTGGATCGAATCCAGGTAAGCGATCAACCGGTCGAACATAGGCCGCAGATTCTCCCGCAAAACTTGCCTTAAAGCAAGCTCTCGACAACTTGCCTGCTAAAGCAGGCGGGGCTCTTCGGGCCCCTGGACCGCTTCGAGCGCCGCGCGCCAGATCGCCAGTGTCGGCGGGACCTTGCGCTCGAGGCTCAGCCGGTCGATCGCCTCGACCAGCTTCTCGAGCTGCAGGTAGGAACGCATCGCGCGCGGGACAAGATAGGCCGCCGCCTCATGGCCGAGCGGCAAGCCGCGCTCCTCCGCCAGGGCGAGTATCAATTCCTCCGCGAGCGCGTCGTCGGGCGCGCCGATCTCGAGCTGGAGCGCGGCGCCGAGGCGGCTCCTGAGGTCGGGCAGGGCGATCTCCCACGGCAGCTCGCCCCCGACGATCAGCAGGGGCCGGCCTTCTTCCTGCGCGCGGTTCCAGCGGTGGAACAGCTCGGCTTCGTCGAGGACCCGCGCGTCGTCGATCGCGTCGCCTTTTCCGCTTTCGGCGAACCAGCGGGCGAACAGCGACTTGCCCGAGCGCGGCGGGCCGCTGAGCACGGCGGTGCGGAACGGCCAGTTCTCGGGGTTCGCCAGCGCTTCGGCGACCGGTGCGTTGGCCGCCCCGAGCACGATCCGCGCCGGACCGGCGGCGGCGCGCGAGAGGGGAAGGACGATCTGCGACATGGCCGGCGCCTCAGCGCCGAATAACGAGGATGCCGGCGACGTTATTGACCTGGAAGCCGCGGCTGCGCAGCGCCGCGGCGAGCGCGTTGACGTCCCCCGCAAAGCTCACCCGCATCACCGAGGTGCCGCCGATGGCGATGCTGCTGGTCGCCGCCCCGCGCACGCCGGGCGCGCTGCGGACATAGGCGAGCCCTGAGTCGACCGACGCGGCGTTGGGCGTGGCGAACTGCACGCTGAAGCTGTTGACCGCTTGCGCTTCGGGCGCGGTCGTCGCCGCGGCGCCGGGCATCGGCTCCGCTCCGGCGACAGCCGCCGCTTCGGCCGCGCGCGAGGCCTCGAGCAGCGCCTGCACCGCGGGGCTGACCTGGATGTTCTGCCGCCCGAGGGTCGGGTCGGGGCGCAGCTTGCCGTCGGCGAGGGCCTGCGCGAACATCTGGTCGAAGCGGGCGACCGCCATCTCGAACATCTTCGGCACCGCGGCCTCGCTCGGCGCGGTCATGCCGAATTCGCCGAGGTAGGTGTTGTCGGGACCGTAGCGGGCGGTGAAGGTCGCCTTGATCGGCCCGCCCGGCCATTGCCGCTCGAGCCGGGCGATCGGCACGATGATGTCGGCCGCGCCGTAGCTGTCGAGGATGTTGTTCCACCACGCGCGGCTGCGGCGGCCGACCTGGCCGTAAGTCAGGAGCAGCGAATCGCCGCCCGCGCCGACCGGGCGGACGTAGTCGATCGGGCTCGCTCCGGCCTGGAACTCGGCCCAGGCACGCTGCCAGGGGCTGCGCACCTCGTACATCGTCTGCGTGCCGCCGGAAATCAGCACCGGCAGCGTCAGCATCGGCGCGGAATGCGCCTGTTCGCCCGTCGCCCCGAGCAGCGCCCCGGCGCGCTTGCGGTCGAACACCACGCCCAGCGTGGCGACGTAGCGGCGCGGGCCGACGCGTTCGTTCTGGATGAGGATCGCCGAGACCATCGATTCGATTTGCCCTTGCGGCAGGTCGGGCCCGCCGATCTTCTTCCACGCCAGCACCTCGGCCTGCTTCCAGCCCTGCTCGCGCGCGTCCTCGGGGCTCTTGCCGACGACGTTGACCTCGACCCCGCCGACCGAGATGTCGGTAGTCGCGGCGACCGGCGGGATGCCGCGGTCGCCCGAGACTTGCGCGATCAACGCCACGCCGGCGACGAGCGCGACCACGCCCGCGATCACGGCGAGCGGACGGCGGACATGGGCGGGGAAGGGAAGCGTCAGGGCTGTCATCGGGGGAAACCGCGGGCCTTTTGCCGAAAGGCGAGTGGAAATCCAAGCGCGAAAGACTAAGGCGGGCGCACGATGGCCTCGGACGACCGCTATACTTACGAACGCGCCGGCGTTTCGATCGACGCCGGCAACGCGCTGGTGCGCGCGATCGGGCCGCTGGTGAAGGCCACGCGTCGCCCCGGCGCCGACGGCGAGATCGGCGGGTTCGGGGGGTTCTTCGACCCCAGGGCGGCCGGCTACAACGACCCGCTGCTGGTCGCCGGCAACGATGGCGTGGGCACCAAGCTCAAGCTGGCCATCGACCACGACCGCCACGACACAGTCGGCATCGACCTGGTGGCAATGTGCGTCAACGACCTGATCGTCCAGGGCGCCGAGCCGCTGTTCTTCCTCGACTACTTCGCTTGCGGGCGGCTCGAGACCGGCGTCGCCGAACGGGTGATCGCCGGCATCGCCGGGGGTTGCAAGATGGCCGGCTGCGCGCTGATCGGAGGCGAGACCGCCGAGATGCCGGGAATGTACGCCGAGGGCGACTACGACCTCGCCGGCTTCTGCGTCGGCGCAGTCGAGCGCGGCGAGCAAGTGACCGGTGAGCGGGTCGCGCCGGGCCACGTCCTGCTCGGCCTCATGAGCTCGGGCGTGCACTCGAACGGCTTCTCGCTGGTCCGCCGCCTCGCCGAAGACATGGAATGGCAACTCGACGCCCCCGCTCCCTTCGACGAAGCCTGCAGTCTGCTCGACGCGCTGATGGAGCCGACGCGGATCTACGTCCGTTCCCTGCTTCCGGTGGTCCGGGGCGGCAAGATCGACGCCCTCGCCCACATCACCGGCGGCGGATTGCTCGAGAACGTGCCGCGCGTGCTGCCCCCGGGCGCGCACGCGGTGATCGATGCGGGCGCATGGGAGCAGCCGGGGCTGATGGCGTTCCTCCAGCGCCAGGGGAACATCGAACCGGGCGAAATGGCCCGCACCTTCAATTGCGGGATCGGCATGGTGCTGGCGGTTCAGCCCGAACTCGCCAGCGAAGTCGTCGCCGAGCTCGAGGAAGCGGGCGAGGAAGTGGCGCATATCGGCGAAGTCGCCGCGGACCTGCGCGGCTGCACGGTGCGCGGACCGGCGGGCAGCTGGGGATCGGCCGCGGCTTGGGAAGCGACCCACACCGCCTGAGCTAATCCGGCAGCCCGTCGATATCCTCGCCCAGAGTGTCGCGCAGGTAGAGCTCGCGCACCCCGACGTAAGCCACCACCAGTAGCGCTCCGGCGAAGAACACGCCGTAGATGCCGAACACCGCGCCCACGCCCAGGATCGTGAACAGCGTCAGCGCCGGCGGTATCTTCACCACGCTGCGGGTGAGGCCGGGCGTCAGCGCGTAAGCCTCCACCACCCGCACGAACAGGTAAGCGACCACGGTTCGCCACAGCAGGTCGCCCCCGCCCGCCGCGGCGAGCCCGATCGCCGGCACCATGGCGACGGTCGGGCCGACGTAAGGCACGAATTCCGAAAGCCCGCCGAGCAGCCCGAGCGCCGCCCAGCTTTCGAGCCCGGCAATCCACAGCGCACCGGAAATGAGGATCGTCATCGCCACCATCGCCAGCAGCTTGGCCTTGAGCCACAGGCGCAGTGCGGCCGAAACCTCGCCCAGCGCATGCTCCATCGCAGGGCGCCCCGGCGGCGGCGTCAGAAGTATGACGGCCGCGCGATAGGGCCGAGGGTCGGCGGCAATGAACATCGCCCCGACCATCACGATGACGAAATTGACCAGAATCTCGCCCCCGCCGACGAGAACGTCGCCCAGACGCTTGGCAATCGTCGCCCCGCCCGCCGCGGCGTGAGTCGCCTGCACGATGGCCGCGCCGACCTTGGTGGTGGCGAGTCCGCGTTCGACCGACGCGATGGTCGCCGGCAGGTTGCCAAGCATTCCGCTTATCTCGCTGCCGAACTGGACCACCAGCAGGTAGGCGATCAGACCGAAGAAGGTGAGCACCAGCAGGGTGCCGAGCACCAGTGCCGCCTTGTGATTGCGCAACCCCAGTCGCTGGATCATCCGCGCGGCGCTGCGGAACATGACCGCGCCGAGCACCGAGCCGAACGCCAGCAAGAGCATGTTGGACGCGCGCCAGATCACCACGACGGCCGCCGCGGCGAGAATCGTCCACCCCAGCCGCCGCAGATAGGGCCAATCTTCGGGAGAGGGTTGGAAAACCGGACGCATGCGGGCAGGAGAAGGACGGTTGAGCCGCGCGCCCGTTCCCCGGGCGGCGCTGCGGGGGAGTCGGACGCGAATGGCCGCAAAGGCGCGAGTGGCGGTAATGCTCTCCGGCAACGGGACGACGATGTCCTCGCTGCTGTTCCATTCGCGGCTGCCCGACTGCCCGTACGAGATCGTGCTGGTCGCCAGCAACGATCCCGACGCACGCGGCCTGAAGATCGCCGAGGCGGAAGGCATTCCGACGTTTGCCCAACGCCACAAGGGGCTCGAGCGCGAAGCGCACGAGGCTATCATGGACGCGGCCCTGCGCGAGGCCGGCGCCGAATATATCGCGCTGGCCGGCTACATGCGGGTGCTCACCGAGAGCTTCGTCGACAAGTGGACCGGGCGGATGCTCAACACCCACCCGTCGCTGCTGCCCAAGTTCAAGGGGCTGCACACGCATGAGCGCGCGATCGAGGCGGGCGAGACGCACGGCGGCTGCTCGGTCCACGTGGTCGTGCCCGAGCTCGATGCCGGGCCGCTGCTCGGCCAGATCGCGGTCCACATCCTGCCCGACGACACGCCCGAAACGCTCGAACGCCGCGTGCTGATGGCCGAATACCAGCTCTACCCGCGCATGCTCGCCGACTATGTCAGCCGCGAGCGCTCGCCCGAATTCCTCGTGGCGCAAGTGCGCGAGCGCGCACTGGCGCTGGAAGAGACCGACGAGGTCCTGTCGCACGGGATGCCTTCGTTCGGCATCGTGAAGGGCAAGAAGTTCGCCTACGTCAGCCTCGATCACCATGGCGACGGCATGATCGCGTTGCTGGTCAAGATCAGCGGCCCCGACGAGCAGGCGCAGCTCATGGACATGGACCCCGAGCGTTACTATCGCCCGGCCTACTTCGGCGACGGCTGGGTCAGCATCCGCCTCGACCTCGGCGACACCGACTGGGACGCGATTGCCGACTGGCTCCGGCGCAGCTGGCGCAGCGTGGCGCCGAAGCGGCTTACGGCGCTGCTCGACGCGGCGGAGGAGTTTTAGCACCGCGCCAGGCGGCGCATTGAGGCCATTTTTGCCGACCGGGGGAGGATTTCCATGAAGATTGCGGGTGCGCTGGTGCGCGTGGTGCTGCTGGTCTTGGCCCTCACGAGCGTCGAAAGCGCGGCTTGGGCCAAAGGCGAAGGTCCGGCGCGCGCGGTGCTGGAGCAGGCGGCGGACGCCATGGGCGGGCTGGAGAAGCTGCAAGGCCTGCACAACGTCGTGCTCACCGGGTTCGGCCAGCGGGTCTATTTCCAGGGCGGCGGCTTCATCACCGGCGAGGCGTACGCGCCGCCCAAGTGGCAAGCGGTAACCGACGCGCAGCGCACCTTCGACCTGCAGCACAAGCGAGCGTTGAACCAAGAGCGCCGGTCATACGAATTTCCCTTCGCGGGCCTGTTCGGGCTGGATTTCGCCCGCAACACCGCGGTGCAGACCGGCGACCTGCTGCTCGACCATCCCTTGCCCGCGCTCCTCGAAGCGCTCGACAAGCAAACCGAGCTTGGCGGGGTGTCGACGGAGGACGGAACGATCGTCGTTGAATTCACGCCCGAAGGGTCGAAGAGCCCCGCCTGGATCGGTATCGATCCGCGAACGCATCTGCCCTCGTTCACGCGCTGGACCACCGGCAGCAACAACTTGGGCGACGTCACCTACACCGCGCACTTTACCGGCTACATGCCGTTCAACGGCGTGCAGCTGCCGATGGGGCTGATGGATGAGATGGACTGGCGCCACCAGGTCAGCCTGATGTTCCAAGTCGATTCCTACCGGATCGACGTCCCCGAAAGCCAGCTGCCGCAATTTCCCAAGGCGCCTCCCGCCGCAGCGCCCAGCACCCCGCCTGCCGTACAGGTGAAGAAGGTCGCCAACGGCGTGTGGGATGTGCGCGTCGGAAGCGCGGGCAGCCCGATCGTCGAGTTTGCCGACCGGCTGGTGATGTTCGAAGCTTATGGCGACGAGACACAGGCACTGGCGCGCATCGATGCGGCCAACAAGCTGGTTCCCGGCAAGCAGGTCACGGCGGTGATCGTCACTCATCATCACTTCGACCACACCGGCGGTCTGCGGGCGGCGGTTTCACGCGGCCTGGAAGTCATTTCGCAGCGCGGCAACGAGGGGATCATCCGCGAGATGGTCACGCGCCCCGCGGTCCATTATCCCGACGCCCTGGCGAGGAATCCCCACGAACTGGTGTTCACGCCGGTCGACGACAAGCTGGTGCTCGAAGACCGGACCCGGCGCCTGGAAATCTACCGCGTCGTCGAGCACAGCCACATGCCGAACGCCGTCTTCGCCTACCTACCCAAGGAGCGGATCACGCTGGAAGGGGACTTCGGAGACGAGTCCTGGCAGCTGCACTTCTGGGGCAGCGCGCTGGCCGCGAACATCGCGCACTACAAGCTCGCTCCGCTGACCAACATCGCGGTGCACGGCTCCGGCCCGCTGTCGATCGCCCAGACGCTGGCCAACAACCAGCGCCAGATCGACGCTGCCGTGGAGTTCTGCCGCAAGACCGAACAGGGCGGCCGGTTCGCGTTCGGTTGCCCCGTTCAGTACGGCACACAAGGCCCGCTTCCACTGACACCCCGCTGAGGCCCGGCAGCGAGCCCGGCTCCGTCAGCCGACGATTTCTTCGGGCTTGAAGAAGAAGTCGATCTCGATCGCGGCGTTCTCGTCGCTGTCGGAACCGTGGACGGTGTTCGCCTCGATGCTCTCGGCCAGTTCCTTGCGGATAGTGCCGGGTTCGGCATTTTGCGGGTTGGTCGCGCCCATCACGTCGCGATTGCGCTTCACGGCATCCTCGCCCTCGAGCACCTGGACCACGACCGGGCCGCTGGTCATGAAATCGACCAGCTCGCCGAAGAAGGGCCGCTCGCGGTGCACGCCGTAGAAGCCCTCGGCCTGCTCGCGGCTCATCCAGATGCGCTTGCTGGCGACGACGCGCAGGCCGGCGTCTTCGAGCATCTTGGTGACTGCGCCGGTCAGGTTGCGGCGAGTGGCGTCGGGCTTGATGATCGAGAAGGTGCGGGTGACCGCCATCGGTATTTCCTTGCAAACGGGGGATTTGGGATTTGCGCGCGCCCCTAGCGGGCGGCGGTTTGCGAGGCAAGGCTCAAGCCTTCTTGACCCACTTGCCGTCTTCCTGCGCGAAATAGCTGCGCTGGACGTCTTCGCGGCCGTCGAACTGGCGCCACACGCCACGCGCGGCCTCGGTTCCAGCTTCTCCGAACAGCAGGAATACCCGCTCGAACTGTTCGGCTTCATCGCGCCAGACGCCGTCGGCCAGAACCGCATAGCGCGCGCCGTTCACCGGCTGGCATTCGGCGGAGAGAAGAATCGGCTGGCGCTCGGCATGGGGTGCGGCGACTTCTCCGTTGGCGAGGAAGGCTTCTGCCTTCGCTTCCCACAAGGCCCGGCTCATTGCCGCCCGTTGCTCTTCGCCCTCGGCGACAACCAGCAGCCTCTCGCCCGCCCCGCGCGTCCGTTCGCCGATGAGCGCCACGACGCGTTCCACCGGATCGCGCGACAACTGCCAGAAGTCGAGCTGCATTCCTTATCGCCCCATCGCTTGGCTGCTTGAGGGCACTTACTCTTCGACGGTGTCGCGCACGAACCGGTCGATCAGCCGCACGCCGAAGCCGGTCGCTCCCTTGTCCCAGGTGGCGCCGGCCTTGTCGGCCCAGACCATCCCGGCGATGTCGCAGTGTGCCCACGGGGTGCCGTTCTCGACGAAGCGCTGGATGAATTGCGCCGCGGTGATCGAGCCGGCGTAGCGCGGGCCGACGTTCTTGATGTCGGCGATGGGCGAGTCCAGCAGCTTGTCGTATTCGGGCGAGAGCGGGAAGCGCCACAGCTTGTCGCCGCTCGCCTTGCCAGCGGCGAGCAGGTTTTCCGCCAGGCGGTCGTTGTTCGAGAACACGCCGCCGTGCTCGTGGCCGAGCGAGATGATCATCGCGCCGGTGAGCGTGGCGAGGTCGACGATCGCCGCCGGATCGAATTCCTTCTGCACCCAGGTGATCGCGTCGCACAACACCAGCCGCCCTTCCGCGTCGGTGTTGATGACCTCGACCGTCTGGCCGCTCATGGTGGTGACGATATCGCCCGGTCGCTGGGCGTTGCCGTCGGGCATGTTCTCGACCAGGCCGCACACGCCGATGACATTGGCCTTGGCCTTGCGCCGGGCGATCGACAACATGGCACCCGCGACCGCGCCGGCGCCCCCCATGTCCCACTTCATGTCTTCCATGCCGGCCGGCTGTTTCAGCGAGATGCCGCCCGTGTCGAAAGTGACGCCTTTGCCGACGAACACCGTCGGCTTTCCGGCCTTGGCCCCGCCAAGCCACTTGAGCGCAAGCAGTCGCGCAGGCCGCGCCGACCCTTGCGAGACCCCGAGCAGCGCGCCCATGCCGAGCGCGCGCATCTCGTCTTCGTCCAGAATGGTGATCTCGACTCCGGTCCCTTCGAAGCGCGCCTTGACCCGTTCGACGAAGCTTTCGGGGTAGATCACGTTGGCCGGCTCGGCGACCAGCTCGCGGGTCAGCTCGACCCCTTCGGCGAGCGCTTCCTCGACGCGCCAAGCGGCTTCGGCGCCGTGAGGTGCGCCGAGCACGACGATCTCGCCCAGCGTGCGCTTCTGCTCGTCCTTCAGCTTGGTGCGATAGGCGTCGTGCCGCCAGGCGCGCAGGCGGGCGCCGAGCAGAACCGAAGCGACCGAGCGGGCGTCCAGCTTGCCGTCCGACGCGTCGATTGCGAGGGCCTTTTCGCCTGAAGTCAGGTAACGGGCCGAAAGCGCCGCGCCGGCCTTCTCGAGCGCGGCCGGGCGATCGTCGGCGTCGGCCTTGCCGGCCCCGACCAGCACTCGGCGGACGATCCTTCCATCCGCTTCCGCGAAACTTTCGAAGACTTGCCCGGTTTTGCCGGTGAACCGCGCCGCGGCGGCGCCTTCGGCGTCGCTCCGCGACAAATCCGCGGGCAGGCCGTCCTGGTCGACGATGCGCGCAAGGAGGCGTGGGGTGGAGGAATCGGCGGCGTCGCGGAAGGTGATCTGCATGGTCTCTCCGGTAGGTCGGTGGCCCGGCGCGGCCGGTCGGCGGCTCGGGCTTCTGGCTGGCGTTGCGCTTAGTTGCGACCGGTGCGATAGGCAAGCCATGCCCCCCGCCCGGCAGCCCGAGCTGCAAGCCCCCGCTCGTCGCTTGTTCGCCCTGCGCCGAGGCGCCGCTATCGCCGCCGTCCTGGCGCTGGCCTGGTCCGCCATGGCGGCCGCGCAGGATGGCACGGCCCCGGGCGTCGACACCCGCGAGACGCGGGCCGGCGAGCCGCTGGCCAAGCGGCCCCAGGAGGGCGCGCCCGCTCCCCCGCCGGGACCCGGCACCAACGCGCAGGGCGAGCGCCGGGTGGCGTTCGAGGCAAGCCAGGTCGACTACGACAGCGACGCCGACACCGTCACTGCCAGCGGCGACGTGGTTCTGCGCTCTGAAGACCAGTCGGTCCGCGCCGACAGCGTCAGCTGGAGCCGGGTGAGCGGCCAGATCGTCGCCACCGGCAACGTGCGGCTGGTCGACGAGGACGGCAACCAGCTCTTCACCGACCGGCTCGAACTGACCGACGAGCTCAAGGCTGGGGCGATGACCAACCTCCTGCTGGTCCTGCGCGAGGGCGGCCGTCTCGCCGCCGTGATCGGCACCCGCGACGAGGCCGGCAACGTCGTGCTCACGCGGGCCGCCTATTCCGGCTGCGAGGTCGAAACCGCTTCGGGTTGCCCGAAGACGCCCAGCTGGCGGATCACCGCCGAGCGCGTCGAATATGACCAGGCGATCAAGAAGATCCGCTTCCGCAGCGCCTGGTTCGAGCTCTTCGGAACGCGCGTGCTGCCGTTGCCGGCGCTCTCGCTGGCCGTCGGCGGACAGGCCAACTCGGGGGTCGGAATCCCAGACCTCGGCTACAGCAGGTCGAACGGTTTCGAGCTGTCGGACAGCTATTACTGGCGCATCGCCGACAATCGCGACCTGGTGCTGTCGGGCTATCTCTACTCCAAGACCGCGCCGATGGCCTCGGCGCAGTACCGCGCGCTGACCGATAACGGGGCCTACCAGATCACCGGTTACTTCACGTACGGCAAGCGCATTCCGCTCGGCTCGACCTTGCCTGTCAGCGAGAAGGACTGGCGCGGTTACTTCGATGCCAACGGCCGCTTCCAGCTCGACCCGCATTGGAGCATCACCGCCTCGGCGCGCATAGCCAGCGACCGCACGTTCCTGCGCCGATACGACGTCAGCCGCGACGACCGCCTGCGCTCAATGGTCGACGTCGAGCGGATCGACGCCGACAGCTACTTCTCGATTGCGGGGTGGGCGACGCAGGTCCTGCTGACCGACCAGAAGCAAGGGCTGGTGCCGATAGCGCTGCCCGAGATCGATTACCGCCGCCGGTTCGACGATCCGCTGCTCGGCGGCAAGCTCGAACTGCAGGTCAACTCGCTGGCTTTGACGCGAACGGCGGGGCAAGACACCCAGCGCGCGTTCGCCCGCGCGCAGTGGGACCTTCGCCGTGTCACCGCGTGGGGCCAGGAAATAACACTCACCGCGCTGGTCCGCGGCGACGTCTACCATTCGGACGAGAATGCCGCGACGGTGACTCCGCTCTATCGCGGCGATCCCGGCTGGCAGGCCCGCGGGATCGCGATCGCCGCGATCGACGCCAAATGGCCGCTGGTCGGTGGGTTGCTCGGCGGCACGCAGGTGCTGACACCGCGGGTGCAGGTCGTCGCCAGTCCGCCGATCCGCAATCTTGAGGTTCCTAACGAAGATGCGCGCTCGATCGATCTCGAGGACAGCAACCTGTTCGCGCTCAATCGCTTCCCCGGCTACGACCGGATCGAGGACGGTGTGCGAGTGACTTACGGCGCCGACTGGGAACTCGACCGCCCCGGCTGGCGCGTACGCACGACGATCGGCCAGTCCTATCGCCTCAGCGATAAGCCGGCGCTGTTTCCCGACGGCACCGGTTTACAGGGTCGCTTTTCCGACTGGGTCGGACGGACTGAAGTGCGGTTCAGGGACTTTATCAAGTTCACCCACCGTTTCCGGCTCGACAAGGACAATTTCGCCGTCCGCCGCAACGAAATCGACGCCACTGTCGGCAGCGACCGCAGTTACATCGAGGTCGGCTACTTGCGCCTCAACCGCAACATCGACCTCTCCTTCGAGGATCTTCAGGATCGCGAGGAGCTGCGTGCGGCGGGGCGGCTGGCGTTCGCCAAATACTGGTCGGTGTTCGGCTCCGCGGTGGTCAACCTGACCGACAAGAAGGAAGACCCGACCAATACCTCCGACGGATTCGATCCGTTGCGCACCCGCTTCGGCATCGCCTATTCGGATGACTGTCTCGAGTTCGGCGTCACCTGGCGGCGCGACTATGTCCGCATCGCCGACGCCCGCCTGGGCAACAACTTCCAGCTGTTCTTCTCGCTCAAGAACCTCGGGTTCCGGTGAGGCTCATGCGAGCATTTGGCAGTCGCGCGCAAACAGGCTATCGGCCCCGCGGGGATTCGACGGGCGCTCAGCTTGGGTTCAGCCGTTTTGGGCGACCGGCAGCCTGAAGATGACCGGCGCGTGCTGCGCCGCTGGAGGGATTACCACGTGACCGCATCCGTGAGGCGACTTTGGACATTGGGACGGGCGACGGCGCTGGCTGGCGTGTGCGTGCTCTCGGCCGGCCTGGCGGTCGCCCAGGAGAACAACGCGCCGCCGGACAATGCGGCAGACAGCGGCTTCAATATCCCGGCCAACGTCAAGCTCCTCGGCAAGATGGACCCGAACAGCCGCCACGCGACCGCGAAGGTGAACGGGCAGATCATCACCGGCACCGACGTCGACCAGCGCGTGGCGCTGGTGCTGTTCGCCAACAACGGCGCCAAGATCACCGATGAGGAATTGCAGGACCTGCGGCTGCGAGTGCTGCGCAACCTGATCGACGAGACGCTGGAGATCCAGGAAGCCAAGGCGCAGAAGATCGAGGTGACGAAGGACGAGGTCGAGCAGGCCTATCAACGCATCGCCACCGAGAAGTTCAAGCAAACGACGGCGGAGTTCGACAAGCAATTGCGTGCGATCGGCTCGTCGCCCGCCTCGTACAAGCGCCAGATCGAGGGCGAACTCGCGTGGAACAACCTGATCCAACGCAACGTCTCTCCCTTCATCAACGTCTCCGACGAAGAAGCGAACGAACTGTTCCAGCGGCTGCAGGCATCGCGCGGGACCGCCGAGTACCGGATCGGCGAGATATATCTTTCGTCGACGCCGGAGACCCGGCAGGCGGTCGCCCAGAACGCCGCAAAGATTGTCGACCAGATCCGCCAGGGGGGCAGCTTCCTGGCTTACGCGCGGCAGTTCTCCGAAGCTTCCACTGCGGCAGTCGGCGGCGAGCTCGGCTGGATTCGCCTCGAGCAACTGCAGAATCCGACCCTCGAAGCAGCGGTGCAGCAGCTGCAGCCCGGCCAGCTCGCCGGACCGATCGAGATTCCGGGGGGTTTCGATATCCTGGTGCTGATCGACAAGCGCCAGATCGGCATGCCCGACCCGCGCGACGCGCTGCTCAGCCTAAAGCAGGTGTCGCTCGACTTCCCCAAGGGGATCGCCGAAGCCGACGCCCGCGCGAAGGCGGCAGCGTTCGCCTCGGCCTTGCAAGATGTCCATGGATGCGGCGAAGTCGATGCCGCGGCGGCAAAGCTGGGCGCGCAAGTCGTCAGCAACGACCAGGTCCCGGTCAAAGGCCTGCCGGACCAGCTGCAGCAGACGATGCTGCAGCTCAACGTCGGCCAGGCCACTCCCCCGTTCGGCTCGCTGAACGAAGGGGTCCGGATGCTGTTCATGTGCGGCCGTGACGATCCCAAGAGCGACGCCGGCCCAAGCCGTGCGGAACTTCAGTCGCAACTCGAGGATGATCGCGTCGGCAAGCGCGCGCAGCGCTACTTGCGCGACCTGCGCCGAGACGCGGTGATCGAATACGAAGAGTAAGGTGGCGCAGGCTCCGCTCGCGGTATCGCTCGGCGATCCGGCGGGCGTCGGCCCGGAGCTGATCTGCGAAGCCTGGGTACGGCGCGAGGAAGAGCGGCTGCCGCCGTTCTTCGTCTGCGGCGGCGCGGGGCTGCTGCGGCAGGCTGCCGCATCCCGACAAATAAGTGTTCCGGTCGAGCCGGTCGCTAGCGCCGTGGAGGCGCGCACCGCCTTCGCACGGGCGCTGCCGGTGCTCGGCGAGCCCGACGGAATGTATCGACCCGGGCAACCCGACGCAGAAGGCGCGCGGCTGGCGTACGGCTCCCTTCAGTCCGCTGCCGCACTGACCCTCGGCGGCGACGCCGGCGGGATCGTCACCGGGCCGATCTCAAAGGCCTTGCTCGCCGAGGTAGGATTCGCCTTTCCAGGTCAAACCGAGTTCGTCGCCGATGCCTGCGGCATTGAGGCGGGCGACGCGGTGATGATGCTCGCTGGTCCGAGCCTGAAGACGGTACCGCTGACAGTGCATGTCGCGCTGGCCGAGGTGCCGCGTTTGCTCACGACCGAGGTAATCGTCCGCCGGGGGCGAATTGTCGCCCAGGCGCTGCGCAACGACTTCGGCATGGCCGCGCCCCGGCTGGCCGTCTGCGCGCTCAATCCCCACGCCGGCGAAAGCGGTCGGATGGGCCGCGAGGAGATCGATATCATCGCTCCCGCGATCGTGGCCCTCCGGACGGAGGGCATCGATGCGACGGGTCCTCATCCGGCCGATACGCTGTTCGCCCCGCGCAAGCGCGCGACGTACGACGTCGCCATCGCGATGTACCACGATCAAGCGCTGGTGCCGCTCAAGGCGCTCGACTTCGATCACGGCGTCAACGTCACCCTCGGCCTGCCGATCGTGCGGACTTCGCCCGACCACGGCACCGCGTTCGACATTGCCGGCAAGGGCATCGCCGACCCGGGCGCGATGATCGCGGCGATCCGCATGGCGGGCGAAATCGCGGCGCAGCGAGCGGGCGCGTGAGTCTCCCGCCGCTGCGCGAGGTCATCGCGCGCCACGGACTCAAGGCATCGAAGGCGCTCGGGCAGAACTTCCTCCTGGACGAGCAATTGCTCGATCGCATTGCCGCCATTCCCGGCGATCTCACCGGCCAGGCGGTGCTCGAAATCGGACCCGGCCCGGGCGGCCTCACGCGCGCCCTGCTGCGCGCCGGCGCGCGCGTCACCGCGATCGAGATGGACCGGCGCTGCCTGCCCGCCTTGGCCGAGCTCGGCCAGGCGTTTCCCGGCAGGCTGCGCGTGATCGAGGGTGACGCCTTGGCGCTCGACCACGACGAGGTGATGGGCGAGCCCTATGCGGTGGTCGCCAACCTGCCGTACAATGTGGGCACCGCGCTGCTCGTTCGCTGGCTGTCGGGCGAAAGGTGGCCGCCAAAGTGGACATCGCTGACGTTGATGTTCCAGCTGGAAGTGGCGCAACGGATCGTCGCGCCCGCTGGGGCAGATGCTTACGGCCGGCTCGCGGTGCTCGCCCAGTGGCGTTCGCACGCAAAGATGGCATTGAAGGTCCACCGTAGCGCCTTCACTCCGCCACCAAAGGTGATGAGCGCCGTGATCCACATCACCCCCGCAGCGATGCCTGAGGGCGTTTCGGCCCGAACGCTCGAGCGCGTCACCGAGGCCGCCTTCGGCCAGCGCCGCAAGATGCTGCGCCAGAGCGTGAAGGGGCTGCCCGGCGCGCTCGATGCCCTCGACGCGCTCGGCATCGATCCGACCCGCCGCGCCGAAACGCTGTCGGTGGAGGAGTTCGTCGCCGTCGCTCGCGCGTTGTCCTGACAGCGGGGTTGGTGCGCAGCGCAACCCCGGCTAAGCCGGTTGCAGATGAAACAGCTTGCACCTGAAGAGCGCGCACTCGCCGAGGGCAGCGACCAGACGACGATGCTGGCTCAGACCGAGCGCTGGAGCGCCATCAATAGCGGCACCGGCAACCTGTCTGGTCTTGGGCGCCAGGCGGAGGCTCTCGCCGAGGCGTTCTCCGCCCTTCCCGGTGAGCTTGAGCTGCGCCAACCGACGCCGGTCACCGCCGTCGATGCCGGCGGGCGCGAGGTCGAAAGGGCGCACGGGCAGCACCTCGTGCTCAGCGTCCGCCCTGCGGCAGGCCGACGGTTCCTGCTGACGGGACACATGGACACCGTCTATCCGGCCGACCATCCGTTCCAGTCGTCCACGTGGCGCGACGCGGATACGCTTAACGCACCCGGCGCGGCCGACATGAAGGGCGGCCTCACGGTGTTGCTCCACGCGCTGCTGGCGTTCGAAACGACGGACGCGGCGCGCAGCGTCGGCTACGACGTGCTGATCAATTCCGACGAAGAGACCGGCTCCTTGTCTTCCGCCGGGCTGATCGCCGAGCTGGCGCGGGGGAAGGCGGCGGCATTGACCTATGAGCCCTCCGCGCTGCCCGACGGCACCCTCGCTCACGCACGCGGCGGCAGCGGCAACTACAGCGCGGTCGTCACCGGCCGCTCGGCCCACGCCGGTCGCAACCCGCAGGACGGGCGCAACGCCATCGTCGCCGCGGCGGTGCTGGCGCTCGAACTCAAGGCGCTCGAGCACAAAGGACTGACCGTGAACCCGGCGATGATCGAGGGCGGCTCGGCCAACAACGTCGTGCCCGATCACGCGGTGCTGCGCTTCAATATTCGCCCCAAGACGAGCGAGGCGGCGCAGGCTTTCGAGCATGCGCTCGGCGCCTTGCTCCGTTCCGTCAGCGACGACCAGGACGTCACCATTCAACTCCATGGCGGCATTTCGCGCCCGCCCAAGCCGGTCGATAACCGAACGCAGAACCTGTTCGACCTCGTCGCCGAGACTTCCGCCGCGCTCGGCCGGCCGCTCGGCTGGCAATCGAGCGGCGGGGTGTGCGACGGCAACAACATCGCCGCTTGCGGGGTGCCCGTGGTCGATACCATGGGCGTGCGCGGCGGGGCGATCCATTCGCCCGACGAATACCTCATCGTCTCCTCCCTGGCGGAGCGCGCGGCGCTGTCGGCGCTCGTGCTTCACCGCCTTGCGACGGGAGCACTCGCATGACTTATGTCATCCGCGCCGCGTCCGGCGGCGACCTCCAGGCGCTGTATGAAATGGCCAAGAGCACCGGCGGCGGGTTCACCAACCTTCCACCGGATCGCCAGGCCCTCGCGGCCAAGCTCGAGCGATCGGCCGCCGCTTTCGCGCGCGCCGACGACGAGCTGGGCGACGACCTGTTCGTCTTCGTGCTCGAGAACGACACGACCGGCGAGGTCCGCGGCACGTGCCAGATCTTCTCGCAAGTCGGCCAGCAACTGCCGTTCTATTCGTATCGGCTCAACGCGCAGACCCAGCATTCGAAAGAGCTCGAGCGCACCGTGCGGGCCGAGCTGCTCAGCCTGTGCACCGATCTCGAGGGGTCGAGCGAAGTCGGCGGACTGTTCCTCCATCCCGGCGAACGGTCGGGCGGGCGCGGGATGCTGCTCGCCCGCAGCCGCTACCTGTTCATCGCGATGCACCGCATGCGCTTCGCCGAGCGCATCCTCGCCGAACTCCGCGGCATCATCGACGAGCGCGGCGGCTCGCCGTTCTGGGACGGCGTCGCCGGGCGCTTCTTCGGCATGACCTTCCAGGACGCCGACTATTTCAACGCCATCAACGGCAACCAGTTCATCGCCGACCTGATGCCCAAGCACCCGGTCTACGTCGCGATGCTCGACGACGACGCGCGCGAGGTGATCGGCTTGCCGCATCCGAGCGGGCGGGCAGCGATGAAGATGCTCGAGGCCGAAGGCTTCCGGCATGAGGGCTATGTCGACATCTTCGACGGCGGGCCGACGATGACCGCGCGCACCAGCGAAGTCCGCAGCATCGCCGAGGCCCGGCCCGGGCGGGTAGCCGCGACCAATCTCGACATCGGCGAGCGCGCGATCCTCGCCACCGGTCACCTGGCCAGCTTCCGGGCCTGCTACGGAATGCGCGAGCTGGGCGATGGCGGGGCTATCGCGATCGACGAGCACACCGCCCGCGCGCTCGGTGTCGGCGAAGGCGACGAGGTGTGGAGCGTCGCGCGTTGAATCTCGTCGAGATCAATTTCGACGGGATCGTCGGCCCGACGCATAATTTCGCCGGCCTGAGCCTCGGCAATCTCGCGGCGACCGCCCATGCGGGTCAGGTGTCCTATCCTCGCGCCGCCGCGCTGCAGGGCCTGGAGAAGATGCGCGCCAACCTGGCGCTCGGCCTCCCGCAAGGATTCTTCGCGCCGTTGCCGCGTCCGAACGGCACCTGGCTCGAAGCGCTCGCCGCGGACGATGGCACCGACCCGGTCCTGCTCGCCGGCGCGTGGTCGGCCAGCGCAATGTGGGCCGCCAACGCGGCCACGGTCAGCCCAGCGCCCGATACGGCCGACGGACGCTGCCACCTGACGGTCGCCAACCTGGTGACGATGCCGCACCGCGCGCACGAATGGCCCGACACGCTCACCCAGCTTCGCCTCGTCTTCGCCCACGCGAGGTACTTTGCGGTCCACGAGCCGGTCCCGCCCTGCTTCGGTGACGAGGGCGCGGCGAACCACATGCGGCTGACTTCGGCGCACGGCGAACCGGGGCTCGAGATATTCGTGTACGGCAAGGCCGGGGGCCCCTTTCCCGCTCGCCAGCACGAGCAGGCGAGCCGTATCGTCGCCCGCCGCCACGGCCTCGATCCCGAACGGGCGCTGTTTATCGAACAAAGCCCGGAGGCGATCGCCGCCGGGGCGTTCCACAACGACGTCGTCGCGGTCGCCAACGAACACTTGCTGTTGGCCCACGAGCAGGCGTTCGCCGATCCCGCGGCGGCTTACGCGGGCA
The DNA here is from genome assembly GCF_011320115.1 of Croceibacterium segetis. Lineage (GTDB taxonomy): Bacteria > Pseudomonadota > Alphaproteobacteria > Sphingomonadales > Sphingomonadaceae > Croceibacterium_B > Croceibacterium_B segetis. The sequence goes on along the minus strand of NZ_JAANOZ010000008.1, from coordinate 72,320 downwards.
TCGGCGCGCGATTTCCCGAAGTCGAGATTGTTACCGTGCCCGCCTCCGCCGTGAGCCTCGCCGAAGCCATTCGCTCGTACCTGTTCAACGCGCAGCTGGTCACGCTCCCGGCGGGGGAGGTAGCGCTCGTCGTACCCACCGAGGCGTGGGAGAGCGCGCCGGTGCGCCGCTGGCTCGATTCGATGCTCGCCGGCAATGGGCCGATTCGGCGGGTGATTCCGGTCGACGTGCGCCAGTCGATGGCCAATGGCGGGGGACCCGCGTGCCTGAGATTGCGGGTGGTCGCCGACCCCGCGACGATCGATCCGCGCTTCCTGCTGACCGATGACAAGGCGCTGCGGATCGAGCGCGCGATCGCGGCCACATGGCCCGAAACTATTGATCCTCAAGAACTTGGCAGCCGGCAGCTCGCCGACCGGGTGCGCGCCGCGCGGCTGGCGCTTCTCGAGGCGCTCGATTTAGGCGAACTGGCCTGACTGTCCCCTGTCGGGGCACCTTACAAACGCTGATGCGTTAACCGCCGAAACGTGCATAAACCCGCCCTTGGCACAGACATTGCTGCCAAGTGCGTTAAGGAGTTCCGATGCTCAAGAAGGTCTCGCGGCTGTTCGTCATAAAGACGCGCTGGGAAGCGTTCCTGATCATTTACGCGCTTGCCCTGGGCGCGACCGAGCGCGGCACCCATTACCTGCGGCAATTCCCCGGTTATGGCGGCTACCTGCTGTTCCTCGCCTGCACCGGCGCCGTGTTCATGGCCGGCGCGAAGATCCTCGACTGCCTCAAGCACGAGCAGGCGGCGAAGGAAGCCAACACGACTCCATAGTCGAACGGGGCGAGATTTGGCTCAGGCCGGAGCGAGAGTAGCGGCATTCGAGAACCGGCGCGCAGCGACCATCAGGTCGTGAGCACCGGAAGCGCAGAAGGCTGCTGTCCGCAGCCCGGAATCAGCCAAACACGTGATGTTAAGGGTGGGGGATTCTGTTGCTAGGCTCCCCCGGGCCCCCGGTTTCCGATTCTGTTACCCGGTTCGGTCCGAACCGTGCTCTTAGCTTTGTAATGTCAGGCCGTTAGGCCGTCAGGTTACGCGGCGAGAGCAAGTGCTTCATTATCATTGGCACTTGTGGGTTTTGAGCCTTTAACGGGTTACTCAGCCCGGGCAAAAACAGCGCCTTTCAACACACGTCGATCCTGGTTCGGCCCCGTCAGAACCCCGGAACTGCCGGGCTTTTGGTGGAGCCGCCGGGTACTGCCCCCGGGTCCGCTGCGTCTATTACACACTGCCATTTATCGCCATATCCGGCCGAAGCCGGCGAGAAGCGATATAGGCCTTTGCGGCTTAATGTGAAGTGTACCGGCGGCTCAGGGTCGCTTCTTCAGCTCGTCGCGGATTTCGGTCAGCAGGTCGACCTCGGACGGGCCTTGCGGCGCTGCCTCGGCCTTGCCTTCGGATTCTTCGGTCACCTTGCGCACGAAACGGACCATCATGAAGATGACGAAGGCCAGGATGACGAAGTTGACCACGGCGGTCAGGAACGCGCCGTAGCCGATCACCGCCGCGCCGGCTTTCTTGAGCGCGGCGTAATCGGCCATCGAGCCGTGGTAGTCGGCCGGCAGGCGCAGCACGACGAAATGGCTGGTGAAGTCGAACCCGCCGAAGATCCACCCGATCAGCGGCATGATCAGGTCGCCGGTGAGTGAGGTGACGATCGCTCCGAAAGCAGCGCCGATGATCACGCCGACAGCGAGGTCCATCACGTTGCCCTTGGCGATGAACGCCTTGAAGTCCTTCCACATGACGGCAATTCCTCCCCTGCGAGCGCGCGACGGCGACAACCTGCCACCGGGCGCGTGCGGTCACAAGGGCAGATGCTCTCCGGATATTCTTGAATGCCCGTCCAGCCGTGCTATCTATGCAATACACCACGGTCCCATCGGGAGGGTTGAATGACTATGCCGCTCGTTTCGCGTCTCGGACGTTTCGCCATCGTCGCGCTCGCCGCGTTCGGTCTCGCCAGTTGCGGGATCAACACGGTTCCGACCAAGGAAGAGGCGGCCAAGTCTCAGTGGGGCGCCGTACAGAGCGCGTATCAGCGCCGCGCCGACCTGATCCCCAACCTCGTCGAATCGGTCAAGGCGGCAGCCGGATCGGAAAACCAGATCCTGTCCAATGTCACCAACGCCCGCGCCCGCGCGACCGGGATCAACATCACCACCGACGACCTTTCGAATCCCGAGGAATTCGCCAAGTTCCAGGCGGCCCAGAACCAGCTGACGCAGGCGCTCGGCCAACTGCGCACGGTGGTCGAAGCCTATCCGCAATTGCAGAGCCAGGCGCGCTTCGCCGACCTGATGACCGCGCTCGAAGGCTCGGAGAACCGCATCAACGTCGAGCGCGACCGCTACAACGAGAAGGCGCAGGACTATAACACCACCATTCGCACCTTCCCCTCGATCATGGCCGCAAAGATCATCTATGGCGCCAAGCCGCTGGCTTATTTCAAGGCCGAGGAGGGCGCCCAGAATGCGCCCTCGGTGAATTTCACCGGCATGGCCGGCGCGCCCACGGCCGCCCCGGCGAACGACAACAGCCAGGCCAGTACCGCAGCACCTGCCGCCGCCGGACAGTGAGGCAGTCCGCTGGAGTACGCACGGTGACCAGGCTCGGCCTTTGGTTCGCGCTGATCGCGTTCCTGACGGCGCCGGCAGTGGCGCAAGACCTTCCGCCGCGTCCGCAGGGGCCGATATACGACCAGGCGGACCTGCTGCCGGCGGCGGAGGAAGCACAGCTCGATCAGCGGCTGCGTGAATTCGACGCGCGCACCGGAGACGCGGTGATCGTCGCCACCGTCGACAGTTTGCAGGGCGATACGATCGAGGACTATGCCCAGAAGCTCTACGCCGCATGGGGTATCGGCGGCGCGGAGCGCGACACGGGCGTGCTGCTGCTCGTGGCGCCCAATGAGCACAAGGTGCGGATCGAGGTAGGCTACGGTCTCACCCCATATATTACCGACATCCTGTCCGGACGGATCATCCGCGACGAGATCACCCCGCGCTTCAAGCAGGGCGACTTTCCGGCAGGCATCGAAGCCGGTGTCGGCGCGATGTTGACCCAGCTTTCAAAGAGCCCCGAGGACGCTAAAGCGATCGCCGAGGCGGCCGCGGCAGCGGAGAAAAACCGTTCGCAGGGCAACGGTATCCCCATCGGCGCCATCGCCTGGTCGCTGTTCATCGTGTTCTTCCTGGTCCTGCCGATGCTTCGTCGCCGGCGCGGCCAGCGCTATGGCGGTGGAGGCGTGGGCAGCGCTGTCGGCAATATCCTGCTGTGGAGCGCCCTCAATGCGGCGAGCCACAGCAATCGCGGCGGCGGTTGGGGTGGTGGCGCTGGAAGCGGCAGCTTCGGCGGCGGCGGTGGAGGCGGCTTCGGCGGCTTCGGCGGCGGCATGTCGGGCGGCGGCGGCGCGTCGGGGGGCTGGTAGGCATGGCACACCTGAGCGAGGCCGAGCACCTGGCGGTGAGCGCGGCGGTCTCCGCGGCCGAGGCGAATACCGCCGGTGAAATCGTGACCGTGGTCACCGACCGCTCCGACGGGTACAGCGACGTCGCGCTGATCTGGGCAGCCATCGCAGCCTTTACGGCAATCGCCACTCTGACCTGGTTCCCCGACTTCTACCTCGGCCAGGTCGACCACCTGCTCGGCAAATGGAACGCCGAATGGACTCCGCGCGGGATTTTCGGGCTGGCGCTGTTCGTCGGCATCCTCAAGTTCGCCGGCATGTGGCTGATCCAGCTGTGGCAGCCGCTCAAGTTCTTCCTCATTCCGGGCCCGATCAAGAGCCGCCGGGCGAACGCCCGCGCGCTCGAGCTGTTCAAGGTCGGCACCGACCGCCGGACCACCGGGCGCACCGGCATCCTCATCTACCTGTCGATGCGCGAGCGCCGCGCCGAGATCGTGGCCGACGAGGCGATCACCAGCAAGGTCGCGCCGGAAGTCTGGGGCGACGCCATGGCGGCGATGCTGATCGAGCTCAAGCGCGGCCAATGCGGCGCGGGCGTTGTCGCCGCGGTCGAGCGGGTCGGCACGGTGCTCGCCGAGCATCTCCCACGCGCCGACGGTGACGTAAACGAGTTGCCAGACCGGCTTATCGAACTCTAAGCGGCGGGCGTGAGCGAGCGCCCCCTGCCCCCCGACGCCGACGCCGACGCCCCCGAAATCATCGAGTGGGCCGGCAAGTTTGTCGAAGCCAAACGCCGCGGGCGCTGGGAATACGCTGGGCGCGCCCGCGGCATTCGCGCGGCGGCCATCCTGGCGCTCGACGCGGGCGAAGTGATCCTGGTCGAGCAGTACCGTGTGCCGCTGGGCAAGTACTGCCTCGAGTTTCCCGCCGGGCTGATCGGGGATGAAACCGAAGGCGAGGCCGTGCTGGAAAGCGCCGTGCGCGAGCTCGAGGAAGAAACCGGCTATCGCGCGGCACAGTGGGAAGAGATCGGCGAGTTCGCCTCCTCGTCCGGAATGCTCGGCGAGACGTTCACGCTGGTCAAGGCGACCGGGTTAACGCGAGTCGGCGAAGGCGGGGGGACCGAGCACGAAGACATCGTCGTCCATCGCGTGCCGCTGGACCGCATCGTGGAAACGGTCGCTGCATTCCGCCAGCGCGATGTGGCGATCGATTCGAAGCTGCTCATGCTGCTCGCCCCCGCCTTGCTCGAGGACGCGGCACAATGAGGGTCGCGGTGGTCGGCGCGGGTGCAATGGGCTGCCTTTACGCCGCAGCGTTCCACCGCGCGGGCGCGGCAGTGACGCTGGTCGACGTCAACCCCGAGCACATCGCCGCGATCAACGCGCGGGGGCTCGAGCTGGAGACTCGTGCCGGAATCGAAACCTTGCCGCTCCCCGCGCTGCGCCCAGAGCAAGCGACCGAAGCCGCCGATCTCCTAGTGCTGTTCACCAAGACCTTCCACACCGACGTCGCCCTCGAAGGGGTGAAGGCGATCATCGGGCCCGACACCCATGTGCTCACGCTGCAGAACGGGCTCGGCAACGACGAGGCGGTGGCGCGGCACGTCGCCCGCGAACGGGTCATCGCCGGCGTCAGCACCATGCCCTCGGACCTCGTCGGCTCGGGCCGGGTGCGCAGCCACGGAGAAGGCGGCTCGAAAATCTACCCGGCGTTCGGCGGCGATACCGGCTTCGCGCAACGGGTTGCGGACCTGCTCGCCGCGGGCGGCCTGCCGACCCATCTCGAGCCTCAGATCCAGGCCGCGATCTGGTCGAAGGCGATCTTCAACGCGGCGATGAACACGCTTTGCGCGCTAACCCGTCGCACGCCGGGCTTTCTCGGCGCGCATGACGAGGCCAAGGCGATGATCAGCGCGGTGGTGCTCGAAGGCGTCGCGGCCGCCAACGCCAGCGGCATCGCCATCCAGGCGCAGCCGATCCTCGACCTCACGGTCGTCTCGGTGACCGACCACGCCGACCACGAAGCCTCGATGCTGCAGGACGTGAAGGCGGGCCGTCCGACCGAAGTCGACGCGATCAACGGCGCGATCGTGCGTGCGGCGCGGAAAGCGGGCGTGGCGGTGCCGGTGACCGAGACGCTCTGGCGGTTGGTCAAGCTCGAGGACGCGAAGCTCGCCTAGGCCAGGTTGATCTCGCGCAGGCGCTGCTGGAGGTACTCGTCCGCCGTCACCGTCGGCTCGACCACCCCGCCCTCGCGGCAGCTCTGGAGCGGCTCGATCAGGAAGTCCGAGCGGAAGTGGAGAAAGAAGGGCATCGAGTAGCGCGCGCGCCGCGCCGCCTCGCCGGTGGGGTTCACCACCCGGTGCGTGGTCGAGCGCAGCCGATGCGCGGTGAGGCGCTGGAGCATGTCGCCGATGTTGACGGCGAGCGCGCCCGGCGGCGGCGAGACCGGCCGCCAACGGCCACCCTTGTCGAGCAGCTCGAGGCCGGCCTCTTCGGCGCCGAGCAAGAGTGTGATGGTGTTGATGTCCTCATGCGCAGCCGCCCGCACCGCCCCTTCGGCCTCGGGCGGCACCGGCGGATAATGCAGCAGCCGCAGCACCGAGTTGCCCTTTTCGACCGTCGCCGCAAAGAAGTCGCGCTCGAGCCCGAGGTGCAGCGCGATCGCCTGAAGGATGCGCAGCCCGGTCGCCTCGAACGCGGCGAACAGCGCCTCGAAGGTCGGGCGGAAGTCGGGCAGCTCTTCCGGCCAGACGTTGGCGGGCATGAACGCCGCGAGCGGGTCGCCCGGCTCGAGCGTGCGGCCGACGTGCCAGAACTCCTTGAGGTCGTGGACCGCGGCGTCCTTGGCCCGCTCGGTGCCGAACGGCGTGTAACCGCGCGCGCCGGCCTGGCCGGGAATCTTGTACTGGAGCTTCACCGCCTCGGGCAGGGCGAAAAACGCCTTCGAGTCTTCTTCGGCCCGCGCGATCAGCTCGGCGGGGATGCCGTGGTCGCGGACGATGGCAAAGCCGAACTCTTCGAACGACTGGCCGAGTTCGCGAGAGAATTCGGCGAGCGGACGGGACAGGGAAACGGATGCGATTTCAGTCATGCCTTCGCAATAGACATGAGCCGCGCGCCGCGCCAGAGTATCCGCGCTTCCCTTTTGTCCCGCCACCTCGTAGCAGAACGGACAAAGTCAATCTTGTCGAGAGGAGCCGCGCCATGGCCACGGACAACACCATCACTTTTTACGATCTCGCGCTGTCGACCGGCGCGACGATCAGCCCCTTCGTGTGGGCGACCAAATACGCGCTCAAGCACAAGGGCTTCGATCTCGACGTCGTCCCCGGAGGTTTCACGGGAATTCCCGAACGCACAGGCGGCAAGACCGAACGCCTTCCAGCGATTGTCGACGACGGCCAATGGGTGCTCGATTCGTGGGGCATCGTCGAATACCTCGACGAGAAGTACCCCGACCGGCCGATGCTGATTCCGCACCCGAGCGTCGCCATCGTCACCCGCGCGCTCGACGCCTGGTTCTGGCAAGTCGCGACCGGCCCGTGGATGCGCTGCAACTGCGTCAGCTACCGCGACCTCGCCGTTCCCGAGGACCACGAGTACATCACCTATTCGCGCGAGAAGATGCTCGGCAAGACGCTCGAGGAAATGCAGGAAGGCTACGAGGACCGCCTGCCGCAGATCTCCGCCGCGCTCGAGCCGCTGCGGATCGCGCTGCGCGAGGGCAAGTACCTCGGCGGCGACACGCCTAACTACGCCGACTACCGCATCCTCGGCTCGATCTTGTTCACCGCATCGGTGTGCAAGAACAGTCCCGTGCTGGCCGACGACGACCCGCTGCGTCCGTGGATCGACAGCCTGCTCGACATGTTCGGCGGGCTGGGCCGGCATCCGGGGCTGTTCAACCTGTTCGGCCTCAAGCAGCGCGAAGGCGACCCACCGCTGTTCATGCCGCAAGGCCAGGGCGGCATCCACAAGCGCAACACCGGGCCGGAATCGACCCGCGCCGAGACCCAGCGGATCACCGAAGGCATGAAGGCCTGAGGCTTGGCGAAAGCGCGCGTTCTCGTCACTCGGCGCTGGCCGGAGGAAGTCGAGCGGCAGCTGGCCGAGCGGTTCGAGGTCACCTTCAGGGAAGGTGATGCCCCGCTCGGGCAGGCCGGCCTCTCGGCGGCGATGGGCGAGTACGACGTGTTGTGTCCGACGGTGTCCGACCGGATCGACGCCGACGTGATTGCCGCCGGTGACCGCGTGAAACTCATCGCGAACTACGGCGTCGGTTTCGATCACATCGACATCGCCGCGGCGAAGGCGAAGAGGATTGCGGTCACCAATACTCCCGGCGTGCTGACCGACGCGACCGCGGACCTGGCGATGACGCTACTGCTGATGGCCGCCCGCCGCGCCGGACAAGGCGAGCGCGAGCTGCGCGCGGGCCGCTGGCGAGGCTGGCGGCCGACGCATCTCATCGGCTCCTCGCTCAAGGACAAGGTCCTCGGCCTCGTCGGCTTCGGCCGCATCGGCATCGCCACCGCCCGGCGGGCCCATCACGGTTTCGGGATGAAGATCGCCTACTACGGCCGGCGCGAGGCGCTGCCGGACGTGACGCGCGAGCTCGATGCGCAGTTCTATCCCGAGCTGAACGACCTGCTCGCGGAGTCGGACTTCGTCTCCCTGCACGTGCCCGGCGGTGCCGAGACCCAGGGCCTGATCGGCGCCGAGGCGCTCGCGACGATGAAGCCGGGCAGCTACCTCATCAACACCGCTCGCGGCGGCGTGATCGACCATGCGGCGCTTGCCGAGACGCTGCGCAGCGGCCACCTCGCCGGCGCCGGGCTCGACGTTTACCCCGCCGAGCCGCAGGTGCCCGAGGAGTTGCTCGACCTCGAAAACGTCGTGCTCCTGCCGCACCTCGGCAGCGCCACCCGCGAGACCCGCATCGCTATGGGCGAACGCGCGCTGGCCAACGTCGTCGCCTGGGCCGAGGGCCGCCCCCTCCCCGATCGCGTCGCATGAGCAGCGCGATCGAACGCTTGATTGAGGCGGAAGGACTGCCGGCCGACTACCGCGAGATCGCCGACAAGTACTGGCGCCCGCTCAGCGAGGACATCGCCGAGCGCTACGCCGAAAGTCCCGGGGGCAAGCCGCTGATCGTCGGCATCAACGGCGCCCAGGGCTCGGGCAAGTCCACTCTGTGCAAGTTCCTCGAAGTGCTGCTGGTCGAGCACAACCAGGTCGGCGTCAGGCTTTCGCTCGACGATCTCTACCTGACGCGCGCGGAGCGGCACAAAGCCGCCGCAGATCGTCATCCGCTCTTCGCCACGCGCGGCGTGCCCGGCACGCACGACGTCGAGCTCGGCATGGCGATCCTCGACCGGCTGGTCGCCGGAAAGGACGCCGACCTGCCGATTTTCGACAAGGCGGCGGACGACCGCGCGCCTGAAAGGCGGCCTGTCAAAGGGCCGATTCAGGTCGTCCTGTTCGAAGGCTGGTGCGTCGGTGCCGCGCCGCAGCCCGCGGCCGACTTGCGAGAGCCGGTTAACGAGCTCGAGCGAACCGAAGATGCCGATGGAACCTGGCGCCTCGAGGTCAATCGCCGCCTCGCCACCGACTACGCCGAGCTGTTCGCACGGATCGACCTGCTGATCATGCTCAAGGTACCCGATTTCGCGGCCGTGCGCGCCCATCGGCGACTGCAGGAACACAAGCTCGGTGCAGGGCCGGCGGTGATGGATGACGCCGCGCTCGAGCGCTTTCTGGCCCATTACCAGCGGCTGACCGAATGGATGTTCGCCGAAATGCCGGGGCGCGCGGACATCCTCGTCGAAATCGACCGCGACCAGCGGCCAACGCGGGGTTTCCACCAAGCCCTGATCCGTGTAGACTTTGTCCGGACTTCCGGAGGATTCTCATGGCCACGCTGACCATCAACGGCGAGACGCGAACGCTCGACGTGCCCGACGACATGCCCCTGCTGTGGGCGCTCAGGAACGAGCTCGGCATGGTAGGCACCAAGTTCGGTTGCGGCATGGGCCTGTGCGGCGCCTGCACGGTGCATGTCGACGGGGTGGCGACGCGCAGCTGCTCGGCGCCGGTTGGTTCGCTCGCCGGCAAGAAGATCTCGACCATCGAGCATCTGGGCGAAACGCCGCTCGGCAGGGCGTTGCAGAAAGCCTGGCTCGACGTCGACGTCATGCAGTGCGGCTATTGCCAGGCCGGGCAGCTGATGACCGCGAGCGCCTTGCTGGCAAAGAATCCGAACCCCAGCCAAGCCGAGGTGGACAGCGCCATGCAGGGCAACATCTGCCGTTGCGCCTGCTACGGCCGCATCCGCGAGGCGATCCAGATCGCCGCCAAGGAAGGAGCCACCGCCGATGTCTGAGCTCGCTGAAACCATGCAGGTATCGCGCCGCACGCTGCTCAAGGCGAGCGTGCTCGCCGGCGGCGGGCTCATGCTCTCCGCGACGATCCCCGGCATCGCCCGCGCCGCCACCGGCTCGGCCCAGGCCGCGCCGCTCAACGCCTTCGTGACCATCGCGCCCGACGGCGCGATCACCATCGTCGGCAAGAACCCGGAAATCGGTCAGGGCATCAAGACGATGCTGCCGATGCTGATCGCCGAGGAACTCGACGCCGACTGGGATAAGGTCGCGATCGTGCAGGGCGATTCCGACTCCAGGAAATACGGGCCCCAGCTCGCCGGCGGCAGCTTCGCCACGCCGATGAACTGGATTCCGATGCGCCAGGTCGGCGCGGCCGGCCGGGCCATGCTGCTCGAGGCCGCCGCGAAGCGTTGGGGCGTGACCGCCTCCTCGCTGACCACGTCGAAGGGCGTGGTTACCAATCCCGCCAACGGCAAGACTCTGACCTACGGCGAGCTCGCTACCGACGCAGCGGCTTCGGCCGTGCCGGACCCGGGCAAGGTCGCGCTCAAGGATCCGAAGGACTTCCACATCATCGGTCGCAAGATCGGCGGCATCGATAGCCCGAAAATCATCCATGGCGAGCCGATCTACGGCGTCGACACCCAGCTTCCGGGCATGGTCTATGCCGCTTACGAGCGCGCCCCGGTATTCGGCGCGAAGTACCTCTCGGCCAACCTCGCGGCCGCCAAGGCCGAACCGGGGGTGATCGACGTGATCGCCATCCCGGGCAGCGGAGGCCCCGAGCAGCTCGTCGACGGCGTGGCGGTGATCGCCAAGAACTGGTGGCTCGCCAACAAGGCCCGCAGCAAGCTTGGCGTCCAGTGGGACAACGGCGAGTGGGCGAGCCATTCGACCAGGGGCTATGACGAGCAGGCGCGCGCCTTCATGGCCAGCGGCAAGCCGGCGGAAAGCCTCAACAAAAAGGGCGACACCGCTGCCGCCTTCGCTTCGGCGGCCAAGGTGGTGGACGCAGAATATCACTATCCGTTCCTCGCCCACGTGCCGATGGAGCCGATGAACTGCACTGCGCAGTGGCATTCGAAGACCGGCACGATGGAGATGTGGGCGCCGACCCAGACGCCGAACGGCGGCCAGCAGTCCGTCGCCAAGATGCTTGGGCTCCCCGAGGACAAGGTGGTCGTCCACATTACCCGTTCGGGCGGCGGCTTCGGCCGGCGGCTGATCAACGATTTCATGCACCAGGCGGCGGCGATCGCGAAGGCCAAGCCCGACACTCCGGTCCAGCTGATCTGGACCCGCGAGGACGACGTCCGCGGCGATCACTATCGCCCGGCTGGCTGGCACCGCCTGCGCGCGGCGCTCGACGACAAGGGAAAGCTGACGGCGATCGAGGATCATTTCGTGACCTTCGACTTGCCGGGGGCCGGCGGGTTCAACCCGGCGACGATGCCGAAGGACCATTTCCCCTACGCGTTCGTCCCCAATGCCTCCTACGGCCAGAGCAAGATGAAGACCGCGGTGCCGATGGGTGCCTTGCGCGCGCCGACCTCGAACGCCCTCAGCTTCGTGTTCCAGTCGTTCCTCGACGAAGTGGCGCACGAGGCCGGCACCGACTTGCCGACGCTGCTGCTGGCGCTGGTCGACGGAGCCGAGGCGGAGCCGGCGCAACAGGGCTTCTTCGGCAAGCAGCCGGGCTTCGACCCTGGCCGCATGCGGAGCGTGATCAAAAAGGCCGTGGCAATGTCCGACTGGGGCCATGCCAGCCTGCCGCAAGGCCATGCGCTGGGCTTCGGTTACTACTACAGCCACCTCGGCCACTTCGCCGAGGTCGCCGAGGTCAGCGTCAGCAAGGCTGGCCTGGTTACCGTCCACAACGTGTGGATCGCCGGCGACGTCGGCAGCACGATCATCAACCCCTTCGGCGCGCTCAACCAGGTTCAGGGCGCGGCGATCGACGGCATCGGTCAGGCCTTGTCGCTGGCGGTTGAGCTCGACAAGGGCGCGGTAACCAACTCGAACTTCCACAACTACGCGATCCCGCGGATGCCGGTCGCGCCGCAGATCTACGTGGAGTTCGTGCCGAGCGACAACGCCCCGACCGGGCTCGGCGAACCGGCCTTGCCCCCGGTGATCCCGGCGGTGACCAATGCGGTGTTCGCCGCCACCGGAAAGCGCATCCGCAGCCTGCCGATCGACAAGAAGCTGCTGGCGACCGCCTAGCGCGCGCGCAGGAGCGCCTCGACGTCGGCCAGGTCCTCGGACCGGTCGACGTCGCGCAATTCCTGCGGGGACGTTTCGGTCAGGGTGACGCCGGCGAGGCTGCGCAGCACTTGCGCCGCGCCGCTGTCGCCCCTGAGGGCTGCGAGCGCCGGGAACAACGCCGCCGGGAAGCATGCGGGCACGCCGGGTTTGTTGCCCGGGTAGGCCACGGCCGCCGGTTCGTCAGCGGCGGCAAGCTGTCGCAGCGTCTCTGCCGAGACCAGCGGCATGTCGGCGAGCATGATCAGCAGCGCATCGCTACCCGCCGCCCATCGTGCGGCCAGCGCTGCCGAAGTGCCGAGCCCCTCGCCTGCGCGCTCATTGACCAGCAATTCGCAGCCGCGCGCAAACGCCGGCACCGGATCGCCGACCACCACCGTCAGTCGCTCGTGCGGCAGCGCCAGCGCGGTATCGAGCGCCCATTGCCCGAGCGGCTTGCCCGCGCACTGTGCATCGAGCTTGCCGCCACCGAAGCGCGTCGCGCCGCCCGCGGCGAGCAGGGCGATCGCCAGGCTCACCGGTGCGGGTGCAGCGCTTCGTAGGCGCCGACCACCTCGGCGAGCACCGACAGCGCGAGCACCGCCGGGTCGCGTGCCGCGGGAATCAGGCCGACAGGGCTGTTGATCCGCGCCAGATCGTCCTCGCCATGGCCAGCCGCGCGCAGCCGCGCGCGCCGCTCCTCGCGCGCCGGTGCGCCGCCTTGTGCGCCGATGTAGAACGCCGGCGTACCGAGCGCCCAGTCGAGCAGCGCGTGCTCCCACTCATGGTCGTGAAACAACAGCAACACCGCGGTCCACGCGTCGGCGGCGAGGTTCTGCGGCGGCCGTCCGAGCGAGAGCCCCTCCCCCGCCTCGCGCCACTCGACCTCGACACCCTGCGTCGTCGCCAGTCGCACGAGCGCAGAGCTTTCGGCACCCGCTCCGAGCAGCACGATCCGCAAGCGCGGGATGTAACGCCGCTCGCGCAGCATCCCGCCGCCGAGCGGCAGGACCGCCTCGCGGCGCGCCTGCAGCTCCGCCACGCAGCGCCGCAGCTCGGCGAGATCGGGCGCCGGATCGATCCAGATGTCGAGCCCCGAGCCGCACGGCAGGCGAAAGTCGACGAACGGCGAGCCCTGGCCATAGCGCAGCATCCGCGCCCCGCCCTCGGCCATGGCCGCCAGCGCCTGGCTGGCCAGCTCGTCGTCAAGGCACTTGTCGGCCATGTCGCCCACGCGGCTCCCGTCTGCCGCCACAGCGAGCTGGGTGCCGATCCGGCGCGAAAAGCTGCCGTCGATGCCGACGATCGTACACAGCGCGGCCTCGCCTCGCGCCGCGCGCATCAGCGCCGCGTGGTCGCCAGTGGGGAGAAGTCCGCTCATCCGCGAAGGGCTTTGCGCATCCGTGGGGAAAAGGCAATTTCCGCCGTGCGTTCGCTCGCCGCCACGGCTAAGCCCGTGAAAACGGGGACTGGGAGGATCGATGCAAAACAAGGCAACGGTGCGCGCGGCGTTCATTGCGGTGACGACGCTGTTCTTCGCCTGGGGGTTTATCACCTCGCTGATCGACCCGCTGGTGGCCTCGGTGAAAGGCGTGTTCGTCCTCACCAACGTCCAGGCCCAGCTCTCCACGTTCGCGTTCTTCATCGCCTACGGAGTGATCTCTTTCCCGGCAGCCGCGCTGATCGCCAGGCTCAAGCCGGTACCTTCGATCCTCGTCGCGCTGATGATGATGGTGGTCGCCTGCCTGATCATGCTCGGCGCGGCCAACATCGCCAGCTACACGCTGGTCCTCGTCGGATTGTTCGTGCTGGCGAGCGGAATCACCGTGCTGCAAGTCGCCGCCAACCCCCTCGCCGCGGCGCTCGGTGATCCCAGGGGCAGCCACTTCCGCCTGACCCTGTCGCAGACTTTCAACAGCTTCGGCACCTTCATCGGCCCGTTCCTCGGCGCGGTGCTGTTCCTCAAGGGCGTTGAGGTCAAGGAAGGCGCGGCGCTTAACCCCGCGGTGCGCGCCGCCGCGCTCGCCGGGATCGACCGTGCCTATTTCTGGATCTGCGGCCTGCTGATCCTGCTGCTGGTGTTCTTCTGGCTCAGCCGCAAAACGGTCGCGGACGCCGCGCCGCAGCCGGCGTCGGGCAAGGGGTTCGTCGCCCTCATCGCGGAGGCCTTCTCCTCGAGGTGGGCGCTGTTCGGCGGGGTGGCGATCTTCCTTTACGTCGGTGCCGAGGTCTCGATCGGCAGCCAGATGGCGCTGTTCCTCAATTCCAACGGCATTTGGGGCCAGTCGGACCTGCCGTTCACAGTGCCGCTGCTGAGCCACGCGATGGGCAGCGACGGGATCTCCGGCGTCAGCTTGCAGGAAGCCGGCAAGGCGGTGGCGTTCTACTGGGGCGGGGCGATGGTCGGCCGCGCGGTCGGTTCCGCGCTGCTCGCGCGCTACGAGGCGCCGCGGCTGCTCGCCTTCTTCACCGCCGTCGCCTGCGCGATGTGCCTCTACGTGTTCGCTTTCGGCGGGGTCAGCGCTGGCTTCGTCGCCCTCGCCATCGGGCTGTTCAACTCGATCATGTTCCCGGTGATCTTCACCCTCACTCTCGACCGCTCCTCGGCCAGCGCGGAGGCAACCTCAGGCCTGTTGTGCACCGCGATCGTCGGCGGGGCGTTCCTGCCGCTGGTGATCGGCGCGGTGGCCGACCGGGCGGGCTACATCGCCGCGTTCCTGGTGCCGGCAGCGTGCTACCTGGTGCTGTGGGTGTTCGCGCTTTCGGCAGGGAAAGTTGCCGCGCTGCGCCAGACGGAGCCCGCAGTCCTGCATTGATTTGAGGTCTCAAGCCCCATATCGGGGACCCAGGAGATAGTTTCATGTCTAACTATCATACCGGGTTCGGCAATCACTTCGCCAGCGAGGCTGTCGCGGGCGCGTTGCCGGTCGGGCGCAACAGCCCGCAGGTGCCGACGTTCGGGCTCTATGCCGAGCAGTTCTCAAGCACCGCCTTTACCGCGCCGCGCGCGCACAACCGGCGCAGCTGGCTCTACCGCCTGCGGCCGATGGCCGAGCACGCTCCATACGAGCCGCTGGCCCGCTTCGAGGTGCTCGCGAGCGCGCCGTTCACCGATCCCGTGAGCCCCAACCGCCTGCGCTGGGATCCGCTTCCCCCAGCCGAGGGTGATTGGCTCGAAGGCCTGATCACTTACGGCGGCAACGGCGATGTCGGCACCGGCTCGGGAGTCGCCGTGCACCTCTACGCCGCCAGCCGTTCCATGGGGCGCCGTGTGTTTCAGAACAGCGACGGCGAATTGCTGATCGTGCCCCAGCAGGGCGCGCTGCATATTACGACCGAACTCGGCCGGATGGACGTGCCGCCGGGCCATATCGCGCTCATCCCGCGCGGCCTGCGTTTTTCAGTCGCGCTCGAAGGCCCGAGCCGCGGCTACGTCTGCGAGAACTACGGCGCGCCGTTCCAGCTGCCCGATCTCGGTCCGATCGGCTCGAACGGCCTCGCCAATCCGCGCGACTTCGAAACGCCGGTCGCGTGGTTCGAGGACGTCGAGGGCGAGCACGAAATCGTCCAGAAGTTCCAGGGCGCCTTGTGGCGCACCGCGCTCGACCATTCGCCGTTCGACGTCGTCGCCTGGCACGGCAACTCGGCGCCGTATCGCTATGATCTCGCCCGTTTCAACACTGTCGGCACGATCAGCTTCGACCATCCTGACCCGTCGATCTTCACCGTGCTCACCAGTCCGAGCGAAATCCCCGGCACCGCCAACTGCGACTTCGTGATCTTCCCCCCCCGCTGGATGGTGGCCGAGGACACTTTCCGCCCGCCGTGGTTCCACCGCAACGTGATGAGCGAATTCATGGGGCTGGTCCGCGGCGCCTACGACGCCAAGGAAGGCGGCGGCTTCGAGCCCGGTGGCGCGAGCCTGCACAACCAGATGAACGGCCATGGGCCCGACGCCGAGACGCATCGCCGGGCATCCGGTGCCGAGCTCAAGCCGGTCAAGCTGGACGATACGCTCGCCTTCATGTTCGAAAGCCGCTGGGTGATCCGCCCGACCCGAGCCGCAATGGAACTACCCGAACTTCAAGGGGATTACGACGATTGCTGGCAAGGTTTCGAGAAAGCGAGGCTGCCCGAATGACGCAGATCGACGAAACCCACGACCCCCAGGCGACGAGCTGGATCGAAGGCGTAGACGGCCACGCCGAATTCCCGGTGCAGAATCTGCCGCTCGGCGTGTTCTCGCCGCCCGGCGGCGGCAAGCGCGGCGGCGTCGCGATCGGCGACTTGGTGCTTGACCTGAGCGCCGTCGCCGGTCTCCTTGAGCGCGAGGCCTCCGATGCCGCGCGATTGGCCTCAGGCGAAACCCTCAACGCCCTGTTTGCCGATGGCAACGCGGCCGCCGATGCGCTGCGCAAGGGAATCTTCCGGCTCCTCACCGATAGCTCAAGTCAACGTGAGGTCGACCCTGCGCTGATCCCGGCGGGCGATTGCCGCCTGCACTTGCCGTTCGCAATCGGAGACTACACCGATTTCTATACCGGCATCCATCACGCCACCAACGTCGGCAAGCAGTTCCGCCCCGACAACCCGCTGCTGCCGAACTACAAATACGTGCCGATCGGCTATCACGGCCGCGCCAGCTCGATCCGCCCGAGCGGCGGCGACGTCCGCCGGCCGCAGGGGCAGCGCAAGAGCCCCGACGGCGACACGCCGGTGTTCGGCCCTTCGCAGCGGCTCGACTACGAGCTCGAGATGGGCATCTGGACAAGCGGCTCGAACAAGCTCGGCAGTGACATCAAGATCGCCGAGGCAGCCGAGCACATCGCCGGGCTGTGTCTGCTCAACGACTGGTCGGCGCGCGATCTGCAGGCATGGGAGTACCAACCGCTCGGGCCGTTCCTGGCCAAGAATTTCCATTCGACCGTCTCTCCTTGGGTGGTGACGAGCGCCGCGCTGGCGCCGTTCCGCATTGCCCAGCCGCCGCGGCCCGAAGGTGATCCCGCGCCCCTGCCCTACCTGCTCGATGCCGAGGACCAGATGCACGGCGCCTACGCAATCGAGATGGAAGTTCGCCTTCTGACCCAAAGGATGCGCGACGCCGGCCAACCGGCCGAGCGGCTAAGCAAAGGGCCGATGACGTCGATGTACTGGACCGCGGCGCAGCTCGTCGCCCACCACACGGTCAACGGCTGCAATCTCCAGCCGGGCGACTTGCTCGGCACCGGCACCCTCTCGGGCGAGGCACGCGACAGCTTCGGCAGCCTGATCGAGCTGTCGCAGGGCGGCAAGGCGCCACTGACGTTGGCCAACGGCGAGACGCGCAGCTTCCTCGAGGACGGCGACGAAGTGATCATGACCGCGCGCGCGGTGCGCGACGGCTACCGCGCCATTGGCTTCGGCGAATGTCGCGGGCGCATCGCCGGATGAGTGAGGCGCTGGTCCTCCACGGCTACTGGCGCTCGGGCACCAGCTACCGCACCCGCATAGCGCTCAATATCAAGGCTGTGGCGTACGAGCAGGCGCCGGTCGACTTGCGCGCCGGAGAACAGCGATCCGAGGCGTTCCGCGCGCTCAACCCGCAGGGCTTGGTGCCCGCGCTCGAGACAGCCGACGGGGTGCTGACCCAGTCCTCGGCGATCCTCGAATGGCTCGAGGAACGCCATCCCGAGCCCCCGCTGCTCCCCGAGGCGCCGGGGGAGCGGGCGATCGTGCGGGCGATGGCCATGGCGGTCGCCTGCGACATCCATCCGCTCGGCAACCTGCGCGTGCTCAAGTACCTCAAGCAGCCGCTCGGGCACGAACAGCCGGCAATCGATTCGTGGATCGCCCACTGGATCGGCGAGGGATTCGCGGCGATCGAAACCATGATCGCGCGCCACGGCGGGCGATTCGCGTTCGGCGACAGCCTGACCATCGCCGATTGCCACTTGGTCCCGCAGTTCTACGCCGCGCAGCGCTATTCGGTCGACTGCTCGGCCTACCCGCGGCTGATCGAGTCGGCCCGAAACGCGATGGCCGAAGAGCCCGTCCGGCGCGCCCATCCCGACTACCAACCCGATGCCGATCCGGCCTGAAAAGCGCGGAAATCCTGCGCACGAGTCAAATCGCTTTGAGCCCGCCACAATTTCGTCTAATTGTCGCGCCGCGCCACAGTGGCGCAACAGGGTTCCTTAGGGGAGTTATTATGCGCAAACTCGTTATCGGACTTACGGCCGCCGTGCTGGTCACTGGTCTCGCCGCTTGCAACAAGGCCGACGAAACCACCGCGACCACGGAAGCCACCACCGAAGTCGCGCCCGCGATGGACGCGAGCACGGAAGCGGCTGCGACCGACGCGACCACCGACGCCGCGACGACCGAGACCACGACGACCGAGACGACTGCGGCCACCACCGCTCAGTAATCATACCGAACGAACGGCCGGCTCGCTTCGGCGAGCCGGCCGTTTTCGTTTCGCTCCGCCAACTCCGGATATATCCCGAGCGTGTGAGCCCCGGCCGACGTGATACGCGGCCCTCCATGACAGCCTGTGACACCTGCAGCGTGCGCAACCACGCGATCTGCTCGGCGCTCGAGCCGGCCGAACTCAACTCGCTCAACGCGATCGGCCGTCGCCGAACGCTCGAGGCCGGTGAGCCGCTCATCTGGGAGGGCGACGATTCGATCCTCGTCGCCAATGTCATCGATGGCATCCTCAAGCTCTCGACCGGCACCGAGGATGGCCGCGAGCAGATCGTCGGCGTGGTCTATCCGGCGGACTTCATCGGCCGTCCGTTCGGCGCTACGACCCGCCACTCGGTCACCGCGCTGACCGACGCGCGAGTGTGCGTGTTCGCCCGCGCCGATTTCGACCGCTTTGCCGGCGAGCACCCCGGCCTCGAGCACAAGCTGCTGCAACGCACGCTCGCCGAACTTGACCGCACGCGCAGCTGGATGCTCCTGCTCGCGCGCAAGAGCGCCGAGGAAAAGATCGCCACATTCCTGCTCGACATGTCCGAACGGCTGGCCGAGCCCGGCAGCGCTTCGCTCGGCCGCTTCGACCTGCCCTTCTCGCGCCAGCAGATCGGTGACGTCCTCGGCCTGACGATCGAGACCGTCAGCCGGCAAATGACCAAGCTCAAGCGCGACGGCGTGATCGACCTGCCGACGCGCCGCGCGGTCGCCATTCTCGATCGCGCAGAGCTTGAGGCCATCGCCGGCTGATCAGAACCGCATGCCGAGCCCGGCGCTCAGCACCCACGGGTCGAGCTGGTGGACGGTCGTGATCACGTTGGTGCCCCCCGCATACCAGCGCGCCGTGGTTTTGACGAAATAGCGCTTGGCATCGAGGCTCAGCGCGAGTCCCTTGTCGTTGAGCGGAACGTCCACGCCGCCCTGCAGGGCCAGGCCGAGCTCGTCGCTCATCTTGAAGTCGTCCGCACCGGCCGCGACGGCGGTCGCGCCAGGCTTCTCGCCGAACCACAGGAAATAGCTCGGGCCCGCGCCGACATAGGGCGAAATCCTGCCCGCGTTGAGATGGTACTTGAGCGTGAAGGTCGCCGGAATGAGGTGAGCATTCGAAACGAGCCGCGCTCCGGGAAGACCGGTCGTGCCGGTGACATGATGCTCGGTCACGCAGCAGATCGTCTCGAGCGAGACGGCCGGCGTGAAGAAGTATTCGATCGCCACGGTAGGTACGTAGTTGTCGCTCGCCTTGGTCTGCAGGGTGGCCGGCAAGCCGACGAGATCGGTCTTTACTTTGTCTATCTTGCCATCGGGCAGCACCGCCGTGCCCATCAGCTTGACCTGCCACTTCGAGCCGCCGTCGTCCGCCAAAGCGGGGGTGGCGAAGCCTGTCATCGCAGCGCAGGCGAGCAAGGCGGGGATGTTACGCATGTCATTCTCCTGGCGGCGCGCCGACTGCCTCGTGCAGCCGCCTCATCGCGTCGCCCCGCCCCGCTGCACCCGTCGCGCTTGGGCAACATTGACCGGCCGCAAAACGCCTGCCCCCGTACATTTCCCAATGCCGCGGACCGCCTTTGACGGCGATCAAAGAGCCTTGAGGACGGCAGGCCCACGGGCTGCGCGACAGACGAGGGTTCAAGTTCATGGAAGCAATTCTGACGCGTGCCGGATTGTGGTTCGGCGCCATGGTGCTGGCAGTCATTGCGGCTGCCTATGCGCACGACAGCGGCTTTGCCGCGCAGATGATGATCGTCGCGGTTGTGGCCCTGGCCGGCCTGTGGGTCAGCGTGGCTAGGGCGGACGTCGGCGCGATCGCCAGCGGCATCCTGCGGATGCCCGCCGACCCTTCGAAGTACGATGACGACCCGGTCCGCTGGGGCGTGCTGGCGACGGTGTTCTGGGCGATCGTCGGCATGCTGGCCGGGGTGCTGATCGCCTGCCAGCTCGCCTGGCCCCAGTTCAACGTCGAACCCTACCTCAACTTCGGCCGGCTGCGCCCGTTGCATACTTCAGGCGTGATCTTCGCATTCGGCGGCAACATCCTGATCGCCAGCAGCTTCTATGTTGTGCAGCGCACCTGCCGCGCGCGGCTCGCCTTCCCCGGTCTCGCCCGGTTCGTGTTCTGGGGCTACCAGCTGTTCATCGTCCTCGCGGCGAGCGGCTACCTGCTCGGGATCACCGAGAGCCGTGAATACGCCGAGCCGGAGTGGTACGTCGATATCTGGCTGACGATCGTCTGGGTGGCTTACCTGGCGGTGTTCGTCGGCACGCTGGTGAAGCGGGCGGAACCGCACATCTACGTCGCCAACTGGTTCTATCTGTCGTTCATCCTGACGATCGCGCTGCTGCACATCGTCAACAATCTCGCGGTGCCGGTCAGCTTCCTCGGTTCGCATTCCTATTCGCTGTTCTCGGGCGTGCAGGATGCGCTGACCCAGTGGTGGTACGGGCACAACGCGGTCGCGTTCTTCCTCACCGTCCCGTTCCTGGCGATGATGTATTACTTCGTCCCGAAGCAGGCCGGGCGGCCGATCTACAGCTATCGGCTGTCGATCCTGCACTTCTGGTCGCTGATCTTCCTCTACATCTGGGCCGGCCCGCACCACCTGCTCTACACTGCCCTGCCCGACTGGGCGCAGACCCTCGGGATGGTGTTCTCGATCATGCTGTGGATGCCGAGCTGGGGCGGCATGATCAACGGGCTGATGACGCTCAACGGCGCGTGGGACAAGGTCCGCACCGACCCGATCATCCGCATGATGGTGATGGCGCTGGCGTTCTACGGCATGGCCACCTTCGAAGGGCCGATGCTGTCGATCAAGTCGGTCAACTCGCTGTCGCACTACACCGATTGGACCATCGGCCACGTCCACGCGGGCGCGCTTGGGTGGAACGGGATGATCTCCTTCGCGGCGGTTTATTTCCTCGTGCCGCGCCTGTGGCACCGCGAGCGGCTCTACTCACTGCGCTGGGTGAACTGGCACTTCTGGATGGCGACCGTCGGGATCGTTTTCTACGCCGCCTCCATGTGGGTATCGGGCATCACCCAGGGCCTGATGTGGCGCGAATACGGCGCTGACGGCTACCTGGTGAACAGCTTCGTCGATACCGTTGCCGCGCTTCACCCGATGTACGTCCTGCGCGCGTTCGGCGGCACGCTCTACCTCGCCGGCGCCGTGCTGATGGTGGCCAACGTCTGGCTGACCGTCCTCGGCCGCCAGCGCGCCGAGAAGCCGATGCATCAAGCCGAGTTCAACCCTGCAGCCGACCGCCCGATCGCCGCGGTCCCGGCCGAGTAGGAAACCCGAGACATGAAGTTTACCGAACAGCACAAGAAGCTCGAGCGCAATGTCACCTTGCTCGCTGTCTTCGCCTTCATCGCCGTTGCCATCGGCGGCGCGGTGGAGATCGCCCCTCTCTTCTGGATCGATAACACGATCGAGAAGGTCCAGGGGATGCGGCCGTACACGCCCCTCGAGCAAGCGGGGCGCGACATCTACGTCCGCGAAGGCTGCTACGTCTGCCACAGCCAGATGATCCGTCCGTTCCGCGACGAGACCGAGCGCTATGGCCACTACAGCCTCGCCGCAGAGAGCATGTACGATCACCCGTTCCAGTGGGGCTCCAAGCGCACCGGGCCGGACCTCGCCCGCGTCGGCGGCCGCTACTCGGACGCCTGGCACGTGCAGCACCTCAGGGACCCGCGCTCGGTGGTGCCGGAAAGCGTCATGCCGACTTACAAGTTCCTCGCTGAAACGGACCTCGATCTCACTGACGGCTCGGCCAAGCTGCAGGCGCTGCGCGACGTCGGCGTGCCTTACTCGAAGAAGGACATCGCCCAGGCGGTGCTCGACATGAAGGCGCAAGCCGATCCGATGGCGGACGCGGCCGACCTGATGAAGCGCTACCCCAAGGCGCAGCAGCGCGATTTCGACGGCAACCCGAGCCGCCTGACCGAGATGGATGCCCTCGTCGCCTATCTGCAGGTGCTCGGCACGCTGGTCGACGTGAACGCCGCCGCCGCGCAGGAAGACCTCGCCAAGGAAACCGGCCGGTGAGCGCGCATTCGACTTACGACGCGCTGCGCCACTTCGCCGACAGCTGGGCGCTGCTGGCCATGCTGTTGGTGTTCGTCGCCTGCGTGCTGTGGCCGTTCCGGCGCGGCAACCGCGAGCGCAACGACGCCGCGGCCCACATGATCTTCAAGGACGATAACGATGGCCAATAAGCGCATCGACGAAGCGACCGGCACGCAAACGGTCGGCCACGAGTGGGACGGCATCGAGGAGCTCGACACGCCGATGCCGCGTTGGTGGCTATGGACCTT
The DNA here is from genome assembly GCF_011320115.1 of Croceibacterium segetis. Taxonomy (GTDB): domain Bacteria; phylum Pseudomonadota; class Alphaproteobacteria; order Sphingomonadales; family Sphingomonadaceae; genus Croceibacterium_B; species Croceibacterium_B segetis. Next base: position 49,459 of record NZ_JAANOZ010000008.1, on the reverse strand, counting down.
CTACATCACCATAGTCTTCGCCGTCGGATACGTGATCGCCTATCCCGCCGTGCCGATGTTCCACAAGGGGACCGAAGGCGTGCTCGGCTGGTCCAGCCGCGGTCAGCTGGCCCACGAAATGGACGAGCATCAGGCCGCGCTGAAGCCGATGCTTGCGGCCATCGGTGCAGTCCCGGTCGAGAAGCTGCCGGACAACACGGCGCTGATGCGCGCGGCGGTGACCGGCGGACGCGCGGCGTTCAAGGTCAATTGCGTGCAGTGCCACGGCGCCGGCGCGGCGGGTTCGAAGGGTTATCCTAACCTCAACGACGACGACTGGCTGTGGGGCGGCGATCTCAAGGCGATCGAGTACACGATCACGCACGGCGCGCGCCAGCCGGGCGACGCTCAAACGCACCAGAGCCAGATGCCGGCATTCGGAACCGGCATTCTGACCTCGGCGCAGATCGACCAGGTCGCGAGCCACGTGCTCAGCTTGAGCGGCAAGGCGCGCGACAACGCGGCCGGCGCACAGTTGTTCGCGCAGAATTGCGCGGTCTGCCACGGCGCCGCCGGCACCGGCAACCGCACGGTCGGCGCGCCGAACCTCGCCGATGCGATCTGGCTCTACGGCGGAACCAGGGACGACATCGCCGCCCAGGTCACCAACCCCCGGCACGGCGCGATGCCGGCATGGGGCGGACGGCTCGATCCCGTGACTATCAAGATGCTTGCCGCCTACGTCCACTCGCTGGGCGGTGGCGAGGACTTCGTGGAGGTCGCTCCGGCGGCGAAGACCGATGCGGCACCCTGACACCATCGACGTCTCGTTCTACGAAAAGCACAAGACGGTTCACAACAAGCGGATCGACGGTCCTTTCCGCCGCTTCAAGTGGCTGATCATGGCCGTCACCCTGGCGATCTATTACGGCACGCCGTGGATCCGCTGGGATCGCGGCCCCTACGCGCCCAACCAGGCCGTGCTGGTCGATCTCGCCCATCGCCGATTCTACATGTTCGGCATCGAGATCTGGCCGCAGGAGTTCTACTTCGTCGCCGGCCTGCTGATCATGGCCGGGATCGGGCTGTTCCTGGTGACCAGCGCGGTCGGCCGCGCATGGTGCGGCTATTCGTGCCCGCAGACGGTGTGGACCGACCTCTACCAGCACGTCGATCGCTTCATCGATGGCGACCGCAACGCGCGGATGCGGCTCGACGCTGCCCCGTGGGGGCCGAAGAAGATCGCCCGCCGCGCGCTCAAGTGGACGATCTACCTCGTCATCGGCTTCTGGACCGGCGGCGCGTGGATCATGTATTTCGCCGACGCGCCTACGCTGACGCACGATTTCTGGACCGGCCACGCCGTCGCCGCGGCCTACATCACGGTGGCTGTCCTGACGGCGACGACCTTTATCCTCGGCGGCTTCATGCGCGAGCAGGTGTGCATCTACATGTGCCCCTGGCCGCGCATCCAGAGCGCGATGATGGACGAGAAGTCGCTCACCGTCACGTACAAGGACTGGCGCGGCGAGCCGCGCGGCAGCTTCAAGAAGGCGCAGAAGGACCCCAAGGCCTTCGGCGATTGCATCGACTGCAATATGTGCGTCGCCGTGTGCCCGACCGGGATCGACATCCGCGAGGGCCCCCAGATCGGCTGCATCACTTGCGCGCTGTGCATCGACGCGTGCGACAAGGTCATGGGCGAGATCGGACGCCCCCGCGGGCTGATCGATTACATCACGCTCGAGGACGCCGAGCGCGAGAAGGCCGGCGGCGCCCCACGCCCGGCGTGGAAGGCGCTGCTGCGCCCGCGGACGGTCGCCTACTTCACCGTCTGGGGCGCGATCGGCCTCGCGATGCTCTTCGCGCTCGGCAACCGCAGCCACACCGCCCTGTCGGCCGCGCCCGATCGCAATCCACCGTACATGCTGATGAGCGACGGCAGCGTGCGCAATTCCTACACCCTCAAGTTGCGCAACATGGAGAGCCGCCCGCGCCAGCTCCGCATCGCCCTCGGAGGCCTGCCCGGGGCGACGATGTGGTCCGACGAAATCGGACGCGAGGATGCCTCGCGCGCGCTGAAGACCGGCGTCCCCGCGGATTCCACCGCATCCTTGCGGGTCTACGTGATCGCGCCGCCGAACACGCCGGGGCAGGAGTTCGAGTTCGACGTCACCTCGCTCGATGAGCAAGTCGAGATGGCCGAAACCACGACCCACTTCAGCGCTCCGGGAGACGAATGATGCAGCGCACTTTCACCGGCCGGCACATGGCGGCGATCCTGGTCGGCTTTTTCGGACTGGTGATCGCGGTCAACCTGCTCAACGCCCGCTACGCCAGTTCGACCTTCGGCGGCGTGGTGGTCGAGAATTCGTACGTCGCCAGCCAGGGCTTCAACCGCTGGCTCGACGAGGCGAAGAGCGAAAAGGCGCTCGGCTGGGACGAAGTCACCACCTGGCGCCCCGACGGCCGTGTCGTCATTGCGGTGCACGGCGCGCCGGCTGGAGTGGCCATCAAGGCCATGGCGCGCCACCCGCTCGGCCGGCTGCCCGACCGCGCGCTGACCTTCGATCGCGTCGCCAACGGCCAATTCCTGTCGCGCCAGGCGCTTCCGGAAGGACGCTGGGACGTTCGCCTGACCCTCGCCGCCAATGAGCACGTCTGGCGCCGCGAAGAGCGGCTGCAATGACCGCGCTGCGCAAGCCGGCCCCCGCCTTCGAGCGCACCGTGCTCGCCGTGCCGTCGATCCATTGCGCCGGCTGCATGAGCAAGATCGAACGCGGGCTCGGCGTGATGCCTGGCATTGCCTCCGCCCGGGTCAACCTGTCGGCGCGGACTGTGACGGTCGAGCACGACCTATCGCTCGAGGCCCACGATCTCGTCCATGCGCTCGCCGAACTCGGTTACGAAGCACAGGCGCGGCGCGACGAGCTGGCCCCGCGCCTGTCCGCCGCGCGCCCCTTGCTCGCCCCGCTGGCCGTCGCCGGTTTCGCGGCGATGAACGTGATGCTGCTGTCGGTCAGCGTGTGGTCGGGCGCCGAAGGCTCGACCCGCGACATGTTCCACTGGATCAGCGCCGGCATCGGCGTTCCGGCGATCGCCTTCGCCGGGCGGCCGTTCTTCAAGTCGGCGTGGCAGGCGGTGCGCCGCGGGCGGACCAACATGGACGTGCCGATCAGCCTCGGCGTGCTCATCGCCACCGGACTCAGCCTCTACGAGACGGGCCGCCACGGCGAGCACGCGTGGTTCGACGGCGCGCTGATGCTGCTCACCTTCCTGCTTGTCGGCCGCGTGCTCGACGCCATGATGCGCGACCGTGCCCGCGCCGGAGTCGACGCGCTGCTGAGCCAGGCGGCGCAAGGGGCGATGGTAGTCGGAGCGGACGGCACGCTCGCTTGGGTTGACGCGATCAAGCTCGTGCCGGGCACGGTGATGCGCGTCGCCGCCGGCGAGCGGCTTGCTGCCGACGGCGAAATCGTCTCGGGCGCCAGCCGCTTCGATCAGTCGCTGCTGACCGGCGAAAGCGCGCCAGTGCCGCTGCACACGGGCGACCAGGCGCTCGCCGGCACGCTCAACCTCGACGCTCCCATCGACGTGCGCGTGAGCCATGCCGGGCATGACACGACCCTCGCGGAAATCGCCCGGCTGATGGAGGCGAGCACCCAGAACCGCTCGCGTTACGTGCGCATCGCCGATCGCGCCGCCCGGCTTTACGCGCCCGCGGTGCATTCGCTGGCGGCGCTCACGGTTGTCGGGTGGCTGCTCTCCGGCGCAACCCTCTACCAGGCGCTGGTGACCGGCGTGGCAGTCCTGATCATCACCTGCCCCTGCGCGCTGGGGCTCGCCGTACCCGTGGCGCAAGTGGTCGCGAGCGGATCGCTCATGCGCGCCGGGATCATGGTCAAGGATGGTTCCGCGCTCGAGCGACTCGCTACCGTCGACCGCGCGCTGCTCGACAAGACCGGCACGTTGACGCAGGGCAAGCCGCTGCCCGATTCCGCGGCGCTGCTGGCGCTGGCCACTGACGAGGCGGCGATTGCCCTCGCTCTCGCGTCCCACAGCTCGCATCCATTGTCGCGCGCGCTCGCCGCGGCGTTGGCGAGACGAAACATCGCCGCGGCGCCCCTGAGCGACGTCGCCGAGCGCGCAGGCGAAGGGGTGTTCGCCCGCTGGCATGGCCACGAAGTCTCGCTCAGCCGGCCGCTGGGCGGCGGTGAGGCAATAGCCGCCGCGCTCACCATCGAAGGCAGGCCAGTGCGACTCATCCCCTTCAGCGACCGCCTGCGTCCCGATGCGGTTTCCGCGCTGGCGCAACTGCGGCAGCTTGGCGTCGAATGCTCGATCCTCTCGGGAGACCGCCCTGGTGCGGTCGGAGAGATCGCGCTCGCCACCGGCCTGACCGCGCAGGCCAATGCCCGGCCGGCCGACAAGCAGGCGCTCGTCGCCCGGCTGCGCGCGAGCGGACGCAAGGTGCTGGTGGTCGGCGACGGCCTTAACGACGGGCCCGCGCTCGCCGCCGCCGACGCCTCGATGGCGCCGGGATCGGCGAGCGATGTCGGTTTGCAGGCCGCCGACCTGGTGTTCGTGCAGGAATCGCTGATCGCGTTGCCCCGTGCCGTCCGCGCCGCCCGGCGTACGACGGCGGTGGTGCAGCAGAATTTTGCGCTGGCGATCGGTTACAACGTGCTGGCCGTGCCGCTGGCGATCGCCGGCTTGGTCACGCCGCTGGTCGCCGCCGTGGCGATGTCGGCGAGCTCGCTGATCGTCGTCGCCAATTCGCTGCGTCTGGCGAGGGCGGCGAAATGACCATCCTTCTCCTGCTCATCCCTGCCGCGCTGGCGATCGGCGGGCTTGGCCTCGCGGCGTTCTTCTGGGCGCTCCGCAATGGCCAGTTCGAGGATCCTGAAGGCAACGCCGCGCGCATCCTGATCGAGGACGACGAATGAGCCCGGCCGGTCTCCTGTTTGCCGCCGCCGCGCTGATCCCGGCGATGACGGCTCCCTCCGAAGGCACGCCGCAATTGTCGGCCGTCGGGGCGTTGGTTGTTGCCCTCTGCAACGGCGGCAGCATGACGGTGCCGCTGGGAAGGGGCCCGCAGCCCGCGACCCCCTGCTGCTGCGCCAAGGGCTGCCGCAGCGGGGCCAAGCGCAGGCGGATTGACCCAAAGCAATGACCCTCTGAGCCGCGCCTGCGATGCAGGCTGGCATGTGGCCCTATCATCCCGACCTGCTGGCGACACCGGTTCCGCGCTACACCAGCTTCCCGACCGCGGCCGAATTCGGCCCCGGGGCTGACGCCGGCACCTATGCCGACGCCATCTCCACCGCGACCGGCGATGTTTCGCTCTACGTCCACATCCCGTTCTGCGAGAAGATCTGCTGGTACTGCGGGTGCAACACCGCTGCGGCCAACAAGGCGCATCGACTGGCGACCTATCTCGACGCGCTTCACCGCGAGATCGCCCTGGTCGCCGCGCAACTGCCGGCGAGCGCGCGAGTCCGCCGCATCGCCTTCGGCGGAGGTAGCCCGAACGCGCTCAATCCGGTCGACTTCATCCGCCTGTTCGATGAACTGGTGCTGCACTTCCCGCTCGAGGATCCGGTTGTGTCGATCGAGCTCGACCCGCGAACGCTAGGCGCCGAGTGGAGCCCGGTGCTGCGCGCAATCGGCGCGACCCGTGCGAGCATGGGCGTGCAGACGTTCAGCCCACCGTTGCAGGAAGCGATCGGCCGGGTGCAGCCGCTCTGCATGATCGAGCATGGGGTAGAACTGCTGCGCAAGGCCGGCGTCACGTCGATGAACTTCGATCTGATGTACGGCCTGCCCGGCCAGACGCGGGACCACCTCGCCTCCACGCTCGATCTCGCTTCGGCGTTCGGGGCCGACCGCATCGCGCTGTTCGGATATGCCCATGTGCCGCACCTGATCGCCCGCCAGAAGCGCATCGATGGGAGTGCGCTGCCAGGGCCGGAAGAGCGCTTCCGGATGGCCGAGATGGGCTTCAGGCAGTTGCTCGAAAGCGGCTATGTCCCGGTCGGCTTCGATCACTTCGCTTTACCGGGCGACCCGCTCGGGCAAGCAGCGCTCGGCGGGGGGCTGCACCGCAACTTCCAGGGCTTCACCGACGATGGCGCGCCGGTGCTGCTCGGCCTCGGTGCCTCGGCGATCGGTAGCTTCCCGACGCTACTGGCGCAAAACGAGAAGAACGCCGGCCGCTACCGCATGCTGCTGTCGCAGGACCGCCTGCCGATCGCGCTCGGCAAGGCGCGCAGCGCCGACGACCGCCGCCGCGGCGCGGTGATCGAGGAACTGTTGTGCCGAGGCCGGGCAAAGGTTTGCCGGCCAATGCTCGACGAGGCGTGGGATCGGCTCGCGCCTTATGCCGAGACCGGGCTGTGCGCGGTGGAAGGAGAGTTCCTGGTCATCGCCGACCACGCCCTGGCCTACGCCCGCAGCATCGCCGCGGCGTTCGATCCCTACCGCCAGCATTCGCCGCGCCGCTTCAGCTCGGCGGTGTAAGGCTCGATCGGCACGGTCTCGATCCCAGTGCACTAACCGATTAGCATAGTGAAATCGCCAGAATTATCCCATGTTGGTTCGTAGAACGAACGACGGGAACCGACCTGCGGCCCAAGCGTGATTGGGTCAAATCTTTTTGCCCGCGAGGTGCGCCATGCCGCTGTGGATATTCGAGACCGTTTACGGCGTTGCGATCGTCGTCGCCCTCGGCACCGGTATCTGGCTGCTGCTGCACCTGACCGCGGTTGCGCGGACGTTTGCCGGCAAGGCCGACATCGTCCCCTCGCCCAAGCCCGCTCGCGCCTCACGGCGCAGCGTGCGGCGGGTGCTCGCCGCCTTCGCTGCGGGCGTCACCGTGGCCATGGCCATACAGGTCCTGGCGACGATGGGGTTGGCCAACGCCTTGATCGGCTAGTCAGGCGGCCAGTTTGCCCGCGTCGGCCCAGTTTCCGTGCAGGCCCTGGCGCAGCCGGACCGGCAGCTTGGCGCGCGCGATCGGCCCTTTCGCCACATCGAGCGCGTCGAAGATGCATAGGTCCGAATAGTTCGACACATGATCGTCGACCAGCGCGACGATCCAGCCATCGCCCTCGGGCGCGTCGGCCGAGCGCGGGATGAAACAGGGTTCCTGCAGCGAACCATTCGGCCCGCACCACCAGCTTTGCTCCTCGCGGGTGGAGAGGTCGAAATGGGTCAGCGTGTTGATCACTCCGGCGAATGGTCCCGGCGGCCCGTTGTAGGGCTTTTCGAGGTCGTAAGTGATCATCCAGCCGTGGCGGTAGGGCTTGCCGGCCATGCGGTCGTCGATCCGCGGGAACTCGCCCGGCGCCTGACCCAGCTTCTCGATGCTCTCGACGGTGTCGCTGTTCGACTTGAGGTCGACCGTGAAGCGCGACAGCTCGGTCATCGCCAGGTGCGGGTCGAACGGCGTGCCGTCGCGTTCGGGGAAGAACGGCAGGCTGCCGATCTTCGAGACCGGAGTGTCGAGGTGGACTTTCGAGCCGTCCTGGTAGGCGTTCATCACGTGGCAGCTGCACACGCCCGGTTCCTGCTTGAACCAGCGCATGTCGCTGCCGTCGCTGTCGCGCCGCATGACCCCGAGGTACGAGGGCAGTGCGCGGTCGTAGTAAAAATGCGGCCGGTCCTGCTCGAGCACGCTCAGGTCGGAGCTGTAGGGTGAGACCGGGATGACGATGCAGTCCCCGGCGATGCTGAAGTCGTGCAGCATCGTATAGTATGGCACCTCGAACTCGGCTCGCCGCACCACGTGCCCCTCCGGCGAAATCTCGAAGTAGGTCGCGTCGCGGCTGAGGCTTCCCTTGGCAGCATAGCTGATGTTGCACAGGTTGCCGGTCGCGGGGTCGATCTTCGGATGCGCGCCGAACGTGCGCAGGGTCAGCTCGCCGTCCCAGTCGGTGTATCCCTCGGTATCGAGCGTCAGCTTGTCCATGATGAGGCAGGGGCTATCCTCCTTCATCGCGAGGAGCTCGTCATTGAACACGAGCACGTTGGTGTTGGCGGTGCCGCGATGCTCGCCGGCGACAGCGGGGTCGTCGGTCAGCGGATTGCGGTACGAGCCGAACAGCGCCTTGCCGGCGGCGTTCTCGAGCTTCCACTTGTCGGTCTTGGCGTAGCGCTGCTTGAAAGCGATCCGACCGTCTTTCACCCGGAACATCGTCACCATGCCGTCGCCGTTGAAGAACTGGTCGCCCGGCTTCCGGGGGGCGAACTGAGGATCGGGATGCACGCGGTAGAAGGCGCCGTCCATGCCCGCCGGAACTTCGCCGTCGATCTCGAGATCGGCGATGTCGCCCTCTATGCGGCCCAAGCGCAGCACGTCGGCATAAAGCGGTTCTTTCGGGAAGTGGACCATGGCTGTGCCTCCTCAGGCGTGAACGGTCGCGTGGTTCTCGACCAGCAGCGTCGCCGCCGCGGTGTTCGAGATCGGCACGTGGTAGTTGTGCGCCAGCTCGCGGACCGAGCCGGTGAGCGCCCCGCGCGCCGCCAGCCAGTTGAGGATCTCGACTCCCTGACTGCCGGCCAGTTCGACGATGTCGAGTGTGTCGTGCTGGGTCAGCGCCTCGGGATCGGCGACGATGTTGCGCAGGCAGAACTTGTCGTAATCAACATTGATGTGCCCGGCGCGCTCACCGTCGAGCTGGTGCGACAGGCCGCCGGTGCCGAGCACGACGATCTTCTCGTCGCCCGGCCAGCTTTCCAGCGCCTTCCCCACCGACCGGCCGAGCGCCAGCGCTCGTTTCGGACTCGGCAGCGGATGCTGTACGGTATTGATGCAGATCGGCACCAGCTTGACCGGCCAGGCCTTGGCATCGGGCCAGCACAGCTCGAACGGCACGCAGACCCCGTGGTCGACCAGCATCGACTGGCAGGTGACGGGATCGAATTCGTCGCCGACGACCTGCTCGATGATGTGCCATGACAGGGCCGGATGCCCGACGAACGGCTTGAAGCCGCCGATGCCCCAGCCCTCGTCCTCGTGACGGTAATCGGCCGCGGCGCCGATCGCGAAGGTCGGCATCTTGTCGAGGAAGAAGTTGAGTCCGTGGTCGTTGTAGAACACCACCGCGACGTCGGGCTTCTCGCGCTCGAGGAACTGGTGGACCGGCACGAAACCGTCGAAGAACGGCTTCCAGTACGGGTCCTGTTGCAGCCCCTTGGCAATGGCCGCGCCGATTCCCGGCACGTGGCTGGTGAAGATGCCGCCGACGATCTCGCTCATGGTGCCACGCTCCTCTCGGTCACGCCGTGCGCCAGCAGCGCGGCCTTGAATTCCTCGATCGGCAGGCCGGTCTGCAGCGCGCCGAGGTCCTGGACGTTGAGACCGAGGATGCCGGCGAGCTTGGCCAGGTAGTAGACGTTGCCGCCGGCGGCGATCATCCCCGGCACGTCGCGCTGGCGGACCGCCTCGCGCTGCGGGTCTGTCAACGCGAAGCGGTCCATATAGCCTGCCTCGTCGGCGACGAAGGCGGCGCGGTTGGCGGCCTGGTTGAACGAATAGCACATCGCGTTGAGCCCGAGGCCCTTCTGCGCTGCGTCTCCGTCGAACACCGGCGTGCCGGGAATCACGCGGCGGGCGGCCGTGGAGTCGGTGCGGGTCATGAGCATGCGTTCCTCCATGATCTCGGGCGATGATACGCCGGCGGCACCCCCCGTCGTTGCGCCAGGTCAAACCCGAATACGCTCCGGACATCTCCGGAGTTACCGAGCCCCGCCGCCGGCGCATCCTCGGGAAGATTCAGCACGAAGGGACTCTCACGATGCGCTCGATACTGCTTCACGTCAGCGACGACGCCTGCATGGAAGCACGGCTGCAGGTCGCGCTCGACCTGGCGCGCGAGTTCAACTCGCACATCACGTGCCTGCAACCGGTCGCTTTCGACTTCTCCGTTCCGGGCGATCTCTACGGCACGATGATCGCCGAGCTGATCCCGGTGATCCAGGAAAACGCCGACAAGCTGCGTGACCGCATCTGCGCGCGACTTGCCAACGAGGACGTCACCTGGAACTGGCAGCAAGAGGAAGGCCCGACCCGCCCGCTGCTGATGCGCGCGGAAACCCTCACCGACCTGGTCGTGCTCGGCGCGCGCGATCCGGCGAGCGACGGCAAGGGACCGTCGGGCCTCGCCGGATACATGGCGGTGCACGGCCGCAGCCCCCTGCTGGTGGTGCCGGAGAGCGCGCGGTCGCTGAACGTCGCCGGTCCGGTGGTGATCGGCTGGAACGGCTCGATGGAGGCGGGCCACGCGCTGCGCGGTTCGATCCCGCTGCTGAAAGCGGCCGCCTCGGTAACGCTCGCCAACGTCACCGAGCGGATCGACGACGCGAACGAATTGTTCGCCGCCGTGGATGGCGCTGAGTACCTCTCGCGCCACGGAATCAGTTGCGAGATCGTCGAGATCGATCGCGGTCAGCAGACGGTCGGGCAAGCGCTCGTCAATGCCGCCGCGGCGCGCAGTGCCGCCTACCTCGTCATCGGCGCCTACGGCCACGCTCGCGCGGTCGAAACGGTTTTCGGCGGGGTCACTCGTGAGCTGTTTTCCAACCCGCCGCTGCCTATCTTCACAGCGCACTGAGGCACTTATGGACCGGCCGTTGAAGCACGCCGTCATCGCTGCCCACCCCGCCGAGGGCAGCTTCACGCTGGCGATCGCCAACCGCTATGCCGAGGCGGTTCGTTCGCATGGCCACGAAGCGATCGTGCGTGATCTCTACCGGCTCGGCTTCGATCCCGTGCTGAGCGAAGACGAACGCCAGGGTCACCCCCGGGCGGATGTGCTCGCGGAATGGGATGCGCTCGGCGAAATCGACGTCTTCGTGCTCGTATATCCGGTCTGGTTCGGCGCGCCGCCGGCCATGCTGGTCGGCTACATCGACCGCGTGCTCGGCGCGGGCCGAACCCGCGGACAGGCGAGCGAAGGTGACAAGGCTAGTATCCTGCAAGGCAAGTACCTCGTCTCGCTCACCTTGTCCGGCAGCATGCGCGCCTGGCTCGACGAAAAGGGCGTGCTGGAATCGCTGCGCAACCTGTTCGACCGCTACCTGGGCGAGGTGTTCGGCCTGCCCGAGACGCACCACTATCACTTCGACGGTGTGCAGCCGGGCCTGCCCGAGCGCGACTATCGCTTCCATTTGGCGAAAGTCGACGACGCCGCGGCGGGCGTGCTGAGCCGGATGCGCCACCTGTGGTCGAAGAATCCGAACGCCGGCGAACCGCCGATCGGCGGCTAGCCGGTCGCGCTTACCCTCGGGTCGGCAACTTCCGGAAATCTACGAAGATACCGCCAGATAGCGCTCTGCCACGGTGGCTCCCGAAAGGATCGCGACAATGCCGTCGAGCACCCGCACCACTTCCTGCCTCTACGGTGTTGCCGCGGTCGCGATGTTGTGGATGGTCGCGATGTTCTCGGTGGCGGCTTTCGCGCAGGAACCTCCGCCGCAGCATTGGGACCGTGCGACCGCGGCTACGCTGCTCACCTACATCGAGCGGATCGACAGCCACGGGCTGGCCGCGGCGGATTACGAGCCTGCCCAATTGCGCGCGGCGATCGATTCAGGCGATCCTTCCGCGCTCGAGAGGCAGGCGACCGAAAGCTTTGGGCTGGTCGCGGAAGACCTTGCCGTCGGCCATGTGCCGCCGGGGCAGCGCGGTCGCTACTACATCGCTCCCAACTCGCTCGACCCGATGCTGGTCGCACGGATGATCGACATGGCGATCACGGCGCACCAGGTCTCGTGGGTGCTCGACTCCTTCGCCCCCCAGAACTCGGAATACCTCGCCCTGCGCAAGGCGCTCACGGGTCCCGACGCGGCAGACCCGGCAAAGCGTCGGCAGATCGAAGCGACGCTCGAGCACTGGCGCTGGTTTCCTCATAATCCGGGCAACAAGTACCTGATCGTGAACATTCCCGAATTTCAGGTTCGGCTGATCGAGAACGGCCAGGTTATCGACAGCCACAAGGTCATCGTCGGTCAGGTCGGCAAGCCGACGCCGCAGTTCTCGGCAAAGGTCACCGGGGTCATCCTCAACCCCTCGTGGCACGTGCCCCAGTCGATCGTCGCCGAAAGCGTCGGCAGCCTGGTTCGCAACCGCCCGGCGACGGCGAGGAGCCGCGGCTATACCTGGACTACCGCCGGCGGACGCCTCTCGGTCACTCAGGGCCCAGGACCTGGAAACTCGCTCGGCCAGATCAAGCTCGACATGCCCAATCCGCTCACGGTGTACCTCCACGATACCCCGAGCAAGGCGCTGTTCGACCGTGAGGACCGCACTTTCAGCCATGGCTGCATCCGCACGCAGTATCCGTTCGACCTTGCCGATAAACTGCTCGCCAAGGCCGGTTGGGACCGCGCGCGGATCGACGCCGTGGTTGCCTCGCGGGTGACCACGCGGGTGGCGCTTGATGCACCGCTGCCGGTCTATGTCGTCTACATGACGGCGGTCCCGCAGCCCGACGGTAGCGTGCGCTACCTGAAGGACCCCTACAAGCAGGATGCCCTGATCGCCGCGAAACTCAGCTAGATTGAGGGGGCGCTGGCTTCGCCCCGCCGACATTATAGGTTTCGCGCCACTGCTTTTCCGAACCCATTCCAGCCGCGAAAGCCACCCGCAAGGCGTCGGCGAAGTTGCTGACCTCGAATTTGCTCATCACGTTGGCGCGATAGACCTCGACCGTGCGCGAACTGATGCCGAGATCGTAGGCGATGGTCTTGTTGGGATATCCGCAGGCGAGCCCTTCGAGCACTTCCTTCTCGCGGTCGGTGAGCTTGGCGACCTCGGTCTTTGCCCAATCTGCGCGCTTGCGGGCAGCCTCCCGGTCTTCCAGCTGGGCAAAACCGACCTCCAGCGCCTCGAGCAGACGCTCGCGATTGAACGGCTTCTCGAGAAAGTCGATCGCCCCGCCCTGCATCGCGCGCACTGCGGTCGAAATGTCGCCGTGACCGGTGAGCACGATCACCGGCAGGTTGTAACCGCGCGAGGCCATCTCGGCCTGGACCTGCAGCCCGTCCATCTCGGGCATGCGCACGTCGAGAAGGACGCAGGCGGGCTGGGTCCGGTCGGCGCCCTTGAGGAAGGATACGCCGTCCTCCCACCGTTCGGTGCGGAACCCGGCGGCGCGCAGCAGGAAGTCGAGCGATCGGCGGATCGAGTCTTCATCGTCCACCACGTGGACCAGCTTGCTGTCTGCCATCGTCGCTCCCGCCTTCGATACCCGGGCGAATCTTCGGAAAAATCACCGGCATGTGCAAGTCTTCATAACATGCGTTACAACGTGTTCGGAAGGGATGAACAACGACATGCCAGCCCAGCACGCATCGGACCTGCGCGAGATGGGTAGCGCGGCGCACCTGCGCTCAATTCTCGAGACGGTGCCCGACGCGATGGTCATCATCGACGCGCAGGGCCACATCCTCTCGTTCAGCAAGGCGGCCGAGCGCCTGTTCGGCTTTGCCGAGGCAGAGCTCGTGGGCGAGAACGTCAGCACGCTGATGCCTTCGCCCGACCGCGAGCGGCACGACAGTTATCTCGAGCGCTATCTCAAGACCGGCGAGAAGCGAATCATCGGCATCGGACGCCTGGTCACCGGACGCCGCCGCGACGGCACGACATTTCCGATGGAGCTCTCGGTTGGCGAAGCCACCATCGGTGACGAACGCGTGTTCACGGGCTTCATTCGCGATCTCACCGAACGGCAGGACTACGAGAAGCGCCTGCACACCGTCCAGGCCGAGCTGGCGCACGTCTCTCGCGTCACCGCGATGGGAACGCTGGCGACCTCGATCGCCCACGAGCTCAACCAACCGCTGACGGCGATCGCCAACTATGTCGAGACGGCCAGCACGATGCTGGCGGACGATCGAAGCGATCTCACCATCTCGATGATCCGCGAAGCCCTGGACGAATGCGCCAAGGAGGCGGTCCGTGCAGGACAGATCGTGCGCCGGCTGCGCGATTACATCTCCCGCGGGGAGACCGAGCGGCAAGTCTTCTCGCTGGCCAGGCTGGTCAACGAAGCGAGCGCGCTGGCCTTCGTCGGCAGCGGCAGCCAGACGGTCGACCTGACGGTTTCGATCGGCGAGGATGACCTGGTACTCGTCGACCGCGTCCAGATTCAGCAGGTCTTGCTCAACCTGATCCGCAACGCGGTGGAGGCCATGCAGGATCTGCCGCACGGCCGTTTGACGATAAGGACCATCCACCGCGAGCCGGGCTTCACAGAGGTGATCGTCTCGGACAGCGGGCCGGGCCTGGCTCCCGAGATCGCCGCGAACCTGTTCGCCCCGTTCCAGAGCACCAAGGCCGCCGGAATGGGCGTCGGGCTGTCGATCAGCCGGACGATCATCGAGGCGCACGAGGGGCGGATCTGGGCGGACTCCTCGCCCTACGGCGGCACCTCGTTCCACTTCACCTTGCCCGACGCCTCCGGCGAAGGCGCGGTAGCCTAAGCGCCGGCGACACCGTCCGGCTGCGCGCGAACGACGCGGAACGGGTAAGCCGTCCCGTCGGGTTCGGTGATGGTTATGTAGTCGCCGACACGCATTGGATGCGCTTCGAGATGGAAGAGCTTTTCGTCGTCTTCCTCGCCCACGGCGTACGAGAATGCCCAGCCCCGGCCGTTACGGACGAGATAGCCGGTCTGGTCGGGTTCGTTGGGCCAAAACCGCCGCACGGTGGCCATCGCCGGGCGCCGGGCCAGCGTCCCCTCGTCGATCAGCCCGCCCGGATCGAGCGGCACCCGCAGCATGTACGCCCGGCTCGCGGAGCCGCCGGGAAATTCCGGCGTCCGGGCCAATTCGAGACGGACAAGATTCCACTGCGGCATTGAATGAACTCTCAAGGATCGAAACCGCGAGTGTGCATGCGGACGGGTCCCCAACGGCATTGGGAAATATACGGAGTGACGGCTGGCGAGCGGCCCTTTGCAGGCGCCTTTCCCGGCGGGGGGGGTGGGGCATGGAAGGGCACCTGCAGATCGGCTTGTCGCGGATTCGCCCGCGGCGCGGCATTCGCAAATGTACGGAGGGGCTAACCCTGCGGCGCCGGCGGGTTGCGGTCGACGACCCGCGGCGTCGGGCTGACGGTCGCACCGCGGGCGATGAACGCCTCGAGCGCATCGAGATCGACTCCGCCGTCGGCGACGAACTTCGCGCGAGCGAGGTTGGAGAACCCGTCGCCGCCATTGGCGAGGAAGTTGTTGACCGTGATCCGGTAGGTCCTGGCCGGGTCGAGGGGTTGTCCATAGAGCGTCGCGGCGACGATCCGCTGCCCAACGGGAGCGCTGCGGTCGAAGGCATAAGTGAAGCCCTGCGAGGGGATCAGGAACGATTGCCGGAAGCGGCCCGACGGATCGTCGGAGAACTGCTGCTCGAGGGTCTGCTTCAGCTCAGCGCCGGTCAGCTCGAGCACCTCGAGCGTATTGCCGAACGGCTGCAGCGTGAAGATCTGCCCGTAAGTGACCGAACCATCGGGCTGGGTGGTGAAGCCCGCCCGCACGCCGCCCGAGTTGATGAAGCCGATCTGCGCCCCGCCCCTGGCCGGATCGCGGGTCGCGGCGAGCTGCGCATCGGCCACGAGCCGCGCCAGCGGCGTGTCGAGCGCGTTCTCGCCGGCCGCGAGCGAGCCAGTGATGCGGCCGACGACGCGTTTGGCGACCGTGGCGCTGACCGCGCCGTAGCGGTCGACGATCTGCCTCACGTCGGCCTCTTCGCCGGCGGCTTCGCTTACCGGATCGTTGACCGCGCTCAGCGACAGGATCTTGTCGGTCGCGGGATCGATTCGCAGGCGGATGTCGGTCACGAAATAGCCGTAGCGCCCGCCACTCGTGAGCAGGCGGGGCGCGCCGTTCGCGTCGGGCACTTCGCAGATGTACGCCTTGTGCGTGTGGCCGGAAATCACCAGGCGGATGTCGGGCGCCAGCCGGGAGAGGATCGGCAGGATGTCGCCTTCGAGCTTGGGGCAGGCGTCCTGGCTGAAGAACGGATCGACCTGTCCGCCCTGATGCAGCAGCAGAACGACCGCGTCGGCCCCTTGCGCCTTGAGCTGCGCCGCGAGCGCGTTGGCGGTCTCGGCCTCGTCGGTGAAATGATAACCCTTGGTGGCGGCGGGCGAGGTCAGCAGGCCGGTGTCCTTCAACGTCATCCCGATGAAGCCGATCCTGACCGGGCCGAATTGGCGAATGGCGGTGCCGGGGAACAGCGGCTTTCCGCTGCCATCGAGCACGTTCGCGGCCAGGTAGGTGAACTTTGCGCCCTCGAAGGGCTTGTCGAGGCGGCACGGCACGCGCTGGGTGAACACCGCACAGCCGCCCTGCTGCATGCGCTTGAGCTCACCGATGCCCTTGTCGAATTCGTGGTTGCCGACCGAGGCGAGCGCCAGGCCCATCCGATTGAGCGCCATGATCGTCGGCTCGTCGAGAAAATAGGCCGAGGCAAGCGGGCTCGCGCCGACGAGATCGCCGGCGGCGACGGTGATCGTTTCGGAATGGCCCTGACGCAAATGCGCAAGTGTAGCCCCGAGCCGCGCGGCCCCGCCGAGCTTCGCCTTCACCGGCTGGCCGCCGGCGTAATAGGTCGTGGTGCCCTCGGGCACCTCGATGTTGCCATGGAAATCGTTGACCGCGAGAATCTGGATTTCCTCGCTCGCCGCCGCCGCCGGTGGAGCATGTGAAGGGATGGTCGCGCAGGCTGCAAGAGCGCCGGCCGCGGCCATGGCCGCCGCACCACGCAAGCGCGCGATGGCCGTTCGAGCGAAGAAAACCATGATCTGCTCCGATTGCATGAAGAAAGGGATAGCAGCGCCAGCCGGCGCCGCTATCCCCCTCTCGATTCCGGCCGGATGGGACAATCCATCCGCTTTCGTCGCCGCGGATTAGAACCCGACGTTCAGCGAGGCCGAGATGGTCCGCGGCGCGCCGATCTGGGCGAATACCGGGCTTCCGGGATTGCCGGTGAAGACTCCGGCACCGAGCACGTTCCCCTGGTTGAGCCCCGTGGTGTAGTTGCCGACGTAGAGCTTGTCGAACAGGTTGTAGACGTTGAGCTGCAGGTAGGTCTTGTCGTTCAGCCCGATGAACTCGAGGTTCAGGCGGGCGTCGAGGTTGACCAGCCAGTAGGCGTTCGTCTTGGCCGGATAGATCACGTAAGGCGCTGCGGCAGTCCCGCCGTAGACCGGCAGGTTGCTGTCGTAGATGTAACGCCCGCCGGTGCGCTTGCCGGTGATGCCGACTTCGACCGGTCCGAAGAAGCCGCGCGCCTGGGCACCGTAAGTGTATGCCGGAGCGCCACCCTCGCGGTTGCCGGCCGTGGCGACGAACAGCGGATCGCCGGCAACCGTGCAACCAGGGACGTTGGCGGTGACGTTGGCGCTCGAGCACGTGCCGCTCTGCACGTTGTCCTTGATCTTCGACTTCATGTACGAACCGAAGGCATAGAGCGCGAACTGCGGGATCGGCTGGTACGCGATGCTGGCGTCGACGCCGTATTTGTCAACCGCGCCAAGGTTCCGGTAAACGTTGCGCTCAAGCTCCGGATCGTAAGCCGATGCCAGGCGATTGGTGTACTTGGTGTACCAGCCGACCAGTTGCGCCTGCACCTTGCTGGAGCGATACCGCAGACCCGCATCGAAGTTGTCCGTCGTCTCCGGCTTAGGCCGCGCCTGCTCGGTGTCGAACGGGAAGTAGAACGCGTTGTAGAGCGCGTCCGTGCCCGGCACCTGGAGACCCTTGGAATAGTTGGCGAAAACCGAAATCGGCTGGGTGATGTGATAAACTAGGCCGACGTTAGGCAGGACCTTGTCGTACTTCAGCTCGCGATGTTGCGGCCCCTGGGTCGGATAGGTGCCGATCCCGGGAACAGTCTGCGTGGGGTTGGCGGCGAGCCAGGCGGCCTGGGCTGCCGCGTCATCCGTGAAGCATTCGACGAAGCCGGATGCGCTCGAGGTGGCGCAATAGTTGTTGAGATTGCGGGTGAAGAACGGCGCGCGAATGCCGGCGGTCACCGACAGCGCATCATCGAAGAAGCGGCCGCGATATTCGCCCGAGATCTGGTGCAGGATTGCGTACGATAGCCGGTCGCGCTTCTGCAATACCCGGCCGTTGACGTCGCTCTCCGGATCGACTTCGGGGAACACGTGGAGCGGCTCGCCGTTCGCGTCGAGCAAGCCGACTTCGCCGGTCTGCCGGTGGCGCGCGCGGTCATAGGTATAGGCCACGCGCACGGTGTTGTTCGAGTCGATGTCCCAGATCAGGTTGGTGATCACCCCGATGCGGCGGGTGTTCGTCTCGCTCGGCGCGAGAACGGTGACCTGGTCGAGCGCGTCACCGTCGCCGTTGACGTCGCGGCCAAAGTAAGGAGAGCCGCCGATGAAACCGGTGATCTGCTTGCCGCCGGCGTTGAAGGTTCCTTCACGAGCCGTGACCGTGCCGCCGCCGTTGGCCTTCACGTACTGGTAGCTCGGATCGACCGTCAGCGTGACGCTATCGGCCAGCGTGAAGCGCGACGAGCCGCGGATGTTGCCGGTTTTCGACGGGTTGTAGCGGCGATCGAACTCCGTGCCGCAGCTTCCGCCCGCGGTCGGCGCGGCGGGAGCCGGAGCCACCTTGTCGGCAACGCCAGGCGTCCCGACGGCCATCGTGCATGGGAAATTGATGTCGTAATGGCGTTCATCGTTGTCGAGCGGGAAACGGTTGCCCGACTGCCCGCCGACGATGCGGGGAGCAGAGTTCGTCGCGCTTTGCGTCAGATCGGTGCGCAGCGGCAGCGAGCCGAAGAAGTTGTTGCGGTTGACGTTGTAGTGGCCGGCGATCGAGATGAAATCGCCATTTTCGCCGATCGGTTGATAAATGCGGGCGTTGTACTGCTCTTTGTTGAGCTTGCCGTAGTTGTTGTACGGATTGTCGTATTGCGAATGGCTGGCGGCGACGAAAGCGCGCGTGCCGATCGAAGTGAACTCGCCGGTGTCGACCATGCCGAAGACGCGCCAGAAATTGTCTTCGCCGACCGAGCCGACCGCGCGGACGCCGAAGTCCTTCGCAGGAAGCCGCGTGCGGTAGTTGACCGTCGAGCCGGTCGCGGCCGCGGTCGGGCTGTCGACGTCGGTCGTCCCGAGGTTGACGTTGACCTGCTCGATCAGTTCGGGATCGAGCTGCTGGTTGGAGTAGATCGCGTAGTTGCCCGAATCGTTCAGGGGAACGCCGTCGAAGGTCAGGCTGATGCGGTCGGCCGAGAACCCGCGGATGCTGAGCTGGCCGCCCGAGGTGCCGTAGGCATCGTTGTTGGTGAAGGTCACGCCGGGAATGATGTTGATGCTGTCGAGCACCGTCTGGCCGGCTGCGTTGTGCGCGAGCTGCTCTTGCGTGAGCACTTCCTTCGCCTTGGAGGTATCGGGCACCTGCACACCCTCGACGCCCTGCGCGGTGGCCGAGCCGGTGACGACGATCTCTTTTTCCTCAAAGTTCACGGTGCCGGTCGACTGCGCATGCGCGACGGCTGGAAGAGCCAGCGCGATCAGCGCGCTGCTGCGAAGAAGCGTGGTTTTCATGTCTGGTGATCCCTCAGTTCTGGCTGGGCGAATCGGCCAACATGAGTTGGTGGATGCGCCCCTTCGGCCAGTCCTAAGCACTCGGTACGTGACGGAATAGTGACATTCCCACCGTATGCTCGGGCCAGGCGTGCGCGCGACTGAGGACGCAAAAACGGCGGATTTCTGCGGGTTTCATAGCCAACGTTCGCAACTGTTCCGCGCCAGCCGAGCGTACCTGTCTAAAGTTCTGCTGCAGTGCGGCATTTTTGCCACGCCGCGGCTTGCAACACTGTTGCGCGGAGCGCCGTCAGAGCGACAGAAACAAACCCGCGAGCGCGGCGCTCATCAGATTCGACAGCGATCCGGCGGCGAGCGCGCGCAGCCCGAGTCGCGCGATCACCGGCCGCTGATTCGGCGCCAGGCCGCCGGTCACCGCCAGCTGGATCGCGATCGAGCTGAAGTTGGCGAAGCCGCACAGCGCGAAGGTAATGATCGCGCGGCTGCGGTCGCTGAGCACCTCCGGCCCCATCTTGCCGAGATCGATGAAGGCGACGAATTCATTGAGCACGATCTTGGTGCCGAACAGCCCGCCGGCCTGCTGCGCCTCCTGCCAAGGGACGCCGAGCAGGTACATCACCGGAGCAAAGAGCGTGCCGAGCACGCCCTGGAACGACAGCGCCGGGTAGCCGAAGAGCCCGCCAGCCCAGCCCAGCAGTCCATTGGCGAGCGCTACGAGGGCGACGAACGCCAGCACCATCGCCCCCACCGCGACCGCCAGCCGGACACCCGTCTGCGCCCCTTGCGCGGCTGCCTCGATCACGTTCGCCGCGCGCTGTTCCTCCCCCTCGGCCACGGCAACCTCGTGCGGCTTGCCGCCCTCGGTGATCGCCGCCGGGCCCTCGGCGCTGACCCGGCCGTGTGGCAGGACGATGTTCTCGCCCGCAGGCTCCGGCTCGTCCTCGTCGTCGGGCATGATGATCTTGGCCATCAGCACCCCGCCCGGCGCCGACATGAAGGCTGCGGCAAGCAGGTAGGGCAGGTACCTGGCGCCGAGCAGGCCGGCGTATGCGGCGAGGATCGTCCCGGCGACTCCGGCCATGCCGACCGTCATCAGGGTAAAGATCCCCGACGGCGGCAGTGCGGCGAGGTAGGGCCGCACGACCAGCGGGCTTTCCGACTGGCCGACGAAGATGTTGGCCGCCGCGCCGAGTGATTCGACCCGGCTGATCCCGGTGATCCAGCCGATCGCGCCGCCGACCCAGCGCACCACCAGCTGCATGATCCCGAGATAGTAGAGGATCGACACCAGCGAGGCGAAGAAGATGATCACCGGGAGCGCGCCGAGCGCGAACGAGCCCGCCAGCGGGTTGGCCGCGCTCGCCCCGAAGAGGAACTCGGTACCGGCGGTGGCATAGGAGAGCAGCGCCGCGACGCCGTTGGCCATGCCCTGGATCCCCGCCCGGCCCCACGGCGTGTAGAGCACGATGAAGGCGATCACCGCCTGCAGCGCGAAAGCCGGGGCGACCACGCGCAGACGGATTTTCCGCCGCCGCTTCGACAGCGCCACGGCGATGGCGAGAATGGCCACGATCCCGAAAAGATTGACCACGATGAGCGGCATGATCCCGACCCCTTACCCGTCCTGCGCTGCCACATCGCCCCGTCGGCGCGAGAAGGTCAAAGGGTAAAATCGTTTCCTCCCGCTTTTCTTTTCGTGCGTTCGCCCATAGCCAGTGACGATGGACGCCGACGCCAACCTTCCGCCCATTCCTCTGCCACTCTTCGCGCTCAGCCTGCTCTACGGCGGGATGACCTGCATCGCCGGTGTGCTCGGCTCGAAGCAGGTGGCGCTCGGCCCGCTCGCGGTCGAGGCCGGCATCCTGCCGTTCCTGCTGCTGGTGGCGATTTCGAGCAGCGTCGCGCGGCTCTACGGCAAGGCCACCGCCGACCGGTTGGTGCGCTTCGGTTTCGTGCCGCTGGTCACCGCGATCCTCCTGACCTGGTTCGTCATCCAGCTGCCGACCGATCCGGGCATGTACGAGCCCGCCAAAGCGGCTTTCCCGATCGTGCTCGGCCAGGGCGTGCGGCTGATGATCGCCGGGATCATCGCCTACGGCGTGTCGATGACGCTCAACGTGCTGATCTTCAGCCGGCTGGCTCGCGCCGGCAGCATCACGGTGGTTGCCGGAGCCGTCGCCGCGATGGTCAGCCAGATCATCGACACGCTGATCTTCATCACCGTGTCGTTCTACGGCGAGCGGCCGATCGGCAACCTGATCCTCGGTCAGGCGCTGGCGAAAGTGGTGCTGTCGCTGGTGCTGGTGCCACTGCTGATCGCGCTGCTCGTGGCGGTGGCCAAACGCATGGAGCCGCGCGTCAGCTGAGGCTGGCGATACCCGCTTCTATGGTCGAATAGATCGTGTCGAGGTCGGCTTCGCCGACGCAATAGGGCGGCATGACGTAGACCGTGTTGCCGAGGGGGCGCAGCAGGACGCCGCGTTCGCGGCAGAAGGCCATCAGCCTTGGCGCGAAGTCCGAGAGGTAGCCGGAAACCGGCGCGCGGACCTCGAAGGCGGTGATCGTGCCGAGCTGGCGCGGGTTCTCCACGATCGAGCTGGCGGCCATTCGCGCCAGCTGCCCCGCCTGCCGGTCGGCGAGCAAGGCGACCCGTTCGAGCACCGGTTCCTCGCGCCAGATCGTCAGGTTCGCCGCGGCCGCGGCGCAGGCGAGCGGGTTGGCGGTGTAGCTCGACGAATGGAAGAACATGCGCGCGCGGTCGGGCGACAAGTGCGCCTGGTAGATCGGCTCGCTCGCCAGCGTCACCGCCAGCGGGACGGCGCCACCCGTGAGGCCCTTCGAGAGGCACAGGATGTCCGGCACCACCCCGGCCTGCTCGCAGGCGAGAAGGGTGCCGGTGCGGCCCCAGCCGGTCATCACCTCATCGGCAATCAGCAGCACACCGTGGCGGCGGCAGATCGCGGCGAACTCGGCGAGCACCGCCGGCGGGTACATCAGCATGCCCGCCGCCCCGAGCACCAGCGGCTCGAGGATGAACGCCGCCGCCCCGGCGGCGCACGCGGCCTCGAGCGCGTCGTAGCTCGGCTGCGGGTCGTCGCCCGGGAAGGGAATCGTGCCGACGTCGAACAGCAGCGGCGCGTACGCCTGGTTGAACACCCCGCGCGCGCCGACCGACATTCCGCCCACGGTGTCGCCGTGATAGCCATGCTCGAGCACGAGGATGCGGTGCCGCTCCTCGCCGCGGTTGCGCCAGAAGCCGAGCGCCATCTTGAGTGCGACCTCGACGCTCGTCGAGCCGGAGTCCGAGAAGAACACCCGCGTCAGCGCCGGCGGCATGATCCCGAGAAGACCCCGCGCGACCTCCTCGGCCGGCTCGTGCGTCCACCCGGCGAAGATGACCTGGTCGAGCTTCTCCGCCTGGCTTGCGATGGCGGCCATGATCCGCGGATGGCAATGCCCGTGCGTCGTCACCCACCACGAAGAGATCGCGTCGATGACCCGCTCCCCGTCGGCGGTGAACAGCGCCGCGCCCTCGCCCCGCGCGACGAGGGGGATCGGCTCTCCCAGCCCATGCTGGGTGAACGGATGCCAGATGGGCGAACCGCTCAAACGAAGTCGTCCGGGTCGAACGCGGCCCCGAACGCGGCGAGCAGCGCGTCGGCGGTGACCTCGGGCAGCATCGGCAACCGCCCGAGCCGTTTGACTTGGCCGACACGGGCAATGGTCGCCTCGGTGTTCTCGACCGCCTCGCCGATGAAGGCGACGCCGTGGATCGGCACCCCTCGCGCCCGCAGCGCTTCGATGGACAGCAGCGTGTGGTTGATCGTCCCCAGCGCGGTGCGCGCCGCCAGCACCACCGGCAGGTTCCAGCGGGCGAAGAGGTCGGCGAACGACAGGTCGTCGCGGATCGGCACGAGCACGCCGCCGGCGCCTTCGACGACCAGGCGATCCTCGCCTGGCGGAAGCGCCAGTTCGGCGTCCTCGATGCGAATGCCGTCCATCTCCGCGGCCCAGTGCGGCGAGCAGGGGGCGCTCAGGCGGTACGCTTCGGGCAGCGCGCGCACGCCAAGCGCCGCGACGCGCTCGCTGTCGGTCTCGTCGTCTAGGCCCGCCTGGATCGGCTTCCAGTAGGCCGAGCCCGTCGCCATGGCGATGGCGGCGGCGAGCACGGTCTTGCCAATGCCGGTGTCGGTGCCGCTGACGACCAGCCTCATGCCGCGCGCATCGCCGCTTGCAGCGCTTCGCCGAGGCCGCGAATGTCATTTTCGCCGGCGTTGAGCGTCACCGAAATGCGCAGCCGCGAGGTGCCCGCCGGAACCGTCGGCGGGCGAATCCCGCGCACGTCGTAACCGCTCTCCTGGAGCATTCCGGCGACGCGCATGGCCCGCGTGTCGTCGCCGAGGATCACTGGAATGATCTGCGATCCGCTCGCCGGCACGCCCGCTTCGCCGAGCGCTTGCTCGGCCAGGCGAACGCGCTGCTGCAAGGCCTCGCGCCGTTCCGGCTCGTCGGCGAGGATGCGCAAGGCCTCGCCCACCGCTCGCGCCATCAGCGGCGACGGGGCGGTCGAGAAGATGAACCCGCGTCCCCGATTGACCAGGAAGTCGCGGAACAGGCGCGGCAGGCACAGCAGCGCGCCCTCGACGCCGAGCGCCTTGCCGCACGTGCGCAAGACCACGACGTTCTCGAGCCCGTCGAGGTGCGCGGCGAGGCCGCGTCCGTTGGGACCGAACACGCCAACCGCATGCGCCTCGTCGATGACCAGGAATGCATCCTGCTCGTCCGCCAGCGCCGCCAACTCGCCGAGCGGCGCGCGGTCGCCGTCCATCGAATAGAGGCTTTCAACCGCGATCCACGCGCGGCCCTTGCCGCCGCCCGTGCGCCACTGGAGGATGGCATCGGCGAAGGCATCGACGTCGTTATGCTGTGCCGCCGCCCGCTCGGCCCGGCCGCAGCGCAGGCCCTCGTGGGTGCTGGCGTGGATCAGCGCGTCGTGGACCACGAGATCGCCGCGCTGCGGCAAGGTGGCGAACAGCGTCTCGTTGGCCGCGAACCCGCTCGACCAGTAAAGCGCGCTCTCCGAGCCGAAGAACGCCGCCGCCTCGGCCTCGAGCCGCTCGTGCTCGGGATCGTTGCCGCGCAAGAGCCGCGAGCCGCCCGAGCCGATCGCCACGCCGCTCAGCAGCGCATCGAGGACGGCGTCGCGCAGGCGGGGCGAGTTGGCGAGACCGAGGTAGTCGTTGGAAGAGAAATCGGCGCCCGTCCGCGGTACGAAGCGGCGCAAGCGGCCGGCTGCCTCCAGGTCGTCGAGCTGATCGCGATGGGTCATGGCGCCGCTCCTGCTGCCAAGCGACCCCCTAGTCAAACTCGAGGATCGCCGCATCGACCGCGAGGCTTTCGCCGGGCGCGAAGTTGGCCGCCGTGACGGTTGCGCTGCGCTCGGCGCGGAGGATGTTTTCCATCTTCATCGCCTCGACCACCGCCAGCGGCTGGCCGGCCACGACCTTGTCGCCCGGCGCGACGAGCAATTGCGTGAGCAATCCGGGCATCGGCGCGAGGAGGAACTTCGACAGGTCCGGCGGGACTTTCTCGATCATGTGCCGGGCGAGCGGGGCGACCTTGGCCGGGAGGACCAGCGCGCGGTGAGTCCGCCCGTGGGTGGTTATGCGCCAGTGGACGCCGTCGCGGCGGACGATCAGGCCAAGCGTGTGCCCGTCGCCGGTGGCGACTGCGATGGCATCGCCGGGCCGCCAGTCGCAATGGCCCCCGACGCGATTTCCGTCGACGATTGCGTGGCCTTCGGCGAGCGTCACCGCGAAGTCGCGGCCGGTCATCGTCACGACCCAGTCGGACAGGTTCGCGGGGATGCCGTTGATCTTGCCGCTGGTCTGCCCGGCCCGCGCGCGGTGCGAGCATTCGATGCCGGCGGCGATCGCGGCGACGGCGTTGAGCAATTCCTCGCTCGCCGGGGCGCCGTGGAAGCCGTCGGGCCATTCCTCGGCGATGAAGCCCGTGGTCAGCTCGCCGGCGAGGAAGCGCGGGTGCTGCATGATCGCGCTGAGGAAATCGACGTTGTGGCCGAGCCCCTCGATGCGGAACGCGTCGAGCGCCGCCACCTGCAACGCCGCGGCTTCGCCCCGCGTCGGCGCCCAGGTGATCAGCTTGGCGATCATCGGGTCGTAGAACATCGACACTTCGCCGCCTTCGGCAACGCCGTCGTCGAGGCGGACGTAGGCCTCGCCGTCGGTTTCGCCCGGCGCCTGGTGGAATTTCGCCTCAGGCGGCCCGTACCGCACCAGCCGCCCGGTACTCGGCAGGAAGCCGCGATAGGGGTCCTCGGCGTAGACCCGGCTTTCGATCGACCAGCCGTTTATGCCGACGTCCGTTTGCGAAAACGCCAGCTTCTCGCCCGCGGCGACGCGGATCATCTGCTCGACCAGGTCGATCCCGGTAATCGCCTCGGTCACCGGATGCTCGACCTGCAGGCGGGTGTTCATTTCGAGGAAGTAGAAGCTCTCGCCGGTCGGGTCCGCGCCCGAAACGATCAGCTCGACCGTGCCCGCCGAGTGATACCCGACCGCCTGCGCCAGCGCGACGCACTGCTCGCCCATCGCCTGGCGCATCTTGGGCGTGACGAACGGCGACGGTGCTTCCTCGACCACCTTCTGGTGGCGCCGCTGGATGCTGCACTCGCGCTCGTTGAGGTAGAGCACGGTCCCGTGCTTGTCGCCGAGCAGCTGGATCTCGATGTGGCGCGGGTCCTCGATGAACTTCTCGATGAACACCCGGTCGTCGCCGAACGAGTTGAGCCCCTCGCGCTTGGTCGCCTCGAAGCCCTCGCGCACGTCCTGTTCAGACCAGGCGAGGCGCATGCCCTTGCCGCCGCCGCCGGCGCTGGCCTTCATCATCACCGGATAGCCGATCTCGCCGGCGATCCGCACGGCGTGCTCGGTATCGGCGATCTCGCCGAGGAAGCCGGGGACGACGTTGACCCCCGCGGCCTGCGCCAGCTTCTTGCTTTCGATCTTGTCGCCCATCGCCGCGATGGCGCTGGCGGGAGGCCCGATGAAGGCGATCCCTTCGGACTCCAGCGCCTCGACGAAGCTCGCCCGCTCGGACAGGAAGCCGTAACCCGGATGCACCGCCTCGGCCCCGGTCGCCTTGCACGCGGCGATGATCTTTTCGGGCACGAGATAGCTCTCGGCCGCCGGCGCCGGGCCGATGTTCACTGCCTCGTCCGCCAGCCTGACGAACGGCGCGCGGGCGTCGGCATCCGAATAGACCGCGACCGTGGCGATCCCCATCCGCCGCGCGGTGCGGATCACCCGGCAGGCGATTTCGCCGCGATTGGCGATGAGGATTTTGGAGAACACCCTATCGCCCCCCAAGCTCGTCACCCTGAACTTGTTTCAGGGTCCATCGCGCACCACGCACGGACGGAGCAGGACGAGAAATGGATGCTGAAACAAGTTCAGCACGACGAGTGGAGAAAGCGCAGCCCACCTCAATCACCGTGCATGAACATGCCGGAACGAAACATCCCGAAAGCGATGAGGATCACCACCAGGAGGACGATTAAGGCTGGTGCAACGCGCCTCACTCCGCCGCCTCCGCCCTCGCACACGCCCGCATCGGCTCCTCGCCGCGCAGCGCCGTCAGCCCGAGCTTGGCGAACAGCGCGGCGTCCTCGTCGTCGCCGGCATTCGGCGCGGTTAACAGCTTGTCGCCGGTGAAGATCGAGTTCGCGCCGGCCATGAAGCACAGCGCCTGGGTCGCCTCGCTCATGCTCTCGCGCCCGGCGGACAGCCGCACCATGCTCAGCGGCATGGTGATCCGCGCCGCGGCCACCGTGCGGACGAACTCGATGTCGTCGATCTTCGCCAGGGGCGTGCCTTCGAGCATGTCGCCGAGAACGGTGCCCTTGACCGGCACCAGCGCGTTGACCGGCACGCTTTCGGGATGCCGCTCCAGCGTCGCCAGCGTGTGGACGAAGCCGACGCGGTCCTCGCGCGTCTCGCCCATGCCGACGATCCCGCCCGAGCAGACGTTGATCCCCGCCGCGCGGACGTTGTCGAGCGTCTCCAGCCGGTCCTCGAACTTGCGGGTGGTGATGACCCGCTCGTAATACTCGGGGCCGGTGTCGATGTTATGGTTGTAGTAGTCGAGCCCGGCCTCGGCGAGCTGGTCGGCCTGCGCGGGCGTCAGCATGCCGAGCGTCATGCAGGTCTCCAGCCCCATCGCGCGCACCCCGCGTACGATCTCGACGATCGCCGGCATGTCGCGGTCCTTGGGATTGCGCCAGGCGGCGCCCATGCAGAAGCGCTGGCTGCCGGCGTCCTTCGCCTGCGCGGCGGACTGGAGCACCGCCTGAACGTCCATCAGCTTGGTCGCCTCGACCCCGCTGTCGGCGTGGGCGCTCTGCGAGCAGTAGCCGCAATCCTCCGGGCACCCGCCGGTCTTGATCGAGAGCAGCGTGCACAGCTGCACCTCGCCGGCCGCGTGGTGCGCCCGGTGCACTTCGGCCGCGCGGAACACGAGCTCGGTGAACGGCAGCTCGAACAGCGCGGCGATCTCGGCGCGGGTCCAGTCGTTTCTTAGTTCGTCATGCTGAACTTGTTTCAGCATCCATTTTTCCTCTCAAGCGGATGGTCGTGGGGCGCGATGGACCCTGAAACAAGTTCAGGGTGACGGCAATGGGAGGCGGTCACTCTTCAGGCTCCACTCGGAAAACACGATAGGCAAGAACTAGGATGATTGCGACGCACAAGCCGCGCCAGAAGACCAGTTGGGCCGACGCGCTCTTGAAATTTTGGCAAACCTGATCGTCGAAGCAATCTCCGAACGTGGACGCAAAAAGGATCGAATACGGAGTAACCCAGCCAAGCCAGGCCGAGCACGACAAAGAGAGCTTGAATAAGCTTCCGCCTCACTCCGCAGCCTCCCGCAGCGGCGGCATGTTGTGGCCGAGCAGCCGTAGCACTTCCTCGGCGGCGTCCAGCAGGTTGGTGCCGGGGCGGAAGATCGCCTGCACCCCGGCCTCGCGGAGGAAGTCGTAGTCCTGCGGCGGGATCACGCCGCCGGCGATGACCTTGATGTCGGTCCGGCCGGCTTCGCGCAGGGCCTCGATCAGCTCGGGGATCAGCGTCTTGTGCCCGGCGGCGAGGCTCGAGGCGCCGACGACGTCGACCTCGCGCTCGAGCGCCATCGCGCACGTCTCGCGCGGGGTCTGGAACAGGGGGCCGGCGACGACCTCGAAGCCCATGTCGGCAAAGGCGCTGGCGATCACGTTGGCGCCGCGGTCGTGGCCGTCCTGGCCCATCTTGGCGACCATGATCTTCGGCGCATGGCCGAGCGCGCGGCCGACCGCCTGCACGCCTTCGAGGACCTGGGCATAGCGCGGGTCGCCCGCGTAGGCCTTCGAATAGACGCCCGTGACCGGGGTCGGCACGGTGTCGTAGCGGCCGAAGGCGATTTCGAGCGCGGTGGAGATCTCGCCGAGCGTGGCGTTCGCACGCGCCGCTTCGATCGACAGTTCGAGCAGGTTCGCGCCGCCCCTCGCCCCCTCCGTCAGGGCATCAAGAGCCGCCAGGCACCTCGCCGCATCACGCCCGGCGCGGGCCTTGGCGATGCGCGCGATCTGGCCGTCGCGGACCTTGTGGTTGTCGATGTCGAGCGTGTCGATTCCAGCGTGCTCGTCGAGCGCGAACTTGTTGACCCCGACGATGACGTCCTCGGCCCGGTCGACCCGCGCCTGCTTGGCGGCGGCGGCTTCCTCGATCAGCCGCTTGGGCATGCCGCTCGCCACCGCCTCTGTCATCCCGCCGAGCCCATCGACCTCGGCGATCAGCGCCCCCGCCTTCTCCACCAATTCAGCCGTCAGCGCCTCGACGTAGTACGACCCGCCGAGCGGATCGGCGACGTGGGTGATCCCCGTTTCCTCCTCCAGCACCAGCTGGGTGTTGCGTGCGATCCGCGCGGAGAAATCGGTCGGGAGCGCCAGCGCCTCGTCGAGGGCGTTGGTGTGCAGGCTCTGCGTGCCGCCGAGCACCGCCGCCAGCGCCTCGATCGTGGTGCGGATCACGTTGTTGTAGGGGTCCTGCTCCTGCAGGCTCACGCCGCTGGTTTGGCAATGGGTGCGCAGGACCTTGCTGCGTTCCTCCTTCGCGCCGAGGCTTTCCATTACCTCGCACCACAGCGTGCGCGCGGCGCGCAGCTTGGCGACTTCCATGAACAGGTTCATGCCGATGCCGAAGAAGAACGACAGGCGCGGCGCGAAGTCGTCGAGCGCCAGCCCCGCAGCCATCGCCCGCTTCGCATATTCCTTGCCGTCGGCGATGGTGAAGGCGAGTTCCTGCACAGCCGTCGCCCCGGCCTCGTGCATGTGATAGCCCGAGATCGAGATCGAGTTGAACTTGGGCATGTGGCCCGCGCAGTAGGCGATGATGTCCGACACGATCCGCATGCTCGGCCCGGGCGGGTAGATGTAGGTGTTGCGGACCATGAACTCCTTGAGGATGTCGTTCTGGATGGTCCCGCTGAGCTGGTCCTGGCTGACGCCCTGCTTCTCCGCCGCGACGATGTAGAACGCCAGCACCGGCAGCACCGCGCCGTTCATCGTCATGCTGACGCTCATCGTGTCGAGCGGGATGCCCG
Source organism: Croceibacterium segetis (assembly GCF_011320115.1). Taxonomy (GTDB): domain Bacteria; phylum Pseudomonadota; class Alphaproteobacteria; order Sphingomonadales; family Sphingomonadaceae; genus Croceibacterium_B; species Croceibacterium_B segetis. The sequence goes on along the minus strand of NZ_JAANOZ010000008.1, from coordinate 19,251 downwards.
AGAAGAGGATCTCCATGTCCTCGACGGTGTCGATCGCCACCCCCGCCTTGCCGACATCGCCGACCACGCGCGGGTGGTCGCTGTCGTAGCCGCGATGGGTGGCGAGGTCGAACGCGACCGAGAGACCCTTCTGCCCGGCGGCGAGATTGCGGCGGTAGAACGCGTTCGAATCCTCGGCGGTCGAGAACCCGGCGTACTGGCGGATGGTCCACGGGCGCCCGGCGTACATCGAGGCGTAGGGCCCGCGAGTGAACGGCGCGAAGCCGGGCAGGCCGGGGTCGAGGCTGGCGGTATCCTCGGCGGTGTAGAGCGGCTTGACCGCGATCCCCTCCGGCGTGCGCCAGGTCAGGGCCTTGCCCTTGGTTTCCTTCGCGGCGCGAGCCTGCCAGTCGTCAGTGGTCGCCGCACCCTTAGTGGTCACGGGGCGTCTCCATGATCTCGGTCAGCACGCCGCCCATGTCCTTCGGGTGGACGAAGAAGATCGGCGTCCCGTGCGCGCCGATACGGGGCTCGCCGAGCACGCGGCAGCCCTGCCCTTCGAACCACGCCTTGGCCGCGTGGATCTCGGGCACCTCGAAGCACAAGTGATGCTGCCCGCCGAGCGGGTTCTTCGCGAGGAAGCCGGCGATCGGCGAATCCTCGCCGAGCGGTTCGAGCAGCTCGACCTGGCCGTTCGGGGTATCGACGAAGCACACCCGCACGCCTTGAGCGGGCAAATCGAACGGCTCGCGGATCACCTCCGCGCCCATGGTCTCGCGCCAGAAGGCGATCGCCCGGTCGAGCGTGGGCGTGGCGACACCTACATGGTTGAGACGCCCGAGTTTCATTTAGTTTTCTCTATTTGTGCTGCTGGCGATGGCAATTTGCCAATCTGATATGCTGCGGAACCGACGCCTAAAATGAACGCGGCTATCGATAGTCCTAGAAGCGCAGCTCCGATTACAATCGTAGCATTCGGCTCAGGATCGTAGGTGTTATTGTCTACCGTATCTAGCCCCTCACCTCTCCAAAGTGAGTTGGTAAGGTTTCCCGCATAATCGGCCGCACCGATTGAAAGCAGGATGCCACTGCCGAGGGTTAGTCCGATACCTCCAAGAAAGGCCCACGCCGGTCCCGCGAACATGATCGGAGCAAAGCGCTCAGAGTTGAAACCAGCGATCAATGCGGCCGAATGAAAAACTGCAGTGGACGTCAGAACCCACTTTAGGAGTGTTACCGAGCCGTCAAAAAACCGCGCAATCGCGTCGCGGGCAATCGCCTTACGCTCCTCGAAAATCCAATCAGGCTCGTCGTCTTTCAAGAGACCTCACAGCGGCAGGTTATCATGCTTCTTCCACGGGTTCTCGAGCTGCTTGTTGCGCAGCTTCCGCAACCCCAGCGCAATACGCCGCCGGGTCGAGTGCGGATAGATCACCTCGTCGATGAAGCCCATGCTCGCGGCGACGAACGGGTTGGCGAAGCGGTCTTCGTATTCCCTGGTCTTCTCGGCGATCTTGTCGGGATCGTCGCGCTCGGAGCGGAAGATGATCTCGACCGCGCCCTTGGCACCCATCACGGCGATTTCGGCGGTCGGCCAGGCGTAGTTGAGGTCGCCGCGCAAGTGCTTGGAGGCCATGACGTCGTAGGCGCCGCCATAGGCCTTGCGGGTGATCACGGTGATCTTGGGCACGGTCGCCTCGGCATAGGCGAACAGCAGCTTGGCTGCCGTGCTTGATGATCCCGCCCAGCTCCTGCGCGGTGCCGGGGAGGAAGCCGGGGACGTCGACGAAGGTCACGATCGGGATGGAGAACGCGTCGCAGAAGCGCACGAAGCGCGCGGCCTTGCGGCTGGCGTTGATGTCGAGCACGCCGGCGAGCACCATCGGCTGGTTGGCGACGACGCCGACCGTGCGCCCCTCGACCCGGCCGAAGCCGCAGAGGATATTGCCGCCGTGGTTCGGCTGGATTTCGAAGAACTGGCCCTCGTCGAGCACCTTCCGCACCAGCTCGTGCATGTCGTAGGGCTGGTTGGCGCTCGCCGGGATCAGCGTGTCCAGGCTGTCCTCGATGCGGTCCCACGGATCGCCGGTCGGCAGCTCGGGCACGCCCGAGCGGTTGTTCTCCGGCAGGTAGCTGACGAACTCGCGCGCGGCGAGCAGCGCCTCGATGTCGTTCTCGAACGCCAGGTCGGCAACGCCGGTCTTGGTCGTGTGGGTGACCGCTCCGCCCAGCTCTTCCTGCGTCACGACCTCGTTGGTGACGGTCTTCACCACCTCGGGACCGGTGACGAACATGTAGCTCGAATCCTTCACCATGAAGATGAAGTCGGTCATCGCCGGCGAATAGACTGCGCCGCCCGCGCACGGGCCCATGATCAGGCTGACTTGCGGTATCACGCCCGAGGCGAGCACGTTCCTCTGGAACACCTCGGCATAGCCGGCGAGGCTGGCGACGCCTTCCTGGATGCGTGCGCCCCCTGAGTCGTTGAGCCCGATCACCGGCGCGCCGACCTTCATCGCCATGTCCATGACCTTGCAGATTTTCTGGGCGTGTCGCTCGCTCAGCGAACCGCCGAACACGGTGAAGTCCTGGCTGAAGACGTAGACCAGCCGTCCGTTGATCGTGCCGCTGCCGGTGACCACGCCGTCGCCGGGCACGCGCTGCTGGTCCATACCGAAGTCGGTGGCGTTGTGCTCGACGTACATGTCGAGCTCCTCGAAGCTGCCTTCGTCGAGCAGGATCTCGAGCCGCTCGCGCGCGGTCAGCTTGCCCTTGGCGTGCTGCGCCGCGACCCGCTTCTCGCCCCCGCCGAGGCGCGCGGCGGCGCGGCGGCGTTCGAGCTCCTCGATGTTGGCCGACAATGCGCTCTCCCGGCGAGTGTTACGCTTTAGTTGCGGCCGTAACCGGGTGCGCCAATGGGGGCAAGTGGCAGCGGCCTACACCGGCAGCCCGACGTAGTTCTCGGCGATGCTGGTCTGCGCCGCGCGGCTGGAGGCGATGTAGTCGAGTTCGGCGACCTGCATCGCCCGCTCGAACGGCCCGTCCTCGGGAAAGCGGTGCATCAGCCGGGTCAGCGACCAGCTGAACCGTTCGGACTTCCACACCCGGGCGAGCGCCTTGTCGGAATAGCCGGCGATCGCATCGGCATCGCCGCGCTTGAAGAAGCCGAGCAGCGCCTCGGCGGCGTAATGCACATCGCTCGCCGCGAGGTTGAGGCCCTTGGCCCCGGTCGGCGGGACGATGTGCGCCGCATCGCCGCACAGCAGCAGGCTGCCGTGGCGCATCGGCGCGAACACGAAGCTGCGCAGCGGGGCGATCGACTTCTCGAGCGCGGGGCCTCGGGTCATGTGCGCGGCCGCCTCGGGCCCGAGGCGGATCGCCAGCTCGTCCCAGACCCGCTCGTCCGGCCAGTCCTCGATCCGGTCGGTCAGCGGCACATCGACGTAATAACGGCTGCGCGTCTTGCTGCGCATCGAGGCGAGCGCGAAGCCGCGCTCGTGGTTGGCGTAGATCAGCTCGTGGTTGCACGGCGGCACGTCGGCGAGAATGCCGAGCCAGCCGAACGGGTATTCGCGCTCGTAATCCTTGCCGACGCTCGCCGGGACCGCCCGGCGGCTCGGCCCGTGGAACCCGTCGCAGCCGGCGATGATGCGGCAGTCGATGCGCTGCCCGGCGCCGCCCTTGCTGAAGGTGACGAACGGCGCGTCGCCGTCGACATCGTGGAGGGCGACGTCCTCGACCTCGTAGATCACCTCGAGGCCGCGCTCCTCGCTCGCGTCCATCAGGTCCCTGGTCAGCTCGGTCTGCCCGTAGACCACGACGTGCTGGCCGGTCAGGCCTGCCAGGTCGATCCGCACCAGCCGCTCGCCGTCGGCGAGGTTGAAGCCGTCGTGCGGCAGGCCCTCGGCCTTGAGCCGGGCGTCGAGCCCGAGCCGCTCCATCAGCGAGACGGTGACCCGCTCGAGCACGCCCGCACGGATGCGGCCGAGCACGTAATCGGGCGAGCGCCGCTCGATCACCACGCACTCGATGCCCTCCGCGCGCAGCAGGTGGCCGAGGAGAAGCCCGGCCGGCCCGGCGCCGACGATACACACCTGGGTCTTCATCGCAGGGCCCTCAGATGGGGTAGTGGCCGGGTTCGGTCTCGAAGGTGATCCAGCGCAGCTCGGTAAAGGCGTCGATCCCCGCCTTGCCGCCAAAGCGGCCGTAGCCCGAGGCCTTCATGCCGCCGAACGGCATTTGCGGCTCGTCCGACACGGTCGAGGCGTTGACGTGGCAGATGCCCGATTCGATTTGCCGCGCGACCTTGATTCCACGCGCCGTGTCGCGGGTGAACACCGCGGCCGAGAGACCGTACTCAGTGTCGTTGGCGAGCTCGATCGCGTGGGCCTCGTCGCGTGCGCGGGCGATGCCGACGACGGGTCCGAAGCTTTCGTCGCGGAACAGCTTCATGTCGGGCGTGACCTTGTCGACGAGGTGCGCCGGCATGAGCACGTTGTGCGTCGTTTCGCCGCCGGTGAGCAACTCGGCGCCCTTCTCGATGGCGTCCTGGATCAGCCCATAGCACTTGTCGACCGTCTTGCGGTCCACCACCGCGCCGAGCGGGGTGTTGCCCGCCGCCGGGTCGCCCACCGGCATCGACTTGACCTTTGCCGCGAACCTGGCGGCAAATTCGTCCGCCACGCTTTCGACCACGATGATCCGTTCGGTCGACATGCAGATCTGGCCCTGGTTCATATAGGCGCCGAACGCCGCCGCCTTCACTGCTTCGTCGAGGTCGGCATCCTCGAGCACCAGCATCGGCGCCTTGCCGCCGAGCTCGAGCAGGACCGGCTTGAGGTGCTCGGCCGCCCGCTTGGCGATGATCTTGCCGACCGCCGTGGAGCCGGTGAAGTTGATCCGCTTCACTTCGGGTGCGTCGATCAGCGCGCCGACCACCTCGGCGGCATCTTGCGGCGCGTTGGTCACCACGTTGACCACACCTTCGGGGAAACCCGCGTCGGCGAAAGCCTCGATGATCAGCGCGTGCGTGCGCGGGCAGCTCTCGCTGGCCTTGAGGATGACGCTGTTGCCGCAGGCGAGCGGCACGGCAATGGCCCGCACGCCGAGGATGATCGGCGCATTCCATGGGGCAATCCCGAGAATGACGCCGACCGGTTCGCGCAAGGCCATGGCGATGGTGCCTTCGTGGTCGGAGGGAATGACCTCACCGCCGATCTGCGTGGTCAGCGAGGCCGCCTCGCGCACCATGCCGGCGGCGAGGGCGAGGTTGAACATCGCCCAGCCGGCGGTCGCCCCGATTTCGCCCATCATCGCCGCGACGAACGCATCCTTGCGCGCCATCAGCGCATCAGCGGCCTTCGTCAGCACGGCGCGGCGGGCATTGGGCCCGAATTTCGACCAGGCGGCGAATCCCTGCTTCGCCCGCGCGGCAATCGCCGGCACATCGGCCGCGCCCATCGCGGGGGCAGAGGAAGCGACCTCTCCGGTCATCGGGTTGTGTCGTTCGAAAGTGGGCGTGGCCATGTCGATCTCTCCGGATTTGTTTGTTGTACCGTATAACAAGTTTGCATCCGCAATAAAGTCGTTATTGTTGGCTCATGGCACGCCGATCCCAGCCGCGGACCCTCGCTCTCGGGCCCCTCGACGGGCTGCTCGGTTACCGCCTTCGCCGGGCGTGGAACGAAGTGCGGCGCGATTTCGAAGCGGAGCTGGGGTCGCTCGGGATTACCCGCGGCATGATCGGCTTGCTCTCGGTCGTGCAGGCCAATCCGGGCATCGCCCAGGGCGCCGCCGCTCGGCTGCTCGACATCCAGCGCGCCAACATGGTCAGCCTGGTCGCCGACATGGCGGCGGCCGGCTGGATCGAAAAGGGGCAGGCGCCGAGCGACCGCCGAGCCATTACCCTGACCCTGACGGCAGTGGGAGCGGACGTGTTTTCCGCCGCGCTGGAACGCGTGAGGGCGCACGAGGAGCGCATGTTCGGACGTCTCGACGCGGCCAGCCGGGCCCGCCTCGCCGCGATGCTCGCTGCGATCGGGCCCGAGCGCGCCGACGCGGATTGAATCGCGACGCGACCGTCAGGGCCCGCTTTTCAGCCCTCATGCGAGATGTTACCCCTCGCGCGGCCGATGACACCCTTGCCGTTCCGACAGCCTTGGCGATCCCGCGGGATGAGCTGCCTTGCAACAGCGGCTATCGCTGCGGCCGGCGTTTTCCCGGCCCCCGTCTCTGCCCAGGTCGCCGTCGAGGGCGCAGTGCTCAGCGATTACCGCGTGCGCGGGTATTCGGTCAGCGAAGGCGATCCGGCGGCCTCGCTGTCGCTGTCCTACGACGATCCCTCGGGGGTCTATATCGGCGCGACGGCCATCGGCAGCCTCCACGACGGCGAGCCGGAGTTCGCCGGGTTCCAGGTCAACGGCGGCTATGCGCTGCGGGTCACACCGCAAGTGTCGCTCGACGCGGGCGTATCGCGGTCGGTCTATTACTACGCCTACGGCAACCGGCGCCTGGCCTATACCGAGCTGTACCTCGGCGTGGCCGCACCGCACGTCAGCGCGCGGGTCAGCTATTCGCCCGACTATTATCGCGCCGGCACGTCGACGCTTTACGCCGAAGTCGACGGCGGGATCCAGCCGGCGCCCAATTGGGTGCTGAGCGCTCACGCAGGCGTATTCAGCTATCTCGGCTTGCATCCCGTCTTCCTCCCGCGCGAGCGGTATGACTGGCGGATCGGCGCCGCGCGCAAGTTCGGAGCGACTTCCTTGCGGCTCGATCTTTCGGGCCGGGTCCAGGGCAGCCCGGCGGGCCGGGCGACCGACGCGACCGCCCTCGTCGTGAGCCTGATCCACGGCTTCTGAGGCCAAGACGAGCATCTTGACGCAAAGACACTTGCCGAACCCGCTGCGCGCGGTAAGGTAGCGCTAACATTACGCGCTGCCAAAGGCGCGAGGGGAGAGGACCTTATGAGCAATTCGCGTACCGGCGTGAACATGGCGCTGATCTCGGCGATCGTCGCCGTCGCCACCATCGGCGGCCTGCTGTTCGGCTACGACTCGGGTGCGGTCAACGGCACCCAGACCGGCCTGACCGCGGAATTCAATCTCACGCCCGCCACGCTCGGCTTCACGGTCGGCTCGCTGCTGATCGGCTGCGCCGTCGGCGCGGCGCTCGCCGGCCGCCTCGCCGACGTGATGGGCCGCCGCAACGTGATGCTCATCGCCGCGGCGCTGTTCGTCGCCGGCGCCGTGACGCAGGGCCTCACGCACGACCACACCATCTTCGTCATCGCCCGCTTCTGCGGGGGCATGGCGGTCGGCGCGGCGAGCGTGCTCAGCCCGCTGTACATCTCCGAAGTCGCCCCGGCGAACATTCGCGGGCGGCTGACGACCGTGCAGCAGGTGATGATCATCACCGGCCTGACAGCGGCGTTCGTGGTCAACTACTTCGTCGCCAACGCGGCCGGCGATTCGCTCGGCGAACTCGCCGGCGTCAAAGCCTGGCGCTGGATGTATCTCGCCCAGGCGCTGCCCGCGGTGGTGTTCCTCGTCGCGCTGTTCTTCATTCCGGAGAGCCCCCGCTACCTCGTCAGCAAGGGGCGCAAGGCAGAGGCCCTCAAGGTCCTCACCAGCCTGTTCGGTCCCGCCGAAGCCGAGCGCAAGGTCGGCGACATCCAGGCGAGCTTTGCCGGCGATCATCGCCCGCGCATCGCCGACGTGTTCGTGCCGGGCACCGTGTTCCGCCCGATCGTCTGGGCCGGAATCCTCCTGGCGACGTTCCAGCAGTTCGTCGGCATCAACATCATCTTCTATTACGGCGAGACGCTGTGGAAGCTCGCCGGGGTGTCCGAATCCGCCGCGCTCGAGCGCAACGTGGTCTCCGGGCTGGTATCGATCGCGGCGGTGTTCGCGGCGATCATGCTGATCGACAAGATCGGCCGCAAGCCGCTGCTGCTGATCGGTTCGGTCGGCATGGCGGTGACCCTCGGGGCGATGACCTGGGCGTTCAGCGCCGCCGGCACCGACGCCGCCGGCAACCTGATCCTCGCCCCGACGCAAGGCTGGGTCGCGCTGGTCGCCGCCAACCTCTACGTGATCTTCTTCAACTTCAGCTGGGGCCCGGTGATGTGGGTCATGCTCGGCGAGATGTTCCCCAACCAGATCCGCGGCTCGGCGCTGGCGGTGGCCGGGTTCGCCCAGTGGGGAGCCAACTTCCTGGTGGTGCAGATCTTCCCGTGGATGGCCGACAGCCTCGGCCTCGCCGCGACTTACGCCTTCTACACCGCCAGCGCGGTGATCAGCTTCTTCCTCGTCCGCGCCTTCATCAAGGAAACCAAGGGCAAGGAGCTCGAGGAAATGGAAGGCTGGACCGCCCCGACCGCGGCGGGCGACGCCGAGGTCGCGACGACCCCGCTGGGCTAGGCCTGAGAGCGGCGCTGGCGTGAGCGCCCGCGCCGCTCTAGTCTCGCGGACATGAGCGAACGCCCGTCGCCCTTGCGCGTCGTCGTCCTCGGCGGCGGAACCGCCGGGTGGATGAGCGCGTGCGCGCTCGCCAAGCTGCTCGGGCCGCTGGTCACGGTTACGCTGGTCGAGAGCGAGGACATCGGCATCGTCGGGGTCGGCGAGGCGACGCTGCCGCACATCCGCGGCTTCGTCGAGCGGCTCGGCATCGACGAGGCCGCGTTCATGCAGGCGACCCATGCGACCTACAAGCTGGGTATCGACTTCCAGGACTTCGGCCGGATCGGCGAGAGCTACGTCCACCCGTTCGGCACGTTCGGCGAGGAAGTCGCCGGGGTGCCGTTCCATCACTACTGGCTCGAGCTGCAGCGCCTGGGCCTGGCCGAGCCGATCGGCCACTACTCGCTCGCGGTGACCGCCGCGCTGGCGGGCAAGTTCCGCCCGCCGACCACCGACGGCACGCTCAACTCGACGTACGGCTACGCCTACCAGTTCGACGCCACGCTGTTCGGGCCATTCCTGCGCGAGCACGGCAAGACCCTCGGGGTCGACCGGATCGAAGGCAAGGTCGTCGAAGTGCGGCAGGACCCCGAAAGCGGCGACGTCACCGCGCTGGAGCTCGAAAGCGGGCAGGAGATCGCCGGCGACCTGTTCGTCGACTGCTCGGGCTTCCGCTCGCTGCTGCTCGGCACCACCCTGGGCGAGGAGTGGGAGGACTGGTCTGGCTGGCTTCCGTGCGACCGCGCCGCTGCGCTGCCGTGCAGCCATGTGAGCGAGGAGATCACCCCCTTCACCGCCGCCATCGCCATGCCCGCGGGATGGCGCTGGCGCATTCCGCTGCAGCACCGGATGGGCAACGGCTACGTCTTCGCGAGCCAGTTCCTCTCCGAGGACGAGGCTTGCGCGGCGATCGTCGGCGCTGTCGACGGCAAGCCCCTCGCCGATCCGCGCGTGCTGCGCTTCCGCGCCGGGCGGCGCAAGGCGAGCTGGCAGAAGAACGTCATCGCCGTCGGGCTCTCCAGCGGTTTCCTCGAGCCGCTCGAATCGACCTCGATCTATCTCTCGCAGATGGCGATCACTTACCTGATCGAGCTGTTCCCGATCGGCGGCCCCATTGACCCGCGCGACCGCGACGAATTCAACCGCCTGGTCGACATGGAATACGACCGTGTGCGCGACTTCCTGATCCTCCACTTCCACGCCACCACGCGCGACGATTCGGAGTTCTGGAACCACGTGCGCACGATGGCCGTGCCCGACACCCTGGCCGAAAAGATGGCGCTGTGGCGCGAGGCGGGACGGGTCGAGAAATACTCCGACGGGCTGTTCTACGACGCCAGCTGGATCGCCGTGTACCTCGGCCAGGGGGTCTGGCCCGAGCGGCACGACGCGCGCGTGCGATTGCCCGATCCCGAGCAAGTCGCGCGGGCGATGGCCGCGCTGCGCAACGCCATCGTCGCCGAGGTCGGGGCGATGCCCGGCCACCGCGAGTTCCTGACCGCCAACGAGCGGCGGCTGGCTATGCAATCATGAGCGAACCGCGCGAACTGCCGCAGCGCATCGTCGTCTTCGGCGACGGGCCGCTCGGCGTGCTCGCCGCGGTCGCGCTGCGCCGCGCGCTGCCGCGAACGGAAGTGGTGGTCATCGCGATACCGCCCGACCCGGCGGCCTTCGCCGAGCGCTTTGGAACCGCGCTGCCGTTCACCAACCGCTTTCACGACCGGCTCGGGATCGAGGAGGAGGATCTGGTCCGCCAGGCCGGCGCGAGCCATCGGCTGGTCACGCGCTATTTCGGCGGCAACGGCCCCGCATGGCAGCGCGCGGCCGGCTATGGCGCGGCAATCGATCCGGCGATGAAGACCGCCTTCGCCCGCGAGTGGGGCGGCGGGCCGCGCAACGCCGAAACCGGCGCGCCGCCGCGCTCGCTCGGCGAAGTGCTCGCCGCCGCGGGCCGCTTCGCGCCGCCTTCGGGCGAGGCGGACTCGCCGCTGGCCGAAGTCGACTATGCGCTGCGCTGGAACGTACCCGCTTACCGCGCGCACCTGATCGGCATCGCCGAGACACTCGGCGTCCAGCACGAGCGGCGGGCGGTTCTCAGCGTGGTCCCGGACAGCGACGGCGGCATCGCCGCGCTGGCCATCGATGGCGGCGGCGAGTTGGCGGCCGACCTGTTCATCGACTGCAGCGGTTCGGGCGCGATGCTGCTTTCCAAGATGCCCGGCGCACGGTGGGTCGACTGGGGTGGGCAAATCCCTTCGCGCGCGGTGCTCATGGGCCTGTCCGGCGAAGGGATCCTCGCGCTCGAAGACCGGGCGACCTGGACGCCGCTCGGCTGGCGCTGGGAACTCGGCGGCCGCGACGGCCGGCTGGCGGTGCTCGCACTGGCCGGCGAAGCGGACGGCGCGGCGATGCGCGCCGCCCTCGGTGCCGAGCCCTCGGCCCTGGTTCCCTTCGCGCCCGGCCGCGCCGAGGCACCGTGGCTCGGAAATGTCGTCGCCCTCGGCGACGCCGCCGCGCAGCTCGAGCCGCTCGGCGGGATCGCGCAGGATCTCGCGCATCGGCAACTGGCGCTGCTGCTCGAATTGCTGCCCGGCCGGACCGTCGATCCGGCCGAGCGCGCGGAGTTCAACCGCCGCGCCTCGATGATGGCCGACCGCGCCTGCGACTGGCTCGCCGCGCATTATGCCGCCCCCGTTGCGGTGGCGCGATTTCCCGGGCTCGTCTGCTCGGCCGAGCTCGACCGCACGCTCGACCAGTTCGGCCGCCGCGGACGGGTGCCGTTTTCCGAGGATGCGCCGATGCTGGTGCAGGAATTCGGCGCCCTGCTCCAGGCGCTCGGCCGTCCGCAGGGCGAAGGACCGCTGGCGCTGGCCGGCGACGGGTCGGATGAACATCTGGCGCGCGCCTTCGAGGCCCGTGCCGCGGCAGCGGTGAACGCCGCGCCGCCTTATGGCGAGTGGATGCGGCAAACGATGGCCGGTTAGGACCGGCCGAACGCTTCCTTCAGCGCCGCGCGCAGCCGGGCGAACAAGGCCGGGCTCGCCGGGGCCATGATCCCCTTGGCATGCTCGGGCAGGTGAGCGGCCGGATCGCCGTTCGCCTCGAACACGTAATGATCGAGCATCATCTTCCAGATTTCCCGATCGCCCGGCGGAAGATGGCGAAACGCCAGCATCGCGTGCAGCAGGGCGTCGTAGGCCGGTGCGACCCCCTCCGGAGCGTCGTTCCACCAGTAGTTGACCAGGATGCTGACCGGCTCGAGCGATTCGACGCCGTGCCACCAGGTGTAAGGAATGTAGAGGGCATCGCCCGGTTCGAGCTCGGCTTGCTGCGCCGCCGCCCAGGCCTGGCGAAACTTCGGGTAGCGCGCCAGGTCGGGCGCCTGCGGATCGACCATGCTTACCGGGGTGCCGGCCGGGGTGATTTCGAACGGGCCGGGATACATGTTCGCCAGCTGCGCCGGGGGGAACAAGGTGAAGCGGCGGCGCCCGGCAACGCAGCAGGCGATGTTCTCCTTGATGTCGTAATGCGGAGCGACGCGAATGCGATTGCCGATCCAGATGCGCGGCGCGATCCCCGGCACGAGAGCCAGGCGGTTCGCCTCGGCAAAGGCCGGCAGGACTTCCGGCAGGATTTCCGACTGGACGGCCATCGCCGGTGGGTGCTCCGAGCCTTTCGCGAGGAGCAGGTCGCGCAGGAAGTCCTCGAGCCGGCCGCGGCCCTGGATGAAGTTGAGCCCGGTCATGTCGGCGTTGTAGAAGAAGCGGCCGTTCTCCTCCGGCCGCGCGGCGATGGCCTGGATCGGCCGCGCCGGGCGGCAAGCGACCAGATAGTCGACAATCGCCGCGTCGCTTTCGCGCGCCGCGGCAACCGCGGGCCAGTCGCGCACCAGGGCGCGCATGACGACCGGTTCGCCCGCCGGGCGGATCTCGTCGCGGAAGCGGGCCAGATCGACCTCCGCGACCTCGCGGATCGGTTGCGGCGCGGGCAGGCCGGTCACGCGCTCAACCGGAGCGAGGCATCGATCGCCGACCCGTTGGCGGCGAGGAACTGCTCCTGCGTCGGCATCTGTTCGACGGTGCGGGCGATCACCGCGCGGATGTGGGCAAGCCGGTCGAGCGTCTCGGCGTCGGACAGCATGTCGGCGACCGGGTGATAGCCGCCGGCGGCAATGCCCTGGCCGACCATCGCGGCGAGCCAGCTGCTCTCGGTGAACAGTTCGTGGTGCTCGCGGAATATCCGTCCCGACGAGCGGAACAGGGCGAGCTTTTCCTCCAGCCCTTCGGGCGGATCGAGGTTGCGGCAATAGTCCCAGAAGGCCGTGTCGTCGCGCTCGGTGGCGCGATAGTGCAGTACCAGGAAATCGCGGATGTCGACGTATTCGCGCTCGGTCAGCCGGTTGTAGCGCTCGATCTCGGCCTCGCCGAAGGCGCGGGTCGGGAACAGCGTCATCAGCTGGGCAATGCCGGTCTGCACGAGATAGATGGCGGTCGATTCGAGCGGCTCGAGGAAGCCGCCGGCGAGGCCCAGCGCGACGACGTTCCTGTCCCACGCCCTCGCCCGGTGGCCGGCGGTGAAGCGCAGGCGGTTGGGCTCGGCGAGCGGTTCGCCGTCGAGGTTCGCCAGCAGCAGGTGGATCGCTTCGTCGTCGCTCATGTGCGCCGAGCAGTAGACGTGACCGTTGCCGATGCGGTGCTGCAACGGGATCCGCCATTGCCAGCCGGCCGGGCGCGCGGTCGAGCGGGTCAGCGGCTCGCTGGTCCCGGCGAGGGTGCAGGGAATTGCCACCGCGCGATCGCACGGTAGCCAGTGGCTCCAGTCGACGAACGGAACGCCCAGCTCCTCCCCGATCAGCAGGGCGCGGAAGCCCGAGCAATCGATGAACAGCTCCCCTTCCACCCGGGCGCCGCTTTCGAGCACCACGGCGGTAACGAAGCCGCTCTCGCCGTCGCGCTCGACCGAGGTGATGCGGCCTTCGGTGCGGGTGACGCCCTGGTGCTCGGCGCGGCCGCGCAAGTAGCGGGCGTAGCGGCCGGCGTCGAACTGGAAGGCGTAACCGAGCTTGCTCAGCGGCGACTTCGGATTCTCGGGCGTCGGCCAGGCCATCTTGCCGGCCTTGGCGGCCACCGCGGCGATCGAATAGGCGTCGAGCTCGCTGGTATCGCCGAGCGTGCGGCCCTTGAGCCAGTGATGGTGGAATTCGATCCCCAGCATGTCGAGCCCGTGCGAGCCGAACGGATGAATGTAGCGGTGGCCGGGCCGCGTCCAGTCGACGAATTCGATGCCCAGCTTGTAGGTCGCGTGGGTCTCGCGCACGAACTCGTTCTCGTCGATCCCGAGCATGGCGTTGAAATGGGTGATCTGCGGGATCGTCGCCTCGCCGACGCCGACGGTGCCGATCGCCTCGGACTCGACCAGCTCGATCGCGAGGCCGGGGAAGCCGCCGACGATCCGCGACAGCGCCGCCGCGGCCATCCACCCGGCGGTGCCGCCGCCGACGATGACCACCTTGCGGATCGGTTCGCCGATCACGCGATGATCTCTTCGCCCGCGCCTACCCCGGCCCACGCCCCGGCTGCGCGCAAGAACTGCTCCTGCGTCGGAAGCGACTCGACGGCCTTGCTGAAGTGGGCCCGCATCGCCGCCATGGCCTGTGCCACCTTGTTCTCGTCCAGCGAATCGGCCAGCGGCTCGTGAGCCTCGGGCCACAGGTTCTGGCCGAGCATGACCGCGACCCAACTGGCGGTGCCGAACAGCTCGGCGTTCTCCCTGAAGATCCGCCCGTGCAGCCGCCACAGCTCGATCTTGCGCGCCAGGCCCTCGGGAATCTCCATGTCACGGACGTAGCGCCAGAACGCCGTGTCGTCGCGCTGGGTCATCTTGTAGTGGAGGATGATGAAATCGCGCACGTCGTCGTAGAGCTCGCCCATCCCGCGGTTGTACTCGTCGCGTTCGACCGGGCTGATCGGCTCGTCGGGGAACAGCGCCAGGAGCCGCTGGATGCCGTTCTGGATCAGGTGAATGCTGGTCGATTCGAGCGGCTCGATGAAGCCCGAGGACAATCCCAGGGCAACGACGTTGCGGCTCCAGCTGTTCTTGCGCCGGCCGGCGGCGAAGCGGATCGTCCGCGGCTCGGCGAGCACTTCGCCTTCGAGGTTGGCAAGCAGGATCGTGCGAGCCTCGTCCTCGTCCATGTACTGACTCGAAAAGACATGGCCGTTGCCCATCCGGTGCTGAAGGGGGATGCGCCATTGCCAGCCCGCCGGCCGCGCCGTGGAGCGGGTGAACGGCTCCGGCGGCCCGGCGAGCGCGGTCGGCACCGCGATCGCCCGGTCGCACGGCAGCCATCGGCTCCAGTCGTCCCATGTGGCGCCGGGCTCCTCCCCGATCAGCAGCGCGCGAAAGCCTGAGCAGTCGATGAACAGGTCGCCCTCGACCACCTCGCCGCCGGCGAGCTCGACCGCCGTCACGTCGCCGCTTTCGCCGTCGCGGTGGACTTTGACGATCGTGCCCTCCCGCCGCTCGGCACCCTGCCGTTCGGCCAGATCGCGCAAGTGCCGCGCGTAGAGGCTGGCGTCGAAGTGGAAGGCGTAGAACAGGCTGGATATGGCGGACTTCGCGCCAGGCGCCGGGCGGCCGAAGCGGCCCGACTTGGCGGCGAGGGCGCTGACGCAATACTCGTCGAGGCTGCCGGGATCGGCGCCGCGGGCGACCTCGCGCAGCCACAACTGATGGAACGAGACACCGTTGAGGTCCTGCCCGTAGGTGCCGAAGGGATGGAAATAGCTGTCGCCGGCACGACCCCAGTCGACGAACTGGATGCCCAGCTTGAACGTGCCCCTCGTGGCCTTGAGGAAGGCGTTCTCATTGATGTCGAGCATCTGATTGAAGGTGATCAGCGGCGGAATCGTCGCCTCGCCGACGCCGATCGTGCCGATGGCGTCCGATTCGACGAGGGTGATCCGGCGTCGCCCGTTGTTGAGGAAACGCGAGAACGCGGCTGCCGCCATCCACCCCGCGGTACCCCCGCCGACGATCACCACCCGGCCGATTTCGGTATCGCTACCTCGGCTTCGGTCGCCGTCAGCCCGATTCATCCACAACCCTTCCCGATTTTCACTTCACCGCAGACGAGAGGCTCTTGCCAAAGCGCGTCTTACCGCATAATCAGCACGATTGAAAAAGCAAAAGCCTGCCGCAAATTGGTAGCGCTAACATGGGGGAGGACGGCTCGTGGCTAAGTCACGGTACGATCGTTTGACGGTCGATTCGGGTACCACGAAGATGCTGCGGCGCTCGCTGAGGGGCGGCGCTTCGCTGTTTGCGGTCGGTGCGCTGCTCGCTTCGGCGGGGGCTTACGCGCAGGACAATCCGCCTGCCCCGCCGGCGGGCGACACCACCAAAGACGCCAACGGCAACGAGATCGTCGTCTCCGGCATCCGCCAGAGCCTGGCGACCGCGCAGAACATCAAGCGCGAATCGGACACCGTGGTCGACGCGATCACCGCGCAGGACATCGGCGCCCTGCCCGACCGTTCGGTGACCGAGGCGCTGCAGCGCCTCCCCGGCGTCGAGATCAACCGTTTCGCCGGATCGAACGACCCCGACCACTTCTCGGTCGAAGGTTCGGGCGTGGCCATCCGCGGCCTCACCTTCGTTCGTTCGGAGTTCAACGGGCGCACCTCCTTCGCGGCCGGCGTCAACGGCCAGGCGCTCAACTTCGCCGACGTTCCCTCCGAGCTGCTCGGCTCGGTGATCGTCTCCAAGAACGCGACCGCCGAGATGATCGAGGGCGGCCTGGCCGGCACGGTCAACCTCAACACCCGCAAGCCGTTCGACAACAAGGGCTTCCACATCGCGTTCGACGGCGAGGCCAACTACGGCGACTTCCGCAAGAAGTGGACGCCGACGTTCTCCGGATTGATCAGCAAGACCTGGGATACCGCCGGCGGCGGCACCTTCGGGATCCTGCTCAGCGGCTCGTACTCGGAGATCAAGAGCCGCGCCGACGGCGCGCAGATCTCGAACTTCCAGACGCGCGACAACACCCGGGTGCGCGCCTCGAACACCACCGACACGCTCGTCTGCCGCAACCCGCTGCCCAGCGACACCGACACGATGACGCTGCCGCCGGGCGGCTCAAACTGCGGCACGCCCGAAACGCCGGGCGCCGACGGCTTTGCCGACTATGCCAGCGTCCGCTATGCGCCGATCGGCGGCCAGTTCCGCACGCAGGAGTTCGACCGCAAGCGTGACGGTTTCTCCGCCGCCGCCCAGTTCGAAACGGCCGATCATGGCACCGTGGTCACCGCCGAGTACATTCGGTCTCACTCGGTCAACAACTGGGGCGAGAAGACCTTCGAGACCTCGTCCGACCTGTCGGATTACAATACTTATCCGCTCGGCTGCCAGCAGAACGCCAACGGCCCGATCTCGATCGACAGCGCCGGCCTCCCGGCGCCGAACGCTTCGCAGCAAGCGCGCGCGCAGTGCCCGATGGGCGGGTTCGAGAACTACGTCTACGATTCGAACAACCTGTTCCAGTCGGGCTACATCACCAACCCGAACAACGGCTGGCGCGGTGCGACCAACGGGCCTGGCGATCCCTACGTGCCGATCGGCGGCATGCAATCGGCTCTCGTCAACCGCCAGGTTCACGAAGAGACGCTCAACCAGGACTGGGGCCTCAACTTCAGGTCCGAGCTGACCGACAGGCTGACCCTGTGGGGCGATGCGCAGTACGCCAAGTCACACGTGCAGAACCTCGACTTCGGACTGTGGGGCTCCAACTTCACCGACCAGGAGCTCGACCTGACCGGCAACCTGCCGGTGATCATTCCGCACAAGCCGAGCACGCTGTCCTACACCTGGTCCGCGCCGAGCCCGCAATTGGCCGCGGCGACCGACGAGACCTACTTCACCGATCCGCACTTCCAGTTCTGGCGTTCGGCGATGGATCACATCGAGAACAGCACCGGCCACCAGTACGCACTGAAGGGCGACCTCGAGTACAAGTTCGACGACGGCTCGTTCATCCGCAGCGTCAAGGCCGGCGCCCGTTATTCGGATGCCAGCCAGACGGTTCGCTACACGACCTACAACTGGGGCATGCTGAGCGAAGTGTGGGGCGGCAACCGCCCGATCAACTTCGCCGACGTCGACCAGAGCAGGATCTCGTTCTACGAATTCCCGAACTTCTTCCGCGGTGAGGTTCCCGGCCCGCCGGGAGGCTACTACTACAACGGCAACCTGACCAAGGGTTACGCCAGCGGCGTCGATTTCGCCCACGGCATCGAAGCCTTGTATTCCGCTCAGGGAGGCAGCTCGACCTGGAACCAGCTCAGCGACCGGGCCGGCGTCATCGCCGGCACGCCTTACCTGCCGTCGGAAATCCAGCCGGTCGACCAGAAGGACTTCGCGGCTTACACCCAGATCAAGTTCGAGAGCGACGGCATGCTGCGCCTCTCAGGCAACATCGGGGTGCGCTGGGTGTCCACGCACTTGAACTCGTCGGGCGTGATCGGCATCGGCACGCAGCAGGCGCTGGGAATCAACCAGGACTATAATACACGCTGCGCCATTGCCAACCGGCCGTTCGGGGCGCCTTCGCGGCCCGGCGGCGTCTGCAATCTCGGCGCTGCCGGCTATCAGGCCCTGCGCGATTTCGTCGCCAACAGCACCCCCGTCGCCGAGACGGTGAAGAATCACTACGACTACTTCCTGCCGAGCCTGAACCTCAAGCTCGGCGTGAGCGACGACGTGATCCTGCGCTTCGCCGGCTCCAAGGTCCTCACCCGGCCGCAGAACGGCTATATTCGCGACTACTTCACGGCGGGGCTCGACACGACCGGCAACCTGACCGCCACCGCCGGCGATCCGACCTTGAAGCCGGCGACGGCGTGGCAGTTCGACGTCACCGCCGAGTGGTATTTCGCCCGGGTCGGCTCGCTGACGTTCGATGCGTTCTACAAGGACGTCACGAACTTCTTCTACCAGTCGGTTCGCACCGAGCAGTTCACCAACGACCTCGGCCAGTCGCGCGACATCATCATCCGCGGACCCGCGAACTACAATGGCCACGGCAAGATCAAGGGTTTCGAGGTCGCCTATCAGCAGACCTACGATTTCCTGCCGGGGCTCCTCTCGGGCCTGGGGATGAGCGCGAACTACACCTACATCGACAGCTCGGGCCTGCCGAACAGCTTCCTCAACGGCGGCGGCGTCGCCAACACCTCGCCGGTGCCACCCGGCCACCTGCCCCTCGAGCAGCTGTCGAAGCACAACTTCAACGTCGCAGCGTTCTACGAGAAAGGCCCGATCAGCATTCGCGCCGCCTACAACTGGCGGTCGAAGTTCCTGCTCACGGCTTCGGACGTGATCATTCCGTACTTCTCGATCTTCAACGCAGCGACCGGACAGCTCGACGGGTCGATCTTCTTCAGCGTCACTCCGCAGATCAAGATCGGCGTCCAGGGTGTGAACCTGCTCAACGAGGTCACCAAGACCTTGCAGGCCTACACCGGCGATCCCGCCGCGCTGGCTCCGCGCTCCTACTTCATGAACGACCGGCGTTATTCGTTCATCGTCAGGGGCAGCTTCTAGAACCCGCCGCGTAGCTCCTTTCGCGGCTCTCTCGGGGCGCCGCCGTTCCATCCGGGACGGCGGCGCCTTTGTTTATAGGCGCTATCGGCACTTTTCTATTGACATAACGAACCATATCGGTTATGTGGACCGCCGCTTCCTTACCTGAGGAAGCAAGGGGCCGGGAGGCGCGGGTGCACACGTCTTCCTCCTTCTGCCGGGTTAGACCCCG
>NZ_JAANOZ010000007.1 GCF_011320115.1 Croceibacterium segetis | reverse complement strand
CCGCCGCCCGCCCCTGCGCTGCGTCCGGACTGACGCCGCGCCGGCCGCGAAGGTCCTCACGTCGAGGCCTCGGACGGGTTCGCCCCGCCCGGGGCCTTCGCACGCCCGGCGATGTTGGATTTTCAGGTGAAATGCCAATGCTGCCGAACTCGGCCCGCGACTAGCGCGCCGCAAGGCCGAACCGCCGCCCGGGCTTATGCGAGGGAAGCCTGGCCGGGCGGATGCCCGGCGCCGGCGCTTGAGGTTAAATCAAGAGGTCTTCAGGTCGTCGACGATCGCTTCGACCTTTTCGCTGCTCTTGCGCGCGCGGTTGGCGACGCGCGGGGCGTCGAGCGCGGCGAGCACCGGGGCGTCGCGGCCGTAGATGTCCGTGAAGGTGCGCAAGTTGCCCTCGATGTCGCGGCCCATCGTGAAATAGGTGATGTAGACCGGCATCGTCTTGACCACCGGCACGCGCTTGTATTCGCCCGAAGTCGAGATCGCGATCGCCTCGTCCTTGCTCGCGCCCTGGCCGAGGATGGCGATGGTCATCCCCAGCTCGAGCGCGCGCTCGGTGCGGATGCAGCCGTGGCTGAGGGCGCGGTTGGCCTGGGCGAACAGGCCCCGCGCCGGAGTGTCGTGGAGGAAGATCGCATGCGGGTTGGGCATGTCGAGCTTGACCACGCCCAGCGAGTTGGTCGGCCCCGGCTGCTGGACCACGTAGATCGTCCCGTCGGCGGTCTTGGTGCCCTTGTAGCCGGCGGTCTTGGCCCAGGCCGGATTGGCCATGACTTTCGCGCCGAGCCCCTCGCCGACGACGATCGACTGCGGCACCGACCACGTGGGGTTGAAGATCACCCCCTCGACCGTCTCGGCGAGCTGCGGCGTGGCCGTCTTGCCCGGCTTGCCGACGATGGTCTTGTAGGTGCGGATGATGTGGTCGTTGACCGTCAGCCGCAGCTGGAACTCGGGGACGTTGGTGATCAGGTACTGCCCGCCCAGATCGCGCCCGAGCCAGCGCCAGCGATCCATGTTGGCGCGGATCAGCTTGCGCCGCTTGGCGTCGGTGGAGGTGGCCAGCTCGGCCTTGAGCGCGGCGTAGTCGGGGTGCGTCGGATCGAGCGCGGCGAGCGTGCCGGCGATGTCGTGGCTGGCGAGCGCGTTCGTCATCACCAGGCCTGTCGGCATCAGGTCGGGATCGGGATCGACCACGAACCACTGCTTGCGCGCCTGCATCGGGGTGCGCCCGTCGCGCAAGTCCTCGACCAGCCAGGCGAAGCTCTCGCTGGCGACCTGGTCGAGCTCGGGCCCGGGGCCGAAGGCGAGCGCCTGCTCGAGCGCGGCGGGATGATAATCGAGCGGATCGAGGCCTTCGGCGCCGATCGCCTGGATCGCCGTGAGCAGCTTCTTCGCGTCGCCGGCGGTCCACTGCTGGACGACCGGATACTGCGGCGCGGCGGCGGGAAGCGGCTGGACCACCGGATGCGAGGTGACCGGGACCGCGTCGTCCTCGAGCACCTTTTGCGGCAGCACCTTGTCGAACTGCGCGCCGGGATCCTTCGCGGCCTGCGCGAAGGCGGTGCTCGCCAGCGCGAGCGCGGACAGCGCCGTAAGCGAAAAGGTGCGCGAAATGCCTGTCATCGTATTTGCCCTGTTCGCCGCGGGGACCTGGCCCTCTCGCGACGCTCCTGTTTAGCTTATTTGGGGGCCGAGCATCAACCGGCGCGGCTGACTGGCGGCTGAATCGTCCACCGTCTAAAGGTTCAGGGTGCGCCCCGTCACGCCTTTCGCCACCGTGCTCGTCGGGATCGGCCTGTTCTCGCTGATGGACGCCCTGATGAAGGGCGCCTCGCTGGCGGTCGGGGCCTATTCGGCGCTTCTGATCCGCAGCGCGATCGGCCTCGCACTCGCCGCGCCGCTGTGGCTCGCCACCCGGCCCCGCCGGCCGGCCGCTTCGACCGTGCTCCTCCACTTGCTGCGCGGCACGGTCGCGGCGGGAATGGCGTTCACCTTCTTCTGGGGCATCGCCCGGCTGCCGCTGGCCGAGGCCATCGCCCTCAGCTTCGTCGCCCCGCTGGTCGCGCTCTATCTCGCGGCGCTGCTGCTCGGCGAGCGGATCGCCAGGCCGGCGGTGGCCGCCTCCCTGCTCGGCATCGCCGGCGTCGTCATCATAGCCGCGGCGCGGCTGAACAGCGGCGGGGTAAGCCAGGACACCGGCTGGGGAATTGCCGCGGTGCTTGCCTCGTCGCTGCTCTACGCCTGGAACCTCGTGCTGCAGCGCCAGCAGGCCCTGCTCGCCCGCCCGGCGGAAGTGGCCATGTTCCAGAACGCCGTCGTCGGCGGGGTCCTGGCGCTCGGCGCGCCGTGGCTGCTGGCGATGCCCACCGGCGATGCCTGGGCGTGGATCGCCGGGGCCGCCGTGCTGGCGGTCGCCGCGTCGATGGTCCTCGCCTGGGGCTATGCCCGCGCCGAGGCGCAAGTGCTGGTGCCGCTGGAATACTCGGGGTTCCTGTGGGCGTGCCTGTTCGGCTGGCTGTTCTTCCGCGAACCGGTGACCCCGCCGACTCTCGCCGGCGCCGCGCTGATCGTGCTCGGCTGCTGGATCGCCGCCCCGAAGAAGCGGCCCGAGCAGAGCGCCGCCTAGCCGCCCAGGTTGGCGGTCGTGGTTTCGACCGGCTTCCCCTCTCCGGCGAGCTTGTGCCAGATCAGCCCGAGAGCCCCGCCGGCGAACGCCGCCAGCAGCAGCGCCAGCGCCATGGCGACGACGTGGAGCGGTTCGCGCGGTCGTCCCGGCGGGCCGATGGGCATATCGAGCTTGTTCCTTCCCAAGCGAAACTAGCCGCTCGCGGCGGCGGTTCCAATCCCGCCGCCCTTGATTTTGCGCCTCGGAACGCGCAGGTGCGCGGCAAATTCCGGCCCCTCCCCCGCGATTGACGCGACTCCCCCGGCCGGACGCGAAACAGGAGGCTCACCGCGCAATGACTCAGGTCGGCAAGAATTCGCTCGATACCCGCAGCACCCTTAAAGTCGGCGGCAAGAGCTATGCCTACTACTCGCTCAAGAAGGCCGCCGAGAAGATCGGCGACGTGGCCCGCCTGCCGTTCAGCATGAAGGTCCTGCTCGAGAACCTCCTGCGCTTCGAGGACGCCGGCTTCACCGTTTCGCTCGGCGACGTCCAGGCGATCGCCGATTGGCTCAAGAGTCCGGTCACCGGCAAGGAAATCCAGTACCGCCCTGGCCGGGTGCTGTTGCAGGATTTCACCGGCGTGCCGTGCGTGGTCGACCTTGCCGCGATGCGCGACGCGATCAAGGCGCTCGGCGGCGACACCCATAAGATCAACCCGCAAGTACCCGTCCACCTCGTCATCGACCACTCGGTGATGGTCGACGAGTTCGGCACGCCCAAGGCTTTCGAGAACAACGTCGCGCTCGAATACCAGCGCAACGCCGAGCGCTACGACTTCCTCAAGTGGGGCTCGAAGAGCCTCGACAACTTCAGCGCCGTTCCTCCCGGCACCGGCATCTGCCACCAGGTCAACCTCGAGCATATCGCGCAAGGCGTGTGGTCGAGCGAGGACCAGGACGGGAACCTGGTCGCCTATCCCGACACCTGCGTCGGCACCGACAGCCACACCACGATGGTCAACGGCCTCGGCGTGCTCGGCTGGGGCGTCGGCGGCATCGAGGCCGAGGCGGCGATGCTCGGCCAGCCGATCTCGATGCTGATCCCCGAAGTCGTCGGTTTCAAGTTTACCGGGCGGCTGGCCGAGGGCGTCACCGCGACCGACCTCGTGCTGACCTGCACGCAGATGCTCCGCGCCAAGGGCGTGGTCGGACGTTTCGTCGAATACTTCGGCCCCGGCCTCGCCTCGCTCAGCCTCGCCGACCGTGCGACGCTGGCCAACATGGCCCCCGAATACGGCGCGACCTGCGGGTTCTTCGGGATCGACGACAAGACGCTCGAGTACATGGCCCTGACCGGCCGCAGCGAGGAGCAGCTCGCGCTGGTCGAGGCCTACGCCAGGGAGCAGGGCCTCTGGGCCGACCCGGCCAACGAAGACCCGGTGTTCACCGATACCCTCGAGCTCGACCTCGGCACCGTGGTTCCCTCGCTCGCCGGTCCGCGGCGCCCGCAGGACAAGGTCGCGCTGCCGCAAGTCGACGAGCTGTTCAACGAGGACCTCAAGACCCTCTACGGCAAGGCCTCCGCGCGGCGCTGCGCGGTCGACGGCGCCGAGCACGACGTCGGCGACGGCGACGTGGTCATCGCCGCGATCACCAGCTGCACCAACACCAGCAATCCCGACGTGATGATCGCCGCCGGACTCGTCGCCAGAAAGGCGCACGCCAAAGGCCTCAAACCCAAGCCGTGGGTCAAGACCAGCCTCGCGCCCGGCTCGCAGGTGGTCACCGACTACCTCATCAAGGCGGGATTGCAGGCCGACCTCAACGCGATCGGCTTCGATCTCGTCGGCTACGGCTGCACCACCTGCATCGGCAACTCGGGTCCGCTCGCCGAACCGATCAGCAACGCGATCAACAAGAACGACATCGTCGCCGCCTCGGTGCTCTCGGGCAACCGCAACTTCGAAGGCCGGGTGAGCCCCGACGTGCGCGCGAACTTCCTCGCCAGCCCGCCGCTGGTGGTCGCCTACGCGCTCAGGGGCACGGTCACCGAGGACATGATCGACACCCCGATCGGACAGGACCAGGCCGGTGCCGACGTCTTCCTCAAGGACATCTGGCCGACCAACGACGAGATCGCCAAGGTCCGCGCCGCCGCGATCGACCGCTCGATGTTCGAGGCACGCTATGCCGACGTCTACAAGGGCGACGAGCACTGGCGGAAGCTGGTCGTCGAAGGGTCCGACACTTACTCCTGGCGCGCCGGCAGCACCTACATCGCCAACCCGCCGTACTTCGAGGGGATGACGATGGACCCGGTGCCGGTCGTCGACATCGTCGATGCCAAGCCGCTGGCGATCCTCGGCGATTCGGTGACCACCGACCACATCAGCCCGGCCGGCTCGATCAAGGCCGACAGCCCGGCGGGCGAATACCTGCTGAGCCACCAGGTCGCCCGCAGCGACTTCAATTCCTACGGCAGCCGCCGCGGCAACCACGAAGTGATGATGCGCGGCACTTTCGCCAACATTCGAATCAAGAACGAGATGGTCCCCGGCGTCGAAGGCGGCATGACCAAGTACAATGGCGAGGTCATGCCGATCTACGACGCGGCGATGAAGCACAAGCAGGACGGCACCCCGCTGGTGGTGATCGCGGGCAAGGAATACGGCACCGGCTCGAGCCGCGACTGGGCCGCCAAGGGCACGATCCTCCTGGGCGTGCGGGCGGTGATCGTCGAGAGCTTCGAGCGCATCCACCGCTCGAACCTCGTCGGCATGGGCGTGCTGCCGCTGCAGTTCAAGGACGGCGACACCCGCGCGAGCCTCAAGCTCACCGGCGACGACAGCTTCACCATCCACGGCCTCGCCGAGCTGGCGCCGGGCCAGGACGTCGAGGTCGAAGTCACCCGCGCGACCGGCGAGGCCTTCACCTTCTCCGCCAAGTGCCGGATCGATACCGCCAACGAGATGGAGTACTACCTCCACGGCGGGATCCTCCAGTACGTGCTGAGGAAGCTCGCGGCCTAGGCTGGCAGGCTTATTCCTTGAACGGCAGCCAGCGCGCCTGATCGCAAGCTGGGGGCGGCGCGGCCTGGCCGTTGGCGTGCCTGGCCCTTTCGCATTTCAGCGCGGCGAGCAGGAACGGCAGCGCCGACGGCGGGCCGTCCGGAAGGGGGCAGCCGGCCGACTTGAGGCCGTCCAGCGAGAATTGCGCGAGCGCAACGAGGCTCGCGTCCTCGACAGAGCGTAGCTTGAGCGATTTGGCGGAACCGAGTGCGCCTTCAGCGGCGCTTTGCGCGAGGCGCTTTTCCAGTTTCTCGTACTCGCCCTGATACCGTACGCAGCGTTCGGCGGATGGCGTGGTGCCGGGCGCCGTCGCCGCCTGGGCCATTGCCGGCCCACTTGTGCCGACCGATCCGAGAATTGCGATGAAGGCGATCGCGTTGCGCATGAAATTCCCCCACCCGACCCGCTGCAGGGGTCTGCCACCGCGGATGGTGGGCGGTCAACAGGTCCGCTTGACATCGATGTAACCCACAGGTTACATGTAACCCAGAGGTTACACAGGGGAGTTCATATCATGCCGCTTTCCAATGTCGAAATGGCCGACCGGCTCAACCGCCGCCGCGCCCGCATGCTGCCGGTGCTCGCGGTGTTCGTGCTGATCCAGCAGGCCGCGTTCTTCAACTCGGGCGATCGCCTGCGCACCGTGGACCTGGTGCGCAACAGCGGCTGGATCATGCTGGCGACGGTGATCCTGGCCGGCCTGGTGACCGGGGGCTTCTGGTTTCGCTCGCGCGAGGTGCGCGAGCTGATGAACGACGAGGTGACGCTGGCCAACCGCGCGAGCGCGCTGACCTGGGGCTTCACGATGGCGATCGCCGCGGCGATCGCGCTGTTCGCGCTCGAATCCTTCGCCCCCGGTGGCGCGACGACGCGCGAAGTAATCCACATCATCGCCAGCGCGGGGTTGGTCACCGCCCTGCTCCGCTTCGGCTTCGTCGAACGGCGCGCTCTTGGCTGACCAGCTGAGCAACCGCGTCCGCATCGCCCGCGAGGCCAAGGGCCTCACCCAGGCCCAGCTCGCGGACTTGATCGGTATGAGCCGGAAGACCGTGAACACGGTCGAGAACGGCGTGTTCGTTCCTTCCACGGTGGTCGCGCTCAAGCTCGCCCGCGCGCTCGGCGAGCCGGTCGAGCGGCTGTTCTCGCTCGGCGACGGCGGATAGGAAGAGGGCGGTCCCCCCAGACCGCCCTCCCCTTAAGCCCGCGCCGGGAAGGGCATCACACGGCGGGGCTCGCAGCCTTTGGCTTGCGCCGGCGGCTGAACACCGCGAGCGCACCCATCGCGAAAAGCGCGACCATCGGCGGTTCGGGAACCTGGGTGCCCGAGCTGGTGCTGGTGCTCGAGCTGGTCGAGCTGGAGGTGCTGGTCGACGAGCTGGTCGAGCTCGAGGTCGACGAACTGGTCGACGTGCTCGAGGTCACGTTGCCCGAGGTCGAGGTGCTGGTCGAGACGTTGCCCGAGGTCGAGGTCGAAGAGCCGCCGGTCGAAGTCGATGTCGACGAGCCCCCGGTGCTGGTCGAGGTCGAAGTCGAGCTGCCGTTGACGTTGATGATCGTCCCGCCGCTGCTGCTCGAGCTGCCCGACGACGAGCCGCTGGTGGTGGTGGTCGAGCTGATCGACACGTGCCCGCCGCCGCTCGAGCCGCCGACGAAGCCGCCGAAGAACCCGCCGGCAAAGCCGCCTCCGCTCGATCCGCCGATCACCGCCGGAACCCCGCCGCCGCCGGCGACGAAGGCGCCCGCCGCGGGCGCCGGCAGCGGCACCATCGCGAACTGCTGCTCCTCGACGCAGGCCTTCTCGCCTTCGTGCTCGACCAGGCGCTTGGGCGCCTCGCATTCGTAAGTCACAGTGCGGTGCACGCGCTTGATCGTGCGCGGAACGGTCTTGCGGGCGACCTTGGTGTACTTCACCGGCCTGGCCGTCTTGACCTGCTTGACCGACTTGGTGCTGCGCACTTCCGCCGCCGGAGCTTCGGCGACGTGAACCGCGCCGCCGACGGCGATCGCGCCGCCCGCAGCGATCGCGGACAGTTTCGCCAGGGCCGTTCGTACCGACATGGGCTTTCCTCAGCTTCGACGGGTGTTCCCTGACCGTGCGACAAGACCGCACCGGCTTGACCCGTTGCCGCCAAGAACCGCGCAAACCGCCGGCGCGGCAACCGGATTAACCACGAATCCGGGTCCTGGGAGCGATTTTCTTGCGCTAATTCCGGGGCTTGGCCGCGCCTTGTCCCGTTATGGAACCGAAGCGGAGGCGCCGTTAACGAATGCGCCTGCTCACTTTCCACCTTCGCCGGAATCGAACAGCCCGGTCTGCGAGCCCGTCGGCGGGTTGAGCCCGAGGTGCTTCCAGCCGCCGTCGTTCAGGCAGCGCCCGCGCGCGGTGCGGGCGACGAGGCCGAGCTGGATCAGGAACGGCTCGATCACGTCCTCGACCGTGTCGCGCGGCTCGGCGAGGCCAGCGGCAAGGGTTTCCACCCCGACCGGGCCGCCCTTGTAGATGTCGGCGATCATCGTGAGGTAGCGCCGGTCCATAGCATCGAGGCCGAGGGCATCGACCTCGAGCTTCGTCAGCGCGGCATCGGCCACTTCGGCGGTAACCGTCGGCGACCCGGCGACATGGGCGAAGTCGCGCACCCGCCGCAGCAGCCGTCCCGCCACCCGCGGCGTCCCGCGCGCGCGGCGGGCGATCTCGCGCGCGCCCGCTGGATCGACGGCCACGTTGAGCATCCGCGCGCCGCGCTGCACCACCCGCTCGAGTTCCTCGACGGTGTAGAAGTTGAGCCGCACCGGGATGCCGAAGCGGTCGCGCAGCGGCGTCGTCAGCAGCCCCTGGCGGGTGGTCGCGCCGATCAGGGTGAACGGCGGCAGGTCGATCCGCACCGAACGCGCCGAAGGCCCCTCGCCGATGATCAGGTCGAGCGCGCGGTCCTCCATCGCCGGGTAGAGCACTTCCTCGACGACCGGATTGAGCCGGTGGATCTCGTCGATGAACAGCACGTCGTGCGGCTCGAGGTTGGTCAGGAGCGCGGCGAGGTCGCCGGTCTTGCCGATCACCGGGCCGCTGGTGGCGCGAAAACCAACGCCCATCTCGCGCGCGACGATCTGCGCCAGCGTGGTCTTGCCGAGCCCCGGCGGACCGAAGAACAGGACATGGTCCATCGCCTCGCCGCGGTGGCGCGCCGCCTCGATGAACACCCGCAAGTTCTCCCGCGCCGCCTCCTGCCCGACGAACTCGCCGAGCGACTTCGGCCGCAGCGCGGCGTCGGGGTCCTCAGGCTGGCGCTGGGGGGAGAGGGCGGGGTTATCGGTCATGGGTCCGCGCTTCAGGCAAGATGGATGCTGAAACGAGTTCAGCATGACGAGTTTCGAGGACGGAAGGTTTTAGAACCATTCCAAACCTTTCTTCGTCACCCTGAACTTGTTTCAGGGTCCATTTCTCGGCACGCTCCGGAGCATGCGGCAAGAGCGCGACCCTTGCGTCTATCTCCTCTCGAACGGGTACTACGGGGCGATCTATATCGGCGTCACCTCGAACCTGCTGCAGCGGCTCGTGCAGCATCGCGAGGGGCTGCTGACGGGGTTCACCAAGCGGTACAAGGTTCACCGCCTCGTGCACTTCGAGATGTTCGGCGACATGGAGCGGGCGATCCTGCGCGAGAAGCAGCTCAAGCGCTGGCACCGGCAGTGGAAGATCAACCTGATCAACGCCGCGAACCCCGAGTGGAAGGACTTGGCTGTTGGGTTGGGTTTGCCGCCGCTTGCTCCGGGTAAACGGCACAATGGATCCTGAAACAAGTTCAGGGTGACGGTCTGGAGGGCTGGATGTTGGGCTCATCCCGCCGCCCTCTTCAGCGCCACGCGGACGAGGTCGTTCAACCCCGCGTCCACTCCCAGCTCCGCCTGCGCATGCGCGACTGCGCTCGCGGCGACGGCGGGCTTGAAGCCGAGGTTCTGCAGCGCCGAGACCGCGTCGGCGCTGGCGCTGCCGACCGGCGCGGCCACGGCCGCTGCGACGCCGCCCGGCATCCCGCTGGCCTTGTCCTTGAGCTCGTTGACGATCCGCCCGGCGAGCTTCGGGCCGACGCCTTGCGCGCGGGCGACCATCGCGGCGTCCTGCGCGGCGCAGGCGGCTTGCAGCTCGGCCGGAGAAAGCGCCGAGAGGATCGCCAGGCCGACTTTGCTGCCGACGCCCTGCACGCCGGTCAGCAGGCGGAACCAGTCGCGCTCCTCCCCGGTGGCGAAGCCGAGCAGGCGCAGGTCGTTCTCGGAGACCTGCAGGTCGGTGAACAGCGTGCAGTCATCGCCAGCGATACCCAGCGCGGAGAGCGTCTTCGACGAGCAATGGACGAGATAGCCCACGCCGCCGACGTCGATCACCGCCCAGTCCGCGCCGGTTTCGTCGAGCCTGCCCGTCAGCTTGGCAATCATGTTTTGTTCCTGCCCCCGAACAAACCGTTTGGCCAGCCCATTATGGACAGCCGCCCACAGTTGCGCCAAACGCTCCGCCCATGAGCTGGAACACCTTCGGCCGGTCCTTACGCTTTACCACCTGGGGCGAGAGCCACGGGCCGGCGCTCGGCGCCGTGGTCGACGGATGCCCGCCGGGGCTCGCGCTCGACGAGGCGGCGATCCAGCCCTTCCTCGACGCGCGGCGGCCGGGGACCAGCAAGTTCACCACCCAGCGCAAGGAGCCGGACGAGGTCCGCATCCTGTCAGGCACGTTCGAGGGCAAGACGACCGGCACGCCGATTTCGCTGATGATCGAGAACGTCGACCAGCGTTCGAAGGACTATTCGGAAGTCGCCAAGGCCTATCGCCCGGGCCACGCCGACTATGCCTACGACGCCAAGTACGGCTTCCGCGACTATCGCGGCGGCGGGCGCAGCTCGGCGCGCGAGACGGCGGCGCGGGTCGCGGCGGGCGCGGTGGCGCGCCTGGTGATCCCCGAGGTAAAGATCACCGCCTACGTCTGCGAGATCGGCGGCGATGCGATCGACCGCGAGGCGTTCGACGCCGAGCAGATCGGCCAGAACCCGTTCTTCTGCCCCGACGCGTGGGCGGCCAAGCGGTGGGAGAAGCTGGTCGACGACGCGCGGCTCGACGGCTCGAGCCTCGGCGCGGTGGTCGAATGCGTGGCCGAGGGCGTCCCCGCCGGCTGGGGCGCGCCGATCTACGCCAAGCTCGACGCCGACCTCGCCAGCGGGATGATGGGCATCAACGCGGTCAAGGCGGTCGAGATCGGTACCGGCTTCGCCGCCGCCCGCCTGCGCGGCGAGCAGAACGCCGACCCGATGCGGCCGGGCGCCGAGGGCCCCGAGTTCCTCGCCAACAATGCCGGCGGCATCGCCGGGGGCATCTCGACCGGCCAGCCGGTGGTGGTGCGCGTGGCGTTCAAGCCGACCAGCTCGATCCTGATCGCGCAGGAGACCGTGACGCGAGAGGGCGAAGCAACCGAACTCGCCACCAAGGGCCGCCACGACCCCTGCGTCGGCATCCGCGGCACGCCGGTCGTCGCGGCGATGATGGCGCTGGTGCTGGCCGACCACAAGCTGCTTCACCGGGCGCAGTGTGGGTAGCTGACACGAGATGAGACTAGAGAAGCGCTATCGCGCCCGTATCATTCGCAAATTGGAGTCCCGCGATTCCGGCATCGGCAGGATAATCGTGGGTGACGCGGAAGAAGCGAATTGGATTCTTCCGCTGCTCCCTGCTGGGCTCATATGCTGGGCGTTCTCTTTGACTGGTTCATCGTCATTGCCGGTCCTAATTCCCGCGCTTGGGATATCGCTCGCAGGGATATCCTATGTACTTTGGGTCAGAATCAAATGGCTCACGGACTGGCGGAAGGTCAGCGATAGTGGACAAGGCCAAGAATAACCGCCGCGAACCGGTCAAACGGCGCCGAATGCACCACGACGTTGTGCATCACGCCCTCGACCAAAATCCACCCAGCGCCGAGCATCGAATAGCGGCTGATCCGGCCCGTGCGGCGCCATTCGTGGATCAGAATGGCCAGCGCCATCGACCATAGCGTGAGATAGAGCGGCACCACCGGAATGGGCGCCAGCCCGAGCGCCTCCGACCAGAAACGGTTCACCCCCGGCGGCAGCACCGGGAGCATGGCGAACAGGATCAGCCGCTTGTGGATCTCCGGCCGCCGGCGGTTGCGGATCGCCAGCGTGAACATGGTCGTGAAGCCGGCGAAGGCGCACAGGCCGAGGTAGAGCCCGTCGGTACCCGGCGCGAGACCCTTGAGCATCGCGCTGCGGGTGGCGATCAGCTGCAGCGAGAGGCCGAAGATCATGATCGCGGTGGCGTGGGCGATGCCCCACATGCCGAGGCTGCGGTGAAGCCTGACGTTGCCCGCGCCGACCAGCGCCGATTGCGTCACCAGCAGGATCATCCAGCTGACGAAAATCACCGCATGCAGATGGACGATGGGTGGCGCGGGCGGAAAATCGCCCCGTAGAGCCGGCAGGAAGGAGTGCATCCCGAATCCGCCGAAGACGAACACGCACATCGCCAGCGTCATCCAGAAGAAGAACGACGGCCGGAAGCGGCGGGCGGCGGCGGGCACGGTAACGATGGCAGGCGCGGTCATGGCTTGTCCCCCCGAAGCCGAAACGGTCCAGCCTCTTACAGGCAAGCGGAAGGGTCGTTCAATCGGATCGGCTTTAATCGATGATCTAAATCAATCAGCGTTGATTGATTTATTCGCTCAACCTTATCGGACTATCCCGCTTCGCCCTCGCCCCGCCGCTTGCTAGTGTCGTCACGTCATTTTCGCGCGGCATGAGTCGCGCCTGCTCAACCCAACACAGGAGAGACACCCATGGACGCCAAGACCGGATCGATCGAAGGCGGTTGCCCCGTCCCCCATGGCGGCGGCGTGCGCGCGCTGCTCGGCCGCACCAACCGCGACTGGTGGCCGGAAATGCTGGCGACCGAGATCCTCAATCCCAACGGGCCGACCAATCCGCTGGGCGAGGATTTCGACTACGCCGAGGCGTTCAACGCGGTCGACTACAACGGCCTCAAGGCCGACCTGACCGCGCTGATGACCGACAGCCAACCCTGGTGGCCGGCCGACTACGGCCACTACGGCCCGTTCTTCATCCGCATGGCCTGGCACGCGGCCGGCACCTACCGCACCGCCGACGGGCGCGGCGGGGCCAACAGCGGGCAGCAGCGCTTCGCCCCGCTCGATTCGTGGCCCGACAACGGCAACCTCGACAAGGCCCGCCGCCTGCTGTGGCCGATCAAGCAGAAGTACGGCCAGAACATCTCGTGGGCCGACCTGTTCATTCTTGCCGGCAACGTCGCCATCGAGAGCATGGGCGGCCCGGTGTTCGGCTTCGGCGGCGGCCGCGCCGACGTCTACGAGCCCGAGCGCGACATCTACTGGGGCAGCGAGGACAAATGGGTCAACGAAGGCGTGCAGACCCGCATCGACCCCGACCATGGCCTGGCAGAACTCGAAGGCCCGCTCGCGGCGATCCAGATGGGCCTGATCTACGTCAACCCCGAAGGCCCGGGCGGCAACCCCGACCCGCTGCAATCGGCGCGCGACATCAAGGTGACGTTCGAACGCATGGCGATGAACCATGAAGAGACCGTCGCTCTCACCGCCGGCGGCCACACCTTCGGCAAGGCGCACGGCAACGGCGACCCGTCGAAGCTGGGCCCGGCCCCGGCCGGCGGCGATCTTGCCGCGCAGGGCTTCGGCTGGGTCAGCACCAACGAGAGCGGCTGCGGCGAGCACACCGTGACCAGCGGCATCGAGGGATCGTGGGTCAACACCCCGACCCACTGGAGCCAGAACTACTTCCGCCTGCTGCTCGATTACGACTACGAGCTGGTGAAGAGCCCGGCGGGCGCCCAGCAGTGGCAGCCGATCAACCAGAAGCCGGAAGACATGGCCCCGGCCGCGTGGGACCCGAACATCAAGGTCCCGACGATGATGACCACCGCCGACATGGCGCTCAAGATGGATCCCGAGCTGCGCGCGATCAGCGAGAAGTTCAGGAACGACCACGAAGCGTTCAAGGACGCCTTCGCCCGCGCCTGGTTCAAGCTGACCCACCGCGACATGGGGCCGAAGGCGCGGTACCTCGGGCCGGAAGTGCCGGCCGAGGACCTGATCTGGCAGGACCCGATCCCCGCCGGGACGATGCCGTCCGACGCCGACGTGGCGGCGGCGAAGAAGCGGATCGCCGACAGCGGCCTCACCGTCAGCCAGCTGATCAAGACCGCCTGGGCCTCCGCCTCGACCTACCGCAAGTCCGACCACCGCGGCGGCGCCAACGGCGCGCGCATCCGCTTCGCGCCGCAAAAGGACTGGGAGGTCAACGAGCCCGCGATGCTCTCGATGGTCCTCGCCAAGCTCGATGAGGTGCGCGGCAACCTGTCGCTGGCCGATGCCATCGTGCTCGGCGGCGTGGTCGCGCTCGAGAAGGCGATCAGGGACGCCAGCGGCAACGTGCCGGTACCCTTCACCGGCGGCCGCGGCGACGCGACGCAGGAGCAGACCGACGGCGACAGCTTCGCGGTGATGGAGCCCGAAGCCGACGCCTTCCGCAACTACGTCGGCAAGAAGAAGCTGGCGGTGAAGGTCGAGGAGATGATGCTCGACAAGGCCAGCCTGCTCGGTCTCTCGGTGCCAGAGATGGTCGTGCTGATCGGCGGCTTGCGCGTGCTCGGCGCCAACCACGGGGAGCGCGGCCACGGCCACTTCACCAAGCGCTCCGGCCAGCTGACCAACGACTTCTTCGTCAATCTCTACGACATGACCAACGTCTGGAAGGCGGTCGAGGGATCGGACGACCAGGAGTACGTCGCCACCGACCGCAAGGAAGGCGGGGAGAAATGGCGCGCCACCCGGGCCGACCTGATCTTCGGGTCGAATTCGGAGCTCCGCGCGGTCGGCGAGGTCTATGCCCAGAAGGGCGGGCAGGAGAAGTTCGTCAAGGACTTCGTCAAGGCCTGGACCAAGGTCATGAACGCCGACCGTTACGACCTCAACTACGCCAAGTACCACAAGGCCGCGTAAGCCTCAGCGAGCCTTTCTGAGGACCAGGTACAGCGCACCGTCGCCCCCGTGGCGGCGG
This sequence comes from Croceibacterium segetis, assembly GCF_011320115.1. Lineage (GTDB taxonomy): Bacteria > Pseudomonadota > Alphaproteobacteria > Sphingomonadales > Sphingomonadaceae > Croceibacterium_B > Croceibacterium_B segetis. Next base: position 149,527 of record NZ_JAANOZ010000007.1, on the reverse strand, counting down.
TGCGCTTTCCTTATGGCGGCGATGCTTGAGGCGTGCGGGCCCACCGCCAGCCAGTCGAGCACCTTGGCTCTGATCGCCCCCCGCCGCTCACCCCGGTCGGCGGCTTCTGCCGGGCGCGGCTTGCCGGTTATCACCAGCACAACCCGTGCGCCGAGCGCCTTCGCCTGCGCGAGTCCGTGATCGAGCCGGGTGTGCGCCGTGGCCAGCGTGTGGCCGTGGAGGTCGAGGGTGAAGTCGGGCGCAAGCGTGCCGCGCGTGAGTTTGCGCTCCCAGGCGGAGTCGAGGCCCGGCCCTGGCGGCGGAGGCGGGGCGACCGGTTGCGGGCGAGGCGGTGGAACGCGGCCTTTCGGGGGTTTCGGCACGGCCTCGGCGGGCTCAACCACCAGCTCAATCGCTTTGCGAACAGGAACCGCGCGCATCGGCTTCACCGTCGCTGCCAGGCGCGCCCAGGCGGCGGCCTCGTCGGCGGTCAGCCCGCGCGGCGGCTTCATCGCGTGTTGAGGCGCGCGAGCGTGCCCTTGGGAACCAGCACCAGCGCATCGCCGCGCGCGCTCATTCCGCCGGCGACTTGCCGCGCCTGCTCGCCCGCGCCCCAGAAGCTGTCGAAGCGGTTGGCGCCCTTGATCGCTCCGCCGACGTCCTGCGCCACCCACAGGCCATCGACCTCCGGCCGGTCGGCATCGATCAGCACCGGCGCGCCGAGCGGGACGAACGCCGGGTCGGCGGCGACCGACGTCTGCGGCCGCACCGGCACGCCGAGCGATCCGAGCGGCCCTTCTCCGCGCACTTCGCTGAAGAACACCCAGCTCTCGTTGAGGTCCATGATGTCCTTGGCCTCGGCCGGATGGTCGCGCAGGTAGCGGACGATCCCCTGCATCGATGTCGGGTACGGCGTGCCGTCGCCGATCAGTCCGCGCTGCTTCATCACCTGGCCGATGCCGGTATAGCCGCGCCCGTTCTGCCCGGCGTAGCCGAGCCGGATGACGCTGCCGTCGGGCGCGCGCAAACGGCCGGAGCCCTGGATCTCGACGAAGAACAGGTCGATCGGATCGGCCGCCCAGGCGATCACCGGTGCCTTGCCGGCGAGCGCTCCGGCCTCGATCTCGGCGCGGCTGAAATAGGAGACGAACTTGCCGCTTTCATCGTAGCGGCCGAGCGGCGCGCGTCCCGTCCGCTGATCGGGCGGCGTCTCGTCGGGCCAGCCGCGTACGAGGTCGGTGGGCAGGCCGTAGACCTGCACGTCGTATCCGGGCGCCTGGGTCCGCTGCCCAGCGATTTCTGGCTCGTAGTAGCCGGTGACGAAGCTCTTGCCGTCGCCGATGCGCGCGGCCTCGAACCAGCGCTCGAAGAAGCCCAGCGCGTCGCTTTTCGGCCAGGTGGCGGCCGAGGCGCAGGCAGGTTGCCAGTCCTCGGGGCGGGTCAGCCCGCTCTTGTCCTCGCGGCGGAGGAGCTGCGGGCAACTGAGCTGGAACGAAGCGAGCGCGGCGGCGGCCTTGGCCTGGGCGATGCCGTAGGAAGCGAGCGACGGCCCGGCGGCGACGCCGGCGAGGATGGCGCTTGAGGGGGTAGGGGTGGGCGTCGGACGGGGCTGCGTGCCGGGCGGGATCAGCGGTCCGCAGCTGCCGAGCAGGAGGATGGCGGCGAAGGCTGCGGTGTAATTGCCGAAACGACCGCGACCCCTCCCCCGCATCTCAGGCCATCAGCCCTCGTCGGTTTCGTCGAGCAACCAGTCGGGCCCGGCGGCGGTGACGTCGCGCATGAAGGTCCAGATATCGCGGCTCTCGATCGCATCGTCGAGCGAGCCGGCGACGACGTTGCCGTCCTTGTCGCGAGTGACGGTGGCGATGTCGGCGACGAAGCGCACCGCGATGCGGGCGATCTTGCCGTCGAGCGTGGCCGAATGGATGGTCGTTTCCTCGATCCGGATCAGCCGGTTGTCGAGCTTTTCGCCGGCCGCCTCGCGCGCGTCGATCGCGGCGGCGAAGCTCTCGTAAACGTCGCGGTCGCAGAGCTGGTTCAGCTCGGCCTTGTCACCGCGCCAGAACGCCTCGAGGATCATCGCGTAGGCGGCCTTGGCGCCGTCGATAAACGGCAGCAGGTCGAAACGGCGGTCGGCGGCGGCGATCTCGCGAATGCCGCGCTCGGTCGCCGCGGGGACGCCGGCGAGTTCGCGCTGCGGACGCAGGGTCTGCTGGCCCGGAGGCAGCACCGGCTTGGGCGCATTGGCGCTTTCGCCCGCGTCGAAACGCTGCGCGACCGGCTCCTCCTCATGCTCCGCCCGGCGCCCAAGCACCGAATAGAGCCGCAAGCCCAGGAAGGCCGCGATCATGGCGAGGATGACGATCTCGTAAATCACTTCGTTTCAGTCCCGTTTCACTCGGACAAGCACCCGGTGGGCCGCTTGGTTCCGATTGTGCCCGAGATAGGGCCTAATTACAAATGAACAACTGCGGAACGGGCCGGTCCGGCGCATTTCGCGGGCGCGCCAGCCGTTTCCGTTGCGGGCGTGTCACACGGCTGCTACGCGCCCGCCATCCGTAGTCTCCGCATTGCAGCAGAAAGCATTTCCATGGCCGAAGAAGGCGACGTCCTCACCGATCTCAACCCGCAGTCCAACGGCAACGGCGCCGACACGTCGCCGGTCGCCGGGATTATCACGCAATACGTCAAGGACCTCTCGGTCGAGAACCCCAAGGCGCCCGACTCGTTCGGCTGGACCGATGCGCCCGAGCTGGACGTGCAGTTCAACATCGCCGCGCGGGTTATGAACGACGAGGTGCAGGAAGTTACCCTGAAGATCTCGGTCAACGCCAAGATGCAGCAGGGCACCGCCTATATCGTCGAGCTCGCCTATTGCGGACTCGTCGGCATGCGCAACATGCCCGACGACCAGAAGCACGCCTTCGTCTACGCCGAGGCGCCGCGCTTCCTGTTCCCGTTCGCCCGCCGGGTGATCGCCGACGCCACCCGCGATGCGGGTTTTGCCCCGCTGGTGCTCGATCCGATCGATTTCGGCGCGATCTACGTCCAGCAGCTGCAGGCGCAGCAGGAGCAGGCCGGCGAAGCGCCGGTCGAGGGCGAAGCCTGAGCCGAGCCCGGAGGGGGCCCGCATGAGCAGCCTCGTCCGCAACGTCGGCACGATCGGCGGGCTGACCGCGGTTAGCCGGGTGTTCGGCTTCATCCGCGACATGATGCTCTCGCGCGTGCTCGGCGCGGGAATGGCGTCGGATGCCTGGCAGCTCGCCTTCACCCTGCCCAACACCTTCCGCCGGCTGTTCGCCGAAGGCGCGTTCTCGGTCGCCTTCGTGCCGATGTACACCCGCGCCCTGCATTCCGAAGGCGGCGAAGATGCGGCGGCCAGGTTCGCCAGCGACGTGCTCGCGGTGTTCGTCTGGGTCCTGCTCGGCTTTTCGGCGCTGTGCATGCTCGCGATGCCCGGCATCGTCTGGCTGCTGGCGCGCGATTATCAAGAGGTCCCCGGCAAGTTCGAGCTGGCGGTGAGCCTGTCGCGCATGACCTTCCCCTATCTTGCGCTGGTCAGCCTGGTGGCGATGCTTTCGGGCCTGCTCAACGCGCGCTCGAGGTTCGCCCCCGGTGCGGTCGTTCCGGTGCTGCTCAACCTGGTGATGATCGGCGGCATCCTGACCGGTTACGTCTTGCGTGAGCGCGGCGGCGACGACGTCACCGTCGCCTGGTCGCTGGCGGTTTCGCTCGCGATCGCCGGCATGGCGCAGCTTGCCTACATGGCCTGGGCGACGCGCAAGGCGGGCGTCACGCTGGTCGTGCGGATGCCCAAGCTGACGCGCGAGGTCCGCCGTCTGGGAATGCTGATCCTCCCGGCGACTTTCGGCGCGGGGATCTACCAGATCAGCCAGCTGGTCGACACGTTCTTCGCCACCAGCCTGCCGCAAGGTTCGCTGACCCTGCTCAAGCTGGCCGACCGGCTCAACCAGATGCCTCTGGGCATTTTCGGCATCGCGCTGGGCACGGCGATCCTGCCGATGCTCGCGCGGCACATCCAGACCGGCGACAGCCGCGAGGCGCAGCGGCTGCAGGCGAACGCGGTCGAGGTCGGCACGCTGCTGACCCTGCCCGCCGCCGCCGCCCTGGCGATCTGCGCCCCGGCGTTCGTCACCGCGTTCTTCGTCGGCGGGAAGATGACCCCGGACAAGGGTGCGATCATGGCGCACATCGTCGTCGCGCTGGTCTGCGGGCTGCCCGCCTACGTGCTGGTCAAGGTATTCCAGCCCGCGTTCTTCAGCCGCGAGGACACCCGGACCCCCGTGGCCGTCGCGGCCGGCGCGCTGGTGATCAACATCGGCCTGAACTTCGCGGTCGTGCCGCGCTTCGGCATCGTCGGCCTTGCCGCCGCAACGGCGACGACGGCGACGCTCAACGTGGTGACGCTCTACACCCTGCTGCAGATCCGCGGCTGGTTCCACTTCACCGGCAAGCTCGCGAGCCGGATCGGGCGGCAAATTGTCGCCACGGCGGCGATGTCTGCGGCGCTCCTGCTGCTGATGCCGCTGATGGCCGACCGCTACGGCGGCAGCGTGCTCGAGCGCGTGGGGTCGCTCACCGTGCTGGTGTCGGCGGGACTGGTGGTCTTTTTCGCGGTGGCCTGGCTCGTCGGCGCTTTCGACAAGGACTTGATCGGTCAGCTCAGGCGCAGACGGCCTCCCAAGCAGCCGGTCGACCTCGCCGAGTAGGGGTTTCGCAGCCCGCCCTTTGTGATATGGGCGCGACATGGACCGGACCGCCCTCGAACGGACAGCGTTGCGCCGCCTTGCGGCTGGCAGCCGGGCGGCCTGGCGATGGCGTCGGAGCGCTTGAACTAGCGCCCTCGGCCCGGGCCAACGGGCTGCCATCCTTGATCCAATTCACGTAAAGGCCCTCACCATGCGCGTCGTTTCCGGCATCCAGCCCACCGGCAACCTCCACCTCGGCAATTATCTCGGCGCGATCCGCAACTGGGTGCGGATGCAGGACGAGATGGAGGAAGCCAATCGCGCTCAAGCGGCCGAAGGCGGTAGCGCAGCCAAGAAGCTCAACGAATGCCTGTTCTTTCTCGCCGACCTCCACGCGATCAGCCAGCCGCACGTTCCCGCCGAACTGAAGGCGGCGACGCTCGAGATGACCGCGGCGCTGGTCGCCTGCGGCATCGACCCCAGGCGCTCGGTGCTGTTCAACCAGGCGCAAGTCCCAGCGCACGCCGAGCTGCAATGGCTCCTGAGCGGCACCGCGCGGATGGGTTGGTTGGGCCGCATGACGCAGTGGAAGGACAAGGCGGGCAAGAACCGCGAAGGGCAAAGCGTCGCGCTGTTCTCCTACCCGGTGCTGCAGGCCGCCGACGTGCTGCTCTACCAGGCGACCCATGTGCCGGTCGGCGAGGACCAGAAGCAGCACCTCGAGCTGGCGCGCGATATCGCCCAGAAGTTCAACAACGACTTCGCCAGCGAAGATTCGCCGGTCTTCACCCTGCCCGAGCCGATCATCCCGCCCGGCGCGGCGCGGATCATGAGCCTGCGCGACGGCACCGCGAAGATGAGCAAGTCCGACCCTTCCGAGATGAGCCGGATCAACCTCAGCGACGACGCCGACGAGATCATGCGCAAGGTCAGGAAGGCCAAGACCGACCCCGAACCGTTGCCGAGCGAGGCCGCGGGCCTCGACGGCCGGCCCGAGGCGCTCAATCTCGTGACGATCTACGCCGCCCTCGCCGGCCAGTCGGTCGAGGCGGTGCTGGGCGAGCATGGCGGCCAGGGCTTCGGCGCCTTCAAGCCGGCGCTCGGCGAGCTGATGGTCGAGGTCCTCGCCCCGATCGCCACGCGCTTCAACGAGCTGCGGCACGACCGCGAATCGCTCGACGCGATCCTCGTCCGCGGCGCCAGCAAGGCACGCGAATGGGCCGCGCCGACGCTTTCGGCAGCCTACAACGCCCTCGGCCTAGTTCGCCCCTGAGGAGACTCGCGCGGGCGCATTGTTAGCGCTATCATTCCCCGGAATCGGGGGATGGAGATGCGCAAGGCAATCATTATGACGGCACTGGTCTCGCTGTGGGCGGGGGCGGCGCTGGCTGAGCCGGTCGGACAGTTCGCCGACCACCGCGACGTCGGCGCGGTTTCTACGCCGGGGCGGGTCACATTCGCCGGCGACGCCTACCGGGTCAGCGCCAGCGGCGCCAACATCTGGGATCGTGCGGATGCCTTCCACTACGCCTGGACCGAGCGTTCGGGCGACCTGCACATCGCCGCCGACATCGCCTTCGAGGGCGCCGGGAGCGACCCGCACCGCAAGGCGGGGCTGATGATCCGCCAGAACCTCACCCCCGGCTCGCCTTATGCCGACGTCATGCTCCACGGCGACGGCCTGGTCGCGCTCCAGTACCGGGAAGTGCAGGACGGGCCGACACGGCAGATCGTCTCGGCCGTAGCCCACCCCAGCCGCGTGCGGCTCGAGCGCGAGGGAGACTTCGTCTATTTCTCGGTCGCCGGGCCCGACGGGGTGCTTCATCACGCCGGCGGCAGCTTCCGCATTCCGTTCCAGGCGCCGTACCTGGTCGGGCTGGCCCTCTCGGCGCACAACAACGCGGTCACCGAGACGGCCCGGTTCTCGCATGTCGAGCTGACCGTTCCGAAGCTCGCCTATGTGCCCGACACCGGCTACGCCGCGCAAGTCGAGGCGAGCCTGGAGGTGATCGAAGTCGGCGGCGTTCGCTCGCGCCGGGTCGTGCGCCAGTTCGACGGCAAGATCGAGGCGCCGAACTGGAGCCGGGACGGCAAGACACTGATCTACAACGCCGGCGGCCGTATCTGGCGCATTCCGGTCGAGGGAGGTGAGCCGGTGCAGATCGACACCGGGCGCTATCTCGACAACAACAACGACCACGGCCTCTCGCCCGACGGCAGGCTGCTGGCGATCTCCGACCAGATCGAGCCCGACAACCTCAGCCGCATCCACGTCGTCACCCTCGACGGGTCCGCGCCGGTTCGCACGCTGGTCGACGATCCGCAGGCGCGCTCGTACTGGCACGGCTGGTCGCCCGACGGCGCGACGCTGGCCTATGTCCGCGTCGGCGCCGGCGACGGCAGCTACGACATCTGGACCCACGCCTTGGCCGGAGGCGCGCCCACGCCGCTCATCGTCGGCCCCGGCGTCGACGACGGCCCCGAGTACTCGCCCGACGGCCGATACCTCTACTTCAACTCGACCCGCTCGGGCGCAATGGCGCTGTGGCGCGCGCGGGCCGACGGCGGCGATCCGGTGCAGCTGACCCGCGACCCGGCGCGGCGCGACTGGTTTGCCCATCTGTCGCCCGACGGGAAGTGGATCGCCTATATCTCGTTCGGCGACGACGTGGCGCTGCCCGATCATCCGCCGAACCGTAGCGACGTGCAGATCAGGCTGATGCCGGCCGACGGCAGCGCCCCGCCCGAGATCCTCACCCGGCTGTTCGGCGGACAGGGGACGCTCAACGTGCCGAGCTGGTCGCCCGACGGGAAATCGATCGCCTTCGTCAGCTATCGGCTGAAACGCTGATCGCGCGGCGAGAGCAAATGCTCGATTCGGACCGGCATCCCAAGCTTGATAACCCTGAAAAACCACGCTTTTCTGCGCGTTTGCGTTCAAGCGCTATTCAGCCCGGCGGCTTTATGACACGTTCTATCGTTCACAGCCTCGCGCGCGCTCTTGAAGGTGCACCCGCGCGGCGCACCTGGGTTTCGGAGACAGATTCGAGATGAGCATCATGACAATCGGGCGCGGCCTCAAGCTCGCGCTGGTCACCGCGGCGCTGGCCGGCCTCGCCGCCTGCACCTCGGCATTTCGCGCCGACGTTTCGCACTTCGCCAGCCAGCTGCCGGCCCCGGCCGGGCAGACCTTCACGGTGGTGCCCGACGACCCGGCGCTCGCCGGCTCGCTCGAGTTCCAGCAGTATGCGCACTTCGTGGCCGACCACATGGCCGCGCTCGGCTACCAGCCCGTCAACGATCCGAAGCAGGCGACCCTGCTCGTGCGCTTCGACTATGGCGTCGACCGCGGGCGTGAGCGGGTCACGACAACCCCCGGCTTCGGCTACCGCGATCCGTTCTACAGCCCGTGGTACAGCTATCCGGTGGTCTACCGCGGCCGCCACGGCCACACCCGCATCGGCTACGTGCCTTACAGCCCGTGGGGCTATGGCTGGTACGATCCGTTCTTCGGCGGTCCCGACGTCGAGAGTTATACCGTCTACACCAGCGGCATCGACCTGAAGATCGATCGCGCGGCGGACAACGCCCGGCTGTTCGAAGGCAAGGCGCAGGCCGTTTCGACTTCGAACCGCCTGCAGTACCTGGTGCCCAACCTGGTCGAAGCGATGTTCACCGATTTCCCCGGTGATTCGGGCGAGACCGTGCGCATCTCGGTCGCCCCGGAGCGGCAGCCGGTGAAACGGACCAACTGACACCGCGACAAGCGTTGAGCGAGAAGGGCGGGCCCATTGCGGGCTCGCCTTTCTTGTTTCCAGCGAAGACCTTGTGCGGCCCTCCCTCATGGGTCATCTTGCCCGAGGGGAGTCGCACATGGGCAATCTGGCAAGATCGATGGCGGCCACCGCCGCGGCGGCGATCCTGGCGAGCCTGTCGCTCGCCTCCTGGGCGCAAGCGCCGGCGGACCCCTGGAAACTCGGGCAGGCCTCCGAAAATTGCTTCCTCTCGCGCAGCTTCGGAAGCGGCGCACAGAAGATGGATGTGTTCATTCAGTCGTTCGGCTCCGCGACCCCTTATCACGTGATCTTGCGGGGTCCGGGCCTGCCGCTCCGCCCGCAGCGGGCCGAATTCGCCCGGATCACCCTTGGTGGAACCGATGAGCAGGACACCTTTGCACTGATCGGAAAATCGGGAGAAATTCCGATGGCGGTATTCGCTGCAGCCTTGCCGCGTCCGCTGATGATGACCGGCATGATCTACAACTACACAGGGTTCAAGGCCGGAACCGTGGTGCGGATCGATGGCTCCGCCGAAACCCTGACGTTCGACATGGAGGACATGGAGCCGCTGTCGCTTCAGCTCGGACCGATGGCCGGCGAATACGAGCGTCTCGATGCCTGCGCACAGGCGCTCGAAGACAAATGGATTCGCGCCGCGTCGCCGACCGCCACGCCGATCAAGGGCCCCGAGCTGCTCCACGCCAAGGAAACCGTTTGGCACATGAAGTACCCTGAAAACCTGCTGCTCAATCGGATCAGCGGGCTGGTCGAGCTGCGGATGACCGTCGACGCCAAGGGCCGCGCCCGCGATTGCGTGGTACAGATGGCGACCTGGGCCAGCCGCTTCGGCGAGGATTCATGTTCGGCTCTGGAACAGACAGCTCGCTTCCAGCCCGCGACCGATTCGAACGGCAATCCAGTCAGCGCCCTCTTCCGAACGGGGGCGATCTTCGTGATCCACGACTGGTAGATGATTGGCTAAAGCGCCCGATGCCCGCCGGTCGAGCCGAAGCCGCCGGCACCCCGCACGGTCTCGTCCAGTTCGGCGACTTCGGACCACTTGGCGAGCGTAACCGGCGCGAGGATCAGCTGGGCCACGCGATCGCCGCGATGGATCGCGAACGGTTCGCTGCCGTGATTGATCAGGATCACCTTGAGCTCGCCGCGATAGTCGGAATCGATCGTGCCCGGCGTGTTGGGCACGCTGATGCCGTGCTTGAGCGCGAGCCCCGAGCGCGGACGCACCTGGATCTCGTAGCCCGGCGGGATCGCCACGGCCAACCCGGTGGCCACCGCGTGACGGGCGCCGGGTGCGAGCGTGAAGTCCTCGGCCGAGAGCACGTCCATCCCGGCAGCCCCGTCGGTGGCGTAGCGCGGCAGCTCGAGCCCTTCGCCGTGCGGCAGCCGCGTAACCTGGACCGTCACACGTTCACTTGAGCTCATCGACGATCCGTTCGACCAGTTGCTTGGCGACGTCGATCTTGCTCATCGGCTCCCAGGTCTCCTCGCCGATTTCCCTCACCAGCGTGACCTGGTTGTCGGCCCCGCCCATCACGTCGCCGGAAACGTCGTTGGCGATGATCCAGTCGGCGCCCTTGTTCTTACGCTTCTTGCGCGCGTTCGCGAGCAGATCGTCGGTCTCGGCGGCGAAGCCGATCACCAGCTTGGGCCGCTTCTTGTCGCCGGCGACGTTCACCAGGATGTCGGGATTCTCGGTCAGCAGCAGCGCGGGCGGCGCGTCACCGCGCTTCTTGAGCTTGTAGGGCAGGTAGTCGCGGGTGCGCCAGTCGGCCACCGCGGCGACGAGCACCGCGACATCGGCCGGCAAGGCGCTCTTCACGGCCTTGGCCATCTGCTCGGCGCTTTCGACGTCGATCCGCTTGACCCCGCGCGGCGTCTCGAGATGCACCGGACCGGAAACCAGCGTCACTTTCGCGCCCGCGGCGGCGGCGGCGGCGGCAATCGCGAAACCCTGTTTCCCGCTGGAGCGGTTGGCGATGTAGCGCACCGGGTCGAGCGGCTCGTAAGTCGGCCCGGCGGTGACAATCACATGCTTGCCCTTGAGCGGCCCCTTCTTCGGGTCGTTCGCGGGATCGGCAATGAACACCGGTTCGGGTGCGGATTCGGTTACTTCGGGTTCGGCAACGGGAACAGGCTCGGCGGCGACCGGCTCGGGTGCGACCTGGTTGGGATTGACCTCGTGGTTGAGCGCTTCGGCATCGGTCGGCGGGGCGGCTTTCGCGCTGCCCTTCTTGGCGAGAATTGGGCTCGAGAGGTCGGGCGTGGCGAGCACTTCCTCCTCCTCGATGACCAGCGAGGCGAACGCGGCGTCGTCGAACTCCACCTCGTCCTCGGCGACGCGCCGCGGCGTGCTGCGCGGGATGATCGAGGCGAGCAAGTCGCCCAGCCCGCCGAATCGCGAATGGGTTTCTTCCTCTTCCGGCTCTTCCTCAGGCTCGAGCGCCTCGAGGTAATCGGCGATCTCCTGCGCCCCTGCCTCGCCGGGATCGAGACCGAGCGTGTCGGCAATCTCGAGCCAGACCATTTCCGGCTCCGGCAGGCGGCCGGCGCCGAACTCACCGCAGGCCATCTCGCCTTCCTCGGGCTGCATCACCCGAACGCCGGCTTTCTTGAGCAGGCCGACGTTGCGCTGGGTCGCCTCGTGCTCCCACATCCGCACGTTCATCGCCGGCACCGCGAGCACCGGCTTGTCGGTGGCGAGGATCAGGGTGGTGCCGAGATCGTCGGCGATCCCGGCGGCCATCTTGGCCATCAGGTCGGCGGTGGCGGGGCAGACGACCACAAGGTCCGCCTGCCGGCTCAGCTGGATATGGCCGATCTCGGCTTCGTCCTTGAGGTCCCACAGGCTCGAGAAGACCTGCTTGCCGGAGAGCGCGGCAAGGCTCATCGGCGTGACGAACTGCGAACCGCCTTCGGTCAGCACGCACGTCACTTCGCCGCCGCCCTTCTTGATCAGGCGGACGAGCTCGCAGGCCTTGTACGCGGCGATTCCGCCGCCCACGACCAGAAGGATGCGTGGCTGTGCCATGCTTCCCGTAGGTAACCTCCCGCAGTACCAACAGCTCAAGGCACCCTAACCGGGCGCTCCGTCCAAGGCCAGACATGCCTTGCGATGGTTAAGTTTTGCCTAGCGGCCCCGGGTGGGGCATGGTCGCGCCCGAACGAGGAGGAACCCCATGCGTTTCGTGCTCACCGCGCTCGCCATGATCGGCGGCATCGTCTTCACATTGATTGGCCTCGGTTTCTTCTTTCAGCCGGAAAGCACAGGCGCCAGCTTTGCGCTGCTTCCGGACGGCATTCCCGGCCTCGCGGTGATGCGCGCCGACATGACCGCTTTCTTCGTCGTCGGCGGCGGATGCATGATCTGGGGGGCCTGGAAGCGCAACGGCGAGCTTCTGCTGGTGCCCGCCGCGCTGTTCGGCATCGCCTTCACCGGCAGGCTGGTGACGGCCGTGGTCGATGGCGCGACGCCGCAGTTCTGGCTGCCGATGATCGTGGAGGGCGCGACGGTCGTCGTTACGCTGCTGGCGAGCCGGCACTTGCCGCATGAGGCCGTCGGCGAAGGGCACTGACGAGGTCCCACAGCGCGCGCGGCACGAACGCCAGCCCGGCGCCGTAGGCCGGCAGAACCAGCGAGAGCCAGTAGAAGTTCATCCGCCGGGCAAAGATCGAAACGATCATGAAGTAGCCGACGAACCACAGTGTCGCGAACAACCCCCGGCGGCCGCCGAGCGCCGCCCAGCCAAACAGGGGCAGCAGCGCCAGCAGCGGCCCGAGCCAGAGCGGCAGCGTGAACGGGAGGTCGAGCCAGCCCGGCAGCTTGCCCAGGCTGGCGACGGACATCAGCCCAAACAGCGCCAGGACGGGCCCCTGCAGTCCGCTCCAGCCCTGCGACGGCAAATCGCCCGGCAAGCGATAGGCAGCGACCATTTGCGCGTGCAGAGCCAGGCCCACGGCGAACATCGTCACCAGGGCCGCAAGCCCGGCGAACTCGCGCCAGCGCCGCTGCGAGGCCGCGAAGGCCGCCCACAGCAGCACGAACGGCAGCGCCAGCTCGCGTATCGCCAGCGCGCAAGCGGCGAGGAGCAACGAAGGCCACCAGCGCCACGGCCGGTACAGCACCAGCGCGGCCGAGAGGGACAGCCCGGCAATGATCTCGTGGCTGAGGCCGACCTCGGTCAGCCAGGCGCCCGCGCCGAAAACCGCGACGGCAAGCGCCGCGCCGATCCGCTCGACCCAGTGAACCCGCCCGGCGGTGAACCAGATCATCCCCAGAACGGTAATCAGCCACAGCACACCCGCCACGATGCGCCAGCCGGTCAGCCCGACGATGACGGTGGCCCAGGCAAGCGTCGGAAGCCGCACGGCGACGAACGGCTTCGTCGGATAGTGGCTCTTGCGCTGCTCGGCGAGCGCGGCGTGGTAGTAGTTCTCGCCCGCCGCGACGCGGTGATCGATGGTCTTGTAAAGATCGAAATCGCGCCGGTCGCCGCGGCTCAGCCGCTTATGGATCTCGCTCGACGCGCGATGGCCGTAGCGATGCTCGGCGGGCACGGCCCAGATGCAGGCGAGGACGGCCAGCGCAAGGGTCGCGAGCGCCGCCCAGCGCGGCAGATGCCGGAATGGCCGCCGCAGGGCGCTCCACCGGCCGACCAGGTCGGGAAGGCGCAGCGGCGAACGGCCCAAGCCGTCGGTCACCGCACTGCTCATCAGCCGAGCCACCCCGCCGCGAGCGCGGCCCAGACCAGCGCGGCGCCGGCCAGCGCGGCGACGGCATAACCGAGCAGGCGCAGCGGCCACAGCTCTCGCTGGTCCCACATCAGGCGGATCTCGGGCAGCGGCGGCTGCTCTGGCGCGCCGCCGCGCGGGGGGAACATCTCTTCGATCCGGCGCACCAGCGCAGGCAGGCGCAGCAGCGTCTGGACATCGGTGCGGATCCGGTCGGCGAGCGCCGCTTCGGGGCCCAGTTCGTCGCGAATCCAGCTGCGCACGTAAGGTGCCGAGACGTCCCACATGTTGATCTCGGGATGGAGCTGGGTAGCGATGCCTTCGACCATGACCATCGTCTTCTGCAGCAGCAGCAAGTGCGGCTGGGTCTGCATGTCGAAGTCGCGGGTGATCGCGAACAGCCCGTCGAGCATCATCCCTACGCTGAGCTCGCTTACCGGCTTGCCGCGCATCGGTTCGCCGACCGCGCGCAGGGCGGTCGCGAACTCGTCGACCGAGTGGTAGCTCGGCACGTATTGCGCCTCGAAATGGATTTCCGCCACGCGCTGGTAGTTGCCGGTGGTCAGGCCGTAGAGGATTTCCGCCAGCCATTGCCGCGCGCGGCGGTCGATCCGCCCCATGATCCCGAAGTCGATCGCCACGATCGCCCCGTCGGGGCGCACGAACAGGTTTCCCTGGTGCATGTCGGCGTGGAAGAACCCGGCGCTGATCGCCTGGGTCAGGAATGCCAGCACCAGCCGGCTGGCGAGCGCGGGCAGATCGTGCCCGGCCGCCTTGAGCGCCTCGGTGTCGCTGATCTTGATGCCGTCGATCCACTCGATGGTCATCACCTTGCCGTTGGTGCGGTCCCAGTCGATCGACGGGATGCAATAGCCTTCGAACCCGCGCATGCCCTCGGCCAGCTCGGAGGCGGAGGCGGCTTCGCGGCGCAAGTCGAGCTCGCGGTTGGTCCAGCGCTTGAAGTTTGCGATCGTCAGCCGCGGGCGCAGCCGCGCCGCCTCGCCGCCGAGCGCCTCGAGATGCGCCGCCGCCCATTCGTAGGTCGAGATGTCGCGGGCGAAGCGCTCGCGGATGCCGGGGCGCAGCACTTTGACCGCCACCTGCTTGCCGTCGCTGGTCACCGCGCGATGCACCTGCGCGATCGAGGCGGAGCCCACCGGCACCGGGTCGATCTCTGAGAACAGCGCTTCGACCGGCGCCTCGAAGCTGCGGGCGATCTCGGCGCGGATCGCCGCGAACGGCACCGGCGGCAAATCGTCCTGCAGCGTCAGCAGGTTTCGGGCCGCCTCCTCGCCGACGAGGTCGGGCCGCGTGGCGAGCGACTGGCCGAGCTTGATCGCCGCCGGGCCGATCGCCTGGAACGCCGCCGCGTAGTCCGGGTTGCGCGGCTGGACCGTTCCGAAACGGGCAATCCGGGTGAGCCGCTTAACCGGTTGCGGGGTGTTCGGGTCGTGCTCGATCCCGCGCAGCGCCCCGTGCTTCGCCAGCGTGCGGCCCCACTTGAGGAGGCGCCAGATGTGCGTCGAGGGGCGCGTCACGCTAGATCTTCCAGCCCGAATGAATGGCCACGAGCCCGCCCATGATCGGCTCGACCTTCGTCCGCGCGAAGCCGGCCTGGCGGATCATCCCCTCGAACTCGGGCATCGGCGGGAAGCGGCGGATCGATTCGATCAGGTAGCGGTAGCTGTCCTCGTCGCCGGCGATGGCCTTGCCGATCCGCGGCACCAGTTTGTGCGAATAGAGGTCGTAGGCCTGCTTGAAGCCAGGCCACTCGGTGCTGGAGAACTCGAGGCAAAAGAACCGGCCGCCGAACTTGAGGACCCGGTGCGCCTCGGCGAGCGCGTGGTCGATATGGGTCACGTTGCGGATGCCGAAGGCGATCGTGTAGGCGTCGAACATCCGGTCCGGCAGGGTCAACGCCTCGGCGTTCTGGCGCGACCAGACGAGGCCGTCGATGCCGCGGTCCATCGCTCGCTCGATGCCGACGTCGAGCATCTCCTGGTTGATGTCGGCCACCGTCACCTCGGCGCCGCGCTCGGCGAGGCGGAAGGCGATGTCGCCCGTCCCGCCGGCCATGTCGAGGATCGCCTCGCCGGGCTGCGGCTTCACCCGGCGGACGAAGCGGTCCTTCCACAGCCGGTGCATCCCCGCCGACATCGCGTCGTTCATGACGTCGTATTTCTTCGCCACGCCGGAAAAGACTTCGCCCACGCGGCGGGTCTTTTCCTCGGGGGCAACGTCTTCGTATCCGAAGGAAACCTGGTCGCTCATAGCCGGTCCTCTAGCGGCGCGCCTGCCGGGGCGCCAGCGCGCTCACCACGATACCGATCAGGATCAGGGCCATGCCGGCGAAGTGGTAGGCGTGAAGCGGCTCGCCGAGCAGCGCGGCCGAAAGCAGCGCGCCGAACAGCGGGAGCAGGGTGATCGCTTGTCCCGCCCGGGCCGGCCCGACCACGTCGGCCGCGTTGTTGTAGATGAGATAGGACACGAGCGAGGGGAGCAGCGCGACATAGAGGAAGGCCGCGCCCACGCCGGCGTGCCACTGCATCGGCGGCCCGGTGAGCGCTTCCCACAGCGCCAGCGGGGCGACCGCGGCCACACCGACAAGGAACGTCGCCAGGAGGAAGCTCAAGGGCGATACGCGGGGCCGCTTGCGCAGCAGCACCGTGTAGACCGCCCAGTCGACGCATGCGATCAGAACCAGGCCGTCGCCCAGGCCGAAACGGAAGCCGAGCACATGGCTCGGCTGTCCTTGGAACACGATCACCGCAACTCCGAGCATCGAAGCCAGAATGCCGAGCAACTGCAGCCAGCCGGCGCGCACTCCGAACAACAGCCGATCCGCAGCGAGGACCGCTGGGGGGATCGCCGCCTGCAACAGCAGCCCGTTTGTGGCCGTGGTGTAGTGCAGGCCGGTGTACATGATCGCGTTGAACGCCGCGACGCCGGTCAGCCCGAGCAGGACCACGATGGGCCAGCTCTGCCGCAGCGCCCCCCAGTCGCGCCGCAACGGACCGATCGCGAACGGCAGCAATACCAGGCTCGCCCCGGCCCAGCGAACGAACGACAAGACGAAAGGCCCGACGTCGTTCCGCACAGCCCGGCCGACAATGGAGTTCCCGGCCCACAGGAGCATGACCAGCCCAAGGAGAACATAAGCGCGAGCTTGCTGGCGGTCGGCGGGCATCGCGGGCGGCCCTAGTCACTAGGCAAACGCTTGTCTAACGAAGCCGCGATGCCCGAGCTTCCCGAAGTCGAAACCACCGTGCGCGGGCTCGCGCGATACCTCGAGGGGGAGCGGCTCGAGCACGTCGCGCTCCATCGCCCCGACATGCGCTTCCCGTTCCCCGACGGCTTTGTCCAACGCCTCACCGGTGCCCGGGTGACCGGGCTCGGGCGGCGGGCGAAATACGGCCTCGTCCACACCGACCGCGCGCTTACCATGGTGTTCCATCTCGGCATGAGCGGCCGCTGGCGGATCGATCCCGAGACGATCGGCAAGCACGATCACCTCGTCCTCGAGACTGCCGGGCACCGCTTTGCGCTGTGCGATCCCCGCCGATTCGGTTTCGTCGACCTGATCGCCAGCGACGCGCTCGACGCCTGGCCGCCGTTCATGGCCCTGGGGCCGGAACCGCTCGGGCCACAGCTCACCGCCGCGCACCTTCGGACCGCGTTCGCCGGGCGCAAGCAGGCGGTGAAGCTCCTCCTGCTTGACCAGGGCGTGGTCGCGGGCCTCGGCAACATCTACGTCTGCGAGGCGCTTTTCCGCGCGCGGATCGATCCGCGAAAGCCGGCCGGGCGCGTGTCGAAGCCGGCGCTCGAGCGACTTGTGCTCGCCGTCCGCGAGGTGCTCGGCGAAGCCATCGACGCGGGCGGATCCTCGCTTCGCGACTACGCTCGTCCTGACGGCGAGCTCGGCTATTTCTCCAAGCGCTTCGACGTCTACGGCCGAGAGGGCCAGGCGTGCCGCCGCGGCGACGGGGGCTCGATCAAACGCGTCGTCCAGGGCGGCCGAAGCACCTGGTTCTGCCCGCGGTGCCAGCAGTAGATTCATTGGTTGCGGATAGCTTCGGGCAGTCATACTAACGCTCGAAAGGTCACAGGGGACCACCGACACAAGAGGGGGAGGAACCTCGGGCATGCCCGACGGCCGAAGCAGCTCTTCGAGCAGCCGAAAGGAGCGTCGTGACAAGCGCCGGCGCAGGAATCGCAAGCGCGAGAAGCTGTTCTACAACTTGAGCTGGCTGCTCGGCGGCCTCGCCGTGGGCCTGCCGCTGCTGGGGATCATTCTCTATTTCCTGTCGCGCTGACCGGCCGACCAGCCGCACCGGTGATTGACGTCGCGCTCGCCCCCGGCTAAGGGCGCCGCTCTTCGGCGAGCCATCGCCGCTTTCGCCGATTCGACGGACTAAGGTTACGGCCGTGCATCAGCCGGCCCGATAGAGGAACGACATGGCCAATACGCCGCAAGCCAAGAAGCGCATCCGCCGCAACAACGTTCGCGCGGAGATCAACGGAGCCCGCGTGAGCCGCATCCGCAGCTTCGTCAAGAAAGTCGAGTTGGCGATCGCCGGCGGCGACAAGAAGGCCGCCGCCGAGGCGCTGCGCGAAGCCCAGCCCGAACTGGCCCGCGGAGTCGCCCGCGGCGTGATGCACAAGAACACCGTGGCGCGGAAGATGAGTCGCTTGAGCAAGCGAGTCGCAGGCATGTGATTCGTTTTCCCGGCCGGCTGGTCGGGAACGAAATCGGAACGGGGCCGGCGCGAAATCGCCGGCCTTTTTTTGCGCCTGCGAAAGGTTCGCGCCGGGCTTGGTAAAGAGTGTAGGATTTTCCGCGATTCGCATGGCGTGCGGCGCAAAAACGGCAGAAATCGGCCATTTTAACGCACGCCCGCCGGGTTCCGGCGAGTCAAGACTCTATATTTCACATTTTTTACACGAGTGCCCTTGCCCTTCGGCCGGAAGGGCCTTTTAAGAGCGGTCACGGGCTGCGGCATTCGATGCTTCAGCTCTCATGTTGAGACGACGATTGGCGGGCGCCGCCCTCTTGAAAACGAGGGTTTCGGCGAGGGGCGGAGCATTGCGTGCGCACCGTGTCGTCTCTGGGGGTTTTGGATCGCAAGAGACGGGGCTGTTCGAAATGATTCGAATTGGCGCACATGCCGGTCATCCGGCAGCCGGAGGGGAGAGCCGTAAGGTGGGGCAGATCGAAGACCAGGAAGCTGTCGACCTCGCCGCCGATTGGGCGGACATCAGCCAGGGCTTGCGCAAGGATTTGGGGCACCAACTGTTCAGCCAGTGGATTCGCCCGATCCAGCTTGGCGGCTTCTGCAAGGATACCGGCACGCTCGACCTGTATCTGCCGACGGAGTTTTCGGCCAACTGGGTCCAGGACCGCTTCCACGACCGGCTCAGCCTGGCGTGGAAGATCGCCCGCGGCGAAGTGCGCAACGTGCGCATCGGCGTGCACCCGGGCCGCCGCAAGCTCGGCGACATCGATCTGCGCGGCCAGGACGGCTTCGGCCACCGCGCCGCCAACGACGCCGTCCCCGGAATGGCGATGGCTTCGATCGGCGAGCATGGCTTCACCAGCTCGGTCGGGCTCGACCCGTCGCTGACTTTTGCTGCGTTCGTCACCGGATCGACCAACGTGCTCGCGTTCAACGCCGCCGAACGGATGGCCAAGACCGAGACTCCGCAATTCTCGCCGCTCTACCTCAAGGCTGCGACCGGCCAGGGCAAGACGCACCTGCTCCACGCGGTCGGCCATTCGTACTTGCAGGGCCACCCGCGCGCGCGGATCTTCTACTGCAGCGCCGAGCGCTTCATGATCGAGTTCGTCCAGGCCCTGCGCCAGAACGAGATGATGGAGTTCAAGGCGCGCCTGCGCGCGTTCGACCTCCTGTTGGTCGACGACATCCAGTTCATTATCGGCAAGGCCGCTGCGCAGGAAGAACTGCTTTACACGATCGATGCGCTGCTCGCCGAGGGCAAGCGGCTGGTGTTCGCCGCCGACCGCGCGCCGCAGGCGCTCGACGGTGTCGAGCCGCGCCTGCTCAGCCGGCTGTCGATGGGGCTGGTCGCCGACATCCAGTCGGCCGACATCGAGCTGCGCCGTTCGATCCTCGAATCGAAGCTCACCCGCTTCGCCCCGCTCGAAGTCCCGGCCGACGTGATCGAGTTCCTCGCGCGGACGATCAATCGCAACGTCCGCGAGCTGGTCGGCGGGCTCAACAAGCTGATCGCCTACGCCCAGCTGACCGGCCAGACCGTCTCGCTGCAACTCGCCGAAGAGCAGCTGACCGACATTCTCTCTGCCAACCGCAAGCGGATCACGATCGACGAGATCCAGCGCACGGTATGCCAGTTCTACCGCGTCGACCGCTCGGAGATGTCGAGCAAGCGGCGCGCCCGCGCGGTGGTGCGCCCGCGCCAGGTGGCGATGTACCTCGCCAAAGTGCTCACGCCGCGCAGCTACCCTGAGATCGGCCGCAAGTTCGGC
This sequence comes from Croceibacterium segetis, assembly GCF_011320115.1. Lineage (GTDB taxonomy): Bacteria > Pseudomonadota > Alphaproteobacteria > Sphingomonadales > Sphingomonadaceae > Croceibacterium_B > Croceibacterium_B segetis. Next base: position 129,806 of record NZ_JAANOZ010000007.1, on the reverse strand, counting down.
GGCCGCGATCACTCGACGGTGATCCACGCGGTGCGGCTGATCGAGGACTTGCGCAAGCGCGACGCCGATATGGACGGCGACGTGCGCAGCCTGTTGAGACAGCTGGAAAGCTGACCGGCACCCCCGGCAAATTCACAAGTTTTGGACGGCCTGTCGGCAACCCTTCAACAGGGTTGTCGACATGGGCCGTGCGCCCGCTCTAGGAGTCCGCGCATGGCCCTTCCGCCCGACCGCCTCGACCGTTTCGCGCGCCACATCGTGCTTCCCGAAGTCGGCGGAGCAGGACAAGCGGCGCTGGCGAAAGCGCGCGCGGTGCTGATCGGTCTCGGCGGAATCGGCTCGCCGGCCCTGCAGTATCTCGCGGCGGCTGGCATCGGCACGCTGGTCCTGGTCGACGACGACACCGTCGATGCGACCAACCTGCAGCGGCAGACGATCTACTGCGAGAGAGACGTGGGCCATCGCAAGGCGGAGTTGGGCGAAGTGTGGGTCAACGATTTCGACCCCGACATCGAGGTGCACTGGCACGCCGAGCGGCTGACGCGGGACAACGCGTTCGAGCACATCGCCGGCGCGGACCTGGTGCTCGACGGCTGCGACAATTTCGCCACTCGCCTCGCCGTGTCCGACGCCTGCGTCGCCGCGCGCATCCCGCTGCTCAGCGCCGCCGTCGGCCGCTTCCAGGGCCAGGTCGGGGCGTTCGCCGGGCACCTGCCGGACCAGCCATGCTATCGCTGCTTCGTCGGCGACGCATTCGATGCCGACGACTGCGACACTTGCGCCGAGGACGGCATGCTCGGCGCGATGGCCGGGTGGACCGGCACGTTCGCCGCGCTGCAGGCGATCCGCGTGCTGCTCGCGCCGGTCGGAGGCCTCGGAGACGCTCAGTTCGGCAAGCTCCACGTGCTCGACGGGCTGACCCCGAGCCTGCGGACGATGACCATTGCCAAGGACGCGGCATGCCGCGCGTGCAGCAGCGCATGATTGCCTAATCCCCGTTGACCGCCTGGCGCTTCCGGCTACATTTGTCGGAGTTTATCGGTCGGGGGAATCCTATGCCTGTCACACGTTACGCGGCCCGAGCGCTGGCGATGTTGGCGCCGCTGGCGCTGGCCGCGCTCGCCGTTCCGGCGGGGGCGCAGAATGACACCATGACGCCGATGGCCATCCCGCCGCAACCCAACGCGATCAAGCTCGGCACCGGTCCGTTGGCGGGCGCGAAAGTGGCCGAGAGCTGGCACAGCCAGTACGGGAGCTCCTTCGCCCGTAACGTTACCGAAGCGACCCTGATGCCGTTCTTGCCGGATCCGGGCAAGGCGACCGGCGCGGCCGCGATCGTCGCGCCGGGCGGCGGCTTCGTGACCCTGTCGATGGAAAACGAAGGCTGGGACGTGGCCAAGGCGCTGGCCAAGGAGGGCGTCGCCGCGTTCGTGCTCAAGTACCGGCTGAACCAGTCACCCGCTTCGCTCGCCGAATACGCCGATTCGATGCGGCGCCCGCGCTCCGGGCCGCCGCCCGGCGGTTCGTCGGCGGGGGGGCAGGCATTCGCCGGGCTCAAGCCCCAGCTCGAGGACGCGCGCGCCGCATTCGCGCTGGTCCGTTCCCGCGCCGGCCAATGGGGCATCGATCCCGATCGTATCGGCATGATCGGCTTTTCGGCGGGGGCGATGCTGACGATGACCACCGAATACGCGGTGGCGGACGCGAAGCCCGCGTTTCTGGGCGATATCTACGGCCCGATGGGAACGGTCGACGTGCCGACGGACGCGCCCCCGCTATTCGTCGCGGTCGCCGCCGACGACCCGCTGTTCGGTAACGCCGGGTTCGGCATCGTCGAGAGCTGGCGCAAGGCCGGGCGGCCGGTCGAATTCCATTTCTACGAACAGGGCGGCCACGGTTTCGGAATGTATCCGAAGACGACCACCAGCACCGGCTGGTTCGCGGCGTTCAGCAGCTGGTTGCGGATGCACGGGTTCCTCGACCGCAAGCACTGAGGCGGCCAGGGGCGGCCTCGACCGTCAATCTTCCCGCTGCAGCAGTTCCTCCACCCACTCCGGCACCAGCTCGCTTGCCGGGCCGAGCCGGGTTTCATCGAACCAGCGCGAGCCCTGACTGCGTTCGAGGTTGAGCTCGAGCGTGGCCGCGCCATGACTTGTGGCTTCCTGCACGAAGCCCGCCGCCGGATAGACCGCGCCCGATGTGCCGATCGAGACGAACACGTCGGCGCGGGCGAGTGCGGCGAAGGTCTCGTCCATCCGGTAGGGCATCTCGCCGAACCAGACGATGTCGGGGCGAAGCGCGGCCGCGCCGCAGGCCGGGCACGGCGGCTCGTCGCGCAGGATGCCCGTCCATGGGTGGCGCGCGTCGCAGGCGGTGCACCAGGCGCTGAGTCCCTCGCCATGCATGTGCAGCACGCGCCGGGCGCCGGCGCGCTCGTGCAGGTCGTCGATGTTCTGGGTCACAATAAGCAGCTCGCCACGCCACTCGCGATCGAGCCGCGCCAGCGCGTCGTGTGCCGGATTCGGCTGCGCGGCGAGGATGTTCGCCCGCCGCACGTCGTAGAAGCGCTGGACGAGGTCGGGATCGCGGCGAAAGGCTTGCGGGGTGGCGACGTCCTCGACGCGGTGATCCTCCCACAATCCATCCGCGGCGCGAAACGTGCGCAGGCCGGATTCTGCGCTGATCCCCGCGCCGGTAAGGATGACGATATTGCGATGCGCGGCCATGTGCCCCATGAAGCACGGCTCAACGCGGAGGCGCAATGGCACGGATCGGCATCATCGGCAGCGAGGGGCGCATGGGCCACGCGCTCGTCCAGGCCATCGCCGCGGCCGGGCACGAGCTGGCGGGCGGAGTCGACAAAGGAGGCGACGTCGCATCGCTGGCCGACGCGAGCGAGGCGCTGCTCGATTTCTCCGCCCCCTTCGCGCTCGACGCCAACCTCCACGCGGCGATCGGCGCCGGGGTGCCGATCCTGGTCGGCACCACCGGGCTCGACGAGGCGAATCAGGTCGCGCTGGATTGCGCCGCGCGGGCGATACCGGTGCTGCAGACCGGCAATACCTCGCTCGGCGTGACCCTGCTGGCCCACCTGGTGCGCGAGGCGGCCAGCCGGCTCGGACCCGAATGGGACATCGAGGTGCTCGAAATGCACCACCGGATGAAGGTCGATGCGCCGAGCGGCACCGCGCTGTTGCTCGGACAAGCGGCAGCCGAGGGGCGCGGGGTCGAGCTTGCCGACAACTCCGAGCGAGGGCGCGACGGACAGACCGGCGCTCGCAAGGCCGGCGCGATCGGCTTCGCCAGTTTGCGCGGCGGCACCGTCGCCGGCGATCACACGGTGATCTTCGCCGGCGAGCATGAGCGTTTGGCGCTCTCGCACAGCGCGGAAGACCGGATGATCTTTGCCCACGGCGCCGTGCGCGCAGCGGCGTGGCTGATCGGCCGCGACGCCGGCCGCTACACGATGCCGCAGGTGCTGGGGCTAAGCTGACTTCGGGAAGGGAACGAAACATGGCAGGCGATAACGTCGCGGTGATCCGCGGCATCTACGAGGCGTTCGAGAGCGGCGACATTCCTGCGGCGATCGGCGCCATGAGTCCGGAGATCGTGTGGAACGAAGCCGACGATTTCCCTTATGCGGATCGCAATCCGTACGTCGGCCCGCAAGCCATCCTCGAAGGGGTGTTCGGCCGAATCGGCGCCGAGTGGGATGGTTTCGGCGCCAAAGTCGAAGAACTGCTCGACGCCGGCGACACCGTGGTCGCGCTCGGCCGCTACTGCGGTACTTGCAAGGCGACCGGAAAGTCGCAGGATACCCAGTTCGTGCACGTCTGGCGGCTTCGCGACGGCAAGGCCGTGCGTTTCCAGCAATATGCCAACACGCTGCACGTCGCGCGGGTGATCGGCCAGGCGTGACGAAAGCGGAAATCTTCGAATTCTTCCGTCTGCTCGCCGAGGACAATCCCGATCCGCAGACGGAGCTCGAGTTCGGCAACGTCTATCAACTGCTCATCGCCGTCGTGCTGAGCGCCCAGGCGACCGACGTCGGCGTCAACAAGGCGACCCGCAAGCTGTTCGCCGAAGTGAAGACGCCGCAGCAGATGGTCGAGCTTGGCGAGGACGGCCTCAAGCGGCACATCAAGACGATCGGGCTGTTCAATTCAAAAGCCAAGAACGTCATCGCCTTGTCCGAGAAGCTAATCGCCGAGCATGGCGGCGAGGTTCCGCGCGATCGCGACTCCCTTACCGCGCTGCCGGGCGTCGGGCGCAAAACCGCGAACGTCGTGCTCAACTGCGCGTTCGGGGAGGAGACCTTCGCGGTCGACACCCATGTGTTCCGTGTGAGTAACCGCACCGGCCTCGCCAAGGGCAAGACGCCCGAGCAAGTCGAGGCCAAGCTCGAGAAGCGCGTGCCGCAGCCGTTCCGCGCCGGAGCGCACCACTGGCTGATCCTGCACGGCCGCTACACCTGCAAGGCGCGCCTGCCCGAGTGCTGGCGGTGCGCGGTGAACCACTTGTGCGAATTCAGGAACAAGGTCCTCGAGCCCCCCGTTGGCAGAGGTAGGCGGGCGCCCGCTCCGCGATCTGCGTGAGCCCGTGCCCGCAGGAGGAGACGAACCATGAAACACACGCTCGCTGCCGCTTCGGCCCTCACCGCAGCGCTCGCCGCTTCGGCCTGTACGCCAACCGCGTCGGTTGGCGCGCAAAGCCGTGCGCCGGCACCAGCCGTCGTAGCCGCCGGACGGCCGGTGGATTGCGTGCGCGTCGCCGACATCTTGGAAACCAAAGTCTACGACGATCAGACGATTGACTTCATCATGCGTAACGGAACCCGTTATCGCAACACGCTCGCTTCGCGCTGCCCCGACCTCGGCCGCGAGAAGCGCTTCGGCTACAAGATCACGACCGGCAACTTGTGCAGCGTCGACACGATCACCGTGCTGATCCAGGGTAGCTCGATTCCGGGCCCGACCTGCGGCCTCAGCCAGTTCGCCCCGGTGGCGCTGGCCCGCTAGGCGCTTGGGTCGAGATCGAGTCCCTGCCGCCCATGTGTGGGCGTGTGGCTCGGCGCGTGCGGCGGCTCGACCTCGTCGGGCTTGGGCTTTTCGAGCATCCCCTCCCACTTGGTGATGACCGAAGTTGCCACGGCATTGCCCACGACGTTGGTCGCCGAGCGGCCCATGTCGAGAAACTGGTCGATCCCGAGTAGCAGCGCGATGCCCTCGATCGGCAGGTTGAACTGGGTCAGCGTCGCCGCGATCACCACCAGGCTCGCGCGCGGAACGCCGGCGATGCCCTTCGAGGTGACCATCAGCGTCAGCAGCATGACCACCTGTTGCTCGGTCGTCAGCGGGATGCCGTAAGCCTGCGAGATGAAGATCGCCGCGAAGCTCATGTAGATCATCGAGCCGTCGAGGTTGAAGCTGTAGCCGAGCGGCAGGACGAAGCCCGAGATGCGCCGCGGCACGCCGAAGCGGTCGAGCTGCTCGAACAGCTTGGGCAGCGCGGCTTCCGAGCTGGCGGTCGAGAAGGCCAGGATCAGCGGGGCGCGGATGTAGCGCACCAGCGCGAAGATACGGCGGCGCAAGAACATCGCGCCGATCGACAGCAGCAGCACCCACAGCAGGATCAGCGCGAAGTAGAACTCGCTCACCAGCACGCCGTAAGTGGCGATAATCCCGAGGCCCTTGGTGGCGACGACCGAAGCAAGCGCGCCGAAGACCGCGAACGGGGCGAAGCGCATCACGTAATCGGTCACTTGCAGCATCAGGTCGGCGAGCGCCTCGGCGGCGCGCACGAGCACCGCGCCGCGCTCGCGCAGCGCCGAAAGCCCGACGCCGACGAAGACCGAGAACACCAGGATCTGCAGGATGTTGTTCTGCGCCATCGCGTCGAAAGCGCTGGTGGGGAAAATCTCGAGCACGAAGTGGCGCAGGGTGAACTCGCTCGTCGCCAGCTCGCCGACCGGCGTCGCCGCGCTGAGCGCCAGGCCGACGCCGGGGCGGAACAGATTCACCAGGATCAGCCCGAGCGTTAGCGACATCAGGCTCGCACCGACGAACCAGCCGAGCGCGCGCCCGCCGATGCGGCCAAGCTCGCGCGCGTCGCCGAGACCGGCGATGCCGCTGACGATCGTGCCGAACACCAGCGGCGCGATGATCATCTTGATCAGCCGCAGGAACACGTCGGGCAGCAGTTTGAGATAGTCGGCCCACTGCGCCAGCGCCGGGTCGCCCGCTGCGAAGCTCTGGTTGAGCGCGAAGCCACAGGCGATGCCGAGCACGAACCCAACCAGGATGAACAGCGTCAGCCGGTGACCCATCTCACTTCCCCTCCAGCGCCGCCAGCGCGATCCGGCGGTAGATTCGCACCAGCGTTGCCAGGTCCTCGACCGCGATCGCTTCGTCGCGCTTGTGCATCGTCGCGTTGACCGGCCCGAAATCGATCACCGGGGCAAGATCCTTGAGAAACCGCGCGTCCGACGTGCCGCCGCTGGTCGAGAGCTCGGGATCGATCCCGGTCTCGGCCTTGATCGCCTCCGCCAGCAGCTTTGAGAAGGGGCCGGGAGGGGTGAGGAACGGTTCGCCCGAGATGATCGGCTCGACTGTGCCGCCGTGCTTCTGCGCGATCTCGCTGACCTTGTGCGCCAGCTCTGCGCCGGTGTGCAAATCGTTGAAGCGGATCGAGATACGCCCGACCGCTCGCGGAGGGATCACGTTGTGCGCGGGGTTGCCGACCTGCAGCTCGGTGATCTCGAGATTCGACGGCTCGAACCACTCGGTGCCCTGGTCGAGCACCCACGCGTCGAGCTCGGCCAGCATCGCCACCAGCCTGGGGATCGGATTGTCGGCCCGCTGCGGATAGGCGACGTGCCCTTCCCGCCCCTCGACCGTCAGCCAGACGTTGATCGAGCCGCGGCGGCCGATCTTCACCATGTCGCCGAGCTTCGCAACGCACGTCGGCTCGCCGACGAGGATCAGGTCGGGCACCTCGCCGCGCTCGCGGATCAACCCGATCAGCGCCCGCGTGCCGTGGATCGCCGGGCCTTCCTCGTCGCCGGTAATGATCATGCTGAGCGTGCCCGCTTCGCCCGGGATTTCCGCCGCCGCCGCGACCATCGCCGCGATCGAACTCTTCATGTCCACCGCGCCGCGCCCGAAAAGCATCTCGCCGCCCGGCGCCTGGCGCCGCTCGGGCGTGAACGGGCGGCTGTTCCAGCCCTCGCCCGCCGGAACCACGTCGAGGTGGCCGGCAAAGGCGAAATGCCGCGATCCCTCCGCCCCTCTGCGAATCGCGAAGCAGTTCTCGACCGGATCGGAGCCCTCGCCGGCTATGAAGCGATGGATCTCGAACCCGAGCGGCGCGAGCATGGCCTCGAGCGCGTCGAACACCGGCCCGTGCGCGGGGGTCACGCTCTCGCAGGCGATCAGCGCCTCGGCGAGCGCGACGGCGTCACTGGCCTTAGTCATGGCAGCGGGTTAGACGAGCCGACCGCAGCTTTCCAGCCGGAGCGAACCTGCAATGCCCAAGCTCGATCTCGAGGCCATCCCGCAAAGCAATCGTACCGGCTATCCAGCGCCGTATGACAAACCGATGCCGGGGCGCTGGTACCGCCGTCTCGCGCCCGTCGCCGGGCTTACCGAGATGGGCGCGAGCCATGTGGTGCTCAAACCGGGCGGCTGGTCGTCGCAGCGCCATTGGCACGCACTGGAGGACGAGCTGGTCGTCATCCTTTCCGGAGAAGCGGTGCTGGTCGAGGACGGCGGCGAAACGGTGCTTCGCGCGGGCGATGTCGCGGCGTGGCCCAAGGGGGTTCAAGACGGACATCACCTGCAGAATCGCAGCGTCGAGGACTGCGTGATGATCGCGATCAGTGCTGGCGACAGCGCCAACGACACCGGCGAATATCCCGACATCGATCTCAAGTTCGCCGGCGACGGCTACCTGCACAAGGACGGTACGCCCTATCCGCCAAAGGCCTGATCAGGCGGGCTCGGTCTCGAACTGCTCGATCGTCCATTCTTCGCTTTCGGCGGCGTGGACCCACTGCTGCAGCCACTCGTGCTCCCACACCGCCTGCATGTAGGCCTGGGCGAAACCGGGCACGCCGATGCCGTAGGTGACGAACCGGCTGACCACGGGCGCGTAGAAGATGTCGGCGGCGCTGAAGGTGCCGAACAGGAAGGGTCCGCCCTTGCCGAAGCGCGCCCGAGCCTCGGCCCACAGGCCGAGGATGCGCACGATATCGCTGCGGGTTTCCTCGCTGAGCTCGATCCCGCCGATGCGCTTGCGGATATTGACCGGGCATTGCCGGCGCAGCGCGAGGTAGCTCGAATGCATCTCGGCGACCATCGCCCGGGCCATGCCGCGCGCGGCGTCGTCCTTCGGCCAGAAGCGGTCGCGGCCCACTTTATCCGCCAGATATTCCATGATCGCCAGGCTGTCCCACACGACCACGTCGCCGTCCCACAGCACCGGCACCTTGCCCGCCGAGGGCTGGAATTCGCCGTCCTGGCGCTTCATCGCCTGCCAGTCGTCGCCATCGATATGGACGGTCAGTTCCTCGAAATGAAGGCCAGACTGCTTGGCCGCCAGCCAGCCGCGCAGCGACCAGCTCGAATAGTTCTTGTTGCCGATGATCAGCTTCATGAGCGCCGCCCTAAGCATTCAGCCCTTTGCTGTCGAGGCTGAACAGGTCCGCTGCTGCGAGCCCCGGAGATGGGGAAATCGAGACACGCAGTGAGGTGTATTTCCGCCACTTGGAATGGAGGTCCGAATAGCGGAAAAATGTTTCCGCTCCGCGCTATAGGATGTATCCTTTGGGCCGAGGCGCCAGACGGCGCGACGGAGAGATTCGGACCATGTCTATCAAACCAACGGCCGCGCTCGCTGCGAGCTTGGCCCTCTTACCGGCCGCGGCGCAGGCACACCATTCGTTCGCGGCATTCTTTGATCCGAGCAAGAGCGTCACAATCACCGGCACGGTGACGGAGTTTCGCTTCACCAACCCGCACGGAATGGTCGCGCTCGACGTCAAGAAGCCCGACGGCTCGATCGAAAAGTGGCGCGCCGAGACCAATGCCCCGGTGGTGCTCGTGCGCCGCGGGTGGACGCGCGACGCGATCAAGCCCCGCGACACGGTGACCATCGACGGCTGGCCATCGCGCGATGGACGCAATTACCTTCGCCTGCGCGATTTGAAGGACGCCCACGGCAAGCCGATTGGTTCGCTGCCGTTCGGCCAGAAGGACCAGAGCTGACGATGCGCTTTGCCCTCATGCTCGCGGCAAGCGCCGCGGCCCTCGCCTGCGCGCCGGTGATGGCGAAGTCCGGGGACCCCGCCCATCCCGATCTGACCGGCTACTGGGGCCCGTCGTTCACCAAGAGCGAGATGCCGGCGGACCTCAAGGCCAAGCTCCCGCCCAACACGGTGATATTGGACGACACCGGCGTCGCCGAATACCCGCAGGGCGAGTACGGCGGGCTGATTCCGACGCCCAAAGCCAAGGCAAGGGCGGATGCCTGGAAGCCCGAAGACGAGATGACCCTCGCGCGCGTCTGCATGCCGCAATCGGTCATCTATGCCGAGCAGGGCCCGTTTTCGATGGAGATCGAGCAGGCACCCGGTCTCATCGTCTTCCGCTACGAGTATTTCGATCAGGTGCGGCTGATCCACACCGACGGTCGGCCCCATCTCCCAGCCGAGGCGCCGCATAACAAAGTAGGCGACTCAATTGGGCACTGGGAAGGCGATACCCTCGTGATCGATACCGATCATCTCGAGGCGTCGACCCTCACCAACAACGGCCTCGATCACTCGAACAACGTCCATCTTGTCGAACGCTATCGCCTCAGCCCGGACGGCAAGCGCCTCGAAGCCTCGCAGTGGTTCTCCGATCCCGAAATGATCGCCAACAACGGTGCGCGCTACATCGTCTGGGACAAGCAGCCGGGCAATTACATCAACCCCTACGAATGCGATCCCACCCTGGCGACCGAGTATCAGGGGGTGAAGGCGGGGAACTAGGTCCGCACGTCCGCCAGCACGGCGGCGCGCAGCTCGGCGATTCCCATGCCTTTTTCGGCGCTGGTGACATGCACGATGGGGAACGCCGCAGCATGCTTGCGCGCCTCGGTCTCCGTGGCGGTAAGGACGGCGGCCAGCTCGCTCGCCTTGATCTTGTCGGCCTTGGTCAAGACCAGGCGATAGCCGACCGCGGCCTCGTCGAGCATCTTCATCATTTCGAGATCGACCTCCTTCGCCCCGTGGCGGGCGTCGATGAGGACAAGCGTTCGCTTTAGCACGGCACGCCCCCGCAGGTAGGTGCGTACCAGCTGCTTCCACCGGTCGACGACCTTGATCGGCGCCTTGGCGAAACCGTATCCGGGCATGTCGACCAGCCGGAACTGCGTCGGCTCGCCGACCTCGAAGAAGTTGAGCTCCTGCGTCCGCCCCGGTGTCACCGAGGTCCGCGCGATCGCCTTGCGGCCGGTGAGCGCGTTGAGCAGCGAGCTCTTGCCGACGTTCGACCGGCCGCAGAAGGCGATCTCCGGCGCGTTCGGCTCGGGCAGGAAATCGAGCTTCGGGGCCGAGAGGAGGAACTCCACGCGGCCGGAGAACAGCCGCGCCGCTTCCTTCGCCAGCGCGTCCGCGTCGCTCACTTCTTGTCGCGCGCGGCGGCGCGTGCCTGGTCGGTCTTGTCCTTGTTCGCTTGCGCCCTCAGCTGCGGGTGCTTCGAATAGAGGTACTGCTGCTGCGCCACCGACAGCAGGTTCGAGGTGATCCAGTAGAGCAGCAGGCCCGCCGCGAACGGCGCCATGACGAACATCATCACCCACGGCATCAGCGAGAAGATCTGCTGCTGCACCGGATCCATCTGCGCCGGGTTGAGGCGGAAAGTGAGCCACATGGTGATGCCGAGGATCACCGCCAGCACGCCGATGCCGAGGAAGCCCGGCGGGTTGAAGTCGAGCAGGCCGAACAAGTTGAGGATGTGCAATGGATCGGGCGCCGAAAGGTCCTTGATCCACAGCACGAACGGCTTGTGGCGCATGTCGACCGAGAGCAGCAGCGTCTTGTAGAGCGCGAAGAACACCGGGATCTGCAGGAAGATCGGCAGGCAGCCGGCGAGCGGGTTGATCTTCTCTTCCTTGTAGAGCTTGGCCATCTCCTGCTGGAGCTGCTGCTTGTCGTCCTTGTAGCGTTCCTGCAGCGCCTTCATCTTTGGCTGCACCGCGCGCATCTGCGCCATGCTGGCGAACTGCTTCTGGGCTACCGGAAACATCAGCCCGCGGATGATGAAAGTCAGCAGGATGATCGCCACGCCGAAGTTGCCGACCAGTGTATAGAGATGCTTGAGGAGCCAGAAGATCGGCACCTCGAACCAGCGGAACCAGCCCCAGTCGATCGCCAGACCGAACTTCGCGACCCCGGCGTCCTCGTACGAATCGAGAACGTCGCTTTCCTTGGCCCCGGCGAACAGCCGCGTGGTGCGGGTCAGCGCCTTGCCCGTGGGCACGCTGACCGGGTCGTAGATCAGGTCGGCACGATAATGCTCGGAATCGACCGCGCGGAAATCGGCCTTCGCGCCAGCCTTATCCTGCGGGACCAGCGCCGAGAGCCAATAGATGTCCGTGAAGCCGACCCAGTTCGGCGCGCCCGCCGGGCTGACCTCGCCGGCCTTGGCGACATCGTCGTAGTTGTTCGAAAAATCGACGGCGGCGTCAAAGGCGCCGATCGGCCCCGAATGGACCGTCCAGGTGTCCTGGCTGGCGGTGCGGCTGGTGCGGTTGATGAAGGCATAAGGCTGCGCCAGCGCAGGCGTGGGCGAGGTGTTGGCCACCGTCTGCTCGGCGGTGATCATGTAGCGCTCGTCGATCGAGAAGCGGATCGTGAACCGCTGGCCCGCGCCGTTGTCCCACCTCAGCGTGACCGGCTTGCCGGGAGCCAGCGGCCCGCCGCTCGCCTGCCATTGGGTGTTGGCGTCGGGCACCTTGACGCCCTGTCCGACCCAGCCGAACTGGGCGAACTGTTGCGCCGGCGTGCCGGCGGGGGAGAACAGCCGCACCGGGCCCGAGTTCTTGGCAACGGTTTCGCGATGGCTCTTGAGCTCGACGTCGTCGATCCGCGCGCCGACCGGGTTGATCGTGCCGAGCAGTTCGGGCGCATCGATCTTGACGCGGCCCGGCGCGGCGAGATCGGCGGCGAGGTCTTTCTGCTCGAGCGCGAGGTCCTTGGCGTCCTGCAGCCCGCCTTCGCGCGTGCGGGTGACCTTCGGCGGCGGCGCGGTGCCCTGTACCTGGTCCACGGAAGCGCCGGGAGTTGTCTGTTCGGTGACCGGCGCGGCGGGATGTTTCGATTCCGGATAGAGCCGGCTCATCGCGAACTCCCAACCGAAGAACAGCGCGATGCTCAGCAACACGGCAATGATGAGGTTGCGATTATTGTCCACCGATGGTCCCTAATTCAATCGAACGGCGCATTCAGGGCACCGGGTCATAGCCATGTCCCCCCCAGGGGTGGCAGCGCATTAGCCGCTTCGCCGTCATCCATCCACCCTTGATCGCGCCATGTTTTCCCAGTGCTTCGATGGCGTATTCGCTGCACGAAGGCTGGTAGCGGCACGAAGGCGGCAGCACGCGCGACGGGCCGAGCTGCCATCCCTTGGCGAGAAGGATCAGGAGCTCTTTCATCGCCGTCGCCGCCTCGCCGGATCGCCTTTGCCTTCGCGGGCCCGAGCCAGGGCGGCGGAAAGCTCCCCCTGCATCGTGGCGAAGTCGCGCTCGACCCCGCCCTCGCGGCCGATCAGCACATGATCGGTATCGGGCAGGCCCTCGTCCGGCAGCGCGGCACGTAGCAGCTCGCGGAAGCGGCGCTTCATCCGGTTGCGGACGACAGCGTTGCCGATCTTCTTGGTGACGGTGACGCCGAAGCGCTTGCCTGCGCCGGCATTCGGCAGGGTCAGCAGGACGAAGCCCACGCGCGCGTTGCGCAAGCCCTTGTTGGCCGCGACGAATTCGGCGCGCTTGCGCAGAACGGAGATGGGGTCGCCCATTGCGACGCCGATGTAGGCACTGATTCGATGCGCGACCAGCGGGTCGCGAGTCAGCTCTCTACCAAGCGTTTAAATCAGGCGCTGAGCTTCTTGCGGCCGCGGGCGCGACGGGCGCGCAGGACCTTGCGGCCGCCGACGGTCGCCTTGCGGGCGCGGAAGCCGTGACGGCGGGCGCGAACAAGGTTCGACGGCTGGAAAGTGCGCTTCATGGCGAAGTCCTCGAAAATCAATAAAAACGGCCGCCGGTAAAGGCGGCCTCCCGATAGAGCGCGCGGTTAGTTGAGCGTGCTCGCCAAGTCAAGACGGAGCGAGCTTCACCTCGCCCGAGCGTACCGAGCCCCCGATCGGTACGCTCGCGGCGAGGCTCGTCGCACGATTGTGGTGTTCGGGCACAACCGGCGGCGCTGCGCCAAAGCTGCGCGACGAGGGATGACGCCGAGTGAAGGAACCCGGTTGCCGCCGGATTTACCATTGCGGATCGGAAAGTTCCCGATAACGGACTTGTCCAGTCTCGACAATGGCTTGCGCGACGCTATCACCTCCTCACGTCAGGGGAATCACGTGGTCGCACTGGTATCGACGGTCGCCTATCTCGGGCTGGAGGCGCGCGCCGTCGAGGTGCAATGCCAGATCGCCCCGGGTTTGCCGAAGTTCAATCTCGTCGGTCTGCCCGACAAGGCGGTCGGCGAAAGCCGTGAGCGGGTCCACGCCGCGCTCGCCGCGATGGGCCTGGCGCTGCCGCCCAAGCGGATCACCATCAACCTCTCGCCAGCCGATCTGCCCAAGGAAGGCAGCCACTACGACTTGCCGATCGCGCTCGCCCTGCTCGCCGCCATGGGCGTGACCGACGCCGAACAGCTGACCGACTGGATCGCGGTGGGCGAGCTGGCGCTCGACGGGCGCGTGGTCCCCTCGCCCGGCGTGCTGCTCGCCGCGCTGCATGCCAGCGCCGCCGGCAAAGGGCTTATCTGTCCCGCCGCGCAAGGCGCCGAGGCGCGCTGGGCGAGCGGCATTCCCATCTGTGCTGCGCCCAACCTCGTCAGCCTTCTCAATCACCTCAAGGGCGTGCAGACCCTGCCGGAGCCCCGCCAAGGCGAAGCCGACCCGCCAGAACCCGGACCGGACCTCAAGATGGTCAAGGGCCAGGAAACCGCCAAGCGCGCGCTCGAGATCGCCGCTTCGGGCGGACACAACCTCTTGATGATCGGCCCGCCCGGCGCGGGCAAGTCGCTCATGGCGAGCTGCCTGCCCGGCATCCTGCCCTTCATGACACCCGCCGAGGCGCTCGAAGCCTCGATGGTGCAGTCGGTCGCCGGAATGCTCGAGGGCGGGCGGATCAGCCGCCGGCGGCCCTACCGCGACCCGCACCATTCGGCTTCGATCGCCGCGCTCACCGGCGGTGGGTTGCGGGTCAAGCCGGGCGAGGTCAGCCTGGCGCATCTCGGCGTGCTGTTCCTCGACGAGCTGCCCGAATTCCAGCGTGCGGTGCTCGATTCGCTTCGCCAGCCGCTCGAGACCGGCGAAGTCAGCGTCGCCCGCGCCAACGCCCACGTCACCTACCCGGCGCGCGTGCAGCTGGTCGCCGCGATGAACCCGTGCCGCTGCGGCCATCTCGGCGACGCCGCGCTCGCCTGCAGCCGCGCGCCGCGTTGTGCCGCCGACTACCAGAGCAAGGTCTCCGGCCCGCTGCTCGATCGCATCGACCTGCACGTGGAGGTTGATCCGGTCAGCGCGAGCGACCTCGCGCTGCCGCCGCCTGCCGAGGGCAGCGCCGAAGTCGCCGCTCGCGTCGCCGCCGCTCGCGCGATCCAGACCGCGCGCTCGGCCGAGGCCGGCGCGCGCACCAACGCCGAGCTCGACGGCGATGCACTCGAGAAATTCGCCACCCCCGACGAATCGGGGCGCAAGCTGCTGATGCAGGCGGCCGAAGCGATGCGCCTCTCGGCGCGCGGCTACACCCGCATGCTCCGCGTCGCCCGCACGATCGCCGACCTCGCCGGCGCCGAACAAGTCGGGCGGATTCACGTCGCCGAGGCGCTCAGCTATCGCCGACAGCCGCCGCGGGCTTAGTTTCCCATTCAGGCGAGGCCTGCTATGGCGCGGACCTCGCTAGGAGTCTCTTTGTCATGGGTTCGTTTTCGGCGTTTCACTGGATCATCGTCGCACTGGTCGTGCTGGTGCTGTTTGGCCGCGGCAAGATTGCCGAGACCATGGGCGACTTCGGCAAGGGCATGCGCGAGTTCCGCAAGGGCATGAAGGACGAAGACGAGGATCGCGAACGCAAACTGGCTTCGAAGCATCCCGAGATCGCTCCACCGAGCAAGGTGACGGTCGACGCGGAAGAGAAAGATCCCGCGAAGAAGGACTGAGCTCAGTTCGCTTGGGGCGGTGGCGGAGGCTGCTGGGGCCAGCTTTCCATCGCCGGATCGAGCCTGGCCCAGGCGGGCATTTCTTCGGTCCAGATCGCCACGCTCGGTGCGAGGCCGTGCCCTTCGTCGAGGAAGCCGAGGCGGAAGGTCGTGAACTGCGGCCGCGCGGAGCTTTGCGCAAAAACCGGCGTCGAGCACGTTGGACAATTATGCATCGTCAGCGTGTTGCCGCTCGGCGCGCGGTAGCTCCACGAACTCAACTCGCCGGAGAGCGAAACGTCCTCGGTCCTGAACATCGCATTGTGCGTCGGCCCACCGGCGGCGGCTTTCTGGCATTGGCGGCACCAGCACACCCTCACGGCGACCGGCTCGCCGGCCATCGTCGCGCTGACCGCGCCGCAGTTGCATCGCCCACTGTGACTCATTTTCCGACCTTCTCCGATTCTTCCCAGTCGAGTTCTTCGTAGCGCAGCGGGCGCCCGTCGGCGGCGTGCAGGCGGATCGGCGCGATCGGTTTGCGGTCGCGCGCGTCGACGATCGTCAGGCTCGACTGCGTGCGCGCGCTGTACTTCTCGCCCCATTGCCTGAGGGCGACCAGCGTCGGCAGCAAGTCGATGCCCTTCTCGGTCAGGCGGTACTCGACCCGGCGGCGGTCGTCCGGGACCGGCTCGCGCTTGAGGATGCCGTTCTCGACCAGCCGGTGCAGGCGATTCGAGAGGATGTTGCGGGCGATGCCGAGCTGGCCCTGGAAGTCCTCGAAATGGCGGATCCCGTTGAAGCTCGCGCGCAGGATCATGAACGACCAGCGCTCTCCCATCACCTCGAGCGCGCTCGGCAACCCGCATTGGGCGATCTCGCGCATGTCTTCGTGCAGGTGGCCCATCGGGATCCTTTCAAGGCCGGAATACCGCACATCGCAGGCATCCGGCAAACTAAACAGTTTTGAGTTGCAACCTGCAACGCATCTTACTAGGTGGCGAATCGCAACCGATTTTTCAATGCAACCGATCGGCCGCGAAAGGACCTGCGATGCTTCGTCCCCTTACTTCCGCCGTGTTTCTCGCCGCTCTCGCCGCTGCCCCGCTCGCAGCGAAGGACAGCGGCCCGTACTACCGGGCCGAGTTGTCCCAGCCCGCCGCCGACAGCAAGGTGATCGCCGGCGGCGTGCTGTGGATGTGCGAGGGCACCCGGTGCTACGCCGGCAAGGGCACTGGCCGGCCCGAAGTGATGTGCAAGCGGCTGGCCAAGCAGACCTCGGCGGTCGTCCGCTTCAGCTTCGCCGGTGAGGAACTCGCGCCGGACGACCTTGCCCGCTGCAACGGCTGATCAGCCGAGCAGGCCCACGCGAACGAGCTCGGCTTCCAGCCCGGCGGCGCCTTCGAACAGGTGCGCGTGCCAGCCGCGCGCCCGCGCCGCGGCGACGTTGGCCGGATTGTCGTCGGTGAAGAACAGTTCTCCCGGCACGCTTCCGAAACGCCGCTCGGCGATCGCGAAGATCGCCGGATCGGGCTTGGCGACCCGCTCCTCCCCAGAAACGAGCACGTCGGCGAACAAGTCGAAGATCGGCCAGCCGCTCCGCGTGCGGGCCCAGAACTCGGCGCCGAAATTGGTCAGCGCGTAGAGCGGGACACCCCTGGCGGCGAGCCGGCGGACGATCTCATGCGTCCCGGGAATCGCGTGCGGCAGGGTCTCCTCGAAGCGATCGCGATAGGCGTCGATCAGCGCCGCGTGCTGGGGGAATCGCGCCTTGAGCTCGGGTACCATCTCGGCGAGCGGGCGTCCGGCGTCGGACTGGAAGTGCCATTCCTCGGTGATTACGGTGGCGAGGAAGTGGTCGAGCTCTTGCCTGTCGTGGATCAGCTTCTCGAACAGGTAGCGCAGGTTCCAGTCGTAGAGGACCCGCCCGATGTCGAAGACGACCGCTTGCGGCGCGTCAGCCATGCAAAAGGCCTCCGAAACCTCGGAGGCCTTGCAGGTCATCGCGGCCGCGAACGAATCGCGGCGCGGCGGACATTAGCCCTGGCGCGCCTTGAAGCGGCGGTTGGTCTTGTTGATCACATAGACCCGGCCGCGGCGGCGAATCACGCGGTTATCGCGGTGGCGGCCCTTGAGCGACTTGAGGCTGTTGACGATCTTCATGGTGATTTTCCAAAAATGAAGGCACCGGAGATGGTCCCCGATGCCGCAATCTCAAGGCCGCGCCGTTACGGAGGCATGGCCGCGAAGTCAAGCGCGCGGGCGCATATCGTCGAGCTTGCGTTCCCACTGCAGCGCATGACGCACGATGGTGTCGAGCTCGGCATATTGCGGCACCCAGGGTAGCGTTGCCTTGATGCGACCATTGTCGGACACCAGCGACGGCGCATCGCCGGCGCGGCGGCCTTGGATGCGGCGCTCGACGCGCGCGCCGGTCAGCCGGTCGACCGCGTCGAGCACCTCGAGCACCGAGAACCCCCGGCCATAGCCGCAGTTCAAGGTCAGCGAACGCGCCGGCTCGGCGATAAGCGCCTCGAGCGCGAGGACGTGAGCGGCGGCGAGGTCGCTGACGTGGATGTAGTCGCGAACGCCGGTGCCGTCGGGCGTATCGTAGTCGGTGCCGAACACGCTGACATGGTCGCGCTTGCCGAGCGCCGCCTCGACCGCGACCTTGATCAGGTGCGTCGCCCCGGCGGTCGATTGCCCGCTGCGCCCTTGCGGGTCGGCCCCGGCGACGTTGAAATAGCGCAAGGCGCAGTAGTTCAATGGATGTGCCGCCGCGGTGTCGGCCAGCATCCGCTCGGTCATCAGCTTCGACCAGCCGTAAGGGTTGATCGGCAGCGCAGGCGTATCTTCGGTAACCGGCGAAACCTCGGGAATGCCGTAAATCGCCGCGGTCGAGCTGAAGATGAAGTGCGGGACCCCCGCCGTCACCGCCGCTTCGATCAGCGTGCGGCTCTTGGCGGTGTTGTTGTGATAGTACTTGAGCGGGTTCTCGACCGATTCCGGGACCACGATCGAGCCGGCGAAATGCATGATGGCCCGCGTGCCCTGCTCGGCGAAGATCCGCGCCAGCAGCGCGCCATCCGCGACGTCGCCTTCGTAGAACGGCACCCCCTCGGGCACGGCAAAGCGAAAGCCGGTGACGAGGTTGTCGATCACCGCCACCGGCCAGCCGGCATCGCGCAGCGCGAGCACGGCGTGGCTGCCGATATAACCGGCGCCGCCGGTGACGAGGACGGGGTGCTTCTGGGCCATCGCCGGCCCCGTTAGCACGATCTCGATAGGCGGCGAGTGACAATTGCCCGTTCGTAAAGAGAAGCTTAGACCGCAACCAGCCGCCCTTTCGGACGTTTACCGCCCATGACCCGTCTCATGCTCGCCTCGATCTCTGCCGCGCTGCTGCTGAGCGGCTGCGCGCAGACTTATGTCTCGCCGGTCTCCGTGACGCGCTTCCTCGGCCCCGCGCCGGCGCGGCTGGGCATGGGCCCGATCGCCGTGCGCGCCGCGCCGGGCACGGCCAATTCGCTCGAGTTCGCGCCGTATTGGCAGGCGGTCTCGGCCGAGCTGACCCGGCTCGGCTACCAGGTGGTGGCCGGCAACGACGCGGCACAAGTGGCCGAAGTGCGCGTCGAGCGGGCGGTCGACCAGCCCGGGCGAAAGCGCAATCCGGTCAGCTTCGGCCTGGGCGGCTCGACCGGCTCATATGGCTCGGGCCTCGGCATGGGGTTGGGCATCGACCTCTCGGGTCCGCCGCCGGCGATCGCCGACAATCGCATCGGGGTTATCATCCGCGACGGCGCCAGCGGCCAGCCGCTGTGGGAAGGCCGCGCCGAGTTCGCCGCGAGCGCCAACAGCAAGTACGGCAGCGCGCAGGCGGCGGCCGCGAAGATGGTCGCGGCGCTGTTTGCCGGCTTCCCCGGCCGCTCGGGCGAGACGATCGAAGTCCGCTAGGCGGGCGAATCCGTTCACCCGCCGGACAGCCGGCGCGCTATAGCCGTCGCGTTCCTTTCGGAAGGCCCCCGATGCGCCCCGTCCTCCTTGTCGTCACCCTCATCGCCCTAGCCTCGCCGGCCGCCGCGCAACGCTGGGGCTATCCCGGAGCGGACCGCTACGGCTGGGACCGCTCGCCCAGCGTGACCCGCGACCGCAGCCAGGAAGGCAAAGTCGAGGTCACCCGCTTCCTCGCCGTAGGAACCGCCGCGCAAGCGCTCGGCCACGGCACCATCGCCGTCGCCACGGAAGGCGACCGTCTCGCCGACGATGTCGAGCGAGCGACTTACGAAGCCGCGGTCATCGACCAGCTGGCCGGCGCCGGCTACGACACCGCAACGAAGGACGACGGCGGCCAGGTCGTCGAGCTGACCGTCCGCCACGCCGAGATCGCGCCGGCCGAGGGCAAGCGCAAGCCGGTCAGCGGCGAGATGGCGGTCGGTGTCTCCAGCCGAGGCGGCTCCTATCAGGCGCTGGGAATCAACATCGACCTGTCGAAGCCGCGCAAGGCGCTGCTCTCGACCCGGCTCGAGGCGCGCATCCGCGACAAGGCCAGCGGCGCCGTGCTGTGGGAAGGCCGCGCCGACATCGCCACCCGCGCCGGCGATCCCGTGTGGTCCGACCAGGCGATCGCCGCGCGTCTCGCCGAAGCGCTTTTCGCGGGCTTCCCCGGAAAGAACGGAGAGACTATCCGGGGCTGATGAACGATATCGTCATCAACGCCGCCTTCGACAGCGGCAACATCGAAGTCATCGCCGTCGACGGCGCCAGCGCCCGGCTCGAGATCCGCAAGGACCACCAGTCCGATTTCTACCAGTGGTTCCATTTCCGCGTTTCGGGCGCGGCGGGGCGCGAACTCGTGCTCAAGATCGGCAACCTCAACGCCTCGGCCTATCCCGGCGGGTGGACCGACTACAATGCCTGCGTTTCCGAGGACCGCGACTACTGGGGCCGCGCGCCGTCGAGCTACGACAAGGGCGAGGACGGCGGCACGCTGACGATCCGCTACACCCCGGCGGGCGACCTCGCCTGGTTCGCCTATTTCGCGCCCTATTCGATGGAGCGGCATCACGACCTGGTCTCCGGGGTCGCCGCCACCGAGGGGGTCAACTACCGTTGCCTCGGCCTCAGTCTCGACGGCCAGCCGATCGACTGCCTCGAAATGGGCGACGGCGAGATGCAAGTCTGGCTCTACGCCCGGCAGCATCCGGGCGAGAGCATGGCCGAATGGTGGATGGAAGGCGCGCTCGAGTGCCTGACCGACCCGGCCGACCCGGTCGCCCGCGTGCTGCGGAGCAAATGCCGCCTGCACGTGGTCCCCAACTGCAACCCCGACGGCAGCCGCCGCGGGCACCTGCGCACCAACGCCGTCGGCGCCAACCTCAATCGCGAGTGGCACGAGCCGACGGCCGCCCGCGCGCCGGAGGTGCTGGCGATCCGCGGGGCGATGGACGAGACCGGAGTCGCCTTTGCGATGGACGTCCACGGCGACGAGGCGATCGCCGCGAACTTCCTCGCCGGGTTCGAGGGAATTCCATCATGGAGCCAAGAGCTGCAGGACAAGTACGTCCGCTTCCAGCAGATCCTCGCCCGCCGCAGCCCCGACTTCCAGACCGCCAAGGGCTACGGCGTCGCCGCCGCCGGCAAGGCCAACCTGACGATGAGCACCAACCAGCTCGCCGAGCGGTTCGGCGCCTGCGCGATGACGCTGGAAATGCCGTTCAAGGACAACGCCGACCTGCCCGACCCCGCGCAAGGCTGGAGCCCCGAGCGCTGCAAGCTGCTGGCGCGGGATTGCCTGGCGAGTCTGGTTGAGTGGCTGGAAGGGTAGTCCGCGCCGCCTACTGCCGCGTCCCGGTGATCGGGATGTCGCCGAAATCGCTGTGGGTCTGGCCGGTCAGCGTGGTCCCGTCGGCGGTGACCTTGTAGCTGAGCTTGATGGTCATATCGCCCATCACCAGCTCGCGGTCGAAGGTCAGCGTGCTGCCGTCGACCGCCACGTTCGAGATCGTGCTCTTGGGCGGCGGAGCGTCGGCCGGCGCGCCGTCCATCGGGGCGTCCTTGACGTCGATGCTGTAGGCGTCGCCATTCTGGGCGACGGTCCAGGTCGATTTGAACGTGCCGAAGTCGCTCTTGGCTTCGGTCGCCCAGGTGCCGACGACGGGCGAATCGGCGGCGAAAGCCGGCGAAGCGGCAAACATGGCCCCCGCAGCCGCGATCGCGGCGAAACGAAACTGACGCATGAACTCTCTCCCCACTCGGACGGTACGTATTACCGCGGGGCCATGTGTATCGCCCTCGCGACACCGCGACAACGCCATGAATTGTCGCAGAAGGGTTGCCGGCCGCCGACCTCTCCCCAATCACGGGGAGAAAGATGAAATCGTTATTTAACAGGTACCTGCGAAACCAGGCGAAGGATCGGGGGGCAGTCAGATGCAGGACAGGCGACGCGCCGCGCGATACGGCGTCCAAATCCAGGGACTCATCCGCGGCGAAGACGGGGTGGAGCGCGCGGTGGCGATTTCCAACCTGTCGGTCGAGGGTTGCCGGCTGAACGTCCCGGGGCGGCACCTCGCCGCCGGCACCATGCTGACGATCGGCGTCGGCCCGGTCGGCCTGCTCCACGCGCACGTCGCCTGGCGGGTGGGCGCGGTCCACGGCGTCAGCTTCGACCAGCCGCTGCATCCCGCGGTGCTCGATCACATCCGGCTGTTCCTCAGCACCGAACCAGCGGTGATCGAGGAGCGGCGCTCCGCCTGATCGGATTACTCGGCCGCTTCCATCATCTCCAGCGGATCGACCTCGCGCCAGTCGGCCTCGCCCGGAAACGCGAAGCTGACCGCGCGGATCGAGCGGAAATCGACCTCGTCGCCGGCGAACGACAGCTCCCCGGTCTCCTGGTGGCGCCGGACCGCCTCGAGCAGCTGGCGCCGGGCGCGGTAGATCACCCGGTCGCAAGTGCCGAGATATTCCTTCGAGCGGTCGACGATCGCGCCCATCGATTCCTGCACCGCGAAATCCTCGTAGGCGTTGCCGCGGTCCATGATCCCCGACCAATGGCCGTCCTTCATCGCCTGGCGGTCCTGCAGCCACAGGTTGCTGCTGTCGCCCATGTCGGCGTTGAAGTGGTCGGGATTCTCGCTCCAGGTGCCGAACGCGCCCATCAGGCTGCGGCTCATCGGCTCGTCGGTATCGTAGGCGATGTACCACTGCGCGGTGGTGACGTCGTCGATCGGGATCGAGCAGCAGACGATCCGCGGGCCCTTCGGCGCCGAGGGGATGAAGCTGAAGAACGGCAGCGAGACCTCGCGCACGCGGGCGTAGCGGCGGTTGCCGGCCTCGTTGCGGATCGCGCCTTCGCGGAAGCCGTAGGGTCGCTCGTCGAACTCGAACACCGGCGCCCCGTCGGCGAGCATGTAGTCGCTCTCGTCCTTGAAGTAATTGCGGCCGATCGCGCTGTTGAGGTTGGCCGAATGGAGGAAGGTGACGTGTGCCGAATCGAGCAGCGCCTCGAGCCCTTGCAGCCAGTTGGTGCGGATGATCCCGCGATAGGGCTGGACGTGGGTCTCCGGCAGGTGGGTGAACTCGTAGTCGGGGAACCGCGGCGGCGTGGCCTTGGCGCCTAGGTAGACCCACACGAGCTCGCCCGCCTCGTGCGTGGGGTGGCTGCGCACCGGCACGCTTTCGGCGAAGCGCTGGCGCTGGCCGGCGGGCTCGGTCGGGGCGTCGACGCACTTGCCGTCGACGCTGAATTTCCAGCCGTGGAAGATGCACCTGAGGCCGTTGTCCTCATTGCGGGCGAGCGCGAGGCTGGCACAGCGGTGCGGGCAGGCTTCCTGCATGAAGCCGACGCGGCCGTCGGTCGCGCGGAAGGCGACGAAGTTCTCCCCGAACAGGCGGATCCGCTCGGGCGCGCCGTCGGCCTCGAGCTTCTTCGAGCGGCAAGCCGGGACCCAGTATTCGCGCAGCATCGCGCCCATCGCCGTGCCGGGGCCGATGCGGGTGAGCAATTCGTTGTCGGCCGGGTTCATCATCGCGTGCGGCTCCTCTTCCGATGCGCGAGGCGGTTCGCGCCGCCGCGCTTTCGGACAAAGTCTATCACGCCTCGGGCGAGGGGCGAAACCCTACTCTGCGCGCCGCGCGCGCCGGCTCTCGACCAGGTGGGCGACCGCGAGCGCGAGCATCACGGCGAGGATGTCGGCCAGCCAGTCGCTCCATTCCGCGTCGCGATGGAGCTCGGGCACCAGCTGGACCACCTCGATCGCCGCGCCGAACGCAACCATCGCCAGCATCAACTTGATCCGCGAAAGGCCGCGATAGGCCGCGCAGCCGAGCGTTGTGATGGCGAAGAACGCCGTCATGTGCTGGACCTTGTCCGAGGCCTCCAGCAGCTCGATCGGATGGGGCAGGACGGCCATCACGAAGGCGAACAGGGCGGCCGCCCAGAAGGCGATTCGGAGCATCGAGGTCACGCGCGCGCCCTGCCCGGTCTAACCTGTCCCCAGGCTGTCCGGCCCGAACGCCTGCGGCAGCAGCGCCGAGAGGCGGACCTCGCGCACCTCGCCCGCGCCGCAGCACAGCACCAGCGGATCCGTTCCGCCGAGCGCGGCGAGTTCGTTGAGCACCTGGCGGCAGCGGCCGCAGGGGGTCAGAGGCGCCTCCCCCGGCCCGGCAACGGCGAGCGCCACCAGACCGCCGCGGCGTCCCTCGGCCAGGGCTTTCGCCGCCGCCACCGTCTCGGCGCACAGCGACAGGCCGTAGCTGGCGTTCTCGACATTGCTGCCGGTGACGATGGCCCCGTCGGCGAAGCGCAAGGCGGCGCCGACCGCGAAGTCGGAATAAGGCGCATAGGCGCTCTTGGCCGCCGCGCGCGCCGCTTCGATCAGTTCGTTGTCCTGGCTCACGGTTGCAGCACCACCCAGCGTACCGGCGTTTCGCTGGCTTCGTTACGGTACGCGGCGTTGGCGGTCCACAGCGTCCACGGCCGCCCGCCATAGTCGGGCTGCATATAGTCGCGGCTGAGCCACAGGTTGCGCTCGACCGTCGCGGCGACCGGATAGCGGGCCTCGAACGCGGACGAGACCTTGAGCACCGCCGGCTGGCCGACGTGGCCCTCGATCTCGTTGAGGAAGGTGGTCAGCTCGCTTTCGACCGCCGCCTCGCTGACCCGCGTCGGGCAGTCGTCGGCGAGCGTGTCGAGCTCGATCGCCGGCGGCAGCATCGACTTGTCGCGCGGGACGATGGTGACGAAGTTGGCCGCCTGCCTATCCGCCGGCACGCAAGGGTCGTAGCGGTGGACCGCGCCGGTCTTGAGCCCGGCCTCGCGCGCCGCGGCGAGGTTGCGCGAGAACGCCGGATCGCGCGCCGCGGCACCATCGCTCGCCTGGATGTAGGCGAAGCGCGCGCCGATCGCCCTGAAGGCGCGGAAGTCCGCCCGCCCGTCGCCGGCGCCGACGAGCACGCCCTGGACCGGGAACGCCTTGGTCTCGGGCCGCCAGTGCTGCAGCCGCCACCATCCCCAGCCCCCGCCGATCAGCGCGACGAGGACCACCGCCCCGGCGATCCGCCAGCGCCACCCGAATGCTCTTTTCCGTCCCATCCTAAGCCTTGATATGAAGCACGCAGATCAGCGTGAACAGCCGCCGCGCGGTGGCAAAGTCGGTCTCGACCTTGCCCTCGAGCGCCTCGACCAGCTGGCGCGCGCCGCGATCGTGGATCGCCCGCCGCGCCATGTCGAGGGTCTCGAGCTCGCTGGCCGAGGCCTGGCGCAGCGCCTTGTAATACGAATCGCAGATGGCGAAGTATTCCCGCACCACCCGGCGGAAACGGGCGAGGCCGAGGACGATCGTCCCGGCATCGCCGCCCTCGCCGTCGGTCACGCCGATGCACAGCCGCCCGTCGGGCACCGACAGGTCGAGCGACCACGGCCCGGCTTGCCCGGCCTCGGCCGCCCGCAGCGGCTCGAACGCGCTATCCTCGGAGAGATCGCGCAGGGCCGCCTCGCGCTCGCGCTCGACGTCCGCCCCGCGGGTGAGGATGGTCGCCTCGTCGAGCGCGATCGCGGCGATGCGGTTATCCGACATGCCATGCATATTGCAGCGCAGCATGGGCGCGGCAAGGCTCCTTCGAGACGCGACTTCGAGACGCCGCTGCGCGGCTCGTCAGCCGCTCCTCAAGATGAGCGGGACACCAAAATATCCGCTCATCTTGAGGAGAGACTGAGCGAAGCGCCGCAGGCGCGAAGTCGAAAGCTCGTCTCGAAGGAGGCTTGTGCCCGCTATCCACAGGCTCCCGAAAAAAACATTCGTCGCGGCCACCTTGAAGCGCGAGTCCGACAAGCGCATCACGCAGCCCATGGCCGAAGAAGCACTCCTCCTCCGCACCGAATCACGTCCGAGCGAAGCCCCGATGGGCCGCACCCTGCCCGCCAATCTCGAGGCCGAGGCGGCGTTCCTCGGAGCGGTGCTGATCGACAATCGCGTGCTCGAGGAGCTCGCCGTGCCGCTGCGGCCCGAGCACTATTTCGACCCCCTCCACCAGCGCCTCTACGAGCGCATCCTGGTGCTGCTCGACAAGCAGATGGTGGTCACCCCGGTGACCCTGAAGCCCTATTTCGAAGCCGACGAGGCGCTCCGCGAGCTCGGCGGCACCGGCTACCTCGCCCGCCTCACCGCCGACGGCCAGGGCCTGCTCGCCCCGCGCGAGCTGGCGCAGCAGATCTACGACCTCGCGCTGCTGCGCGAGCTGATCGTGGTCGGCCGCGAGCTGGTCGAGAACGCGCTCGACACCTCGGAAGAGGTCGAGCCGATGAAGCAGATCGAGGAGGCCGAAGCCGCGCTGTTCCGCGTCGCCGAGGGGGCCGCCGGCAGCAGCGAGGCCGAATCGTTCCGCGGCGCGACCAGCAAGGCGCTGGCGATGATCGAGACGGCGATCAACTCGGGCGGCCACGTCTCGGGCAAGACCACCGGCTTCGCCTCGATCAACGAGAAAGTCGGCGGGCTGCACAACTCCGACCTGATCATCGTCGCCGGGCGCCCGGGCATGGGCAAGACCTCGCTCGCCACCAACATCGCCTTCAACTGCGCCGACCGTTACTTGCGCGACAAGCGCGACGGGATCGACAAGTCGATCGGCGCCGGCGTCGCCTTCTTCAGCCTGGAAATGTCGAGCGACCAGCTCGCCACCCGCATCCTCGCCGAGCAGGCCGGGATCAGCAGCGAAGCGCTGCGCATGGGCAAGATCAGCCGCGAGGATTTCCAGCAGCTCTCCTACGCCAGCCAGCGCCTCGCCGAGCTGCCGCTGTTCATCGACGACACCCCGGCGCTGACCATCGCCGCGCTGCGCACCCGCGCCCGCCGGCTCAAGCGCCGCCACGACATCGGCCTGATCGTGGTCGACTACCTCCAGCTTCTACAGGGCAGCGGCCGCAGCCAGGACAACCGCGTCAACGAAATCTCCGAGATCAGCCGGGGGCTCAAGACCCTCGCCAAGGAGCTTCAGGTGCCGGTGATCGCGCTCAGCCAGCTCAGCCGCGCGGTCGAGCAGCGCGACGACAAGCGCCCGATGCTCTCCGACTTGCGCGAATCCGGCTCGATCGAGCAGGACGCCGACATGGTCTGGTTCGTCTACCGCGAGGACTACTACGTCGGCAGCCGCGAACCCAAGCGCCCGGTCGAGAGCGACGACGTCAAGACCCACGAAGCCCACGCCGCCTGGGCCGCGCAGATGGAACAGGTTTACGGCCTCGCCGAGCTGATCGTCTCGAAGCAGCGCCACGGCTCGACCGGCAAGGTGCGGCTGCGGTTCGAGGCGAAGATCACCAAGTTCTCGGATCTCGCCGAGGGGGACTACGCGGCGGATTACGATTGAGCGGCGAACGGCCAGGCCGTCACTTCGCGCGCCGCTGCCTCATCATCTCCTGACGCATCTGGGTCATTTCCGTGTGCATCTGCTGCATCTCGCTGTGCATCTGCTGCATGGCCTGCATCATCTGCACCATGTGCTCGCCGCCCATGCCCTGCATCTGGCCCATCCCGCCGCCGTGCATTGCGCCGGCCGTTCCCGGCGCGCACGCGGCCGGGGCCGCCGGCGCTGCAGACGGACTCGCCGTGTCATGTCCATGCGGGTCCTGGGCGAGCACCGGCGCGGGCGAGGCGACCGCCATGCTGGCGACGGCGGCGAACAGAAGTTTGGTGGTGTGCATTGGGGAGCTCCTTCGCGGCTCGTTTCGGGCGAGCTTTGCGCAGGCGTAAAGGGGCCAACCTTCGCGATGTATTCGCAATTATCCGGAAGCGCTTGCGATCAGATCGGCGCGCTCCGCAGCCGCAGCGAATTGAGAACGACCGAGATCGACGAGGCGCTCATCGCGAAGGCGGCGAACATCGGACTGATCAGGATGCCGAAGAACGGGAACAGCACGCCGGCGGCAACCGGCACCCCGGCGCTGTTGTAGATCAGCGCGAAGAACAGGTTCTGGCGGATGTTGCGCATCGTTGCGCGAGCCAGGCGGCGGGCGCGAACGATACCGTCGAGGTTGCCTTTCACGAGGGTGATGCCGGCGCTCTCGATCGCCACGTCGGCGCCCGTGCCCATCGCCACGCCGACATCGGCCTGCGCCAGCGCCGGGGCGTCGTTGACCCCGTCGCCGGCCATGGCGACCTTGCGCCCCTGCTGTTGCAGCTCGGCAATGATGCGGGCCTTGTCTTCGGGCAGCACGTCGGCGCGAATCTCGTCGATCCCGAGCCTCGCGGCCACCGCGCGCGCGGTGCGTTCGTTGTCGCCGGTGGCCATGATGATCCGCAATCCGAGTTCGTGGAGGTCGCGCAAAGCGGCGGGCGTGGTCTCCTTGACCGGGTCGGCCACGCTGACGAGGCCGGCCACGGCCCCTTCCACGACGACGAACATCACCGTCTCGCCCTCGTCGCGGCGGGCATTCGCCACCGAGGCCAGATCGCCGGCGTCGATGCCGAGATCGCGCAGCAGCCTGAGATTGCCCAGGGCGACCCGTTTGCCATCGACCGACCCCTTCACCCCCTTGCCGGTAACGGCCTCGAACTCCTCGGCCGAGCCAAGCGCCAGGCCTCGCTCCTGCGCGCCGCCGACGATCGCTTCGGCCAGCGGATGCTCGGAGCCCTTCTCCAGGGTCGCCGCGAGCCGCAGGACCTCGTCCTCCCGATGGCCCGCTTGCGGCAGGACCGCGGCGAGCCGAGGCTTGCCCGTCGTCAGGGTGCCGGTCTTGTCGACGATCAGCGTGTCGACCTTCTCGAAGCGTTCCAGCGCCTCGGCGTTCTTGATCAGCACGCCGGCTTGCGCCCCGCGCCCGGTCGCCGTCATGATCGACATCGGCGTCGCCAGCCCCAGCGCGCACGGACAGGCAATGATCAGCACCGAGACCGCCGAGATCAGCGCATACGACAGCGCCGGCGCCGGCCCCCAGATCGCCCAGGCCGCGAACGCCACGGCCGCGGTGCCAATGACCGCGGGCACGAACCAGCCGGCTACCTTGTCGGCGTATTTCTGGATCGGCGCGCGCGAACGCTGCGCGCTGGCGACCATCTCGACGATTTGCGCCAGAGTCGTGTCGCTGCCGACGCGCCTGGCCGCCATGACCAGCGTGCCGGTGCCGTTGATGGTCGCCCCCGTCAGCGTGTCGCCGGCGACCTTCTCGACCGGAACCGGCTCGCCGCTGATCATGCTCTCGTCGACCGAGGAACGGCCATCGACGACCTCGCCGTCGACCGGAATCTTGTCGCCCGGCCGCACTCGCAAACGGTCGCCGACGCGGACCTGTTCGAGCGGGATTTCCTCCTCGCTGCCGTCGTCGCGGATGATCCGGGCGGTCTTTGCCGCTAGGTCGAGCAAGGCGCGGATGGCCTTGCCGGTGCCTTCGCGGGCCCGCAGCTCCATCAGCTGGCCGAGCAGGACGAGGACCACGATGACCGCCGCCGCCTCGAAGTAGACCCCGACATTCCCGTTCATGTCGCGAAAGCCGGCGGGAAAGAGCCCGGGAGCGAGGACGGCGACCACGCTGAACGTCCATGCGGCCATGACGCCCATGCCGATCAGCGAGAACATGTTGAGGTTGCGCGATCGGAACGAGCTCCACGCGCGCACCAGGAACGGCCAGCCGCACCACAGCACCACGGGGGTCCCCAGGGCGAATTCCGTCCACACGGCCGTGCGCTCGCCCAAGCCGGCGCGCACGCCTGCGAGGCCGAGGAAAGGCCCCATGGTCAGGACGAGCAGCGGTACCGTGAGCGAAGTCCCGATCCAGAACCGGCGCGTAAAGTCCGCCAGTTCGGGATTCGGCCCCTCCCGCGCGGCGCTCGCCGTTTCGAGTTCGAGCGTCATGCCGCAGATCGGGCATGAACCCGGCGTTGTCTGCCGCACCTGCGGGTGCATCGGGCACGTATAGACGGGGCCGTTGTAACCGTCAGGCACGCGGTCGTATTGA
Organism: Croceibacterium segetis; assembly: GCF_011320115.1. Taxonomy (GTDB): domain Bacteria; phylum Pseudomonadota; class Alphaproteobacteria; order Sphingomonadales; family Sphingomonadaceae; genus Croceibacterium_B; species Croceibacterium_B segetis. The sequence continues at coordinate 99,954 of NZ_JAANOZ010000007.1, read as the reverse complement.
TTGCCGGCCGCGTCATGGTTGGGCTTCGATGAATGAGAATGTCGAGCCATTCCGCCAGCTCCTCGCTCAGCCCGAGCCGCAAAGCGCGTCCGGCGCACGACCATCCAGTGGGCCTGCGATCCTTACGCCCTTGTCGTCCCAAGAGCATCATGTGAGGTGCGCATGGAGGGGCGGCCGGGCCCGGCCCTGTCAGCGACCCGTTATCCGCCTGAAGCGGCCCCCTCGAAAGTCAGATCAGCGACGCTCCGCGACCGCCATTTGCGATGCAGAAAAGGCACAAGCAGCGGCGGCGCCCAGGGCCAGGTCTGGCGGTGTGGGCTGGGGCTCGGGGTCGAGCGGAAGCCCCTCGCGGTCGGCGTCGGCCGGCACAAGAGGCTCGGTGTCGCTCAATCGACCATCGCCGCCACCAGGCGGCGCAGTTCTTCGGTCGAGAGGACGGGCGAACGGCGGCGGCGATGGTCGCGCGCAGCCGGTTGGGCTTTCGGCTCGTAGTTGAGCGAAAGCCTGGGGCGCCTTGCGGCGCCAATCGTCAGTGTAGTCATTGTATTCCTTGTCGCGGCCTTCGCGGCCGCGCTTTCAATTGAGGCGAGCGTCAGCGCCTGAAGCCGCTCCGCCTGGCGGCGGGGCCTACTCCGGGCGTTCGCTCGCGGAACACGATCCGGCCCTTGCTCAGATCGTAGGGGGTCATCTCCACGTGGACCCTGTCGCCGACCACCGAGCGGATGCGGAATTTGCGCATCTTGCCGGCGGTGTAGCAGATCAGGCGATGTTCGTTGTCGAGCATCACGCCGAAGCGGCCATCGGGCAGGATCTCGTCGATCAGCCCTTCGAGGGTGAAGAGTTCTTCTTTTGCCAATGTCAGTCTTTCATCGATATCGGGTGTGCCGCCGGCGCCGATAACGGCTCCGCGGCGGTGCCGAAAAAGCATGAAAGGGAAGGAGGGGGCCGGCAAAGGCGCGGCCAACACATTCCGTCGCAAACGACGTCAGCAAGGGCCCAGATAGGGATTTGCGCACGAATTGCAACCTCGGTGCCGTTTTGTTGGACCCGGCGGGGCGAAAACGCTTTCCTACATGTTCCTTTTATGTTCCATACTCGATATGGAAAAGTCCGCCTTTTGCCGGATTCGGCTCGCTGCGCCGGGAAACGCTGTAGGAGAAGTGTCACCCTGTCGCCTTGCCCAAAAGTCCAGGATTTCCGCGGGTTTCGTAGGCGACACCAGGGTGACAGGGTCCGTAAAGTGTCACCCGGTTGTCGCCCGGCTAGAGCCCGAGGTTGACGTTGCGGCTGATGGAATAGTCGACCACCGATGTGAGGAACCAGCTGAGCCACCAGCGCAGGCGGTTCCACGGCGTCGCCCATTCGCGGTAAAGCTCGGCGGTGACCTCGAGCGAGGCGGGCTCGTGCTCGGCGACGAAGGCGCGCAGACGCTCGGCCAGGCCGTGGTCCTCGATCCGCACGACGATCTCGAGGTTCACGTAGAGGCTGCGCATGTCGAAGTTGGCGCTGCCGAGGTAGACCGTGTCGTCGAGCACGATCAGCTTGGTGTGCAGCTTGCACGGCTGGAACTCGAAGATCCGCGCGCGATCGCGCAGCAGCTTCTTGTAGAGCGTGCGCGAGGCGCCGATCGTCGCCGGGTTGTCCGACTTGCCGGCGAGGATGAGCCGGGTGTGGCCCTTGGCGGCGATTCGCCGGATGCGCTTCCTCAGGCGATAGGCCGGGGCGAAGTAGGCCATGATCATGTCGAGCTTCTCGCCGCGGATCAGGTCGCGGCTCACGGTGCGCGACCAGGTCGACAGGCCGATGGTCGGGCCGCCGATGAGCAGCTGGACCGGGGCGACGCCGGGGTCCCACGCGCGCACCCGGCGGCGAATGTCGCGGAAATGGGCGCGCGGGTTGCCGGTCCATTGCTCGAGCTGGTCGAACCAGTCGACCACGCGCTCGACGAGCGATCCTTCGACGGTGAAGGCGAGGTCGCGCCAGCCGTTCTTCTCGGGGGGGGCGAAGTAGTCTTCCTCGATGTTGAACCCGCCGAGCATCGCCGTCCGCTCGTCGGCGACGACGATCTTCTGGTGGTTGCGGATCACGTAGCTCGGATTCCACCGCCGGCTGAAGATGCAGAAGTGCCCGCCGGCCTCCTCGAGCTCGGCGAAGAAAGCGTCGTCGACGCTGGCGCCGAAGCCGTCGACGATCAGCGAGACCCGCACCCCGCGCCGGGCGGCGGCGGTGATCGCCTCGCGCACCCTGCGCCCGCAGGCGTCGTCGGCGTAGACGTAGAAGGCCAGCTTGAGCGAGACCTGTGCCTTCTCGATCAGCTCGAGCAGCCGTTCGAGCCGGCCCGCGCCGCTCGGGAAGAAGCACAGGTCCTGCCCTTGCGCGGTGACCTGGAAGGGCTCGGGATCGCGGTAAGGCGAGACCGCTTCGGGCCGGGTCTCGGCGGGGCTCGCGACCTTGTCCATCGAGGTCCTCTTAGCATGGCGGAGCCCGAGCGAAACCTTGACTTCCCGAGGGCGGCGCACTAGGTGGCGCGCTTCCCGCACATTGCGTTCATTTGCTTCTGGAGTGCCCCATGGCGCGCGTTACCGTCGAAGATTGCGTCGACAAGATCCCCAACCGGTTCGACCTGGTCCTGCTCGCCGCCCAGCGCGCGCGCGAGATCTCCGGCGGCGCCGAGCTGACCATCGACCGCGACCGCGACAAGAACCCGGTCGTCGCGCTGCGCGAGATCGCCGACGAGACGGTCAAGCCCAAGCACTTGCACGAATCGGTCATCCAGTCGCTCCAGCGCGTGCTGCCGGAAGACGAGGAAGAGGCCGACGAGATCGGTTCGCTCAGCCAGTCGGCCGAAGCGATGCGGCTGTCCGCCGCCGCGCCGGCGCGCTCGACCTCGGTCGGCGGGGACTACGAGGGCTAGCCTCTCGCTTTCGCGCATCGAACAAGGGGGCCGCGGAAACGCGGTCTTTTTGTTGGATACTTGTCGGAAAAGCGCTGGCATTCCGTCCCAGGGTCACTCGACGGCGCGGCCCAAATCCGTGTAGATCGTCCTGAGCAACGGGGTGGCGGGATGAGCAACATCGGCGAAGCGGTTGGCACTCTGGCCGAAGGCGCGCTTTACGCCCGCGCGGTCGAGCCGAAAGCCGGCGAAGACGGGCATACCCACGAAACCAGCTGCCTCAACTGCGGCACCGCGCTGGTCGGCTCGCATTGCCACCGCTGCGGCCAGCATGCCCACGTCCACCGCACCGCCGGCGCGTTCTTCCACGACATCCTCCACGGCGTGCTCCACTTCGACGGCAAGACCTGGCGCACGCTGCCGCTGCTGGCGTGGAAACCGGGCGAGCTGACCCGCCGCTACATCGCCGGCGAGCGCGCCCGCTTCGTCAGCCCGATGGCGCTGTTCCTGTTCTCGGTGTTCCTGATGTTCGCGGTGTTCCAGCTCGCCGGAATCGGCCCGCCGACCGACATGGGCCCGCCGGTGCAGATCGGCAGCGACGAAGCGACCGACAAGGCGCGCGACGATCTCAGCGACCTCAAGCAGGCGCGCTCCAAGATGAGCAGCGGCAACCCCGCCGCGCCGATTCTCGACGCGCAGATCGCCGGCCTCGAGAAGCGGCTCGGCGCCGATGCCAAGCCCAAGCCCGGCGACAAGGTGGTTCTCGCCGAGAACAAGAAGCGCGGCAGCCGCATCACTACCCGCTACACCGGCTACGCCTTCTTCGACCACGCGATCGAGAAGTGGAAGGCGAACCCGGGCCTGATGGCCTACAAGCTGCAGTCGAACAGCTACAAGTTCTCGTGGCTGCTGATTCCGCTGTCGGTGCCGTTCGTGTGGCTGCTGTTTCTCTGGCGGCGCAAGTTCGGCATCTACGACCACGCGGTCTTCGTGACCTACTCGCTCGGCTTCATGACGCTGTTCTACGTCGTACTGGTGCTGCTCGGCGGGCTCGGTGTGGGCACCGGCGTGCTGCTGGCGGCGGGCACTTTCGTGCCGCTGATCCACATCTACAAACAGTTGAAGGGCGCTTACGGCCTGTCGCGCTTTTCCGCGCTGTGGCGCACGCTCGCGCTGAGCTTCTTCATCTTCTGGATCCTGTTCCTCTACATCGACGTGCTGCTGGTGCTCGGCGCCGTGGACTGAGCCGCGGTCGGCCTGCGCTCGGCCGTATGGGAGGGGGTAGTCATGCAAGTGCTGCAGTTGCTCGGTTCGATCCTGCTCATCCTCGCGGTGTTCGCCGTCGGCCGATCGCTATGGCGCTTCGTCGCCGGCCTGTTCGCCGCGCGTCAGCTGGTCGAGGCGCATGCCGATGCGCCCGATCCGGCGGCCGTCGTCACGCTGATCCACGGGACGTTCGCGCGCAAGGCGCCATGGACGCTGCCCGGCTCCCGGCTGTGCCAGGCGCTGGGGGCGCATTTCGCGGACCGGGTCCAGTTGCGGCGCTTCGAGTGGTCCGGCCGCAACAGCTTCCGGGCACGCCGGAAGGCGGTCGCCGATCTCATCCACGACCTCGCCGCCGCCCGCGCGCGCTGGCCCGGCGTGCCGCATTACCTCGTCGGCCACAGCCACGGCGGAACGGTCGCGATCGGCGGCGTGCTCGGCAGTCCGGAGGGCGCGGTCGACGGCGTGGTGTGCCTGGCGACGCCGGTGCTGACCACGCGCCGGCGGCGCTTCTCGCGCGCGGTCCGGACGATGATCGGTCTCGGCTTCTTCGTCACCTTGCTGCTGCCGTGGATGGACCTCGAATCGGATGCGGGTCCGACCGATTTGGAGATGGGAGCGATGGTGGTCTGCGCGATCCTCGCCTTCGTCTGGTATCGCGCCGCACGGCGGCTGGCGCACACGATCTGCGACGTGCAACCCTATAGCGAGCTCGACCCCGAGCGCACTGCGTTCATCCGCAGCCCGTTCGACGAGGCGAGTGGTATCATCGGCCTCGCGAACCTGCTCAGCTGGATCGTCAGCCGCCTGACCTCCGGCCCGTTCGACGTCTTCGCCAGCTTCGAGCGCGTCGACGGCGGAAGCAGCCGGTTGCGAATGGCGTTCGGATACGCGGTGCTGGCCGGGGCAGGCCTGGCGCTGCTGACGCTGCCCGACTGGATGCCCGCGGCCAAGCGCCTGATCGAAGGCACGCCGTCGGTCGGCGCGGTTCATACGCTGGCGACCGGCCTGATCCTGATCGTCGGGCTGAGCGGATTCGCGCTGACGGTGCTCGCGCCGCTGATCCGCCTGGCATTGCGCAACAAGGTGGTCAGTTGGCTTATCTGGCCGGTCTACCTCTACGTGATGTTCCTCGGCGCGATCTTCTTCGTCCCGGCGATCGTGCTGATGAGCCTGGCTCACGCGGCGGCGGTCGGAATCGAGCTGCTGCTGTGCTCGGTGATGGTCGAGGTGACCGCCGAACCGTGTCCCGCGGGCAACTGGACAGTGTACCAGCTGCGCCCGCCGCCCGAGGGCGGCCTCAGGCACAGCAGCGTTTACGAGAGCGACGCCGGGCTTGCCGCACTGCTGCGCGCGCTGGAGGGGATCGCGGCCGAAGGGCCGGTCCCGTTGATGAACGATCAGGCGGAGGTCCCGGCGGCGACGCTATCCAGCGCCGCCGCCTGAACGGTCGCGGTCAGGCGCCCTGCGGTGCCGGCCCGGCGAAGCGCTTGCCGGCCTTGGGGATCGACGAGCCCTGCGCCGGGCGGGCGATGGTCGGCCCGCTGGGCTGATCGGGACGATCGACCTTGCCGGTGTCGAGCAGCTGCTGGATCTCTTCGCCGGTCAGCGTCTCGTACTCGAGCAGCGCCTGGGCGAGCAGGTGGAGCTTGTCCTCCTGCGCCTTGAGGATCTCGGTCGCCCGCTTGTGAGCGTTCTCGACCAGCGCCTTTATCTCGGCGTCGATCAGCGTGTTGGTCTCGTCGGCCATGAAGGTCCGCTGGCTGCCGCCCATGCCGAGGTAGCCTTCGTACTGGTCCTCGTACTGCAAGGGCCCGAGCTTGTCCGACATGCCCCACTTGGTGACCATGTTGCGGGCGAGGTCGGTGGCGTAGTGGATGTCCGACGAGGCGCCCGAGCTGACCTTGTCGTAGCCGAAGATGATCTCCTCGGCGACGCGGCCGCCCATGCTCACCGCCAGGTTGGCGTGCATCTTGTCGCGGTGGTACGAATAGTTGTCCCGCTCGGGCAGGCGCATGACCATGCCCAGTGCGCGGCCGCGCGGGATGATCGTCGCCTTGTGGATCGGGTCGGACGCTGCCTCGTTGACCGAGACGATCGCGTGGCCGGCCTCGTGGTAGGCGGTCATCTTCTTCTCGTCGTCGGTCATCACCATGCTGCGCCGCTCGGCGCCCATCATGACCTTGTCCTTGGCGTCCTCGAATTCCTGCATCGCGACCAGGCGCTTGTTGCGGCGGGCGGCGAGCAGCGCCGCCTCGTTGACGAGGTTGGCGAGGTCCGCACCCGAGAAGCCGGGCGTGCCGCGGGCGATCGTCCGCGGGTTGACGTCGGGCGCCAGCGGCACCTTCTTCATATGCACTGCGAGGATCTTCTCGCGCCCGTCGATATCGGGGATCGGGACGACGACCTGGCGGTCGAAGCGGCCCGGGCGGAGCAGCGCCGGGTCGAGCACGTCCGGCCGGTTGGTTGCGGCGATGATGATGATGCCTTCGTTGGCCTCGAAGCCGTCCATCTCGACGAGCAATTGGTTGAGCGTCTGCTCGCGTTCGTCGTTCGAATTGCCGAGGCCGTGGCCGCGGTGGCGGCCAACCGCGTCGATCTCGTCGATGAAGACGATGCACGGGGCGTTCTTCTTGGCTTGCTCGAACATGTCGCGCACGCGGCTGGCGCCGACGCCGACGAACATCTCGACGAAGTCCGAGCCCGAGATGGTGAAGAACGGCACGTTGGCTTCACCCGCGATCGCGCGGGCGAGCAGCGTCTTGCCGGTGCCGGGCGAGCCGACCAGCAGGGCACCCTTGGGAATCTGTCCGCCGAGCTTGGAGAAACGCTGCGGGTCCTTGAGGAACTCGACGATTTCCTCGAGCTCCTCGCGCGCTTCGTCGATGCCGGCGACGTCGGCGAAGGTGACCCGGCCTTGCTTCTCGGTCAGCAGCTTGGCCTTGGACTTGCCGAAGCCCATTGCGCCCGAGCCGCCGCCTTTCTGCACCTGGCGCAGCGCGAAGAACGCAACCCCGAGGATCAGCAGGAACGGCAGCGCCTGGATGAGGATGTAGGCGAGCACGCTCATTTCCTGCTTCTGTGCGCCCGAATAGCGCACGCCGTTATCGTCGAGGAGCTTGGGCAGGCCGGTGTCGTTGGCGACCGGCACGGTCGAGAAGGTCGTGCCGTTCTTCAGCTTGCCGGTGATCTGCTCGGGCGAGATCGAGACCTCGTCGACGGTGCCCTCGGCCACCTTCGCGCGGAAGTCGGAATAGCCGAGCTGGGTACCCGCCGCATCGCGCGGGCCGCCGAACATCGATACAACCAGCAGCAGCGCGAGGAAGATCCCGCCCCAGACGAGCAGGCTCTTGATCCACGGATTGCCGTTGTTTTCGGGCTCGCGATTGTCGCTCATGAACGAAGTCTACCTTTCACGCGTCAATGTAGGCGCAGGCGGGTGAATGGCAAGTTGACGCGCGCGAAAGTGCGATCAGCTGCGACCGACGGTCCGCTCCCCGCGGCGGCTGACGTGGATGTCGCAGATCAGGCCGTCGCGCAGGGTGTATTCGACGCGGACCGGCACGTCGTACCATTCCCCGGTCTTCAGCGGCCCGACGATGAAGTCCGGGGCGTCCTCCACCGCGGTGAAGCGGCTGATCGCGTCGTAAACGATCCGCTCGTCGCTCACCTCGAGATGCTCGGGGATGACCGTCTCGCGCACGCGGGCGAACATCGGCCGGTAGAAATCGACGATGCCCTGGCGGCCGCGAATGTCGCCGACCGAGCTCGTCAGGTGCAGCACCACGTCTTCAGTATAGAAGCCCGGAAAACGCTCGAATTCGGCTCCCGAAAACGCCGCCGAATAGGCGTGGAAGGCCGCCACCTGGCTGGGATGGGCTCCCAGCCGCGGGAGCTTGGTCACACCGTACTCGGGCGGCCAGGTCATCGACTTGAGCTCGGCGATCCTGCCATCGGCGTCGAGCCGGTAAGTGACGAAGAATTTCACCGTGATCAGATCGCCGGGATGCATCTCGCCGAAAGGAAAATCGGGCCGGTGCTTGGTCGCATGAAAGTCCATGTCGACTTCGGCGAACAGCATTCCGTCGCCGCTCATCACCGTCTGCGGACGCATCACCTCGCGCACGCCGTCGTGCGCCCACTTGAGAAAGGCCAGCAGCCCGTCGGCGCCCACGCGCACCCCGTTGGCGCTGACCATCCGCGTGTCGGTAGCGAAGAAGCGCGCCACCAGCGCGTCGTCGTCACCGGTGTTGAACAGCGCCTCGTAAGCCTGATAGTCGAGTTCCATCGCGTGGGCGTTATGGCGCGCCTGATCGACCGAAGGAAGTGCCGTTGACCGACCGATCACCGCTGTTCACGCCCTTCCGCCTCGGCACCCTCGACTTGCCGAACAGGTTCGTCATGCCGGCGATGCAACGCGGGATGTGCGAAAACGGCAGCCCGAAGCCCGAACTGGCGGCGTATTACGCGCGCCGCGCCCAAGGCGGCGTACCGCTGATCATCGGCGAGAGCTCGGCGATCGACCACCCTTCGGCGACGATTCAGCCGAACTCGTCTTGGCTCACCGCGCGGACGCAGCATGCTTGGGCGCGCTGTGTCGACGCCGTACGCGAGGCGGGCGGTCAAATGCTGCTGCAGCTGTGGCACGAAGGCGCGGTGCGCAACGACGACGATGCGTTGAGCCCCTCGGGGCTCGTCCATCCGGGCAAGGCCAACGGGCGGGCGATGACCCGCGAGGAGATGACCGCCATCGGCGAGGGCTTCGTCCGCTCGGCGCGCGTTGCCCGCAATGTCGGCGCCGCGGGGGTCGAAGTGCATTGCGCGCACGGCTACTTGCTCGACCAGTTCCTGTGGCACGGTTCGAATGTGCGCGAGGACGGCTACGGCGGGGCCGACATTGCCGACCGGGTGCGCTTCCCCGCCGAGATCGTTCGCGCGATCCGCGCCGAATGCGGGCCCGATTTCCTGATCTCGCTGCGCTTCTCGCAGTGGAAGGAAGTCGCCTACGACGCAAAGGTCGCGGCCGACCCGGTGGAGCTCGAGCGAATGGTCACCACGCTGCGCGAAGCCGGCGTCGACGTGCTGCATTGCTCGACCCGCCGCTTCTGGGAAGCCGAATGGGCCGGCGACGGCAAGAACCTGGCCGGGTGGGTCAAGGCCTTGAGCGGGCTGCCGACGATCACCGTCGGCAGCGTCGGCCTCGACACCGACGTGATGACCACCTTTATCGAGGGCAAGAATCTCGCCTCTCGCATTCCTGAAGCGATGGCCGAGCTCGAGGCGCGGCTGGCGGTGGGCGAGTTCGACCTCGTCGCGGTGGGCCGTGCGCTGATCGGGGACCCCGATTTCGTCCGCAAGCTGGAGTGCGGCGATCGTGAGACCATACGCACCTTCGCTCGCGCCGATCTCGGATCGCTGGAATGGGACACCTCGATCATCGAGGAAGCTCACCGCGCTCCCGCTTGATATGAGTTAGGCGAGCGGCGGTTCTGTCGCACGCTGCGGCCACTCTGGCGAACTCGTTGAATTTCGCCGGAAACCAAACGCCCCCTAGGGATTTTCCCAATTGCGACCTCGTGGACGGGGTGCACACGACTTCCGCGCGGAACAACCAGGCCCTCTGGTTATTTGTGCAATGCAACATATCTTATGTTGCGATGCACAAGAAAGGTGTAGAGCGGGAATCGAAGGCGCCGTCCGCTCAGAGCTTTTTGGGAACGACGATGATATTGGACTCACACACCACCGACAGACCTGCTCCGCCGGGCCGCGACACGGCGGCGGTGCGTTCGATCTTCACGCTGCCGACCGCGCGAATCGCTTCGATGCGGCGCGTGGCGTTGATCGGCAACTACACGCCGCGCAAGTGCGGCATCGCCACCTTCACCGCCGATATCTTCGGCAAGCTCGGCGAATTTCATCCTGAGATAGCGGTCGACGTCTATGCGCTCGACGATCCGCATCAGCCGATGGCCTACGGCGGGATTGCCGGAACGATCGTACGCAACGATCCTCAGTCCTACGCCGAGGTCGCCCAGCGGATCAACGACAGCGGCGTCGACGCCGTGTGGCTCCAGCACGAATACGGCATCTTCGGCGGTCCTGACGGTGAAATGGTGCTCGATTTCGTCGACCGCCTCGCTGCGCCATTGATCCTCACACCGCACACTGTGCTCAGTGAGCCCTCGGTGCGCCAGCGCGACATTCTCGAACGCCTTGTCGCCCGCTCCAGCCGGATCATGGTGATGAGCCGTCATTCGCGCGACCTACTGGTCGAGCGCTATCACGCGCCGCCGGAGATTCTCGAGGTGGTACCGCACGGCGCGCCCGACCGCCCGTTCGGCCGCCAGGACCAGTTCAAGGCCAAGCTCGGCCTCACCGGCCGCACCGTACTGATGACCTTCGGCCTGCTTGGGCCGGGCAAGGGGCTCGAGTGCGTGATCGAGGCCCTCCCGGCGATCGTTTCGCGGCATCCCGAGGCGGTTTACCGGATCGTCGGCGCTACCCATCCGAATTTGCTCGCGGCCGAAGGCGAAGCGTACCGCGAGCGGCTCGCCGCGCTCGCCGACGAACTCGGCGTCGCCGATCACGTGCTGTGGGACAATCGCTTCCTCGAGACGGACGAACTGCTCGACCAACTCGAAGCGTGCGACATCTACATCACGCCCTACCCCAACATGCAACAGTCGACCTCGGGCACGCTCAGCTACGCGGTTTCGCTAGGCAAGGCGGTTGTCGCGACGCCATATCTGCACGCCCGCGAGCTTCTTGCCAACGGGGCCGGCGAGCTGGTCGAACCGCGCTCGGCCAAGGCGATCGCCGATGCCGTCAACCACCTTCTCGAAGATCCCCAGCGGCTCCTCTCGCTGCAGCGACGCGCCTATGCCCGCGGCCGGGAGACGATCTGGCCGCGGTTCGCAGCCGGCGCGGCGGCGCTTATCGAAGGGGCGATCGTCGACCCCGCGGCGCCGGCTCCCGTGACCCGGGCGCCGAGCCTCGATGCGGTGCTGGCGATGAGCGACGCGACCGGCATGCTGCAGCATTCGATCGGCATCGTGCCGGACCGCCTGCACGGCTATTGCCTCGACGACAACGTACGCGCGCTAATGCTGATGAACGTCGCCGAAGGGATCGAGCCCAGGGAACGTCAGCAGTGGTGGCAGACCTACGCCTCGTTCATCCAGCATGCCTGGAATCCGGAGGCGAAGGCGTTCCGCAATTTCATGCGTTTCAACCGCAGCTGGTGTGAAGACGTCGGATCGGAAGATTCCAACGGCCGCACGCTGTGGGCGCTCGGACAGACGGTCGAACTGGCGGAAGACCCCTCGCGGGCTTTCTGGGCCGGCCGCTGGTATGACACCGCGTTGCCGCATTGCACCGAGTTCGGCTCGCCGCGCGCGATCGCCTTCGCAATGCTTGGCGCCGCCGCGATGCTGAGGTCGACCCCCGGCCACGGCGCTTCGCGCACGTTCCTCGGCCAGGGCGCCGATTTCCTCCATCGGCTGCTCGACACCTCGCGGCGCCCCGATTGGGCGTGGTTCGAAGCCGTCCTGGGCTACGACAACCCGCGGCTGTCGCAGGCCCTGATTGAGGCTGGGCAGGTGCTTGGCGAAGCGCGCTACACGGAAGCCGGGCTGGACAGCCTGGCGTGGATCGCCGGGCAGCAGATCGCCGCCGACGGCCATTTCCGCCCGGTCGGTTCGGAGACCTTCGGGCATCGCCACGCCAACCTCCCATTCGACCAGCAGCCGCTCGAGGCGCAAGCTGCGATCGAGGCCGCCGCGGCCGCCTGGCGCGCCGGGCGCGACCCGAAGTGGCAGCGGCACGCGCTCGCCGCATGGCGCTGGTTCTTCGGTGCCAACGACCGCGGCGTGGTCCTCGCCGACCTTGCTACCGGCCATTGCCGCGACGGCATCAATCCGCGCGGGGTGAACGAAAATTGTGGGGCTGAATCGATCCTGGCCTTCCAACTCTCGCACTATTCGCTGATAGGGCTGCTGCGTGGCCAGCAAGATGATTCGAGCGGAGAGAGATTTGTCGGAGATTCGCAACGGATCGCCGAGCCCGCTGCGCATACTTGACACTCGCCTGCACGCCGACCCGTCGCGCGTCGTTCTGAGGCCGTTTCACCTCGGCTGGCAAGGCAAGAGTGCCGTCGGCGACCGGGCGCAAAAGCTGGTCGAGGATATCAACTCGCTGAGCGACCGCGAGGTTTCCAAAGCCTACGCCGCCGTGCGCGCCGACTTCGCCGCGCGGCACTGGCAGACGGAACAGATGTTCGACGAACGCTTTGCCGAAGTCGCCGAGCAGCTCAAGCTCGAGCCGGCAGACTACTCGTCGATCCGCAAGCGGCTGATCGGCGCGTACTTCTGTCACGAGTATACGTATGCCGCGGCGGCGCTGATGAACCCGTCGATCGTGCCTCACCCGGACCAGAGCGGGCTCGACGACAGGTCGTGCCGCTTCGTCATGAGCCTGCGGGCGGTCGGCGAAGGGCATATCAGCTCGGTCGCCTTCCGCGAGGGCATCGCCAAGACGGACGGCAGCTTCAGCCTGTGGCCCCAGGCGAGCTTCGCGACCTCGGTCGAGCTCGACGACGCCAGCCTGACCGACAGCGAGCGCGGGGTGATCGTCCACCGGCACGCGGAATCAAGTCTGTCGAACACGGTGATTTTCCCGATCACCGAGCAGCAGGCCGGCGGCCTCGAGGACCTGCGGCTGGTGCGCTTCGACCACGGCGGTGGCGACTACGAATGGATCGGCACCTACACCGCCTATTCGGGCCGCTCGATCCGTTCCGAGCTCCTGCGCACAGTGGATTTCAAACGCTTCCTGCTCGAACCGATCGTCGGCCGCGCCGGGCGCAACAAGGGCATGGCGCTGTTCCCGCAAAAGATCGCCGGCAAGTATGCGATGCTCGGGCGGCAGGACGGCAAGAACCTGTTCCTGCTGAAATCCGACCGGATCGACCGGTGGAATTCCGAGGGCCAGCTGCTGATGGAACCCAAGTATCCCTGGGAATTCATCCAGATCGGCAATTGCGGCAGCCCGGTGCTGACCGACGAAGGCTGGCTGGTGGTCACCCACGGCGTCGGGGCGATGCGCAAGTACGCGCTCGGCTGCGCGCTGCTGGATCCCGACGATCCCTCGAAAGTGATCGGCCGCACCAAGGAGCCGATCCTGAGCGCGATCGACGCCGATCGCTCGGGCTACGTTCCGAACGTCGTCTACACGTGCGGGGTAATGAAAGTCGGCGAGCGGCTGCTGGTGCCCTACGGCATCTCCGATAGCGCGGTCGGCTTTGCCACGGTGAAGATCCGCGACTTGCTGGACCTGATGCGCTAGGGAGTCGTTGACGTCCCATGCTCCTTGAAACCCGCACCGTCGAAAAGCCCTGGGGCCGCGACACGCTGCCCGCGCCGTTCATCGCGCCCGCCGGAAAGCGCATCGGCGAGATCTGGTTCGAACCGCCGCAAGACCTGCCGCAACTACTGGTGAAGTACATTTTCACCAGCGAGAAGCTGTCGGTGCAAGTCCATCCGACCGACGAGCAGACCGAAGCCAAGGGGCTCGGCCGGCAGGGCAAGTCCGAATGCTGGCTGGTGATCGACGCCGAGCCCGGCGCCACCCTGGGCATCGGGTTCGACAAGCCGGTCGATGCCGAGACAATGCGCCAGGCCGCGCAGGACGGCAGCATCGAGGGCATGCTCACCTGGCACGAGGTCAAGCCGGGCGACTTCTTCTACATCCCGGCGAATACAGTCCACGCCATCGGCGGCGGCTGTTCGATTATCGAAGTGCAGCAGAATTCCGACATCACCTATCGCCTCTACGACTACGGCCGCCCGCGCGAGCTCCATCTGGACGAGGGCATGGCAGTGGCGAAAGGCGAGCCTTACGACATGAGTCGCCACCAGGTGGTGCCAGCGAACGGCGACGTGTCGCTGGTCGAAGGACCGTTCTTCCGCCTCGACCGGATCGACGGCATCTGCGACGAGGCTATCGCCCGGAAATATCGCGGCTGCCTGCTGGTGATCCCGCGCGAAGGCACGGCGTGCGTCAGCGAAGAGCCCGTGACCGCCGGCCAATGCTCGCTGGCGCGATCGATCGACGACGTGGTCTTCGATCCGGCGGGCAGCTGCCTGATCGCGCAGCCGACGCCCTAGAGCGTCCTGATGATCGCCGAGAAATCGAGCCCGCCGTTGCCGGCCGCGTCGAACGCTTCGTAGAGTTCCTTCGCCCGGCGGCCCATCTGCGGGTCGATCCCCGCGGTCTGCGCCGCTTCCATCGCCAGCTTGAGGTCCTTGAGCATCAGCGCCGTGGCGAAACCGCCCTGGTAGTCGTTGTCGGCCGGGGTCTTTGGCCCGACGCCGGGGACCGGGCAGTAGCTTGTCACCGACCACGACTGGCCTGAACTGACCGAGGCGATGTCGTAGAACACCTGCGGATCGAGCCCGAGGCGTTGGGCCATGGCAAAGCCCTCGCAAGTGCCGATCATATGGATGCCGAGCACCATGTTGTTGCAGATCTTGGCGGCCTGCCCTTCGCCCGCGCCGCCGGCGTGGATCACCGCCTTGCCCATGGTCTTGAGCACGGCCTCGGCGCGGATGAAGGCGAGCTCGGAGCCGCCGACCATAAAGGTGAGCGTCCCGGCGGCAGCGGCGGTAATACCGCCGGAAACGGGTGCATCGACCATCTCATAGCCCGCTTCGGCCGCGAGCTTTTCGACCTCGCGCGCCGTGGCGACGTCGATGGTCGAGCAGTCGATGAGGATCGCGTTCTCGGGCGCGTGGCCGATCACGTGGTTGGCGTAGACGTCCTTCACGATCGCCCCGTTGGGCAGCATGGAAACCACGGCCTCGGCGCCCTCGACCGCCTCCCCGATCGAGCCGACCGTGGCACAACCGCCCTCGCGCGCATGTGCCAGCGCCGCTTCGCTCAGGTCGAACGCGCGCACCTCGTGCCCGGCCTTGACTAGGTTCGGCGCCATTCCGCCGCCCATGTTACCGAGGCCGATGAAGGCGATTTTCATGGTATCAGCGCCCCTTCCATTGGCCTTCGCGCTTCTCGATAAACGCGCGCATGCCCTCGGCCTTGTCCTCGGTCGCGGCGAGGAGCTGGAACAGGCGGCGTTCGTGGAGGATGCCCTGCTCGAGCCCGAGTTCGAACGCGGCGTTGACAAGTTCCTTGTTCACCATCGCCGCGAGCGGCGGCATGGCGGCGATCGCCGCGGCGGTCTTGAGCGCTTCGTCGAGCAGGTCGGCGGCGGGGACCATGCGCGCGACCAGCCCCGATCGTTCGGCTTCGGCGGCATCCATCATCCGTCCGGTGAGGACCATTTCCATCGCCTTGGCCTTGCCGATCGCGTGGGTCAGCCGCTGGCTGCCGCCCATCCCCGGCGCGACGCCGAGCTTGATTTCGGGCTGGCCGAACTTTGCGCTGTCGGCGGCGATGATGAAATCGGCCATCATCGCCAGCTCGCACCCGCCGCCGAGCGCGAAACCGTTCACCGCCGCGATCCACGGTTTGCGGATATTGTTGGTGAAGTCGCTCGACCACTTGGCGAAGAAGTCCTCGCGGTAGAAATCGGCCGCCGGCTTGTCGGCCATCTCCTTGATGTCCGCTCCGGCCGCGAACGCCTTCTCGCCGCTGCCGGTGACCACCGCGCAGCGCTGGCTGTCGTCGGCCTCGAACGCGGCGAAGGCGGCGATAAGGTCGCCCAGCACCTGGCTGTTGAGCGCATTCAATGCCTGCGGCCGGTTGAGCGTGACCAGCGTGACGGCGCCGCGCTGTTCGACGAGAATGTTTTCGTAACTGGCCATTGGCGCGCTCCGTCAGCCCATCGTGGGGATCACGAAGGCATTGCTACCGTCCCCGCCGCCATCCGGCCAGCGCTGCGTCACGGTCTTGACCTTGGTCCAGAAGCGCACGCCGTCCATGCCGTGCTGGTTATGGTCGCCGAACGCGCTGCGCTTCCAGCCGCCGAACGAGTGGTAGGCGACCGGGACCGGGATCGGCACGTTGATCCCGACCATACCGACTTCGACCCGCGCGGCGAATTCGCGAGCGGCGTGGCCGTTGCGGGTGAAGATGGCGACGCCGTTGCCGTACTGGTGCTTGGAGGGAAGCAAAACAGCTTCCTCGAAATCCTTCGCGCGGACGATCTGCAGCACCGGGCCAAAGATCTCGTTGTGGTAGCTTTCCATCTCGGTGGTGACGTGGTCGATCAGGGTCGGGCCGACGAAGAAGCCGTTCTCGTGGCCCTGCAGGCTGAAGCCTCGCCCGTCGACTACGATCTCCCCGCCTTCTGCCTCAGCCTTGCCGATCCATTCCTCGATCTTGGCCTTGTGCGCGGCGGTGACGACCGGGCCGTAATGGGCATCGTTGTCGGTCGAGACGCCGATCCGCAGCGCGTTAATGGCGGGAATGAGCTTGGCGCGCAGGCGCTCGGCGGTGTCCTCGCCGACCGGGACCACGACCGGGAGCGCCATGCAGCGCTCGCCCGCGCTGCCGAACGCCGCGCCGGCCAAGTCGTTGACGACCTGGTCGAGGTCCGCGTCCGGCATGACGATGCCGTGGTTCTTGGCTCCGCCCATCGCCTGCACGCGCTTGCCGGCGGCGACGCCGCGCGAATAGACGTAGTGGGCGATGTCGGACGAGCCGACGAAGCTGACCGCGGCAATGTCGGGGTGGTCGAGGATCGCGTCGACCATTTCCTTGTCGCCGTGCACGACCTGGAGAATGCCCTCGGGCCCGCCGGCCTCGCGGAACATCTCGGCGAGGCGCACCGGCACCGAGGGATCGCGTTCGGAGGGCTTGAGGATGAAGGCGTTGCCGACCGCGACCGCCACGCCGAACATCCACATCGGGATCATCGCCGGAAAGTTGAACGGGGTGATGCCCGCGCCGATGCCGAGCGCCGTGCGCATCGAATAGACGTCGATCCCCGGTCCTGCGCCTTCGGTGTATTCGCCCTTCATCGCGTGCGGGATGCCGCAGGCGAACTCGATCACGTCGAGCCCGCGTTGGACGTCGCCGCGCGCGTCGGCGAGGACCTTGCCGTGCTCGCTCGACAGCAGGCGGGCGAGCTCGTCGATATTCGCTTCGACCAGCCGCTTGAACTCGAACATCACCCGCGCGCGGCGCTGCGGATTGGTCGCCGCCCAGGCGGGCTGCGCGGCTTTGGCCGCCGCCACCGCTACGTCGAGCTCGACCTTGCCGCCGAGCGGCACGTGCGCCTGCACCGCGCCGCTGTTGGGATCGAAGACATCGCCCATGCGCCCGCCCGCGCCGCTGCCCGTGCCTCCAACGATGAAGTGCTCGATATGGCGCATGGGAAATCCTTTCACGTGAAACCAATTACGGCGAATCCCTGCAACTCTCGGGCACGCTTGGCAAGGGCCGCGCGTTGCGGCATGGCGCGGCTCGATACAGGACTGAGGCAAAGATGGCGAAGTACGGACCGCTCGAAGACAAACTGGTGGTGCTGATCGGCGGCAGCGGCTTCCTCGGCACGCACGTGGCGCAGGAGCTGCTCGAACGCGGCGCGCGGCTGCGCGTGGCCGATCGTCATCCCGAGAAGGCATGGAACCTGCGCCCGCTGGCGCAGCTCGGCCAGCTTCAGTTCGCCCGCTGCAACGTCAGCGACAAGCGCAGCGTCGAGACGGCGATGCAGGGTGCGGACGCGGCGGTGTACCTCGTCGGCAGTTTCTCGGGCGACCTCAACGCACTGCAGGCGCGCGGCGCCGGCTGGGCTGCCGAGGCGGCCGCGGCGAACGGGGCGCCAAGCTTCGTCTACGTCTCGGCTCTGGGTGCCGATCCCGATTCCGACAGCGGCTATGCGGCAACCAAGGGCGAAGGAGAGCGGCTTGTGCTCGCGGCTTTCCCGAAGGCCACCGTCGTGCGTCCCTCGGTGCTGTTCGGCGAGGACGATTCGTTCGTGAACATGTTCGCCGGACTAATCGAGAAGCTTCCGGTCCTGCCGGTGTTCGGCGCCCAGGCGAAGCTCCAGCCGCTGTGGGTCGACGACGCCGCCGAGGCGATCGCCAACGCGCTCGCCGATCCGCGCCAGCATGACGGCAAGACTTACGAGATCGCCGGGCCCGAAGCGATCGGAATGCTTGAACTCCATGAGCGGATCGCCAAGGCGCAAGGGCGCAAGCGGCACTTTGTCGCCGTGCCCGACGCGCTCTCGGCCATCTTCGCGGCGCTGCCGCTGACGCCGATGAACTCTGACCAATGGAAAATGCTCAAGGGAGGCAACGTGCCCTCGAGCAAGCTTCCCGGGCTAAAGGCGCTCGGCGTCACGCCCAAACCGCTCGCCCTGTTTCTCGACCGGTGGATGACCCGCTACCGCAAGCACGGCCGCTTCGGCGACAAGCGCGAACTGGCCTAAGCCGAGTCCGGTTCGCCTTTCGCCAGCAGCGCGACGGGCTCCACCAGCAAGGTCGCGCCGTCGCTGCCGGTGATCCGCACCCGTTCGCCCACCGCGACATCCGGGCCGCTGGCGATCCACTCGCTGTCGCCGAAGTGCACGCGTCCGCTGCCGTGCTCGATCGCCTGGACCACCACCGCGGTCTGGCCGACCATCCGCGCGACACGCCGATTCATCAGCGGATCGGCGCTGACTATTGGCGAATCGCGCAGGAAGCGCCGGGCCGAGAACAGCAGGATCAGCGAGAGGAAAACGAAGTCGATGACCTGCATTGGCAGCGAGAGGTGCGCCACCGCCGTGAACAGGCCGGTCAGGATCGCGCCGACGCCCAGCCAGATCAGGTAGACGCCCGGCACGAGCATCTCCAGCCCGACGAGGATGACGCCGAGCGTCATCCAGACCCAGTGCGCTTCGAGGCCGCCGAGCCAGTCCACTGGCTTACGGCTGCTTGCGCCCGGTGTGCGGCAGGCCAGCGGGAGTCTTGCGCTCGAGGTCGAGCGGCGTACCGGCCCCCTGCGCCGGCGGCTTGGCCTGGTCGCCGACCACGTCGCGAATCAGCTCGCCGATGCCGCCGAGCGAACCGATCAGCTGGGTGGCCTCGACCGGGAACAGGATCGTCTTGGCATTAGGGCTGGTGGCGAACTTGCCGACCGCCTTGGTGTATTCCTGGGCGATGAAGTAGTTGATCGCCTGGTTACCCGACTGGGCGATCGCGTCGGACACCGCTCGCGTCGCCTGCGCCTCGGCCTCGGCAGCGCGTTCGCGGGCTTCGGCGTCGCGGAAGGCGGCTTCCTTCTTGCCTTCGGCTGAGAGGATCGCCGATTGCTTCTCGCCCTCGGCGCGCAGGATGCGGCTGGCGCGCTCACCCTCGGCCTCGAGGATCTCGGCGCGCTTCAGGCGTTCGGCCTTCATCTGCCGGGCCATCGCCTCGGAGATGTCGACCGGCGGACGGATATCCTTGATCTCGACGCGGGTGATCTTGACCCCCCACGGCGCGGTCGCATGGTCGACGACCACCAGCAGGCGGGCGTTGATCTCGTCGCGCTTGGACAGCGTCTCGTCGAGGTCCATGCTGCCCATCACCGTGCGCAGGTTGGTCGTCGTCAGCGCCATGATCGCGGCGTAGAGATTGTGCACCTCGTAAGCTGCCTTGCCGGCGTCGAGCACCTGGAAGAATACTACCGCGTCGACCCCGACCATCGCGTTGTCGCGGGTGATGATCTCCTGCCCCGGGATGTCGAGCACCTGCTCCATCACGTTGACCTTCTGCCCCACGCGATCGACGAACGGGACGATCAGGTGCAGCCCCGGCTCGGCCGCGAGGGTGAATTTGCCGAGCCGCTCGATGGTGTAGACGTAGCCCTGGCGGACCACGCGCACGCCCATCATCAGGAAAATGATCAGTACCGCGACGATCGCGATCAGCAGCGGACCCATGGCGAACCTCCCATTGAAGTCCCTCGCATCGTAGCGCGGAGGCGGTGCGGAGCAAGGAAAAGCGGGCAGCGATTGTGTGCGCGGCCCTAAGACCTTAGGACGTAGGAAACCGGACAGAATCAACGACCGGCGTGGAGGGGAATTGGCGATGCATCGGAATTCGGCGCGATATCTGAGCGCGGCTGCGGCCGTGGCTCTTGGCTTGGCGATGGCTCATGGCGCCGCGGCGCAGAACGCGCCGGCTCCGGCCGCTGCTGCTCCCACGCCGCCTCGTGCCGGTCCTCCACCGACCGTGCTCCTCGGGGCGGGTCCGTTCGACTACGTGAGCAGCGCCGGCAAGATCCACGTCGAAGTCATCGCGCGCCGGCTGGACCATCCCTGGGCCTTGGCGCAACTGCCCGACGGCACGCTGCTGGTCACCGAGCGCCCCGGGCGGCTGCGCATCGTCCGCGACGGCAAGCTCGACCCGGTCGCCGTCGCCGGGCTGCCGCCGATCAACCCGAGCGGCATCGGCGGCCTCTACGACATTGCGCTCGATCCCGCCTTCGCCAAAAACCACTTCATCTACCTCAGCTACGTCAAGCCGACCGACAAGGACTCCGACCAGACCACGCTGGCGGTCATGCGCGCGACATGGGATGGCACGCACGTCCTCAAGGGAGCGAAGGACATCTTCGTCGTCGACGCGTGGTACGGGGCGGCGCCGATACCCAAGCGCTGTTGCGGCCAAGGGCCGGCTAGCGGCAGCTGGGGCGGGCGCATCCTGTTCGGGCGGGACGGCAAGCTCTACGTCACAAGCGGCGACCGCAATTACGGCGAGATGGTCCAGAAACCGGACAACGATTTCGGCAAGATCATGCGGATCAACGCCGACGGCTCGATCCCGAAAGACAATCCGTTCGTCGGCAGGAAGGGCTGGAAGCCGGAGATATGGACTACCGGCCACCGCAACCCCCTCGGCCTGACGATCGATCCCGCTACCGGCCGGATGTGGGAAACCGAGTTCGGCCCGCGCGGCGGCGACGAGGTCAACCTGATCGAGAAGGGCGGAAACTACGGCTGGATCGACGTGACCCAAGGCAACCATTACAACGGCGAGCCCGCCAAGGGCGTCAAGAACGTCCCCGGGATGACCGACCCGGTGCTCGCCTTCGGCCCTCCCTCCCTCAATCCCGGCAACCCGGCGTTCTACGAAGGCGCGGCGTTCCCCGCGTGGAAGGGCGATTTCCTGCTGCCGAGCTTCACGAAAGGCCTGCTGCGCTTCAAGACCGAGGGCGGCATACCGGGCGGCGAACCTGAATACCTGCTCGGCGACCTCAAGCAACGGCTGCGCTCGGTCAACGTCGGCCCGATGGGCGAACTCTACGTGCTCACCGACGAAACCGACGGCGCGCTGCTGAAGGTGACACCGGGCGGCTGAGCCCTACTCGTTCCCGGCGATCCGGCTGTCGGCGAGCGACAAGGTGATCGCCGCGGGATTGTTGGGCAGCGTCGAATAGAGCGTCTGCAGGAAGATCCTGTCCGAGCGGGTGAGGCCCGCCGGCTTGGCTCCCTGGCCGAACAGGCCGAGGATCGACTCCCCGGGCGCGGCCAGCCGCTCGGCCTGGTCGCCCGAGAGTCCGCGCATCGTTGCGTAGGCGGCCACCTGCCCCACGCTCAGCCCCTGAACGGCCCTCTTGTCGATCAGCACCATCGACGAGATGATATCGCGCCGGGTCGGCACATAGATCAGCGAATGCGCCGCCTCCATCTGGGTGTAAGGCAAATCGGTCAGGCTCTGGCTCGGATAGACCGGCAAACCGTCGCGCGAGCGCGTGAACACCCGCGTCCAGGTGTGTGCCGGCCCCGAAGTGTCGAAGAGCGCCTCGCGTTCGGCCTGGCCGAGCCACGCGAACAGATAGCCCTTCCGCTTGCGCAGGCCGTCGAGATAGCCATCGGGATCGTCCATCACCGCGACGATAAGGTTGGGCTCGCAAGTCTGCGGATCGGCGAGGCGCAAGCCTAGCTCGGCGGCATTCTGACGGATGAGCGTGACCATGTCCTCGGCCTGGGCCTGCTGCACGCCGACTATGCCGGGGCACAGCGGATCCTGGAATCGCGCCAGCGGCATGTCCCGGTCTCCTCCACCGTAAGACTTCGCGGAAGCGGGCAAGGGCGCAAGGAGCGCGGCGGCTGCGGCAAGGGCGGAAAGGAGCGAAGCGGTCAGATGGCGCGACACGATTGATCTCCCGGTAGGAGCACGGCGGCGATTATCCTCCTTCCGCCGCGCGGAGGCAACGGCGCAATTGCCGTCGGTGGGGTGGTTAGTACCCGGCGGAAAGCAATCGGTTCGCGGCCTCCTGCCTGGAGCCGTCAGGCAATGGCAGGGTCAGTTCTTCGCGCCGGCATTTTCCGCTGGGGCCCGCAAGCTGAACAACCCCTCTTCGGAGCGTCCCAATTGCCGCTCGATCGCGAGCAATCTCGTGTAATACTCGCGCATCCGCAAGGCACCGGCTTCGGTGACCGATACCAGCGTAACGCGGCTGTCGCCGGGATCGCTTTCGCGGCGGACAACGCCGAACCTCTCGAGATGGTCGAGATAGCGCAAGACCGTCGTCTGCGGCAGTCCGCTGGCTGCACAGAGTTGCTTGGTGCGCAGTTTTTGGCCCTTCAAGTGCGCGGCCAGCAAGTCCTGCAGCAGCGGCCAGCTGGAATCATTGATCACCGCCGCGTCGAAAGTTTCATTTCGCAGCTTCCGTGCCCGGTGTTCGTAACCGAGCATCGCGGCAATGAAATCGTCACCAGCCATGGCGGTCCTGCTCGTAGGTTCGCGGCCCAACCGGGGATTGCTGAAGAAGACTTCCATGACGATTCCCCTTGGTCGATTGTTTAGGTCTGTCAATCGCTTAGCAGTCCCGCCGCGCGCATGCTGAAGACGGCGCGGGCGCTCACGATCACATGATCGATGAGTTCCATCTGCATCGGGATCGCGAGCGCCCGAAGAGCCCTGGTCGATGAAATGTCCTGCAGACTCGGTTCCGCCGAGCCGGACGGATGGTTGTGGGCGAGCACCAGCGCTGCCGCGCCCCGACTGAATGCTTTCTCGAACAGCCGTCGATAGCCGATGCCATGGGAGCATCTTGTCCCGCCGGCGATTAATTCGTCGCCGATCAGGGCGCCCGCGCGATCGAGATAGATGAACAGCAGCACCTCTTCTTCGAGCGCGCCGATGTAGCCGAGGATCCGCGTGAAGAAGGCTCTCTCGAGCGGGAGCAGAATATCGCCTGGCTTCACCAATCCATCCAGCCAGGATCCGCCCCGCGCACCCGCAAGCGTCGCCTGTGCGCCGCCGTTCCCACGAGCAAGGCAACCAGGACGAAGAACGTCGGGCTGCTCTTCATGAGACCGTAAACCATCGGCGACACGCCGCTGTCGACCTGGCGCGCGAAATGCGAGCTCAAACTGAGAATTTGCAGCGACGTTGCCCATATAGGCCATGCCCTTCGTGCGTAGAGCGCAATGGCTCCAAATCCGACGACCCCGTAGGCGTCGACAATTACCGATGCGAGATCGACCGAGTGATACTTCTGATGCTGGAAGAATGCGCTCGCGACCTGAATGCCCGTCATGGACACGATCACCAGCGCACCCCATCTTTCGGGCGCTCCCCCTCTGGCAAAGGCGAAGCTTATCGAAAGAAACAGGATCGTGGCGAACGCGAAAATCCCCAAGTCGGGCAAGCCAGATCCTTCTCCTCTACGCCGCCGCGACGGACGGCGAACTCTCCAGCAACCCATTCTGGCAATTGGGGCTGCATTCAAGCGGAATGTCCCGTTGCTTGGCGGAGATCTTGGCGAGGTCGGCATGAACGCCGACGATCTTCGAGCGGGCGTCCACGATATGCTGTTGCAAGCTAGCCAGTCTGGCAATCGGCCGCTGCGTCGAGAGCGCGGATTCGTCCAGGGTGATCCTCGCCTGCGACACGTCCGACTGGAGCTTGCCGGCCTCGGCCAGGACTTCGTCGAGCATGTTCTCGAGGTTGCGTATCCCGCGTGAAATTCGCAGGCCAGCGGTCATCTTGTCCATTTTATCGTCTCCGGGCGCCGATGAGGCTCAAGTTGCGATCGGAGACTCCTTGCTCAGATGAGCTTGCTCATGGCCTCGGCGATCGCCAGAGTGAGCATCACGGTCGCGGCCAGGGCCAGGGCCAGTCCGCTCGCTGCAAGCACCCTCCCGATCTTGCCGAAGCGAGTATCAAGAGCCTCCAGGATGCCCGAGCTTTCCGTCCTCACCGGCCAATACCCAAGCGACTGGGCATCGGCGACGGTGAAAAGGGGCGACCCGGGCAATTCCCGGAGCAATCCTTGATCGGGCGTCAGGTCCCGGTCGAGCGGCGAAAAACCACATGGGGATTTCTCACAAGTCTCCAGAAGATGGGCATAGACGCGCGCAGTGGCCTTTCGATCGGTGGTGCCCCACTTGTCGCGTACCGCTGCGATCCGCGCATCGACGGTGTTCGGAGCAATGCTCAGCTCGCGGGCAATCTGCTTCGTCGTCTTGTGCTGGAGCAACAGATCGAGAACCTGCGCCTGCTTGGCGGTCAGGTCGCAAAGGACGTCAGCGGGATCGCGATCCATCACTGTCATCGGATTGGGTATGTCCCGTGGCGCGCGAGGTTCATGTGCGTGGTTATGCGAACCATACTCGTCCTTGACGGCGGTCGCAATCGTATGGCCTCAGATCGGCCGTCAGGCGGCCAGATTCCGCCTGACTTCCGCGATCGCGTGATCGAGCAAGGCGACAGCCAGGGTCAGTTCCAACGATTCGAGCACCGCCGAATCATGCTCGAGCCTGCCAAGGACCTCTTCCAGGCGCGACTGCCGATCGCCCAGTGCCTGTTCTTCGAACGCCAAGACTACACCGGGCTGGATTCCTGCACCGTCCATGTTCGTCGATCGATCCCCAGGCGACAAAAGACCGAACGGCCTCACGAGCCGCTCCCCCCAATAGAAATTCCCTAGTCTTTTCCGAAGCCCAATTCAATCAATCCGATGCGGACCATTCGCGGTATTTCTCGGCCCGTTCCCAGCTGATCTATAAGGGCTTCACCTAAGTTGACGATCTCGGGAACTCGACGTGAACCCAAGCGCAGGCATCGTTCTCGTCGATTCGGATCCCCTGCGCCGCAACAGCGTGGCGCGATTCTTCTACGACAACGGCCGTCATGTCGAACCGTATGAGGACCTGAAGGAATTGCGCGCCTTCTGGCCGGAGGTCGGACTGGTCTTCCTGCACGACGACGAGGAAGCCCTCGGGTCGATCTTCGATCTCATGCTCGACCGGGGCTGTTGGCTCCCGGTGATTGTCTACGCGATCGACCCGCGACCCTCGCGGATCGTCGACGTGATCCAGATGGGGGCAATGGATTATCTCAAGTGGCCGATGACCGACGAGGACCTCTCGGCGAGGCTCGCCCTGCTCTCGGCGCGGCGGACGTCGTTCGCCGAATTGCGCCGCAAGGCCACCCGCTCGCAAAAGCTCGTGGGGGCGCTGAGCGGACGCGAGCGGGAGGTCCTGTTCGGCCTGGCGCGGGGAGCGACCAACAAGAGCATCGCCCGCGATCTCCAGATCAGCCCGCGGACGATCGAGATCCACCGCTCGAACATGATGTGCAAGCTGCGGGTCAACCACCTCGGCGAAGCGATTACCATCGCGCTCTATTCGGGCTTCGCTAGCTCTGCTTCAGACGAGGGTTCGCTGGATCCTTTCCTGCTTCAGCCATGACCTGCTCGTGCAGGCACGTCGCCAGCGCGCCCGACAGCGCGACCGCTTCCGAAAAGGCGCTGAATGAGTAGTCGCAGTCCGCATGCGGCATGAGCACGCTGGCGATGACCAGCCCTTCGCCTCCGCGGCTGAGCATGTAGGTGGACCGGCTTACCAAGCGCAACGCCGCGCTTTCGGCGGCTCCGGCGTCGAGCAGGTCTTGCAAAGCCGAGCGCGAGATCGCCGGCCTGACCGGCCCGCAAATCGGCGCGGGCCCCGTTTCCAGAAGTCGGTGCAGATCGTTCAGCAGGCTCGCCGGATCGGCCGACGCGGCCTCGCACCGGACAAGCAAGTCCTCAACTTTGTCCGACCACTCGCCGACGCCCGTGCGGTGCATCGCGTGCCGCTCCCCAAGCCTAGGTGAGCAGGAATCGGTCCAACTTGGACCTAAGTCAAGCGGGCAAGGCCATAATCGACGGTCGGACGATGCGGGACCTAGGCTGCAGACGCGCGCCGGTCAGGCAAACATCACGCCGGCGCTTCGCCAAAGCATGTACGCGGCGACGGCGAAGATCAGCACCGCAAAGACCGAGGTCAGCATCCCCTTGCGCTCCGACAGGCGGCGCGAGGCCGTCGACCCGAGCGTGCTGCCGCCCAGGCCGCCGACGATGAACAGCACGGCAAGCGGCCAATCGATGAGCCCGGAAATCGCGTAATTCGCAGCCGTCGTGACGCCAAAGGCGGCGACAGCGATCAGCGACGATCCCACCGCGTTCAACATCGGCATGCCGGTCGCGGCCACCAGGCCGGGCACGATCAGGAAGCCGCCCCCGATGCCGAAGAAACCCGAGAACAGTCCCGCACCGGCGCCGAACCCGATCAGCTTGCCGGCGTTCTCCCGCCCCAGACGCACTTCGGAATTGCCGATGGCACCGCGGCGGCGAAGCATCAGGATGCCGACCACGATCATCACGACGGCGAACAAGGCCAGCAGCTTTTGCCCATCGAGCGCCTTGCCGAGGGTCGACCCCAACGTCGCCCCCGCGATCCCCGAGGCGGCGAACACCGAAGCGCAGCGCCATTTGACCGTGCCGGCCCGCCAGTGACTCACAAGCCCCGACGCGGCATTCACGGCAACGGCCAGCGCGCTGGTGCCGATCGCGACGTGCGGATCGCGCACGCCGACGAGGTAGACCATCAACGGCACCGCGAGGATCGAACCGCCGCCGCCGACCAGTCCGAGGACAAAGCCGACCAACCCGCCCGATAGCGCCGCGAGGACGTATTGGAGCAGGTCGAGCGTCACGCCCCGGCCTTGGCCTCGAGGCGGGGCCTGAGCGCTTCGAGATCGAAGCCGGCCTTCGCCGCCGCGGCGAGGACCTGCTCGGCGCCATGCTCGCCGGCGCGTGATAGCGCCCATAGCGAGGCGGCGCGGGTGCCCGACTTGCAGTAAGCGAGCACGGGGCCGGGCTTGTCGCTCAGGGCCTTGGCGAACGCCGCGACCTGATCGTCGGTGATCTGGCCGGGTACGACCGGGATATGGACGTATTCGAGGCCCAGGCGGCGCGCGGTGGCTTCGATCTCGGCCGAACTCGGCTGGCCGGGCTCTTCCGCGTCCGGACGCGCGTTGACGATCGTGCGAAAGGCACCGGCCAATTGCGGAAGGTCTTGCGGCGATACGAAGCTGCAGACGGACAGGTCGTCGGCGAGCGGTTTGGTGGTGGTCATGGGACAATCATCCTGTGAAGTGAACGGGCCGATGGTCGCGTAAGTCGGCGTAGAGCCGTTGCAGCCACATTCCCGCGACCATCGCCGCGACGAATGCCCAGCTCTGCCAGACGCCGAAAGCGAGCCCGGCCAGCGCGGGACCGGGGCACAGCCCGACGAGGCCCCAGCCGATGCCGAACAGCGCGCCGCCGGCGAGCAGGCGCGCTTCGACGGTGCGGTTCTGCGGAATGCAGAATTCCTCGGCCATGACCGGCCGCTCCATCCGGCGGACGAGCAGGTAGGCTAAGGCCGAGGGCACGAGCGCAGCGGCAAGAACGAAGGCCAGCGTCGGGTCCCACCGGCCGCCGATGTCGAGAAAGCCGAGCACGCGCGCGGGGTTCGTCATCCCCGAAAGCGCGAGACCCGCGCCGAACAGGGTGCCGACGACAAGGCCGGGAAGTGCATGTCGCATCAGCCCGCTCCCAGGATGTGACGGGCCACGAAAACGGTGGCGATGCCCGCGCCCATGAATGCCGCGGTCGCCGCGAGCGAGCGAGGCGAGAGCCGCGCCAAACCGCAAACGCCGTGGCCGCTGGTGCAGCCGTTGCCGAGGCGGGTGCCGAAGCCGACCAGCAAGCCGCCGGCGACGAGCAGGGGCACCGATGAGGTTATCGTCACTTCGGGACGCCCGACGATCGCCAGGACGACGGCCGCCCCGATCGGCAGGCCGATCGTGAAGGCCGCAGCCTGGCTCCACGGAGGGCCCTTGTCGGCGATCCGCAGGGCTGCAGCCGCCATTCCGCTCACTCCGGCGATCCGGCCGGACAGCAGCAGAAGCAGGCCCGCGGCCGAGCCGATCAGCAGACCGCCGAGCAATGCGGACAGAATGGTCGCGGAAGTCAGCATCGCGCCCTCACAACACGTTGAGCGGCAGCTTGAGGTAGCGCGTGCCGTTCGCTTCGGGCTCGGGCAATTGTCCGCCGCGCATGTTTATCTGCACCGAGGGCAGGATCAGCCGCGGCATGTCGAGTGTGGCATCGCGCGCAGTGCGCATCGCCACGAACTCGTCCTCGGAAACCCCGTCGTGCACGTGAACATTCGCAGTGCGCTCGGCTCCGATCGTGGTCTCCCACGCGAACGCGTCGCGCCCCGGCGCCTTGTAGTCGTGGCACAGGAATACGCGCGTGCTGTCGGGCAAGGCCATCAGGCGGCGGATAGACTTGAACAGCTGATGCGCGTCGCCGCCGGGGAAATCGGCCCGCGCGGTGCCGTAATCGGGCATGAACAGCGTGTCGCCGATGAACGCGGCGTCGCCAATCAGATAGGCCAGGTCCGCCGGGGTGTGGCCCGGCACATGCAACGCGATCAGGGGAATGTCGCCGAGCGTCAGCGCATCGCCGTCGTCGAGCAGCTCGTCGAACTGCGAGCCGTCACGGGCGAAATCGCTGCCCTCGTTGAACACTTTGCCGAAAACCTCCTGCACCGTCAGGATGGCCCTGCCGATGACGAGCTTCCCGCCGAGCTTCTCCTGCAGGTACGGCGCGGCCGAGAGGTGATCGGCGTGGGCGTGGGTTTCGAGCAGCCAGTCGACGGCGAGATCGTGCTCCCGGACGTAGGCGATCATTTCGTCGGCGAACGGCGTCGATGTGCGCCCCGAAGCCTGGTCGAAATCGAGCACCGAGTCGACGATTGCCGCGCGCTTGGTGACCGGATCGTGGACCACGTAACTCGCGGTGAAGGTCGGCTCGTGAAAGAAGCCGCGCACCACGGGCGCGCGCAGCTCACCGCTCAACGTCCTCTGCACCTGGTCGATGGCGCGCTGGAGAAAGGGGTCATGATGCATCGGTTTGATCCTGTTTCGACGTGGCATTTGTGCGGCGTGTGGATCTCGGCGACGATCCGGAAAGGTCCCAGGGTGGCTAGTCCAGATTGGGGCAGAACAGTTCGTGGAGCAGCTGCAACAGCCGCAGCGCCTTTGGATCGGCGACGCGGTAGCGCAGGCTCTGCGACTCGCGGCGGTAGGCGACGAGATCTTGCTCGCGCAGCTTGGTGAGGTGCTGCGACAAGGCTGACTGGCTGAGGCCGATACGCTCGGCCAGCTCGCCCGGCGACAATTCGCCGGAGGCGGCGAGGTGGCACATCACCAGCAGGCGCGGAGCGCTCGAGAGCGCGCGAAGCAGCTCGGCCGCTTCGGCGGCGTTGCCGGTGAGATCATCGAGAGCGATCGGCACGTCCATGACCGCCAATATATTAGCATATGCTAATTTAGCAATGCCTAATTGAAGAGCGGGTCGCCTCGTAGATTTCCCAATGGCCCGGCGAGCTGCGCGGACCACAATGCGCGGCAAAGGAGATTGCCATGACCGGCGAAACAAAACCCCGCATCGTCGTCCTCGGCGGCGGTCTCGGCGGCACCGTCGCCGCCTACGAACTGCGTGAGACGCTTGGCGATCGCGCGCAGATCCATCTCGTGTCGGATCGCCCGGCGTTTTCGTTCACGCCATCCAACCCGTGGGTCGCGGTCGGCTGGCGCGAGCCCGCGGCGATCCAGGTCGAGCTGGCGCCGGTGCTCGCTCGCAAGCAGATTCGCTTCACCGCGAGCGCCGCCCAGCGGCTGAACCCGGCGGAGAACCGCCTCGAGCTGACCGACGGCTCGAGCCTGCCCTACGACTACCTCGTCATCGCCACCGGTCCCGAGCTCGCGTTCGACGAGATCGAGGGCTTCGGTCCGCAGGCGAACATCGCCTCGATCTGCACCACGCCCCATGCCGAGGAGGCGCACGAGGCGTTCGAGCGCTTCTGCGCCGACCCCGGCCCGATCGTCGTCGGTGCGGTCCAGGGCGCCTCGTGCTTCGGCCCAGCCTACGAGTTCGCGATGATCCTCGACACCGAGCTGCGGCGGCGCAAGCTGCGCCACAGGGTGCCGATGACTTTCGTCACTCCCGAGCCCTACATCGGCCACCTCGGCCTCGACGGCGTCGGCGATACCAAGTCGATGCTCGAGAGCGAGCTGCGCAACCGCACGATCAAGTGGGTCACCAACGCCAAGACCACGCGCTTCGCGCCCGGCACGATCGCCTTCGACGAGCTGCGCGAGAG
This sequence comes from Croceibacterium segetis, assembly GCF_011320115.1. GTDB lineage: Bacteria > Pseudomonadota > Alphaproteobacteria > Sphingomonadales > Sphingomonadaceae > Croceibacterium_B > Croceibacterium_B segetis. Next base: position 69,379 of record NZ_JAANOZ010000007.1, on the reverse strand, counting down.
CGGCGACCCGGTGCCGCACGAGCTGCCCTTCAAGTTCGCGATGATGCTGCCGGCCTTCCGCGGCATCAAGCCGCTCCAGGGCATCGAGGGCCTGGTCAATCCGCGCGGCTTCGTGCTGGTCGACGAGTTCCAGCGCAACCCCGCATTCCATAACGTCTTCGCGCTCGGCGTGTGCATCGCCATCCCGCCGACCGGCCCGTCGCTGGTTCCGGTCGGGGTGCCCAAGACCGGGTTCATGATCGAGAGCATGTCGACCGCAATCGCACACAATCTGCGCGAGATCCTCGACGGCGGCGAGCCGAAGCACCGGGCGACCTGGAATGCGGTGTGCCTGGCCGATTTCGGCGACGGCGGCGTCGCCTTCGTCGCCCAGCCGCAGATCCCGCCGAGGAATGCCAACTGGTCGTCCGAGGGCCGCTGGGTCCACCTCGCCAAGATCGGCTTCGAGAAGTACTTCATGCACAAGGTGAAAAGTGGCGTGGTCGAGCCGGCCTACGAGCGGCTGGCGCTCAAAGTCCTGGGTATCGAGAAGCTGCAAGCGCAAGTCGCCGAGCCCGCCGAGTAGGTGAGCCCGCGCGACCCTGAGCCGCCGCCAGCAGCATCCGATTCAAGCTGAGGCAAGCGACGCTTCCCGCGTGCCAACGTCCGCCTGGCAGCGCCGCGAACACTGGCGAATCGTTACAATCCATTACAACTTATCTCAGTGCGGACGTGGCAGCACGCTTGGCAAATCGGCCTCTTCGTTGCACATGTCCAAAATGGAATGTGGGACTCACAGTCCCGCCGGAGGGGGATCGACGTCATGCGCAGGCAATCCTGGCTGCTCCTTGTTTCCTGGCTTTTGCCAGTGTCGCTGGTGCTCGGCGCAGGAGTTGCCGCCGAAGCTCAGGAAAGCCACGCAAACGCCCATCTGGACGAAGACTCACGAACGCCAGCGCCAGCGGCCAGGAAATTGCTTTGGTCCGATCCTGCTTCCTGGCCCGACGGGAAGGTCCCAGGCAAGGGCGACGCCGTCACCATCGGCCGGGACATGGATGTCGTCCTCGACGTCACCCCGCCGGCGCTGCGCAGCTTGACGATCGACGGCAAGCTCAGCTTTTCGGACAGGACCGATATCGGCCTGGAGACCGAGTGGATCTACCTGCGGCGGGGTGAGCTGCAGATCGGCAGCGAGGCCAAGCCCTACACGCACAACGCGACCATCACCCTGACCGACAAGGTCCCCGACGAAAATATCAACACGATGGGGGACCGCGGGATTCTGAGCATGGGCGGCACGCTCGAACTGCACGGTGACCGCACGAACACGTGGACCAAGCTCGCCAGGACCGCCAAGGCCGGCAGCTCGAGGATCGAAGTATCGAATGCCCGCGGTTGGCGAAAAGGCGACGTGATCGTGCTGGCGTCAACCGACTTTGATCCACGCCAGGCGGAGAAGCGCACTATCGCCGCCGCCAGCGGAAATGCGTTGACGCTCGATAAACCGCTTCAGTACATGCACTATGGTGAAGTCACCTATGGCGTCGACGAGCGCGGCGAAGTCGGCCTGCTGACGCGCAACATCCGCATCCAGGCTTCGGACGACACTGAGAAAACCTACTTCGGCGGGCACATAATGGCGATGCCCGGTTCCGAGGTCCACATCTCGGGCGTCGAGCTGTCGCGCATGGGACAGCACCTCCACCTGGCCCGTTATCCGATGCACTGGCACCTCGTTGGTGAGGGCAAAGGCCAGTACATCCAGAACTCGTCGATCCACGATACCTACAGCCGCTGCGTGACGGTCCATGGCACCAACGACGTGCTGGTCGAAAACAACGTGACCTACAACACGGTCGGACATTGCTTCTTCCTCGAAGACGCTGTCGAGACGGGCAATCAGTTCGTTCATAACCTGGCGATCATGGTGAAGTGCCATCCGACCCTGCCGTGCGTGCCGACCAACCTCGGCCCGGCCGGATCGGGGGGTGGGCCGGGCTCGGGCGCGGCCGGGCAGGCTTCGAAGCAGGTCCTGATCCCGTCGGACAACACGGTGTCGGCGTTCTGGGTCACGAATCCCGACAACAGCTATCGCGACAACGTGGCCGCGGGCTCCGACGAGGTCGGCTTCTGGTTCGCCCTGCCCGAGCATCCGACCGGCGCAAACGAAGGCAAGCCAGGCTGGCCGCGGCGAACCTCGGTGCGCGAGTTCAGCGGCAACACCGCCCATTCCAACTTCGACGGCTTCATGTTCGACCGCGGCCCCAAGCCCGACGGCACCTTCAGCGTCGGCGGCAGCAACTACCACTTCGCCTTTGCCGATCCGAATGACCCGAACAGCGAGCCGAAGGGTTCGGTGTTCGAGAATTTCACCAGCTACAAGAACCGCCACGGCGGCGTCTGGGGCCGCGGCGAGCTGCACCTGTTCAAGAACCTAAGGGTGGCCGACAACGCCGTCGGCTTCACTCACGCGGCCTCCGCGGTCGGTCGCGCACCGTATACCTCAAAGGTCGTCGACTCGATCTTCGTCGGCGAAAGCGACAACATCGGTACCCCGAGGACGGCGCAGGAAATTGCCTACGGCCGAAGCATGCCGAACGACATCCCTGATTTCCCGATCCGCGGCTACGAGTACTACGATCTGCGGCATGACGTGGAAAACACGACGTTCATAAACTTCCAGCCGAACGCCACGCGCGATGCGGAAGCGATCTCCTACCTGATGTACACCAGCTTCGGCATGAGCACCGAAAACGCCGTCGAGGGTGCGAAATTCGTCAACTCCAAGCCGGTCGGTTTCCCGCCGGTGGTGCGCAGGTGGGCCTCGGATTTCGGCCGCCAGAACGCCTGGCGGGGCGCGGCGATCCACGACAAGGACGGCTCGGTCGGCGGCGTCCCCGATTCCTACATCGTCCTCGACAACGGCATCGCCGACGACGACCAGGCCTGCACGATCAAGCCCGCCTGGGGCGCGGCCGTTTGCAAGGGTGATTTCGGATATTTCGCGCTCGGCGGCAACTTCGGTTTCGGCAGCGGCCCCATCGCCGATCCGGTCATGCTCAGCCGCAACGGCAGGCGGTGGGAATACACCGGGCAGACCACGATCCGGAGCGGAGCTGAGGTCAGGGTGGAGACCGGCAAGAAGGACTTGTCGCTTTCCCTGACGGAAATGAATGACGGCTCCTCGGTCATCTTCGAACTTCCCGGCTTCACCAAGGCCGCCGGGGGCGCGCCGCAAGGCAGCCTGGACGCGCTGCGCGCCGCGCATGACACCTCATACTTCAAGGACAAGGACTCGCTGTGGGTCAAGCTGGTGGTCGACAATGCCGCCGGCAAGACCGTCACCATTGGCAGGCCCGGGGCCGGCGTGAGCACTGTCGGAAACGGTCCCGGCGGGGCCTTCCCGGCCGGAGCCAGCCTCGACGTAAGCCGGTAGGCTCAGGCCGCCGCCCGCGACGCCTTCTTCCGCTCGTGCGGATCGAGGTAGCGCTTGCGCAGCCGGATGCTCTTTGGGGTCACCTCGACCAGTTCGTCGTCCTGGATGTAGGCGATCGCCTGTTCCAGCGTCATGCGCCGCGGCGGGGTGAGGCGGACGGCTTCGTCCTTGCCGGTCGAGCGGAAGTTGGTCAGCTGCTTGGACTTGAGCGGGTTGACCTCCAAGTCCTGCGGCTTGGCGTTCTCGCCGATGACCATGCCTTCATAGAGCTTTTCGCCCGGGGCGATGAACAGCACGCCGCGCTCTTCGAGCATGTTGAGCGCGTAAGGCACCGCCTCGCCCTGCTCCATTGAGATCAGCACGCCGTTCTGGCGGCCCTGGATCGGACCCTTGTAGGGGCCGTAGCGGTCGAACAGGCGGTTCATGATGCCGGTGCCGCGGGTGTCGGAGAGGAACTCGCCGTGATAGCCGATCAGGCCGCGGCTGGGCGCGGTGAAGGTCAGGCGGGTCTTACCGCCGCCGCTTGGGCGCATGTCGGTCATCTCGCCCTTGCGCTGGGCCATCTTCTCAACGACCGTGCCGGCATATTCATCGTCGACGTCGATGACGACGGTCTCGTAAGGCTCCTCGCGGCCCTTGGGGCCATCCTGGAACAGCACGCGCGGACGGCTGATCGACATCTCGAAGCCTTCGCGGCGCATCTGTTCGATCAGCACGCCGAGCTGGAGTTCGCCGCGGCCGGCGACCTCGAATGCGTCGCGCTCGGGGCTTTCGGTCAGGCGAATGGCGACGTTGCCTTCGGCCTCGCGCTCGAGCCGTTCGCGAATCACACGGCTTTGCACCTTGTCGCCCTCGCGGCCGGCATAGGGGCTGTCGTTGACCGCGAAGGTCATTGCCAGCGTCGGCGGGTCGATCGGCTGGGCGGCAATCGGAATGGTGACGATCGGGTCGGCGATGGTGTTCGAAACGGTCGCGTGGGTCAGTCCGGCGATGGCGACGATGTCGCCCGCCTGGGCGTGGAGCACGGGCACGCGCTCGAGGCCCTGGAAGGCAAAGACTTTCGTCGCGCGGCCGGTCTCGACGACATTGCCGAACACGTCGAGCGCCCGGATCGGCATGCCGACCTCGAGCCGGCCGCTTTCGATTCGGCCGGTCAGGATGCGCCCGAGGAAGTTGTCGCGGTCGAGCAGCGTGGCGATCATCGCGAAGTCGGCGTCGGGGTCGAGCCCGGGCTCGGGCACATGGGTGACGATGGTCTTGAACAGCGGGTCGAGCGTGCCTTCGCGGGCGTCCTGGTCCTCGCTGGCGTAGCCCGCGCGACCCGAGGCGTAGAGCACCGGGAAGTCGAGCTGGTCGTCATCGGCCTCGAGCGCGACAAACAGGTCGAACACCTCGTCGAGCACTTCCTGCGGGCGGGCGTCGGGGCGGTCGATCTTGTTGACCACGACGATGGGCCTGAGGCCGAGGCCGAGCGCCTTGCCGGTGACGAACTTGGTCTGCGGCATCGGCCCTTCGGCGGCGTCGACCAGCAGGATCACGCCGTCGACCATGGAGAGGATCCGCTCGACCTCGGCGCCAAAGTCGGCGTGCCCGGGGGTGTCGACGATGTTGATGTGGGTGCCGTGCCACTCGACCGAGGTGCACTTCGCCAGGATGGTGATCCCGCGTTCCTTCTCGAGGTCGTTCGAATCCATCGCCCGCTCTTCCACGCGCTGGTTGTCGCGGAAAGTGCCGGACTGGCGGAACAGCTGGTCGACGAGCGTTGTCTTGCCGTGGTCGACGTGGGCGATAATCGCCACGTTGCGAAGGGACATCGTTTCAAACTTTCGGGAAAGCGGGTTTCGGGCGCGCACATAGGAGCATTGCTGCGATGCAGCAAGGGGGAGGGTGTGTATCCTCTATGATGGACAAAGCCGATTTGCCGTGCATCATACAGGGCAAAGCCGTTCTGGGAGAGGATGTTCCGATGAAAAATCTGCTTGCCGCCGCCGCCACGCTGGCCGTGGTCCTGTCCATGCCCGCCGCCGCGCAGCAGCGGGCGCTCAGCGATCCCGTGGTCGGTCACCCGAATCCGGAATCGCTGTTCACCTCCAAGGACAAGAAGCTCAACACCAACAAGCAGGCGGCGTTGCACATCCAGCGCGAGCTGCTCAAGTGCCATGAGTGGGCCCGCGCGAAGGAGTGGCTGACCGATGCCTACATCCAGCACAACCCAGTCGCCGCCTCGGGCCTGGCCGGCGTGGTCCACTACTTCGTCGATATCGCCAAGCAGAAGCCGCTCGACCCCTGCCCGGCGCTGAGCGCGAGCGATCCCAATGCGGTGGTCGCGGTGGTGGCCGAGGGCGACTACGTCACCATCCTGACCCGGCGGGAGCTTCCTTACGCCGACGATCCCACCAAGACCTACACCACCACCTGGTTCGACACCTGGCGTTTCGTCGACGGCAAGGCCGACGAGCACTGGGATCCGATGGCGCTCGGCGCAGGGCCCGGGCCGTCCGCCGCCGCCTCCAAGCCGGCCGCTTCGAACTAGCGCCTACTCGTCGTCGGTCCGCTTCATCTTCTCGAGCTTCTTGCTGACTCGCATGATCTTGGCGATGCCCTTCGTGTGCGACGGGCCTTCGTAGAGCGCGGCAAGGTAGGCGCGATCGAACGCGGTCATCCCGTCGGGCGGGCTGCCGTTTTCGTCGAACAGGCCGAGGATCGAGACCGGTGCGTCGCCGCCCTTGGCGTCGCGGGTGCGGGCGAACACCCGCATCACGGCGTAATCGGCCAGCTGGTGGAGCGTCTTGCCGGCGGCGTGCTCGCGGTCGAACAGGACGACGACCTGGGTGATGTGGCGCTCGGTCGCGGTCGAGATCAGCGACTGCCCGCCTTCCATCGTCGCGGTCGGGATGTCGGTCAGGTTCTTGCGCCGCGGCATCGCCGCGCCGTTCTGCATCCGCGTCTCGACCACCGACAGCACCCGCACCGGCCCGGGCTCCTCGAGCAATTCGTCCTGCTCCTGCACGGTCAGCACGTCGGTCAGGAGGTGGGTCTTCTTCTGGATCGCGGCGAGATCGGCACGGCCATCCTCGGTGAAGCTGACGAAGATGTTGGGATGGCAGTTGCCGTTGGGGGCCAGCGGGATATGCAAGTCCTCGGCGATCATGCGGATGCGCCCGACGAGCATCTCGGCATATTCCTGCGACAGGCCGATCACTCCGGGGCACGCGTAGCCGTCGAATCGCGGCAACGGCTCGTAGCGGATGTCGGTCTCGCGCGTGACCTCGCGCGCCTGGCGGGTGACGACGTTCGGGTCGAGCGACTGGCCCTTGCCGGTGACGACGATATCGGCCCTGGAATCCAGATCCTGCGCCGCCAGCGCCGCTGGCGCGAGCAGCGGAACGAGAAGCAGGGCGAGGCGGCGCAGGCTCATGTCGCTTCTATTACCTCGCGCAACTGCCTCAACAAGCGCGGAACGCGCCTTGCGACACTTTGACACGAACCCCAGGCCAAGCTCAGCGTGGGCCGCTCTCATTCGAAAATGGCTGGACCTTTCACCCCGCGCGGAGGCATGGAGCGGCGATGACCCAGAACATCCTAGAACGCCTCGCCGCGACCAACCCCGACGCCGAAATCTGGTGGGATTCCTCGCCGCTGATCTACCCCAGCTGGAAGGAAGAGACGCTCGCGAAGGCGCCGGAGGGCCAGCGCGGCGAATGGGAGGAGCAGCTGAGGCGGCTCTACGATGACAAGACCATCCAGTCGCAAGGGACGATGGGCTTCCGCGGGGTGACCACCAACCCGCCACTCAGCCTGCAGGCGATCAAGCTCGCGCCCGAGATGTGGGCGAACGAAATCAAGTCTATCGCCAGGCAGAACCCCGGCCTCGACTACGAGGGCGTCTACTGGACGATGTACCTCGACCTGGTGAAGAAGGGCGCCGCGGCGATCCGCCCGGTGTGGGAGAAGTCTGGCGGCAAGTACGGCTTCCTCTCCGGCCAGGTCGACCCGCGCTTCGTGCGCGACGGCGAGAAGATGCTCGCCCAGGGCCTGCAGATCGCCGCGCAAGGCCCCAACGTGATGGTCAAGCTGCCGGGCTCGCAGGAAGGCTACCAGATGCTCGAAGAGCTGACCGCGCTCGGCATCAGCACCAACAACACCACCAGCTTCACCGTGGCGCAGTACATGCGCTGCATGTCGGCGGTGAGCGCAGGGCTGTTCCGGGCGAAGGCGGCGGGCGTGGACCTGTCGAAGTGGCGCTCGGTCATCACCCATATGTCGGCCCGCCTCGGCGAGCTGAGCGACTGGCGCACCGAAGCGAAGGCGCGCGGCATCGAGCTCAGCCTGAGCGAAATCCGCGACGGCGAGGAAGCCGTGCTCAAGCGCGCGTATCACTACGGGAAGAGCGTGGGGCATCCTTCGAAGATGCTGCAGTGCTCGATGCGCGTCGAAACCGACGACCGCACCGGCAAGACCGTCAGCCGCCACATCCAGGACTTCGCCGGCAGCGACATGGTCTACACCTGCCCGCCGGGCTACATCGCCCAGCTGATGGCCAACGACGAGGCGCTCGGTGCCTTCGATCCCAAGGCGATCGACCGCGAGCCGAACAAGGCGAGCGTCGAAAAGCTGATGAAACTGCCAAGCTTCCGCCAGGCCTACGAATTTGACGGCATGCGGCCCGACCAGTTCGCCCACTTCGGGAGCTTCAAGGCGACCGAGGCGGAGTTCGCCGCGGCGACACGGCAGACGGTCGACTTCGTGCGGATGACGCTGGAGTCCTAGGGCTTTCCCGGCAGCGACTCTTTGCGACAAGGGCGGAGTTGTCCGGCTTCGGCGCGCCTGTTACCCCTTGGCTCGACCTCGCGCAGACGGGGCCGAGGGGATAATGAAACCATGAAGCGAACCTTCCGCAGCGTATGCCTGACAATCGCGGCCTTGAGCGTCGCGCTGATCGTTCCGCAGACCTTGTCCGCGCAAACGCCCGGCAACGGCCCCCCGGCGGCGAACGGCCCGCCGCGCCCTCCGCGAATGGCGCCCGACCCGCGGGTGCAGCAAAAGTCGTACACTTTGCCGACCGGCGAGGAGATGAAGTACACGCTCTATGTCTCGTCGAAGGTGAAGCCGGGTGTGCCGGCGCCGCTGGTCGTCGCGTTGCACGGTTACGGCGGCGATTCGAACTTCATCGTCCGCGACAAGCTGATCGACGAGGCCGAGCAAGGCGGATACGTTGTCGTCGGCCCGATGGGCTACAACTTCACCGGCTGGTACGGTTCGCCGGTGATCCTGATCGGCGGCGGCGAGGTCAAGCCGGCGAACCTCACGCAGCTGTCCGAACTCGACGTGCTGAACGTGATGGCCATCGCCCAGCACGATTACACCATCGATCCCAATCGCATCTATCTGATGGGCCATTCGATGGGCGGCGCGGGCACGATCTTCATGGGCCAGAAGCATTCGGAAATCTGGGCTGCGGCGGCCGCCATCGCGCCGGCGGCATTCATGATGCAGCGCGACGAGACCACGCTGCTCGGGCACTTCAAGGAAGCCAAGCTGCCACTGATGATCACCCAGGGCGGCGACGATAACGTGGTCCCGCCGGCAGGCACGCGCACATGGGCGGCGGCGATGGATCAGCTCGGCATGGAGCACGAATATATCGAGAAGCCGGGCCTCGACCACGGCACGATCATCGGCCCGAGCATGCCCGAGATCTTCCGCTTCTTCGCCGCGCACAAACGCACGCCGCCGCCGCCGTTCGTGCCGCCCCGGCCCCCGGGCGCGCCCGCACCGGCAAAGCCATGAGCCGTCCGCCGCTACCGCCGTTCACCGCCGAAACGGCGGCGACCAAGATGCGCGCGGCGGAGGACGCCTGGAACCGGCGCGACCCGGAAGCCGTCGCGCTGGCCTACACGCCCGACAGCCGCTGGCGGAACCGCGACGAGTTCCTCAACGGGCGCGCCGAAATCGTCGCCTTCCTCACGCGCAAATGGGCGAAGGAACGCGAGTACCGGCTGATCAAGGAGCTGTGGGCGTTCACCGGCGACCGCATCGCGGTGCGCTTTGCTTACGAGTGGCACGATGCCGGTGGGCAGTGGTTCCGCTCGTACGGCAACGAGAACTGGCAGTTCGACGCCGAGGGCTTCATGGCCGTGCGTCACGCCAGCATCAACGACCTGGCCATCGCCGAGGCCGACCGCCTGTTCCACTGGCCGCACGGTCCGCGTCCCACGGATCATCCGGGACTGTCGGACCTTGGCCTGTAGCGATCAGGGATAAAACCCGCCGCTGGCAGTGGGTGAGGCGCGTTGAAGTCGGTTCTCGAGTTTTTCTGGCAATTTCTGTTGGGAGTAACCGGCGCAGTCGGTTTCGCCGCACTGATCGTCGGCGGCACAACGCTTGCGTGCGGCTTCGGTCTCGTCAGCTGCGGATACGGCTGGCGCCGCTGGCGCCGGCGACGCAGGATGCCACCGCCCGAGAACGAGGGTTGAGGCTTTCGCCCCAACCCGACTCAATCAAACCGCGGTGCGCGCGCGGGGCTTGTTGAAGCGGCGACGATTGCCGTTGCCGCCGACACCCGCCGGCTTGCTGCCGTGGGCATGGCCACCCTCGCCGCGCGGCTTGGCGCGAACGGCGGGGCCCTTGTTCGGAAAGCGGCGGCGCTGCTGGTCGCGCGAACGATCGTCGCGCTCGGCGCGCGTCGGCTCGGGGCCCTTGGCGTTGACGATCCGCGCTTCGGCGGCGAGGCCTTCGGGCAGGCCGATTTCCTCGAGGTTCGCCTTGGTCAGCTTCCAGATGTCACGCAGGTAAGCCTTCTCGTCGGGCGCGCAGAGCGAGATCGCCACGCCCGCGGCGCCGGCGCGCGCGGTGCGGCCGATGCGGTGGACGTATTGCTCGGCCACGTTGGGCAGCTCGAAGTTGATCACGTGGCTGATGCCCGAGACGTCGATCCCGCGCGCGGCGATGTCCGTCGCGATGAGGATGCGCGCGCTACCCGCACGGAACTCGCCGAGCGCCTTCTCGCGCTGCGGCTGGCTCTTGTTGCCGTGGATCGCATTGGCGCGGATGCCCACCTGGGCGAGCTTCTTCACCACGCGATCGGCGCCGTGCTTCGTGCGGGTGAACACCAGCACGCGGTCCATCTCCTTGCTGGCAAAGCCCTCGCGCAGCAGGATCGTCAGGAACGCCTGCTTCTCGGTATTCTGGCAGAACGCCACCTGCTGGATGACGCGCTCGGCGGTGGTCGCCTGCGGGGCGACCGAGACTTGCGCCGGATTGGTCAGGTACTGATCGGCCAGCTGGCGGATCGCGTTGGGCATCGTCGCCGAGAAGAACAACGTCTGGCGCTGCTTCGGCAGGAGCCTGACGATCTGCTTGAGGGCGTGGATGAAGCCGAGGTCGAGCATCTGGTCGGCTTCGTCGAGGACGAGGATCTCAACCGACGAGAGGTCGATCGCGCGCTGCTCGGCGAGGTCGACCAGTCGGCCTGGCGTGGCGACGCAAACGTCGACGCCGCGCGCTAGCTCCTGCTTGTTGCGCCCAACCGAGGTGCCGCCGAACACGGTGACGACCTTGAGGTGCGCGAAGTGGGCGTACTCGCGCGCGCTCTCGGCGATCTGCCCAGCCAGCTCACGCGTCGGCGCGAGAATCAGCATACGGCAGCTGCGCGGCTTCGGCCGCTGGTCGGAAGCGACGAGACGGTCGATCGACGGCAGCATGAAGGCCGCGGTCTTGCCGGTCCCGGTCTGGGCAATGCCGAGCAGGTCGCGCCCGGTGAGCACGGTGGGAATGGCCTGCGTCTGAATCGGCGTGGGGCTGTCGTAGCCCTTGAGCGCCAGCGCTTGGAGAACAGGCTGCGAGAGCCCGAGTGTTTCGAAAGTCATATAGTCTTCTAACTCGCAATATATGCGGCAGCGCGCACGCAAATCGGCGCGTTGCAGCGGGTGCTGAACGACCCGCGTGAAAAGGGAAGCTCTTGGGAAAGGGCACCCATTGAGTGGGCCCTAGGACCGAGGCGCAGCCGGGGCGGATTGGATCCGCCAGTTCACGCTGCCAGGCGCTTCGATGGCGGCCAAGTGGGGGCGAAGGGAACAAAAGTCAAACGAATTCGCCGAGTGGGGGTTAACCTTTGACGCGCTCGAACACCGCGACGTTCATGTCGCAGCGCTGCCGGTAGCCAAGCTTCTCGTAGAGCGCGATCGCGCCCAAATTGTCCTTCCATGCATGGAGGAAGGGTGCCTCACCGCGCTGGAGGATGGCGCGCGTCTTGAAAGCCGACAGGCGGCGGCCGAGACCCTGCCCGCGAAAATCGGGATGAGTGCAGACGCCGCTGAGTTCCGCGTAACCGGGCGGGTGCATCCGCTCGCCGGCCATCGCCGCGAGGCGGCCCTCGCGCTTGACGCCGAAGAACGGTCCCATCAGCCGGGTGTCGCGGCGAAACGGGCCCGGTTCGGTGAGCGTGGCGAGGGCAAGCATTTCGTCGGCGACGGCTTCGTCGAGCGGAATGATTTCGGTGTCGTCTTCGGCAGGCGGTGCACCGTCGAAGACCATCTGCACCGCGGCGCGGCGCATCACCGTAGTAAGGCCCGGCAAGTCGGCGATCGGGGGCGCCTGGACGACATAGGCCGGCTCGCCGCGAATCAGCTCGGCCATCGCCGTGAGCGTCTCGGGTTCCTCGTCGGGCCCGGCGACGAAGACGTTGACTTCGGGCCGGTAGCGCCGCGCTATTCTGCCACCTTGCGCCAGATGCGCGTGAGCGCCCGTCAGACTGGCCCAGACGGGCCGGTCCAAGGGGCTCAGTCCGCCCAATAGAGCCGCTCGGGGTTCGCCACGAGCAGCTTGTGCTGCAGCTCCGCCGTCGGGGCGATGCGCGGGATCATGTCGACGATGTGGCCGTCGTCGGGGAGGAACTTTTGCTGATTGGGATGCGGCCAGTCGGTGCCCCAGATGCAGCGGTCGGGATAGTCCTCGACCAGCGGTCGGACGGCCTTGGCGAAGGCGTTCCACGGATCGCCCGTGAGATCGAGGCGGTCGGGGCAGGTCGGCTTGAAGTGGATGTCGGGCCGCGACTCGAGAAGGCGGCGGAAGGCGCGCATGTCGGGACCGTCTGGGCCTTGGGTCACGTCGGGGCGGCCCATGTGATCGACCACAAGCGGCACGGGAATGGCGTCGATGAACGGGCGCAGACCTTCCAGGATGTCGGCCTCGAAGTAGATCACGACGTGCCAGCCCGCCGGCAGGCGCCCGGCCACTTCGAGAAACTTGTCCTTCGGCGCATCGTCGACGAGGCGCTTGAGGAAATTGAAGCGGATGCCGCGCATCCCGCCATCGTGGAGGACGTGCAGCTCGGCCTCGGAGATCGCCGGATCGACCACCGCCACGCCGCGCGCCTTGCCGTCACTCTTGGCTATAGCGTTCAGGGTCGCGCGGTTGTCGCTGCCGTGACAGCTAGCCTGGACGATCACGTTCCTGGCAAAACCGAGACGATCGCGAAGCGCGAACAGCATTTCCGGGGTCGCATCCTCGGGCAGATACTTGGCCTTGGCGCTGAACGGGAACTCGGCCATCGGCCCGAACACGTGGCAGTGCGCGTCGACAGCGCCGGGCGGCGGGACGAAGGTCGGCTTTGACGGATGGGGATGCCAGGAAACGATACGCTCATTCATACGAACACGGTTCCATCCATCAGCTTGCGCGCGGTCCTGAGCAGCGCGGCACTTTGCACCTGCCCGGCCTCGTCGACCTCGAGCACGCAGCTCATCTCGCCGCTCGGGTGCTCGACACTGAGCGTCTTGCGGCGCCCCTCCGGAATCTCCGCCACCTCGGCGGCGGGCGAGCCCGGGACGAGGCAGGCGGTCGCCACGCTCACCGCGCCGAGCACGCCGATGCTGGCATGCGCGCGGTGGGGGATGAAGCTGCGCACGGTAACCGCGCCGCCGTTCTTGGGCGGGGCGACGAGCATCATCTTGGGGACCGACTTCTTGCTCACATCGCCGAGGTTCATAAGCGGCCCGGCAGTAAGGCGGATGTTCTCGACGCGGGCTTTCAGCTCGTCCGCCGCGTCGAGCTCGGCGCGGGTCTCGTAGCCGCTCGCGCCGACGTCCTCGGCCTTGAAGACGATGCACGGCATGCCGTTGTCGATCAATGTGCAGCGCACGCCTTCGATCTCGTCCACCGCGTTGCCGGTCGGCAGCAGCGCGCCGCAAGTTGAGCCGGCGGTGTCGCGGAATTCGAGCGGGACCGGCGCGTGGGTGCCGGGCACCCCGTCGATCCGCGCGTCGCCGGTGTAGGTCGGCACGCCGCCGGGGGTCTGCACGGTGGCGACGGCGACCTGGCCGGTGTTCTCCATGAAGATCGCCACCCGCGTCTCGTCGCCCGTCGCCGCGACGAGCCCGCGCTCGATCGCGAACGGCCCGACGCCGGCGAGGATGTTGCCGCAGTTCTGCTGGTCGGTCACGATCGCCTGGTCGACGAAGACCTGCAGGAACAGGTAATCGACGTCGATCCCGTCGCGGGCCGACTTGCGGATCACGGCGACCTTGCTGGTCAGCGGGTCGGCGCCGCCCATGCCGTCGATCTGCCGCGGGTCGGGGCTGCCCATCACCTTGAGCAAGAAGGCGTCGCGCTCGGCGGTGTCGGTCGGCAAATCGGTCGCAAGGAAGTAACCTCCCTTGGAGGTTCCCCCGCGCATCCACATCACGGGAGCCGAGGTCAGACCCACTTGAGCCCCATGTCGGTGAGCTTCTGGCGGAAGCCGTACATGTCGAGCCCGAGAACGCCCGAGGCGAGCTTTTCGCGCTTCTCCGCCTCGTTGGCCTCGCGCGCCTGGGCCTTTTCGAGCACTTTGGCCGCATCCTCGCGCTTGACGACGCAGACGCCGTCGTCGTCGGCGACGATCACGTCGCCCGCGCGGATGAAGGCCCCGGCGCAGATCACGTCGACATTCACGCTGCCGAGGCTGGCCTTGATCGTCCCTTGCGCGAACACGCGCTTCGACCAGACCGGGAAGTTCATTTCGTGCAAGTCGCGCACGTCGCGAACGCCGGCGTCGATGATCAGGCCCTGGCAGCCGCGCGCCTGCGCGCTGGTGGCGAGGAGGTCGCCGAAATAGCCGTCTTCGCAAGGGCTAGTCGGCGCGATTACGAGCACGTCGCCGTCCTGCAACTGTTCGATTGCGGCGTGAACCATGTAGTTGTCGCCCGGCGGCACGCTGATGGTGATGGCCGAAGCGCCGATCCGAGCCCCGGGGTAGATCGGCCGCATGTAGCTGGCGAGCAGGCCGGTGCGCCCCTGCGCCTCGTGCACCGTGGCGACGCCGCACTTGCCGAGCCCTTCGACCACTTCCTTGTCCGCGCGCTGGATGTTCTGGACGACGACGCCTGCCATGCCTCGACTCTCCCTCGAATTAGCGCGAGCGCGGTGGACCGGGCGCGCCCCTCGCGTCAAGGGGATGCGCATGCCCTCCGGCAAACTTGTAAGCAATACATACATTCTGTAAGCGGCTCGCCAAGAGGATGCCAGACTCGAATCCATCTCTTCCCGCGCCTCGCGTGGCGCTGGTCGGCTTCGGCGAAGCCGGCGAAACTTTCGTGCGCGCCCCGGGCTGGCGCGGCGAGACGCGCGGCTGGGACGTGCTGCCCGAACGCCGCGCGGCCATGGCGCAGGCCGGGGTCGAAACGGGCGACGACGCGGCCTCGGCGCTGGGCGATCGAGCCTTCATCCTTTCGCTGGTCACCGCCGATCAAGCCCTGGCCGCCGCCCGTGACTATGCCCCGCTACTGCCCGAGGGCGCGCTGTGGTGCGACATGAACTCGGTGGCGCCCGACACCAAGCGCGAGGCGGCATCAGTGATCGAGAGAGCCGGCGGCCGCTACATCGATGTCGCGGTGATGGCGCCGGTCGACAAGGGCATGGCCGTTCCCCTCCTCGTTTCCGGCCCGCACGCGATGGCGGCCCAACCGCTGCTCGAGGCGCTGGGCTTCTCGAACGTCCGGGTGGTCGGCGACGAGGTGGGCCGGGCCTCGGCAATCAAGATGATCCGTTCGGTGATGGTCAAGGGCTTCGAGGCGCTGAGCAGCGAATGCGCCGCCGCGGCCGAAGCGGCGGGGGTGTTCGACGAGGTCATGGCCTCGCTCGACGCCAGCGAGAAGGCCGCGCCGTGGGCCGAGAAAATCGCCTACAACCGCGAGCGGATGGCAAAACACGGGTTCCGCCGCGCCGCGGAGATGGAAGAATCGGCCAAGACGCTGCAAGGGCTCGGCGTCGAGCCGGTGATGACCCGCGGTACGATCCGCCTCCAGCGCGAGGCGGCGGAAAAGAGCAAGAGGAACGAAGGCGCATGAGCCTGATCATCGATTGCCACGGCCATTACACGGTGCTGCCCAAGGGCCATGACGCGTGGCGCGAGGCGCAGAAGGCCGCCTACAAGGAAGGCAAGGCGCCTCCGCCCTACCCCGAGATCTCCGACGACGAGATCCGCGAGACGATTGAATCCAACCAGCTCAAACTGATCAAGGAACGCGGCGCCGACCTCACCATTTTCAGCCCTCGCGCGAGCGCGATGGCGCCGCACGTCGGCGACCAGGCGGTGGCGAGCGAATGGGCGCGGCGCTGCAACGACCTGATCTACCGCGTCACGCAGCTGTTCCCCGACACCTTCATCGGCGGCTGCATGCTGCCGCAGAGCCCGAAGTCGGACCTCGCCGAAAGCGTGCGCGAGCTGCACCGCTGCGTCGAGGAGCTCAATTTCGTCGTCTGCAACCTCAATCCCGATCCCGGCGGCGGCTATTTCCAGCACCCGCCGCTGACCGACGAGTACTGGTTCCCGATCTACGAAGCGATGTGCGAGCTCGAGGTCCCGGCGATGATCCACGTCTCGGGCAGCTGCAACCCGGCCATGCACGCCACCGGCGGCTACTACCTTGCGGCCGACACGATTGCCTTCATGCAACTGCTGCAGGGAGACCTGTTCAGCCGCTTCCCGACGCTGAAGCTGATAATCCCCCACGGCGGCGGCGCGGTGCCCTATCACTGGGGTCGCTATCGCGGCCTCGCCGACATGCTCAAGCAGCCCGACTTACAGACGCACCTGATGAACAACGTGTTCTTCGATACCTGCGTCTATCACCAGCCGGGGATCGACCTGCTGGCCGACGTGATCGAGAACAAGAACATCCTGTTCGGCAGCGAAATGGTCGGCGCGGTGCGCGGGATCGATCCGCAGACCGGCCACTATTTCGACGACACCAAACGCTACATCGATGCGCTTGATATCTCGGATCACGAGAAGCACATGATCTTCGAAGGCAACGCGCGCCGGGTCTATCCGCGGCTCGACGCCATCCTCAAGGAACGCGGCCTATGAGTGCGACATCGACCGGCCTCGCCCATTGCGAGAAGCCCGAGCGCTATATCCAGCAGCTCGTCAGTCATTGGGGCCACAAAATGGCCACGACCTATGACGAGGGCGACGGGATGGGCGCATTCCCGTTTTCCGAGCATACCAACGCGGTGATGACCGCGCGGCCCGAGGGCATCGCCATCACGCTGACCACCGCCGACCAGGAAGAAAACGAACGCATGCGCGGCGTGATCGAGCGGCATATCGACCGCTTCGCCTTCCGCGAGGCGCCGCTGACTTACGAATGGAAAGACCAATGACCGACAAGAAGCAGCGGATCGACATCCACGCCTATCTCGCCGAGATGGAAGACATCCCCGGCACCCGGGTGTTCACCGCGCAGCGCGCGCGCAAGGGCTACTGGCTCAACCAGTTTGCGATGAGCCTGATGAAGGAAGAGAACCGCAACCGTTTCCTGGCCGACGAGAAGGCCTATCTCGACGAGTGGGACCTGACCGACGCGGCGAAGAAGGCGGTGCTCGCGCGCGATTACAACGCGATGATCGACGAAGGTGGAAACATCTATTTCCTGTCCAAGCTTTTCAGCACCGACAAGAAAAGCTTCCAGTTCGCCGCCGGATCGATGACCGGAATGACCCAGGAAGAATATGCCGAGATGATGCTCAAGGGCGGCCGTTCGCCCGAAGGGCAGCGCTCGATCAAGGAAGGACGCTAAGCCATGGCCCGCATCACCGCCGGCATCACCTCGAGCCACATTCCTGCGCTCGGCGCGGCGATCCAGACCGGCACCTCAAACAACGATTACTGGGGTCCGGTTTTCAAGGGTTACGAGCCGATCCGCGAGTGGGTCAAGGAGCCCGGCAACACCCCCGACGTGGTGATCCTGGTCTACAACGACCACGCGAGCGCGTTCGACATGAACATCATCCCGACCTTCGCGATCGGCTGCGCGGAAGTGTTCAAGCCGGCCGACGAAGGCTGGGGCCCGCGCCCGGTTCCCGACGTGATCGGCCACCCGGACCTCGCGTGGCACATCGCCCAGAGCCTGATCCTCGACGAGTTCGACATGACCATCATGAACCAGATGGACGTCGACCACGGGTGCACAGTGCCGCTGAGCATGATCTTCGGCGAGCCCGAGGTCTGGCCGTGCAAGGTCATCCCGCTGCCGGTCAACGTGGTCACTTATCCGCCGCCTTCGGGCAACCGCTGTTTCAGGCTCGGCGAGAGCATCCGCGCCGCGGTCGAGAGCTTCCCCGAGGACCTCGACGTGCAGGTCTGGGGCACCGGCGGGATGAGCCACCAGCTTCAGGGCCCGCGCGCCGGCCTGATCAACAAGGACTTCGACCTCAACTTCATCGAACAACTGATCAAGGACCCCGAAACGCTCAGCAAGATGCCGCACATCGAATACCTGCGCGAAGCGGGCTCGGAAGGCATCGAGCTGGTCATGTGGCTGATCATGCGCGGGGCGCTTGGCGACAAGGTCGAGGAGCTTTACCGCTTTTACCACATCCCCGCCTCGAACACCGCGCTCGGCGCGCTGATTCTCCAGCCAGAGGGCATCGGCGCCAAGCCGCCCAAAGTGCGCGAGCAGGTCAACGCCTAACTGAAGGAATAACGATGCGTATCGCACTCGCAGGCGCCGGCGCGTTCGGCGAAAAGCACCTCGACGGCCTCAAGAACATCGACGGGGTGGAAATCGCCTCGGTCATCTCGCGCCGCGCCGAGCAGGCCGCCGAAGTCGCGGCCAAATACGGCGCGCCGCATTCGGGTACCGAGTTGTCCGAAGCCCTCGCGCGCGACGACGTCGACGCCGTGATCCTGTGCACCCCGACCCAGATGCACGCAGAGCAGGCGATCGCCTGCATGGATGCCGGCAAGCACGTGCAGGTGGAGATCCCCCTCTCCGACAGCTGGGCCGACGCGCAGAAGGTGCTCGACAAGTCGAGGGAGACCGGCCTCGTGTGCATGGTCGGCCACACCCGGCGCTTCAATCCGAGCCACCAGTACGTGCACAACAGGATCGTCGAGGGCGACTTCAACGTCCTCCAGATGGACGTGCAGACCTACTTCTTCCGCCGCAAGAACATGAACGCCAAGGGCGAACCGCGCAGTTGGACCGACCACCTCCTGTGGCACCACGCCGCGCACACGATCGACCTGTTCGCCTACCAGGCCGGCAAGATCGTCACGGCCAACGCGATCCAGGGGCCGAAGAACCCCGAGCTCGGCATCGCCATGGACATGTCGATCCAATTGAAGAGCGAAAGCGGGGCGATCTGCACCCTGTCGCTGTCGTTCAATAACGACGGGCCGCTCGGCACCTTCTTCCGCTACATCGGCGATAGCGCGACCTACATCGCCCGCTACGACGACCTCGTCACCGGCAAGGAAGAGCCGGTCGACCTTGCCGGCGTGGCGGTCTCCAGCAACGGTATCGAACTGCAGGACCGTGAGTTCGTCGCCGCCATTCGCGAGGGCCGCGAGCCGAACAGTTCGGTGCAGTCGGTGATCGATTGCTACCGGGTGATCGGCGAGCTCGCCGCCAGCCTCGAAGCGCAGGACGGCTGGTCATGACAAACGGGCTTGCCTAAGCGGCGAATTAACCGGAAACCTGTATTGGGGGTCGCTGGGAGAGAAACCATGGCGAAGCTCGATTCCAGTTTGGCGGAAGCCGAACAGGTCTATCGCGACATGCGCAAGCTGGCGGACAGCGGCGACACCGAAGGCAAGAAGAAGCTGGTGCAACTGCGCAGCCGCTACGCCATGCTGATGCTCGACATCCTCCAGGCGCGGAAGATCGACGAGCGGATGCTGAGCGACGCCGAGCTGGCGAAGGAGTTCGACAGCCGCTTCTTCGAGATGCGCCAGACGCTCGCCAACCACCAGGCGAAGTGGCGGTTGCAGTCGATCGAGGACGATACCTCCGGTTACATGGCCTCGGCGGCCGGGCTCAACCGGGCGCAGGACGATTTCTACCACTGGGCGCGAGGCAAGTTCGCGCAGCGCTGACTTGCGGCCTCGCGCCGACGAATCGATGAAGGAACGACGCGAGAATGCTCCGTACGATTGCCGGCAAATCTCTCCACCCCGTGGGCCTGGGGTGCATGAACGTCTCATGGGCCTACGGCACCCCTCCAAGCCACGATGAGTGCGTCAGGCTGCTGCGGCAGGCCGTCGATCTCGGTTACGATCACTTCGATACCGCACGAATCTACGGCGCCGGCCAGAACGAGGCGCTGCTTGCCGAGGCGCTAAAGGGCCGCCGCGAACAGGTGTTCCTCGCCAGCAAGACCGGCATCGTCGTCGATGGACCGCGCCGCGGCGTCGACTGCAGCCCCGAATACATCGCCGCCGACATCGACAAGAGCCTGGCGCTGCTCGAGACCGACTTCATCGACCTCTACTACATGCACCGTTTCGACCCGAAAGTGCCGATCGCAGATTCGGTAGGAGCGCTGGCGCGGGCGATCGAGGCGGGCAAGATCGGCGCCTATGGCGTCTCCGAGTGGTCGAGCAGGCACGTGCGCGAGGCCCACGCGGTCCATCCGATGGCCGCGGTGCAGACCGAGTTCTCGCTATGGACCCGCAATGTCGAACTGGGCGTGCTCGATACTTGCGAGGAGCTCGGGATCGCGCTGGTCGCCTTCAGCCCGCTCGGCCGCGGCGCGCTGTGCGGCGTGCTCACCGATCCCTCGACGCTCGAGGAGAAGGACCTGCGCACCAAGATGCCGCGCTTCCAGCCGGACAACTGGCCGCAGAACCTGATGCTGATCGAGCAGTTCGTCGCTCTCGCCGAGCACGCCGGCGTGACCCCGGCGCAACTGGCCTTGAAGTGGGTCCTGTCGCGTGGCGAGAACGTCCACGTGATCCCCGGCACGACCAACCCGCAGCACCTCGCCGACAACGTGCGCGCCGCCGACATCGACGTCAGCCAGGCGGTGCTCGACGAGGCCGACCGGCTGATCAATCACGACACCGTCGCCGGGCACCGCTATCACGATGCGATCAAGCCGACGATCGATACGGAGGAATTCGCCTGATGAGCGCCGAAGGCACTGTGCGCGCCGCAATCGGTTACACCGAACGCACCGACAGGAAGCCGTTCTTCTATGCCAATGCGCACGAGAAGGATTACGTGCCGCTCAAGCCCGCCGAAGTCGAAATTACCGACGCGCGCGGGCTCGACGCGGATCTCGATCGCGAGGGCTTCGTCCTCGTCAAACACAAGAGCGCGGTCGAGGACCTCACCGATCTCGAGGCGGTGGCGAAAGTCCACGCCGGCGAGATCGCCGAACTCCTCAAACGAGTCACCGGCTGCGACCACGTCGACATGTTCTCCCGTGGAATCCTGCGTTTCTCCGAACGGCTCGGCGAGAACGACAAGCACGACAACTCGCACCCGGCGCGCTTCGCCCACGTCGACATGTCGAAGGACGCCGCCGCCGCGGCCCGCGCGAAGGGTGCGCCCGAAGGGAAGACCGTCGTGCGCAGCGCCCAGTACAACGTCTGGCGCGCGCTTTCCGGAGCGCCACAGGACGTGCCGCTCGGTCTGTGCGCGTACCCATCGATCCAGCCCGGGGACCTGATAGACTGCGAGGCGATCTTCGACCCGCCCGGTGGCGCGCCCGAATGGAGCTTCGGCAACTACGTGATCGAGTACAACCCGGCACACCGCTGGTATTACTATTCGAACATGCAGCCCGACGAGGCCATCGTGTTCAAGACCAGCGAGAGCGATCCGGCGCGCGCGCAGCTGATGCCGCATGGAGCGTTCGACAACCCTCTCGCCCCACCCGATTCGCCGCCGCGGATTAGCCTGGAGATGCGCGGGACCTGCTACTGGTTCGGGTGAAACCGGCGCAAATCCGCGCCGCACGAGGGTAACTTCGCGTTAACCACGTTCGGTGACGCCGAATTAACCAGCCAGGGCCGATTCTGCACTTGCGCCGCCCGGGTGGGAAGTCTCCAGGTCCCTCGACTTTCGGTTCGAACGGCTCGAAAAGATACAGGCGGCTCGGAGACGAGCCGCCTTTTTTTCGTTCAATGTCCGCCGTAGCCGGGGCCGTAGATGGCCTCGCGGATGTCGTGGTGCAGCGAGCCGTCGAAGGGGGTCTTCTGCGTCGCGAAGACGACCGCCATGTCGTTCGCCGGATCGACCCAGAACAGCATCGAGGGGTAACCGTCCCAGAAGAACTCGCCGACCTCACCGCGATTCTCGGCGGCGTCCTTCGGCGCGCTGGTGCGGACGAAGAAGTCGAGCCCGAAGCCGCCCGAGCCCTTGCTGCCGAGCCACTGGCGCTCG
This sequence comes from Croceibacterium segetis, assembly GCF_011320115.1. Classification (GTDB taxonomy): domain Bacteria; phylum Pseudomonadota; class Alphaproteobacteria; order Sphingomonadales; family Sphingomonadaceae; genus Croceibacterium_B; species Croceibacterium_B segetis. Next base: position 47,311 of record NZ_JAANOZ010000007.1, on the reverse strand, counting down.
GTGATGCGCGGGTCGAGCTCCTCCGTCGCCATCAGCTTGACCGTCGCCGGTTGGAGTACGCGCACCCCGTCAAGCTCGCCCTGCCCGAGCAGCATGCGGGCAAAGCGCATGTAGTCGTCGATCGTGGTGACCACGCCGGCACCGCCTTCGGTCATCGGCTTGCCCGCGAAATTGTGCACCAGCCATGCCTCGTCGGCCATCCGCGTCAGCCTCGGGCCGTCGTAGATCGCCGCGAGCCGCGACTTGATGTCCGCGCCGCACTTCCAGCACGAATGGGTCATCCCCAGCGGCTTGAATATGTGCTCGGTCACGTACTCGTCGAACGGCTGGCCCGAGAGCACCTCGACCAGCCGCGCCTGCACGTCGACGCCGGGGCTGTAATGCCACTGCGCGCCGGGATCCGACAGCAGCGGTACTTGCGGGAGAATCTCGGCGAACTGCGCCAGCGTATGGTCGGGCGAAAGCGGCTGCAGCTTGTCCCACACCGCATCGGTCGGGTGTCCCGCATTGCCGTAAGTAAATCCGGCGATGTGGCGCATAATGTCGCGAACGGTGATCGGCCGGATCGGCGCTCGCAGCTTCATCGAGCCGTCCGGGTTGATCCCGTCGTAGACTTTCACCTCGGCGAACTGCGGCAGGTAACGCGACAGCGGATCGTCGAGGCCGAACTTGCCCTGCTCCCACAGCTGCATCAGCGCGACGCCGGTGACCGGCTTGGTCATCGAGTAGATCTGCAGCTGTGTATCCCGCGCAAACGGTCGCGCGGCCTCGCGGTCAGCCAGGCCGGCGCTGGCGTAGTGCTGCTCGCGTCCGTCTCTCCAGATCAGCACTTCGGCCCCGGCGACGCGGCCCTTGTCAACGAAGGACTTCAGTTCGCGGTCGACTCGCGCCGGGTCGAGGGTGACCTTGCCCTCGCGTGCGCCGGCCGCTTGCGGCGTGAGCATCGCGCAAGCCGCCAACGCGGCGACGGTCCTCCTCATCCCCGGGAACACTGCCTCAGAGCGCTTTGGCGTACAGCGCGAGGAGGTTGCTCCATGCGCGGTTCGCCTCGGCCTCGTTGTAGACCGGCGAATCCGGCACGGTCCAGCCGTGGTCGGCCTGGTAGACCTCTACGGTGGCCGGGCGCCCCGCCGCCTCGGCCGCCTTCTTGATCGCGTCCTTAACCTCGGGCTTCTGGGCATCGTCGTTCTTGGCCTGGGCGATCAGGAAGCTCGCCTTGGTCTTCGCGAAGAGGGCGTCGGGGCTGTCGGCGCCGCCGTCACCCCACGCGTTGCCGCCGTGGAAGGAACCGCCCGCCTTCACTCGATCAGGCACGGCGGCTGCGGTGCGCACGGTCCAGGTGCCGCTCATGCAGTAGCCCTGCGTGCCGATGCCCTTCCTGGTGTCGACCGAGGGCTGCTTGTCGAGCCAGGCGACCACCGCCTTGGCGGTTTCGGCGACTGCGGCCGGCGTGTTGTGTGCCATCCACGGGCCGACTTTCTGGAAGCCGTTGTCCTTGCGGAAGGCGTCGAAGTCGGCGAACTGCGGCGCCGGCGTGTCCTTGTAGAAGGGATTGGGCACGATTACCGAATAGCCCGCGCTCGCCAGCCGCCGGGCCATGACCTTGAACGCATCGCGCAGCGAAGCGATGTCGGGCCACATGATCACGGCCGGATGCTTGCCCTTGGCCGGGTGGACGAAGAACGCGTCCATCGTTCCGCCGGGCGCCTCGAACTTGACCATCGATTCGGCGAGAGCTCCGTCGGCGGCCAGCGCGCTGTCGATCGGAACATAGGCGGTAGCGAACGCCGCCAGGGCGCCCATCGCGGTAAACTGGCGGCGGTTGACCCCGCCCATCTCGGTCAATTGGTCGAGCTCGCACATGATTTTTCTCCCATCCTTCCCGTCGGATGGAGAATAGCGCGGCAGCGGCGAACGTCCAGCGGACTATGCGCCGGGAAATCTACGCATCACGGATGAAGCGCAGCGTCGGCCCGCGACTACACCTGGTAGGCGCGACGAGTGTAGGTCAAGTGGACGCCGGGAGTGCGGTAGAAGCCGAAGTCGAGCGTCAGCGTATAGCCCATCGTGATATCGACGTATGCCGATCCGTTGGTCGTGCCGTGAGCGAATGTAGGGGCGGTGATGCCGCTCGCGGCCATGCCGTAGTCGTGGGCGAGGATCTTCGCGCTGATTTGGCTGTCGCTGGGCCGCGGATAGATCGTCGCATAGCGAGCGCCGGATTCGACGCCTTGGGCGATCCCGGCGTGGGCAAGGCCGAGTATTCCCAGCTGGAAGATGCCCATCAGCAGCAGGACGACGACCGGGCCGGCAATCGCGAACTCGATCGCGGCGGTGCCGCGGCAGTCGCTCGCGAGAGAAAGGTTCCGCCGGGTCATTGCAGCCTCAGCGAGGAAAAGCCCTGGAAGGGGATAGAGCCGCCCGGGGCGACGCTCGCGGGTAGCAGCGGCGCCAGCATCGGAGTGTAGGAGTTGCTGATGCGTACCGAGACGTAACGTCCGATGATCTGCCCGTCGGCACAGCCGGTGTCGAACGTCCCCTGCGTCGCTCCGTCGCATTCGAGCCACTTGGTCACGGCCACGTTGCCCGTCGAAACGTGCGCCGCGGTCGCGGCTTCTGCCTGGATGTCGGTGGTCGAAAGCTTCTCGAGCCCGGCTACGGTCGCGTACTCCATCGCCCGGTCGGCCGCCTGCTGGGTCTCCATCTTGGTCCAGACGGCCATTGCCATGTCCGAAGCGCCGGCCATCAACATCAGCATGACCGGCAAGAAGATAACGGTTTCGACGATGCTGACACCGCGGCAATCGCCTCGCAGGCCTGAGATCGACGCGTACAAACGGGCAAGCATTGTCAAATCATCCGACCAGATACACGCGCGTGCCGACGAAAGCGTGCGCCCCCGAATTGACCGGACAGGTATTGACGATGCTGTTGTTGCCGGTGAACGTCACCCGGCGGCTGACCAGCTGGACGCAATCGGTCGCCATGCCTGAATCGCCGGAGAAGCTCAGATCCTGTGATTTGAAATAGAACCCGCCCTGCAGCTTCGAGGACGAATTGCCGTTGACGGTGTTCGATCCGCCGGCTGGCGCCCTGCGGTCCTGGTAAAACAACACCCCGGCATAGGTACCGGTGGTCGTGGCCGTCAGGTTCACGGTCGCCCCGCCATTCATCGACAGCGATGCCACCGAGCTTGGGGTGCTCGCCGCCGTGCTGCTGGTGAGGATGAAAGTCACGCCGGTACCGTTGAGCACCGCTTGCGATCCGAGACTGACCGAGCCGCCGTCGATGTAATAGATACCGGACGCGAGGTTGACCGTGCCCTTGATATCCATGCCCTTGTAGCAGGTGACGCCGGTCGGGTTGGTTACGTTGACCGTGTTGTTCGGGTTCACGTTCAGCTTGGCATTGCACGGCGAAGGAACGGTCGGCGTCGGCAGGCTGCTGTATGGGTCCCTCTGCGGCACTGTATAGGGCAGCAGGACGGTGCCCGACGTGTAATTCGCGGTCGCCTTGAGCCCGCCCACGGCGGCGACGTGGGATGCGGTGATGGTCGAGCTGCCACCGGCGGTCACGGCGGGCACACCTTTTGAATTCGTCGCGAGGCCGCAGCCCATGTTGACGACCGCGCTGCCCTGCATGGTGATGCCGGTCGCGCTCGAGCTTTCGAGCGACACGACGCAATAAGTCCCGTTGGTGAGCGACGCCGCGGTAGCCTCGGCCTTGACGGTGGTCGGCGAGCGCAGGAACATGTTCGAGAATGGCAGCGAACTGGTGGTAGTCAGGGCGACACGGACGGCCTCGGTGTTGCCGGCGTAGGAGCCCGTCGTGGGCGGGCGCTCGATTACCGGCGCGGCCGTCAGCGTGAGCAATCCGTCGCGCGTGAGCGAAGCGTTGGCGGCAGTCGTGGCGCTGGCCCCCTGGGCGCGGGCAAAGGCTCCCGCCAGCGCTGCCGAATCGGCCTCGCGCTGCATCTGCCGCTGCATCAGCGTCCATTGGATCGAATCCATCCCAAGGCCGGCGGCGCCGATCAGCGCGGGCAAGGTGACCGCCACGAGAACGAGCGCGTTTCCGCTGCGGTCGTCGAAGATGGGCCGGAGGATGCTCTTTATCTTCATGCGTGTTACCCGCGGAAAAGCAGCGTTGCAGCCGCCCTGCTGAGATCACGCAGTTAGGTAAAAAAGGTGTGAATTGGCTCCCTTAATAGATGTATTCAGACAAATGATAGCCGTTATTACTATATGCCACGGTATCATTAGTAGTAAGCCAAACTAACTTTCGTTAGGTTTCTTCCGAATAAATGGTCCCATTTCGATCATCTCGTGGGTGTGTGGGCTAAAGCCTTGAAGAAGGCCACCGTCTCCGGCCGTACGTTTTCGGGTTCCGCCGGCGGATAATAACTCAGCTTGACGATTACCGTGCGGGTTTGCGGGCTGACGTAGATGAATTGCCCGGCCAGGCCGACCGCCGAGAATGCGCCGGGCTCGTCGTCGACTTGCCAGGTGAACAGGCCGTAGCCGGGCATCGGTCCGCCGGTCGGCCGCACGGCCGCCATCTGCTGGACCCAGCCGGCCGGAAGGACCTGCCGGGTGCCGCGCTTGCCGTCGTCGAGCATCAACTGGCCAAGCCGGCCGAAGTCGCGCAGCACCGCGTTGTAGCCCATGCCCGACAACTCGCGTCCGACTGGGGCGGGTCCGTCGGCGAGCCAGAAGGCATCGGCCTCGGGGCCGAGTGGGCCCCACAGGTTGGCCTGCGTGAAGTCGGCCAGCTTCATGCCCGTCGCGCGTTCGAGCACCCAGCCGACCACGAAGGTATCAAGCGTCGAGTAGTTGAACGTGCTACCGGGCGCGTTGGCGCGCCTCGTCTGCAAAGCGCCGTCGGCGAAGCGTATCTTGTTGAGAATGATCGCCTGCTCGTGGAGCTTGCCGGCAAAGCTCGGGTGATCGCCGAAATCGTAGCGTTCCTGGTAATCGACGCCCGAGCGCATCTGCATGATCTGGCGGATCGTCACGCCGTCGTAGCCGCTGCCCTTGAGCTCGGGCACGTACTTGTCGGCGCGATCGTCGAGCGAGCCGATCTTGCCCTGCTCGAGCGCGATGCCGACGAGCATCGCCGTGATAGTCTTGGCCATCGAGAACGAGATGAAGTGGGTCTGCGCGCTCGACTTGTTGCGATAGTCCTCGAACACGATCTTGCCGTCGCGGATCACCAGCAGCGCGTTGGTGAAGGTGTCCTCGGCGAAGCGATCGTAATCGCGCGTCTCGCCGCCGAACTGGATCGAGGGCATCGCCATCGGCGCCCCGCGCGGCAAGTCCCACACAGGGCCCGCCCGCTTCACCGCGCGCGATTCGAACACCCGGTCGGTATCGCGGAAGGTGAAGCTGTTGATCTCCGGATTGAGCCACTGCCAGCGCATCTTCACGACCGCCGGCGACGGCCCCTGCGCGGGCGCTTGCTGCGCCGTGACCGGCGCGCACAAGGCCAGCGCTGCGGCAAGCAGCGCCGCCTTGGTCAAACCTGTTGTCCTCATTCCCCTCCCCTTCGAAAGCCTCAAGCCGGTTCGAGTTCCTTGAGCCCGATCGCCTCACTCGGCGCAAAGTTGCCGTGGAGGCCGAAGCGCAGGCGGATCGGCACCTGGACGGTGGCGATCGGGCCCTTCTCGATGTCGAGGGCGTCGAACAACAGGAGGTCGCTGCGGTGCTCTTCGAGGCGGTTGCAGACCTGGACGATCCAGCCGTCGCCTTCGGGCGCGTCCTTCGAACGCGGGATGAAGCACGGTTCCTGCAGGCTCGAGACCGGGCCGCACCACCAATGCTGTTCCTTGCCGGTCTCGAGGTCCTTGAGGAACAGGCAGTTCATCAGGAAGCCGCCGGCGCTGCCGCCTTTCAGCTCGCAAGGCCGGCTCATATCCATCTCCAGGCCCCAGCCGTAGCGGTTCCTCATGCCGGTAAAGCGGTCGTCGATGCGCGGAAACTCGGAGGAAGTCTCGGTCAGCTGGGTGACGGCGTCGAAATCCTCGCCGTTGCTGGCGAGGTCGACCGTCCAGTCGGTCAGCTTGCTCATCGCCTCGGCGGGGTTGAACGCCGCGCCGTGCACGTCGGGGAAGAACGGGAACATGTTGTTCTTCGCCTCGCAGGTCAGGAAGTGGATCTTGGTCCCTTCTTCCCACGCGTTGAGCACGTGGCTGGCGAAGCAGTTGTCGCGCTTGAACCAGCGGATGTCTTCCGGCTTCAGGTCGTCGCGCCGCGGGATGACGCCGAGGTAGACCGGCAGGGTGGTGTCGAAGCCGAAGTGCGGCAACCCCTTCTCGAGCCGCTCCCACGATCCGATCGAGGGCACGATGTGCAGGATCAGGTAGTTCTCGGTGATCCCGAAGTCGTGCATCATGCAGTAGTAGGGGACCTTGAACCACTTCTCGCGCACCAGCTCGCCGTCGGGGCCGATCTCCATGTACGAAACGTCGTCGGTGCACAGCCCGCTGGCGGCATAGCCGATCGCCACCATGTTGCCGGTCCTGGGGTCGATCTTGGGGTGGGCGGTGAAAGTCTGGCTCTTCATCGCCCCGTCCCAGGTCTCGAATGCCTCGGTCTCCATCGTCACCGGATCCATGATCAGGCTCGGGCTGTCTTCCTTCATCGCCCACAGCTTGCCGGCGTAGATCCAGGCGTTGGTGTTGGCGGTCGAGCGGTACATGCCCTTGGTGCTGGGATCGTCGGTCAGCGGATTGCGATACATCCCGAACAAGCCGCGTCCCGCTTCGTGCTCGGCTTTCCACTTGTCGGTCTTGGCCCAGCGCTGGCGGAAATCGCACCGCCCGTCGTGAAAATGGAAGCGGGTTATCATCCCGTCGCCGTTGAAGGCGATGTCGTCGCCGAGCATCGGCGGAAACTGCGGGTCGGGCTGGACCCGGAAGAACGCGCCGTCGAGCTCGCGCGGGATCGTCCCGGTGTGCTGAAGATCCTCGATATCGGCCTCGATCCGGCTCGGCGTGTTGAACCCGGTGAACGACGGGGTGTCGGGAAACTGTGACATGCGCTTGTGCCTCTCCTTGCGCCCGATTGTATGCTCCACTAACAATTAGGCAATATCATAAGAACGGTGAGGGATAGAGGGTGGCGCCAGCGACGGCTTTGACCGGAGACAAGGACAGCGAGCTCGGCGAACTGGCCGACATCGTCGGATTCCACATCCGTCTGGCCCACGTCGCGGTCTACCGCCATTTTACCGAGACCTTCTGCGACCTCGACCTGACGCAGAAACAGGTCAGCGTGCTGTGGCTGGTCGACGATCACCCCGGCATCTCGCAGATAGCGGTGGGCCAGCGGCTGCAGATGGACCGGGCGACGACGATGACCATCGTCAACCGCTTGCAGGAACGCGGCTACCTGCGCCGCGAGCGCTCGACCAGCGACGCGCGCAAGCAGGCGCTCTACCTGACGACCGAAGGCCGCGCGGCGCTCGCCACGGCCAAGGGCTGCATCGGCGAGCATGAGGCGTGGCTCAAGAGCCGTTTCACGCCGGACGAAGTCAAAAAACTGGTGGAAATGCTCGCGCGAATCCACGATTGATCTGCGCGCATTCCTGGAGAGGAACCTGACATGGCTGGACCTGTAGCGGGCACGAACCCGATCAAGGTAATCGACGACAATCCGATGGGCACGCGGCAGTGGATCGTCGTCGTGCTGATGATCTTCCTCAACGCGCTCGACGGGTTCGACGTCCTCTCCAGCGCCTTTTCCGCGCCCGGCATCACCAAGGAATGGGGCATTCCGCGCTCCGAGCTCGGCATCGTGCTTTCGGCCGAGCTGTTCGGCATGGGCTTCGGCTCGGTGATCCTCGGCGGCGTAGCCGACAAGATGGGCCGCAAGCCGGCGATGCTCGGCTGCCTGGTGATCATGGCGATCGGCATGTACATGGCCCACGCCGCGACGGGGGTCGACAACCTGACGATCTGGCGCTTCCTCACCGGTCTCGGCATCGGCGGCATGCTCGCGGCGACCAATGCGGTCACCGCGGAGGTCTCGAGCAAGGAGGGCCGCAGCCTCGCGATGGCGCTCTACGTGATCGGCTATCCGGTCGGCGGCGTGATCGGCGGCTTTGCCGCGCAAAGCTGGCTGCTGGTCGACTACGACTGGCGCGCGGTATTCCTGTTCGGCTCGGTGGTCACCGCGCTGATGATTCCGCTGGTCATGCTGCTGGTGCCGGAAACGCCGGCCTACTTCGCCGCCCGCCGGCCCGAGGGGGCACTCGACAAGATCAACCGATCGCTGCGCGCGCTCCAGCAACCGCCGATCGACGCGCTGCCCGAGCTTTCCGCGACGGCGCCAAAGCCGAAGGTCACCGACATTCTCGCCGACGCCCGCCTGCGCCCGGTCACGCTGCTGCTGGCGTTCGGCTATGTGTTCCACACCATCACCTTCTACTACATCCTCAAGTTCGCGGTGCAGATCGTCGCCGACAGCGGCTTCACGCAGCCCCAGGCCGCGAGCACGCTGACCTGGGCCAACATCGGCGGCGCGGTGGGAGGCTTCCTGTTCGGATTCCTGCTGCGCAAGTGGGACATCAAGGGCCCGACGATCGTCTGCGCGGTGCTTGGCTCGGCCGCCGTTGCCGCGTTCGGCATGGGCAGCGACACGCTGTGGGGCTGGCGCCTCGCCACTTTCCTGACGATGTTCTTCCTCAACGCCGCGATCGTCGGCTACTACGCCGCCTTCGCCCGCGGCTTCCCGGCCTTTGCCCGGGCGACCGGAACCGGCTTCGCGCTCGGCGTCGGCCGCGCCGGGGCGGCGGGCTCGCCGATCATCGCCGGGTTCCTGTTCACCTGGCTCGGCGGCGGCAACCAGCACTTGTTCCTGGTCTCGGCGATCATGTCGATCGGCGCGATCCTCGGCGCGGGGCTGATCTGGCTGCTGCCGATGCGCGACCCGGATTACGAGCACCCGTCGATGGTGCCCGTCGGCGCCGCGATCGACTAACCGGAGAGCTTACGAATGAAATCGCGTGCCGCCGTAGCCTTCGAGGCCAAGAAGCCCCTCGAGATCGTGGAACTCGATCTCGAGGGGCCGAAGGCCGGCGAGGTGCTGATCGAGATCATGGCCACGGGCATCTGCCACACCGACGCCTACACGCTCGACGGACTGGATTCCGAAGGCCTTTTCCCGAGCGTGCTCGGCCACGAGGGCGCGGGGATCGTGCGCGAGGTCGGCCCGGGTGTAACCAGCGTCTCGCCCGACGACCACGTGATCCCGCTGTACACCCCCGAATGCCGGCAGTGTAAGTCGTGCCTCTCGGGCAAGACCAACCTGTGCACCGCGATCCGCGCGACGCAGGGCAAGGGGCTGATGCCCGACGGGACCAGCCGCTTCTCGTACAAAGGCGAGACGATCTTCCACTACATGGGCTGTTCGACCTTTTCGAACTTCACCGTGCTGCCCGAGATCGCCGTCGCCAAGATCCGCGACGACGCGCCGTTCAAGACCAGCTGCTACATCGGCTGCGGCGTCACCACCGGCGTCGGCGCGGTGGTCAACACCGCCAAGGTCCAGGTCGGCGACAACGTCGTGGTGTTCGGGCTCGGCGGGATCGGCCTCAACGTGATCCAGGGCGCCCGGCTCGCCGGCGCCAACAAGATCATCGGCGTCGACATCAACCCCGACCGCGAGGCCTGGGGCCGCCAGTTCGGCATGACCGAGTTCCTCAACACGCGAGGAATGAGCCGCGAGGACATCGTCGCCAAGGTCGTCGCGATGACCGACGGCGGCGCCGACTATACCTTCGACGCCACCGGCAACACCGAGGTCATGCGCACCGCGCTCGAATGCTGCCACCGCGGCTGGGGCACCAGCGTGATCATCGGAGTGGCCGAAGCGGGCAAGGAAATCGCCACCCGGCCGTTCCAGCTCGTCACCGGACGCAACTGGCGCGGCACCGCGTTCGGCGGCGCCAAGGGGCGGACCGACGTCCCCAAGATCGTCGACTGGTACATGGACGGCAAGATCCAGATCGACCCGATGATCACCCACGTCCTCTCGCTCGAGGAGATCAACAGGGGCTTCGACCTGATGCACGCGGGCGAAAGCATCCGCAGCGTCGTCCTATTCTGACGAAGGAACCGACATGTTCAGTCACGTGATGCTCGGAAGCGACGATGTCGCGGCTTCGAAGCGCTTCTACGACGCCGCGCTGGGCGCCCTTGGCGTGCCCCCGGGCGAGGTCGACGAGCTGGGGCGCGCGGTCTACGCGCACGACGGCGGCCGCTTCGTCATCCGCACCCCGCTGAACGGCGAGCATTCGAGCGGCGCCAACGGCGGCACGCTGGGCTTCCAGGCCCCGTCGGCCGAAGCGGTCGACGCCTTCCATGCCGCCGGGCTCGCCGCGGGCGGCACCGCGATCGAGGACCCACCCGGCCCGCGCAACGCAACGGGCGGTCGCGTGCTCTATCTCGCCTATTTGCGCGACCCGGGCGGCAACAAGATCTGCGCCCTGCACCGCCTCAAGTAATTCCAAGCCACTCCAGAGAGGATTCCCATGTTCAACCACGTCTTCCTCGGCACCAACGACATCGACAAGAGCCGCGAGTTCTACAACGCGACGATGGGCAAGCTCGGTTATGCCGGCCATGAGCTGCCTCACGGCACCGTCTATGCGAGCGAGGAAGGTTCGCTGATCATCGCCAAGCCGCTCAACGGGATGGAAGCGACCGTCTCGAACGGCCACACTCTGGGGCTCAAGGCCAGGGATTACGCGACGGTCGATGCCTGGCATGCCGCCGGCCTGTCGCACGGCGGCATCGACGAGGGCGCCCCGGGCTTCCGCGCGAACTCGCCGGGCAACATGTATGGCGCTTACTTGCGCGATCCCGACGGCAACAAGATCTGCGTCTTCACTCCCAACGCCGGCCCGAAGGAGTAACGGCGGATGTTCACTCACGTGATGGTCGGCACCAACGACCCCGACAAGGCGCGCGCGTTCTACGACGCGGCGCTCGGCGCGCTTGGCATTTCCGGCCAGCACACGCCCAAGGGGGCGTTCTACGGATCGCCGGAAACGGGCATGTTCGGCGTGACCACTCCGCGCGACGAGCAGCCGGCCACGCACGCCAATGGCGGCACCATCGGCTTCCAGGCCAGGGACCGCGCTGCGGTCGACGCCTGGTACGCTGCCGGCATGGCCAACGGCGGCCGCGACGAGGGCCCTCCGGGCGAGCGGGAATACGGCGATCCGCCGGTCTACGGGGCCTATATGCGCGATCCCGACGGCAACAAGCTGTGCGCCTTCTGCGCGCCGGGGAAGTAGCCCTTCGAGACGGGGCTTCGGAAGCGAAGCTGGCCAAAGGCCAACGCTCGTCTCGAAAGGCTGCCTCGACGCACGGACCAAATTGATTATTTCCGAAATTGCGCCGCTTAGGGTTCAATCTTTCGCCGATTGCGGTTACCGGCCTGTTCGAGAGAGCCGACCCGAAGGATTGAAATGGAGCGCGTAAGCGAGTCGCTGTGCTTTGGCGGGAGCCAGGGGGTCTATACGCACCTCTCCTCCGCCACCGGCACGCCGATGACCTTCCAGGTCTATGTTCCCGCGCACACGCCGGGCGAGAAGCTGCCGGTTCTGTGGTGGCTCTCGGGCCTGACCTGCACGCACGAAAACGCGATGATCAAGTGCCACTATCATCGCGCCTGCGCCGAGCATCGCGTGATCCTCGTCGGGCCCGACACCTCCCCGCGCGGCGACGACGTGCCCGACGATCCGGCCTACGACTTCGGCAAGGGCGCCGGGTTCTACGTCGATGCGACGCAGCAGCCCTGGTCGCAGCACTTCCGGATGCGGACTTATATCGAGCAGGAGCTGCCCGCGCTGATCGCCGAGGCCTTCCCGGTCGACATGCAACGGCAAGGCATTTCGGGCCATTCGATGGGCGGGCACGGCGCGCTGACGGTCAGCTTGCGCAATCCAGGCCGGTTCCGCTCGACCAGCGCCTTCGCGCCGATCGTCAGCCCGATCAATTGCCCGTGGGGGCAGAAGGCGCTCGGGGGCTATCTCGGCGACGACATCGTCGCCTGGCAGCCATACGACGCCTGCGCGCTGATCAAACAGGGTGCGCGGATTCCCGAGCTGCTCGTCGACCAGGGCACCGCCGACAACTTCCTCGACGTTGAGCTCAAGACACATTTGCTGGACGAAGCCTGCCGAAGCGCGAATATCGCCGCCACGATACGGATGCAGGAAGGCTACGATCATTCGTATTTCTTCGTGTCCAGCTTCATCGACGACCATGTCGCCTGGCACGCAGAGAGGCTGAAGGGCTGAGAGAATGAGTACCAAGGAGCAAAAGATCGGCGAGATCGTCGCCGAGCATCACCGGCGGGAGGGCGCATTGCTGCCGGTCCTGCACGCGGTGCAGGCCGAATTCGGCTGCGTCGACGCCCAGAGCGAGGCGCTGGTCGCCAAGGGCCTGAACCTATCGCGCGCCGACGTCCACGGCGTCGTCAGCTTCTACCACGACTTCCACGACCAGCCCGACTTGCGCCCCGTCGTGCAGGTCTGCCGCGCCGAGGCGTGCAAGGCGCGCGGGGTCGAGCAAATCATCGACCAGGCGACCGCCGCCGCGGGCGACCGCGTGAAGGTCCAGACCGTCTATTGCCTCGGGCTGTGCAGCTCGGGCCCCGCGGCCCGGGTCGGCGACCGTCTCCACGCCCGGCTTGACGGCCCGGCGCTGGCGCAGATTGTTGAGAACGCGTGATGATCATTCGCATTTCCGACGACGCCCTCGCCCGCGCGCTCGGCGCCGACGAGCTGGCCGCCGCCTTCGCCGCCAAGGGCCACGAGGTCCAGCGCACGAGCAGCTGGGGCATGCAGTGGCTCGAGCCGCTGGTCGAAATCGACGGCCAGGGCTGGGGCCGCGTCACGCTCGAAGACGTCGACGACATCCTCGAAGGCGGCGCGAGCGAGATCGCCATCGGCGAGATCGAGAAGCACCCGTTCATCGCCAAGCAGCAGCGGCTGACTTTCTCCCGCGCGGGCAAGACCCGGCCGCTGAGCCTCGAAGACTACGAAGCGACCGGCGGCTGGAGCGGCCTCAGGCGCGCGCGCCAGGTCGGCTCCGAACAAATCCTCGCCGAGGTCACCCAGTCGGGCCTGCGCGGGCGCGGCGGGGCGGGGTTCCCGGCGGGAATCAAGTGGCAGACCGTCGCGAAGGCCCAGGGCCCGCAGAAGTACATCGTCTGCAATGCCGACGAGGGCGACAGCGGCACCTTCGCCGACCGCATGCTGATGGAAGGCGACCCCTACCTCCTGATCGAAGGCATGGCGATCGCCGGCGAGGCGGTCGGGGCCGACAAGGGCTACATCTACATCCGCAGCGAATATCCCGATGCCATCGCCAAGATGGAGAAGGCGATCGAGCTGTCCGCCGGTCTCGTCGCGCCGTTCGAGCTCGAAGTGCGGGTCGGCGCGGGCGCCTACGTCTGCGGCGAGGAGACTTCCCTGCTCAACAGTCTCGAAGGCAAGCGCGGCGAAGTGCGCGCCAAGCCGCCGCTCCCCGCCATCGAGGGCCTGTTCGGCAAGCCGACGGTGGTCAACAACGTGCTCACCCTCGCCGCCGTGCCGCACATTCTGGCTGAAGGCGGCGCGAGCGCTTACGAGCAACTCGGCCTCGCCCGCTCGAAGGGCACGATGCCGATCCAGCTGGCCGGCAACATCAAGTACGGCGGCCTGTTCGAGACCGCCTTCGGCGTCACGCTGGGCGAGCTGGTCAACGAGATCGGCGGCGGCACCGAGAGCGGCCGACCGGTCAAGGCGGTGCAGGTCGGCGGCCCTCTGGGCGCCTACATTCACCCGGACGATTTCGGCATTCGCTTCGACTACGAGGAATACACCGCCGCCGACGCGCTGATCGGCCACGGCGGGATCACCGTGTTCGACGACACCGCCGACATGGGCGCGATGGCGCGCTTCGCGATGGAGTTCTGCGCCGCCGAGTCCTGCGGCAAATGCACCCCGTGCCGGATCGGCGCGGTGCGCGGGGTCGAGGTGATCGACCGCATCCGCGCCGGCGGGCGCACGCCCGATCATGTCGAGCGGCTCGACGTGATGCACAACGCCCCGCGCCACGGCCGCAGCCAGGAGCAGGAGATCGGCCTGCTGACCGACTTGTGCGAAACGATGAAGTTCGGCTCGCTCTGCGCGCTCGGCGGGTTCACCCCGTTCCCGGTGATGAGCGCGCTCAAACACTGGCCGGAGGACTTCACCGGCAGGGCCGCGGCGGAAGCCGAGGCCGCCGAGTGATCCTGGGCGTGGTCCTCGCAGGCGGCCAGTCGACGCGGTTCGGCAGCGACAAGGCGCTCGCCGAGCTCGGCGGGCGCACGTTGCTGGCCCGCGCGGTCGATTCGCTCGACGGCTTTTGCGAATACGTCGTCGTCGCCGGGCGCGAGATGGCCCCGGCGCCGACGATCCCCGACTGGCCGCGCGCCAACATGGGCCCGCTGGCCGGGATCGCCGCCGCGCTGCACCTGGCACAGGACGAGAACTACGAAGCCGTGCTCAGCTGCGGGGTGGATTCGGTCGACCTACCGGAAAACCTGCTCGAAATGCTCTCCCCCGCGCCCGCCTATCTCACCGACCAGCCGGTCGTCGGGCTGTGGCCGGTGGGAGCCTGCGCCACGCTCGAGCGTATCCTCGAAGGCGATGGCCGGCACTCGATGCTCGCTTTCGCCGAGGCCGTGGGCGCACGTGCGGTGAAAACGAAATCGCAATCTGCTAATATCAACACGCCCGCCGACCTGGCGGCGATGGAGCAACGTCATGGGTTATGAACGCCAGAAGGATTTCGGGACTCCCGAATCCCGGTCGACCGAACAGGTCACGCTGACGATCGACGGACGCGATGTCACGGTCCCCGCGGGCACCAGCGTGATGCGCGCGGCGAGCGAGAGCGGCGGGAAGATCCCCAAGCTCTGCGCCACCGACAACATGAAGTCGTTCGGCTCGTGCCGCCTGTGCCTGGTCGAGATCGAAGGCGCCAAGGGCACCCCGGCGAGCTGCACCACGCCGGTCGCGCCGGGCATGGTCGTGCACACCCAGACGCCGCGCCTCGAGAAGCTGCGCAAGGGCGTGATGGAGCTGTACATCTCCGACCACCCGCTCGACTGCCTGACCTGCAGCGCCAACAACGACTGCGAGCTGCAGGAAGAAGCGGCCAACGTCGGCCTGCGCGACGTGCGCTTTGGCTATGACGGCGACAACCACCTTGCGCTCGCGACCGACCATTCGAACCCGTACTTCGACTTCGACCCCTCCAAGTGCATCGTCTGCAGCCGCTGCGTGCGCGCGTGCGACGAGGTTCAGGGCACGTTCGCGCTGACCATCGACGGGCGCGGCTTCGCCTCGATGGTCTCGGCTGGGCAGGACGAGGACAACTTTCTCTCCAGCGAATGCGTCAGCTGCGGCGCCTGCGTGCAGGCCTGCCCGACTGCGACCTTGCGCGAGAAGAGCGTCAAGGCGATCGGCCTGCCCGAGCGCGCCGTGGTCACCACCTGCGCCTATTGCGGCGTCGGGTGCACTTTCCGCGCCGAGATGCGCGGCGAGCAGCTCGTCCGGATGATGCCGTGGAAGGACGGCAAGGCCAACCGCGGGCACAGCTGCGTCAAGGGCCGCTTCGCCTATGGTTACGCCAACCACAAGGACCGGATCCTCAATCCGATGATCCGCGAGTCCATCGACCAGCCGTGGCGCGAGGTCAGCTGGGAGGAGGCGCTGAGCCACACCGCGAGCAAGCTCAAGGCGATCAAGGCCGAGCACGGTCCGGCCGCGCTCGGGGGGATCACCTCCAGCCGCTGCACCAACGAGGAAACCTACCTCGTGCAGAAGCTGGTGCGCGCGGTGTTCGGGACCAACAACGTCGATACTTGCGCCCGCGTCTGCCACAGCCCGACCGGCTACGGCCTCAAGACCACCTTCGGCACCAGCGCCGGCACGCAGGACTTCGACAGCGTGATGGACGCCGACGTGATGATGGTGATCGGCGCCAACCCGACCGACGCCCACCCGGTGTTTGCATCCCGCATGAAGCGCCGCCTGCGCCAGGGCGCCAAGCTGATCGTGATCGACCCGCGGCGGATCGACCTCGTGCGCAGCGCCCACATCGAGGCAGCGCACCACCTGCCGCTGCAGCCCGGCACCAACGTCGCCGTGCTCACCAGCCTGGCGCACGTGATCGTCACCGAAGGCCTCGCCAACGAAGACTTCATCCGCGCGCGTTGCGACTGGGACGAATACCAGGACTGGGCCCGCTTCGTTTCCGACGAGAAGCACAGTCCCGAGTTCCTCGAGGCCGTCACACGCGTACCGGCCGAGGACGTGCGCAAGGCCGCGCGGCTTTATGCCACCGGCGGCAACGGCGCGATCTACTACGGACTCGGCGTGACCGAGCACAGCCAGGGCAGCTCGGCGGTGATCGCCATCGCCAACCTTGCCATGTGCACCGGCAACATCGGCCGCCCCGGCGTCGGCGTGAACCCGCTGCGCGGGCAGAACAACGTGCAAGGGTCCTGCGACATGGGCAGCTTCCCGCACGAGCTGCCCGGCTATCGCCACATTCACGACCACGAAGTCCGCGCGCTGTTCGAGAAGGACTGGGGTGTCGCGCTCGATCCCGAGCCGGGCCTGCGCATCAACAACATGCTCGACGCGGCCTGCGACGGCACCTTCAAGGCGGTCTACATCCAGGGCGAGGACATCCTCCAGTCCGACCCCAATACCAAGCACGTCTCAGCCGGGCTCGAGGCGATGGAACTGGTCATCGTGCATGACCTGTTCCTCAACGAGACCGCCAACTACGCGCACGTATTTCTGCCGGGTTCGACCTTCCTCGAGAAGGACGGCACCTTCACCAACGCCGAGCGCCGCATCCAGCCGGTGCGCCAGGTGATGGAACCGGCCAACGGCTATGCCGACTGGGAAGTCACCCAGCTGCTCGCCAACGCGCTCGACGCCGGCTGGAGCTACACCCACCCGAGCGAGATCATCGACGAGATCGCCCGCCTGACGCCGAGTTTCTCCGGGCTCAACTGGGACAAGCTGCTCGAAGTCGGTTCCGTCCAGTGGCCGATCAACGAAGCCCATCCCGAAGGCTCGCCGGTGATGCACGTCGAAGGCTTCGTGCGCGGCAAGGGCAAGTTCGTGGTCACCGAATACGTGCCCACCGACGAGAAGACCGGCCCGCGTTATCCGCTGCTGCTGACCACCGGGCGCATCCTCAGCCAGTACAACGTCGGCGCGCAGACCCGCCGCACGGCGAACGTGATGTGGCACGAGGAAGATCTGCTCGAGATGCACCCGGCCGACGCCGAGAACCGCGGCCTCAAGACCGGCGACTGGGCGCGGCTCGCCAGCCGCACCGGCGAGACGACGCTGCGCACGCTCGTCACCGACCGCGTCGCGCCGGGGGTGGTCTACACCACCTTCCACCACCCCTCGACCCAGGCCAACGTCGTCACCACCGACTTCTCCGACTGGGCGACCAACTGCCCCGAGTACAAGGTCACCGCGGTGCAGGTCATGCCGTCGAACGGTCCGAGCGAGTGGCAGGAGGAATACACCGAGCTTTCCGAGCGCAGCCGCCGGATCGATCCGGCCATGGAGCCGGCCGAATGAGCTCGACGATCGAGACGCTGCGGCGGATGGCCGGCGACATCGCCCGCAATTTCGAGGCGATGGGCCACGATCAGGCGGTGCTCGCCACGGCGGACCATATCTACCAGTTCTGGGACCCGCGGATGAAGGCGATGATCTTCGCCGACGACCATTCGAAGCTGATCCCGATCGCCCGCGACGCGATCGAACACCTGGCCGAAAAGGGACACCCGGGCTCGCAGACCCGCGCGACCAAGTGGAATGATGTCGATGGAGTCGGTCGTTCCGACGCGGGCTGACGCTCCACGTCGCGCCGAAGTGAGATGATTTACATCCCTTCGTCATTGCGAGCGAAGCGAAGCAATCCGGGGCGGTTAACGCCGCCCCTGGATTGCCGCGGGACCTTCGGTCCCTCGCAATGACGAGCAAAAGCGAAGTCACGGAAATCCGCGCCGACGGCACTCGCCGCCCGAAAGCGCGCGAATGGGTGCCCGAGGCACCGGTGGCGCTCGAGTTCAACGGGCTCAGCTACGCGGTGATGATGGCCACGCCGGCCGACCTCGAGGACTTCGCCCGCGGCTTCGCGCTGACCGAGGGCCTGGCCAAGACCCCCGCCGACGTGACCGACGTGGCCGTCGCCGAAACCGACCTCGGCTGGATCGTCCGCTCGGCCCTGGCCGGCTTGGGGGTCGACAAGCTGACCGAGCGTGTCCGCTCGCGCGTGGCGGAATCGAGCTGCGGACTGTGCGGGATCGAGAACCTCGAAGCCGTCGCGCGCCCGCTGCCCAAAGTCCCGGCGCACGCCGCGCTCGGCGAGGCGGCGATCTTCGCTGCGCTTGCCGGCTTGCGCGACCACCAGCCGCTCACGAAACGGACCGGCGCCGCCCATGCCGCCGCGTTCTGCGACCTCGCCGGCACGATCCGCATGGCCCGCGAGGACGTCGGCCGCCACAACGCGATGGACAAGCTCGTCGGCGCCCTTGCCGCCGCGGGCAAGGATCCCGCCGCCGGCTTCATCCTCTCGACCGCGCGCTGCTCTTACGAGATCGTCGAAAAGGCCGTCCGCGCCGAGGCGACGCGCCTGGTCACTGTCTCCTTGCCGACCAGCATGGCGGTCGAACGGGCGCGGGAGGCGGGACTGAGCTTGTGGTGCCTGGCACGAGATGACAGCGTGCTGGTGGTGAATGACGGGGCTGCCTGATCGCCAGACTCGTTGGTCCGGCGCGCAGGGCCGCGTTTGCTAGGGATTCGGCTTGGGCGCCGACCGTGTAGCCAGCAAGTCCGGACGCGTTCCATCATCTCGGTTCGCCGAAGCGTTCATCGCCGACCGCTTCCGCCCGACCGGGATGTTCCCCACGGTCGCGACCGGCTGCTCGACGATGCCGAACATTCGCGTGCTGGCTTCCACCACCGCCGGGTCTACCGGGTGGTCGAACTCCAGTCCGCACATGTCGCGCTCGGTCCACACCACCGAGCACATGACCTTCTCGCTGCCCCATTTCAGCAGCGCGGTTGCTCCCGCCTCGGGCGGGTTGTCCAGGCTGACCCGGGCGCCGGTCTCGGACAGGTCCCACAAATGGCCGAAACTCTCGCTGGTCAGCGTCCGCAGGCTCGCCGCGCAAGTGGCGCGGGTGCGCCGGGCCGCGCGGCGTTCGATAACGAAGAGTCCCTTGTCTACCTGGAAATAGTCCATGCGGCGAAGGCTCTGCCCGCAGGGTTAAGATGGCCCTACCAAACGTGGTGAAGACGCGAGCAGGCATAACTGTCTCTGCAAGCGCGCCTCCGCAACGCGCCCGGGCAAGAAATCGCTTTCCTACATTCCCGTTTTGTTCCATATTCCCTGCTGCTCTTTCAAATCGTCGTCTTTGCGCCCGTGGTGTCGGGGCCCGTCCATGCAGCCATCCGGGGCGCGAACGCAGTTGGAGATGTGTCACCCTGTCGCCTGGGCCGAAAACCGCGGATTTCCGCAGGTTTCACAGGCGACACTTGGGTGACAGGGTCCGTAAAGTGTCACCCTGTTCTGGCGGTCACCGGCTCAGCTGGAACACCGCGTGCTCGGCGCGCCAGTTGGCGCTCGTGCCGCCGATCTCGCGCTCGCCGGTGAAGAACCAGCTCTGCTCAATCGTCACGCCTTTCGCGCGCAGCAATTCGCGGAAATCCTCGACCGTCACGTGGTGGATGTTCTGCGTCTCGTACCAGCTCACCGGCAGGTGCCGGGTCACCGGCATGCGCCCGTGGGCGAGCAGCGAGAAGCGCATACGCCAGTAGGCGAAGTTGGGAAAGCTGACGAAGGCGCGGCGGCCGATCCTGAGCAGCTCGTCGAGCAACTGGTCGGGTCGCGCGGCGGTCTGCAGCGTCTGGCTGAGGATCGCGCAGTCGAACGCGTCGTCGGGATAGTCGGCGAGATCGCGGTCGGCGTCGCCCTGGACCACAGAGAGGCCGCGGGCGACGCAGCGCTCGACCGCTTCGGGGTCGATCTCCATGCCGCGCGCGTCGCAGCCCTTCTCGCGCTGGAGCACTTCCATCAGCTCGCCCTCGCCGCAGCCGACGTCGAGCACCCGCGCGCCCGGCGCGACATGGGCGGCGATCACCGCGAGGTCGGCGCGCAGGCTCATTCGAGGAAGCCCTTGACCACCCGATCGAGCGCCGGGACGTCGAGCAGGAAGCTGTCGTGGCCGTAGGGCGCCGAAAGCTCGACGAAGCTGACCGGTGCGGCGACCGCGTTGAGCGCGTGCACCACGTGCCTGGATTCGGCGGTCGGGTAGAGCCAGTCGGTGTCGAAGCTGACCAGGCAGAACCGCGCGGTGGCCCCGGCGAAGGCGTCGGCGAGGCGCCCGCCGTGCTCTTCGGCGAGGTCGAAGTAGTCCATCGCCCGGGTGATGTAGAGGTAGGCGTTGGCGTCGAAGCGGTCGGAGAAGGCGATACCCTGATGGCGCAGGTAGCTCTCGACCTGGAAATCGGCGTCGAACCCGAAGCTCTTGGCCGCCCGGTCCTGCAACCGGCGGCCGAACTTGTCGGTCAGCCCGGCTTCGGAAAGGTAGGTGATGTGCGCCGCCATGCGGGCGACGGCGAGGCCCTTTTCGGGGCCCTTGCCGTGAGCATAGTAGTCGCCCCCCTCCCAGTTAGGATCGGCCATGATCGCTTGCCGACCGACCTCGTGGAAGGCGATGTTCTGCGCCGAGTGCCGCGCGGTGGTGGCGATCGCCAGCACTCGCTTCGCCCGGTCGGGAAAGTTGGCCGCGAGGCTCAGCGCGAGCATCCCGCCCATCGAGCCGCCGACCACCGCGTGGAGCTTCGCGATCCCCAGCGCGTCGAGCAGCGCGACCTGGGCGCGGACCATGTCGCGGATGGTGATGACCGGGAAGCGCATCGCCCACGGCTTGCCGTCCGGCCCGTCGCTGGCCGGACCGGTCGAGCCCATGCAGCCGCCGACCACGTTGGCGCAGATTATGTGATAGCGGCGGGTGTCGATCGGCTTGCCGGGGCCGACCATGCGGTCCCACCAGCCGGGCTTGCCGGTAATCGGATGGACGCTGGCGACGTGCTGGTCGCCCGACAGCGCGTGGAAGACGAGGATCGCGTTGCCCTTGTCGTCCGCCAGTTCGCCGTAAGTCTCGTAGGCGACGCGCACGGTCTCGAGCCGCTGCCCGCTGTCGAGCGGGAGCGGGTCGGGGAGCACGAGGCTCTTCGCATCGAGGGCACCGGCGCTGGCCATGTCGGCAGCGGATTGGGGGCTGGCGCAAACACTGTCAATTGCCGCCGGTTGCCGCTATGCGGCGCGCCGTGAACGAGACGGGGCCCAAGCTGAAGCCGTGGATCGCGGCGATCCACGCCTACGTGCCCGGCAAGAGCGCCGGGGCGGACGGCAAGCCGCTGGCCAAGCTCTCGGCCAACGAGAACCCGCTCGGCACCAGCCCGGCGGCGCTGGAGGCGCGGGCCGAGGCGAGCGCGCCCTCGCTCTACCCCGATCCCGACAGCCGCCGTTTGCGCGACGCGATCGGCGAGTTGCACGGGATCGACCCGGCACGGATCGTCTGCGGCACCGGCTCGGACGAGTTGCTCAACCTCGCCGCGCAGGCCTTCGCCGGCCCGGGCGACGAGGTGCTGTTCCCCCGCTTCAGCTTCGCCGTTTACGAGATCGCCACGCGCCGCTGCGGGGCGACGCCGGTCGAGGCTCCGGATCGCGACTACGCGGCCGATGTCGATGCCCTGCTCGCCGCGGTCACCGAGCGCACGCGGGTGGTCTTCCTTGCCAACCCGAACAACCCCACCGGCAGCTTCCTGCCCAGGGCCGAACTGGCGCGGCTCCATGCCGGATTGCCGGCCGAGGTGCTGCTGGTGATCGACCAAGCCTACGCCGAATACGTCGATCCGGCGGACCAGGACGAGGGGCTCGCCCTTGCGGCGGCGTACACAAACGTGCTCGCCACCCGCACTTTCTCGAAGATCTACGGCCTCGCCGGCGAGCGGGTCGGCTGGGGAACCGGCGCGCCGGCGCTGGTCGAAGCGCTCAACCGCATCCGTGGGCCCTTCAACGTCACCGTGAGCGCCCAGTCGGCGGCCGTTGCCGCGCTCGCCGATCAGGCCTTCGTCGAGGCCTCGCGCGAGCATAACCGTGCGGTGCGTGCCCGCTTCGTCGCCGCCCTCGAAACGCTCGGCAATCGCGGCGTCCGCCCGCTGCCGAGCGGCGCCAACTTCGTGCTCGTGCTGTTCGAAGGCGCGCTGAGCGCCGAGGCGGCGCTCCATGGCCTGGCCGATGCGGGCTACGCGGTGCGGCACCTGCCGGGCCAGGGACTGCCGCAGGGCCTGCGCATTACCATCGGCACCGCCGAGCAGATGGACGAAGTCGCCGGATGCCTCAGGCGCATGGCCGAAGGCGCGGCATGAGCTTCGAGCGCGTCGCGATCATCGGCCTGGGGCTCATCGGTGGCTCGATCGGGCTTGCCATCGCCGAGCACCTGCCCGGTGTGACCACGACCGGCTACGACGCCGATCCCGCGGTCCGCCGCCGCGCCGCCGAGCGCGGCCTGGCCGGAACGATCTGCGAGACGGCCGCCGAAGCCGTGGCCGACGCCGAGCTCGTCATCCTCTGCGTGCCGGTGGGCGCGATGGGCGAAGTCGCGCGGCAGATCGCCGATGCACTCCCGCCGGATGCGCTGGTCAGCGACGTCGGCTCATCGAAGCGCAGCATTACCCGCGCGCTGACCGAGGCCCTGCCAGGCCAGCCGGTGATTCCGGCCCACCCGGTCGCCGGCACCGAGCACTCGGGCCCCGACGCCGGCTTCGCCACGCTGTTCCACCACCGCTGGTGCATCCTCACCCCGCCCGTCGACGCCGACCCCGGCCTCGTCGCCAGTCTCGCCGAATTCTGGCGTGCGCTCGGTGCCATGGTCGAGGTGATGGACGCCGAGCATCACGACCTCGTGCTCGCGGTCACCAGCCACATCCCCCACCTGATCGCCTACACCATCGTCGGCACCGCCTCGGACCTCGAGGAAGTGACCCGCGGCGAAGTGATCAAGTACTCGGCGGGCGGCTTCCGCGACTTCACCCGCATTGCCGCGAGCGACCCGACGATGTGGCGCGACGTGTTCCTCAACAATCGCGACGCTGTGCTCGAGATGCTCGATCGCTTCCTGACCGACCTCGAAGGCGTGCGAGAGGCGATCAAGGCCGGCGACGGCGACAGCATGTTCGACCTGTTCACCCGCACCCGCGCGATCCGCCGCGGAATCATCGAGCTCGGCCAGGACGACGCGCGGCCCGACTTCGGCCGCGCCGACCACGGCGCTTAAGCAGCGCTTAACTTCGGTCGGGACTGGTTCGCCTGCGCCCGTGCCGCAAGCGCCACCAGCACCGCCAGCGCGGCGGCGATTGCGAGACCGGCCAGCCCCGCTTCGAACCCGCCCGTCGCGTCGCGCGCGGCGCCCCAGGCATAAGGCATCAGAAAAGCGCCGAGCTGGGAGACCGTGTTGATCGCGGCGCCACCGACCGCGAGCAGGTGCTTCGGCAGCAGATCGGGCCAGCACATGAGGTTGCCGAACGAAACCGCCCAGACCGCCAGCCCCCAAAGCAGGAATAGCGCGACGAATATTGTGACATGGCCATGCATGGTCAGCGCCATCAGTGCGTAACATGATGCCACCACCGCGATGCTGGTCACCATCGTCGAGAAGCGTTCACCCCTGCGGTCCGACAGAATTCCGGCGAGCAGGATGCCGCCGGCCCCAAGTACCGCGACCACGCTGGTCAAGCGCCCGATATCGGTGGTGCTTAGCCCGGTGGCCATCTGCAGCACCTGCGGTGCGGACAGCGTGAAGGTGATCCCGGTGCCAATCGTCAGGAACCCGAAGAGGCCGAGCCGCCACACTTGCGGATGACGCAGCGCCGCCGCGACGCCGTGTGCGTCAGGCGCACCATGGGCATCGGCATCGGCCTCGAGTGCGCGGACGATCCAGGCCTTTTCGGCGTTGTTGAGCCAGCGCGCGGTTTCAGGGGCATTGGGTAGCAGGAACAGCACCAGCAGCCCGACCAGCGCGGCGGGAAGCCCCTCCACCAGGAACAGCCATTGCCAGCCGGCAAGACCGTGCGCGCCGTCCAGCGAGAGCAGCATGGGCGAAAACGTGCCGATGACCACTCCGGCGAGCGCACCGAGGATGTAGATCACGCTCAGTGCACGGCCCCTGACGGCCTTCGGAAACCAGTGCGCCATGTAAAAGACGATGCCGGGAAAGAACCCCGCCTCGGCCGCGCCGAGCAGGAAGCGAATCAGGTAAAACTGCCAGGGCGATTGGACGAACATCATGCCTGCGGCGAGCAATCCCCAGGTGATCATGATCCGCGCGATCCAGCGGCGCGCGCCGACCCTGGCGAGGATTAGGTTCGACGGCACTTCGAACAAGGCGTAAGCGAGAAAGAACAGCCCGCCCCCCAGACCGTAGACCGTGGCGCTGAAACCCAGGTCGGCGTTCATCTGCAAGGCGGCGAAGCTGATATTGACCCGGTCCATATAGGCGAACAGGTAAGCCACGCCGAGCAGCGGCAGGATACGCCAGGCCATGCGCGAGACCGTGCCCGCCGGTGCGGCGTCCTCGGTCGAATTGGTGTCGAGAGTTGTCATCGAGCGGCGCCCCCCAGCGCGACGCGACCGCAGGCCGGGCCTACCCGCCGCGCTGCCGCGCAACAAGGGCAATCGGCAGCGTCAGGAATTCAGCGCGTTGATCGCGCTGTGCACCCGCGCCTCGATCTCCTCGCGCGGCAGGCCGGGCGGGATCGGCTCGCAGAAGCGCACCGTGATCGTGCCGCGACGCTTCCACCAGCGCTGATAGAGCGGCCCGCTGTCGACCGCCACCGGCACAACCGGCAACCCAAGCATCTTGTACAGCCCCGCGAAACCCGAGCGCAGCGGCGGGCGCTCGCCATGCGGAATGCGCGTGCCTTCGGGGAAAATCGCCAGCGGGCGGCCGCCGCCGATGTGCCGGCGCGCCTCGGTCATCATGGCCCGCAGGCCCTTGGCGCCTGCGTCGCGCATCACCGGGATGTTGCCGTAGGCGCGAGCGACGCGACCCCAGCCGGGAATGCGGAAGAGCTCTTCCTTGGCGAAGGGCACGGGGTTGTCGAGCAGGTTGCCGAGGTCGATCGCCTCGAAGAAGCTTTCGTGCTTGATTGCGTAAAGCGCCGGCCCGGACTGGCGCTCACCCTCCTCGCGCACGACGATCCCGAGAATCTTGACCACGCACCAGCGGTGACAGCGCGACCAGGCGTTCGGGATGGCCCGAAAGCGAGGGCCCGACAAGAGGACCGCCGCGAGCAGCGAAGCGAGCACGAAGCCTACGGTGGCGCCATAGAACACGGCGTAGAATAACAGACTGCGCAGGACCCTCACAGCCGCCCGAGCCAGCTTGCCAGCAGCTTGTGATATTCGAGGAACAACGTCTTCAACGAGGGTTCGGAGGGCACCGCGTCTTCCACCAGCCGGACCTTGGGCAGCACCTCCTCGAGCTCCCCGGCGCTCCGCCGCATGTGCCAGTCGCTGGTGACCAGGCGCAGCGAGCGGAAATGGCCACTTTCGATCCAGCTGGCGGTCTCGAGCGCGTTGCCGCGGGTGTCGAGTGCAGCGAAACCGAGCACGACGCAGCAGGCCATCTCCGCCGGTGTGACCTTGTATTGGGCTGCGAACTCGCGCGGGCGGACTTCACGGTCGACACCGCTGACGAACAGCTTGCCGGCGGCATGCGCGCGCAACATTGCCAGCCCACGATCGATCCTCCCGCCGCCGCCCGTGGGGACGACGATGACGTCGGTCTTCACGCTCGGCGGAGCAGGCTGCGGCAGCGCGGCGGCGAACCAGGCGAAGCCGAGCAGCCAGACGATCACCAGCGCGGCAATCAGCCGGCGGATCACAGCATCCTCCTCAGCGCGGCAAGCACGGTAATCCTGGCCGTGAGCATGGCGATAAGTACCCCGGTGAACGGGATAGCGCCGATCGCTACCCAGTCGACCAAGCCCAGCCCACCGCCGGCGACCAAGCCCGAGCCCAGCGCGGCGAACTGGCGGCCGAGCAAGAACAGTGCGATCAAGCCGAGCAACAGCCCGACTATGCCTCCGACCGTCGCATCGACCGCGATCGAGCGCTGAAATATACGCGCGATCTGCCCGTCGGTGCCGCCAAGCAGGTGGACGATCTCGATCGTGTCGCGATTGGAGCCGAGCGCGCTACGCGCCGCGAGCCACACCGCCGCCGCGCTCGTCGCCGCCAGCAAAACTACGAGCCCGATGGCGAGCCATTGCAGCGAGGAAATGGCCTGAAACACCGGCGCCAGCCAGCCGGCCTGCGCATCGATCTTGGCCGAAGGCACGGATGCGGTCAGCTCGGCCCGCAGAGCCTCGAGCCGCTGCGCGGTCACCGGTCCGCGCAGCCGCGCATCGATCAGGGCGGGAATCGGAATCGCTTCGTCGGCGGTGCCGGCGGCTTCGCCGAGCCAGGGTTCGATCAGCCCTTCGAGCTCGGCATCGGGCACCCGGCGCACTTCGGCGACGTCGCCGCGATTGCGCAACAAGGCGAGCGCGACTTCGGCCTGACGGTCGCGCTCGGCGGGAGCGGCTTCGACCACCTGAACGGTGATCCCGCCGGCGATCTCCGCGCTGGCGTTGCGCGCGAGATTGCTCAGCGCCAACCCGGTAGCGGCGGCCATCACCGTCAGCGCAATCATGATCGCGATCACCCACGGCATCGGACCGCCGAGCCGGGCCTGCTGAAGCAAGCCCGTGCGCTCGCCGCCGAAGCGCGGCTGGTTGCGGCGGATGACCTGGGCGAGCGCCATCAGCCGAACGCTCCTTCGATCCGGGCGGGGCGCCGCGGCGGATAGCGCAAGGCGCCGGTCGGGTCGCTCAGCCGTCCTTTATCGAGCCGCATGATCAGCGAATCCGGGACCTTCTTGAGCAAGTGCACGTCGTGGGTGGCGACGACGACGGTGGTGCCCAGCCGGTTGAGCGCCTCGAACAATCGCAGCAGCTTTAGCCCCATGTCGTGGTCGACGTTGCCGGTCGGCTCGTCGGCGACGAGGATTTCAGGACGGGCGATCACCGCGCGGGCGATTGCCACGCGCTGCTGTTCGCCGCCCGACAGCGTGGCCGGACGCGCGCCGGCGCGATGGCTCAGGCCGACCCAGTCGAGCATGTCGGCGACAGGCTTTTTGATTTCGCTCTCAGGCACGCGCGAAACGCGCAGCGGCAGCGCGACGTTGTCGAAGGCGCTGAGGTGCGGCACGAGGCGGAAGTCCTGGAACACCGTGCCGATACGCCGGCGGAACGCCGGCAGGCCCTTGCGCGGCAGAGTGATCACGTCGCTGCCGAACATGCGTATCATGCCCCGCGACGGCCGCTGCGCGAGATAGAGCAGCCGCAGCAGCGAGGTCTTGCCCGCGCCGCTCGCCCCGGTGAGGAAATAAAAGCTCCCCGGGTACAGCGTGAACGAGATGTCGCTCAGGACCTCCCGGTCGGTGCCGTAGCGCAAACCGACGTTGTCGAACTGGACGATGCTCCCCTCCGGACCGCTCATCGTCGCGGTCCAGGTGGGCGAATGGTCGATCTGGCGGGAACAGGAGGCATGCGCCGGCGGCTATAGCCGCTGATCGATGTGGAAAAAAGGCAGGGCCGGACGCTGTTCACGGCCGTGCACCTTGTTGCATTGCCGAAACAAGCGTTAGGATTCGACCGCAATGATCATAACGTGCCCCGCCTGCTCCACGCGCTATGTCGTTCCCGACAGCGCGATCGGAGCCGAAGGACGCACAGTCCGGTGCGCCAAGTGCCGGCATAGCTGGTTCCAGGACGGTCCGACGCTCGCAGCCGCGCCTCCCTCTCCAGCGCCAGCCGCGCCGGCCGAGCCCACGCCTGTCACTCCGCCTTCGCCGCCGCCGCCCGCTCCCCCGCCACCGTCGGAGCCTGTCACGGCGGACCCCGAGGCCGAAGCGGTAGTCGTCGAGCGGCCGCCGTTTGACGAAGCGCCTCCTTCGCCTCCGGTGGTCGCGCCGGATTACGCCGAGGACGACGCTGCGTCGCAGTTCGAGCACGAGCCGCCGTTCCGCCGACGGCGCAATCCGTTGCGATTATGGACTTACGCTGGAGTGGTCTTTGCGATCATGGTCGCCGCGCTGATCGCGACGGTCAGCTACTGGGGCCTGCCGGACTGGGTGCCAGTGAGCCGGCCGATCTTCGCGGCGGGGCAGAGCGACCTGCAGCTCGACTTTCCCGCGGACCAGCAGGAGCGGCGGCAATTGCCCGACGGCACCGAGTACTTCGGCGCCAGCGGCACGATCACCAACATCGGCAGCGTGACGCGCAACGTGCCGCCGATCCTGATCGTGCTGCGCGATGGGCACGACCGGATCGTCTACAGCTGGGAAGTCTATCCCCCCAAGCGCAGCCTTGCGCCCGGGGAGAGCATGACGGTGAACCAGGCGGTGACCGACGTCCCGCGCTCGGCCAAGGTGGCCGAGATCGGCTGGAAGCCGAACTGAACCGTTGAGCTACTCGAATTCGTAGGTGACGCGGCCGTCACGGCTTTGCCGCTGGCTGCGCGGCGTGGCGCCGTCACGGCTCGAAATCAGCGATCCGCCTTTGAGCACCGCCGGTCGCAGGATCGTCACGCTCACCTGAGCGCTTTCCACCCGGGCTCCGCGGTCCGGCTCGGCGGGCGCGTCGACCGGCGCGGCCTGGACGGCAGCAGCGGCAAGCAAGAAGAAGGCGGCGGCGAAGCTCATGGCAAATGGTTATGACCGTATTTACCCTGTTGAACAGGGTTTCGCTAACCCCGTTCCACAGCGGGACGAAGATCTTCGCGATCCTCAGGCACAGCCGCGCTGAGCGGTATCCCTATCAATGCGGTGCGTGCGATCGCGTAGGTGAGCCAGTTGCAGCCGATACGCTTGCAGGGGTGTGACCCCTTTGCTAAGGGCCCGCACCTACCCCCGGGGGAGCCGGCATTCCGGCTCCTTTTTCGATGATGCGGTCGTGGCGGAACTGGTAGACGCGCAACGTTGAGGTCGTTGTGGGCGAAAGCCCGTGGAAGTTCGAGTCTTCTCGACCGCACCACACAGTCAGCCAAGCAGACATAATTTCGCCTTCGGGCGTCCTGCGCCCTGAAAGTGGCGCAGTTCTGCGGGGTTTGGCGCCATGAATTTCCGAGACGTGGGCGAGAGAGACCGCTACTTCGGACTGAGGACGGCCAACATCAGCCCCATTCTCTGTCTGGAGGTTCCCCGCCCACGCGGCAGGAAGGTGCGGTGGACCGCGCTCAGGCCTTAAAGCCGAGCAAGGCTTCCTGGTCGGCCCAATTGGTGGGAAGCGCGGTTTCGAGCAGCAAGGTCCGGTTGATCGCCTTCGGCTGGGCGCCTGCTGCAATGGACTCGATTATACGTGGACTCAGCCAGCTTACGCTCAACAGCTTGGCCAGCTGCTTGCGGCAGCGGCCCCCCTGTTTTGCCACCTGGTTGATGCTGAGTCCCGGGTTGCTGATGACGAGCTTCCGAGCTTCGAGTGCGTCAGCGATTAGCTCGACCAGCTTGTTATCCAGCGCGCCACGCTTGGCTTCGGCATCGATCCTGAGCTTGGCTTCGCGGAACGGCTTTCGATCTGGCAGCGGTATGCTCCAGCTGAGCTCACCACCCGTCCCGACCGCCAGCGCATCCGAGTTCAACACGACCTCGATTCGCTCGGCGCCAACCTGTATCGCGGCGATCAGATCCTGCAGGATTGCTTCGCGCGAACCTTCGAACGCAAGCCGGCAGGCGAGCAACCGACCAGTCTCGAACATGGTCCGCAGCTGTCCTGCTTCTTCGATCCCCGACAGTCGGCGCAGGGCATGCTCATCCTCTAACAGCTGGGTGAGTTTCACGACGAGATGTCGCTCGAGTTGCCCTTGTGCGAACCGCGTTGCTGGCTGATCGCTAGGCCGGGCAAGGTCCTTGCGGGTCTCGTAGTATGCGTAGCGGCGGCTTCGCTTGGTGGCATAGGTCGCGACCATCGGGCGTCCATGTGGATCGGTCAGCAGGCCGCGCAGCATGGCCTGTTGCGGGTCATTGGTTGGGCGCTTCCGCGGCGGTGCTTTCTCATTCAGGTGTGCCCGCACCGCATCCCACAGGTCTTCGTCCACGATCGCTTCGTGCTCGCCATCGTAGATCTGGCCCTTGTGTACGATCTTGCCGCGGTAGATCGGATTCTTGAGAAGGTGGAACAGGCTTCCACGGCGGAAGGGGATGCCTCCCCTGTGTGGCCCGCTGGTCCGATTCTGGACCTTGGTCACAATGCCTTCACGGCGCAGAACTTCGATCAGCGCGGGGACTGATCTGATGGCGAGATAGCGCCCCATGATCGTGCGCACCCGCTCGGCCTCTTCAGGCACCGGAACCAGTTTGCGAGCAACCACTTCGTATCCCAGCGGAACTGGGCCGCCCATCCACATGCCCTTCTTCTTCGACGCGGCGATCTTGTCGCGGATGCGCTCGCCGGTGACCTCGCGTTCGAACTGGGCAAATGACAGCAGCACATTGAGGGTCAGGCGCCCCATGCTGGTGGTGGTGTTGAATGCCTGCGTGACCGATACGAAACTGGCCTGCTTGGCATCCAGTTGTTCGACGATCTTGGCGAAGTCCGCGAGACTGCGGGTCAGGCGATCAACTTTGTAGACAATTATCACGTCGACCAGGCCCGCTTCGATATCGGCCAGCAGCAATTTCAGGCCGGGGCGCTCCATGCTCCCGCCCGAGAAGCCGCCATCGTCATAACGGTTCGGCAACAGGATCCAGCCCTCATGGCGCTGACTCAGGATGTAGGCTTCGCACGCCTCGCGCTGGGCATCGAGGCTGTTGAACTCCTGCTCCAGGCCGTCCTCGGTCGACTTGCGGGTGTATACCGCGCAACGCAGCGGCTTCATCGCTGTGGATCGGTCAGGCCAAAGAAGCCCGGCCCACTGCAATGCGACCCGCTAATGGCCTTGGCGATGGCGGTGAGTGATCGCCAATTGCGACCATCATACTCAAAGCCATTCTCTTGGACGGTCACGGTGTGGCCGACACCGTGCCAATCGCGGACCAGCCGGGTTCCGACGGTTAGCTTGCGGGGCGGCGGGCCCTTCCGTTCCCCTTCCTTGGGCTGCGCAGCCAGCTCACGTAGTAGAGATTTGGTCGAGCGGCTCACGCCGCCGAGCCTTTGCTCCTGCAGCCGATAGGCAAGTCCGAGTCGCAGCAGCTCGGGCGACAGGTTGGGAGCGGGCGCGGCATAGCGCCGTGCCCACCCCGCCTTCAGTTCGTCGGTCGTCATCTTCTCGAGGCGGTCGAGGGTAATGTAGGCGCGGCGTTCCATCAGCCCGCCACAACGCGGTAAACGCGCTCCTCGCCTTCTGCCTTCTCGCTAGTGACCTGGTGTCCCTTCTTCTTCAGGCCGGTCAGCGCGGCGCGCGTGGTGTGCGGCAGCCAGCCGGTGACAGCGACGAGCTGGGCGATCGTGGCGCCTTCGGATCGCTGAAGCATTTGCAGCACCAGGCTGGACTTGCTGGGCGGCTTGGGGGGCTTCGGTTCATCCTTGGGAGTGGGCGTGGAGGCTGGGGCCTCAACTGCGCCTGCTGATTTCGGCTCGCGGGCCATTCGGCGAGGGCGATTCGTGATCGGCTTGGCTTCAATGGTATCGATCATTGGGTGGTACTCCAAGGCGGAGCAGCACCTCGCTGCTCCCACCACCCAAGGCCCTGACGGTCGCGCCGGTCAGGGCTGCGGTCCTGGTTCAGGGCCGCGATTCACTAACGACACCAATGCTTGCGGTGACGGGGAAGTCCAATGGAATGTCGGGGTGCGGGATCTATTTTCGCAGAGTCCGGCTGAATGACCGCATTGCGCCACAACCTGCCCTCCAGGAGCGGACGGTGTGTCGCCCAAAGCTGCCGCTCAACGAGGTGGTGTTCGATTTCTACGACCGCCTGAAATCGATCAGCCGCGGCTACGCCAGCTTCGATTACGAGCAGATCGGCCTGCGCGAAGGCGACCTCGTCAAGATGAGCATCCTGGTCAACAACGAGCCGGTCGACGCGCTCAGCATGATCGTCCACCGCGCGGTCGCCGAGGAACGCGGCCGCGGCATGTGCGAGCGCCTGAAAGACCTGATCCCGCGCCACCTGTTCAAGATCCCGATCCAGGCCGCGATCGGCGGCAAGGTGATCGCCCGCGAGACCATCCAGGCCCTGCGCAAGGACGTCACCGCCAAGTGCTACGGCGGCGACATCTCGCGCAAGAAGAAGCTGCTGGAGAAGCAGAAGAAGGGCAAGGCCAGAATGAGGGAATACGGGAACGTCTCGATTCCCCAGGAGGCTTTCATCGCCGCGCTACGCATGGGTGAAGAGTGACCTCATTCTGAGGATGCGGGAGCGCCGGAGGCGGCCTGTCGCCGCGCAGGCGGGGAGCAATGTAAGCATTCCGCAGCAGGCATTTATTGCGGCGTTGCGGATGGGGAGGAGTAGAGGAAGCGCAGCTTCATGCTGCGGAACGTCTCGCTAGGCCCCGTAGAGCGCCGAATTTTTCGCTTTTCGCCACTTCTGGATTATCGGCCTCGATGCCATCTAGGATCTCGTTTAGTTTCACCGGAACTCCGTGATCCCCCACATGTGCATCCAAAAGCGTAATGGCATGAAGTGGATATCTCCTGAGGAGCGAAAGAGCTTCTTCATCAAATAGGAATTCAAACTCCCATGGTTTATCTTGGTCCCATGGGCGAACGAACTGAACGAAGTCGTCAACAGCCTGTGGAAACGACGAGCCAGCGTCGAGCATCAATTGGATCAGGCCGCGAGTGGTGCTTCTTGTTTGTAAGTTCGCAGCTCGGGGCCAGAGAAAATCAAGGATAGGCCTCACGACTGTCCGCCAGTGAGTTTCCGCGGAGTCCTCGTTTGCACGATATCTAAGAATTCGCGTGATCTCGCGCATTAAACCCGGTCCACCCGCTGCCACGGCATCGCGCGCTTCAGGTGACGGAAACTTCCACTTCGATCCCCTGCGCGTAGCTTTGAAGGCGGCTCTCACCAACAACAACGACTGACCCTCAGTACGACTGGATTGGTCAAACCGGCGAAATGTCGCGAGAAAGGCGCCCTTTGTCCGTTCGAATAGCTCCTGAGTGCCCAAGGACGGATGATGGAATCTTGCCTCCCAACGACGCTCCCAGCCAGGCGATGATTCTTGAAGCAATGGCACCAGCCGACTCCAGGTCCATTTCGACGCAATGAACTCCAACCACGGAAGGTGTTGCATCAGTGCGCACTGGGCGATCAAATCGTCATGTGCCGGCCAAATCATCGCCGCTTCGAGGCGCCGCGCGATGTCTTCGGGCATAGCCGCCCGACGGGTTAATTTCAGATCGATCAGTTTCTGGATGAGGAGTTCAACGAGTGCGCCGGAAGTGCTGTTTAGAACCGCCATCATTATGTCTTCTATTTCGTTTGGCGCTTCTGATTCATCATCCCGTCTTCCCTGCCCCAACCGATTTGAAATTTCGTCCCAAAGAGACAGTACCCGTGTCCATCCGTCGGGCAAAGTTTCAAGACTGGCTCTTTTGACCTTCAACCAGTCCACAATTGCGTTGAACGATTGATCGAACTTCGACAGGTCTTCGTCGATCAAGAATTTCAGCACTAGAGCGTCCAGTTCGCGGTTTGCAGTCTCCTCTCTCAGCTTGAAGAAAAGCTGCTGCCACTCCCCATTATCGATGTCTCCAAGTTGTGCTTGCGTCTTCAGTGCCTCAAACGCTAGTCCTGGGTTTTCCTGAGTGAAGTTCCGCCACAGTCCACTAAACGAGTGTCGATCTGCTTGCGCTTTTGCTCGGGCCTGGAGCAGAAGTTCACTCCCAGACAAACCCTTGAGAGCATTGGTGTCGCCCCGTTCTCCTGCGAAACTGCCGGACCAAATTGAGAACTCTGCTCGCTCTGTCCCGTCGAATTGCCAATCTGGGTGACGCGAGAGGATGTCGTCGAGGCGCGCCCTCGCTTCAGGTCCAAGGTCAACGCCCGCTGCCCGCAGCCGGAAGAGGCGTTTTCCTGCGGACCAATCTCTGAAGTCAGCGCTATCGCTCACCGTTCGTTGCCTTGCATCAGCCGTGCTTCGATTGCCGCTCGATCATCAATTGAAAATTCGGTCCATCGCTCGATCAGGAGCTGCATAACCTCCCTTTGGTAGTTTGCGCTCCAAAACACATCGTCACTGGCATTGATGAGAAAGCTCGCGGCAAGTGAAGCTTGGTGGACATTGGCTAAGGATAGAGCGTGCAGCCACAACCGAATTTCCCATTGGTCGGTCGACAACTGCCACGCCACACTTGCCGCGCGAGCCGCCCCCGGATCGGTGTTTGCCAAACGCTCCAAGATATTGGCTATTAATCGGATTATCTGAGATAAATTTCCCGAATCGAAATTTTGCGGGTGATCCTTGATTGAAGCCACTATCCAAACTGATGAGACCGGCCTCGGAACAAGGCTTTGACGTCGACGAAGGTGTTCCTTCAAAGATGAGATGAGATCTGTAAGTAGGGCCAAGTCATCGTTGGGCGGCCAAGACTTAAACACGTCGCCAGCTCTCACAAACGTGTCGCCAAGTTCAAAATCAATACTAGCGACTTGCTGAACGGTTTGACCGCTGCGGCGCGAACCGGACGAGTATCGGTATCCGAACTTGGCAATTGGAGTGAATACCTCGGCAATTAAGCTCCTCGCGTAGCCATTGGTGTCTCCCAGCTTTAGAATGCGAGAAAGGCGATAATGGGAGTCGGTAAGGGAACTCTCCGATTGACGTTTGGAATCGCAAAGTGCCAGCCAGAACGTTCGCCTTGTTTCGGATAAGGTCGAACTCCGAAGAACTTCAAACTCGATGATGTTGCGGGATCGACGCGTTAAAACAGACTGGTTTCTGAGAACCGCATCAATCATCTCTCTTTCAGAGAGGCGCTTGGCAATCCAATAACCATATTCGAGTGGGTGCTCTCGCTTCTCACTTCTTTCCAAGAGTACTTCCAGCCAGCGGCTTGTGGGGTTCGCTTCTTCGAGTAGTCGGTCGTTATCCCTCCTGCCGAGGATCCAGTCTAGAGCTTGCCAATCGGTCTCGATGAGGGCGCTCGTGCTCTGGCGGAATAGTGCTCGAAGGCGAAGCTTTGCCCAAGAGGTTGGATCATCGGCATAGTCGGCCCACCCCTCGATCGTTGCACGCAGTGCCGAATAATCCCTCTTCTTCGTGCGACGATCGCGAGGTGCCTTGTATAATAGCGGTATCGCTTGCCGGCCTTTCCAGACCTCGATCAGTTCATCGGCATTATCTTCATCCGCGACGATCGCATACAAGTTCTTGAATTCGAAACGCTTGCGATCAGCCGCAAGCGCATCAAATAAATAGCGTGTCGGCGGATCGTTTAAGCTGTAGCCCACTATGACAACATGCGAGTGCCGCAGTAGATCGTAAAGGTAACGTGAAGCCCAACCGCTCCGCAAGTACGCATCGCCGAACTCTGCGCTGGTTAAAACCAATTCCGACTCCGTCAATCTCGGCGTTTTGGGGTCGCGAATTCGCCCATGGAGGTGGAACACGCCTTTCCAACGCGTCGATCCCGGGCCAGGCATCCCGGCGGTGCAATGGCTCTCGATGTCGATGCCTTGAAAAAACTTCCAACTTCGCTCAAATAAGGTATCGAAATTGGTAGTAACTATACGATGATCTTTCACGCTTCTCGACAGACGCATAAGATCATAGTGAAATTTACTCTTATCTAGGTTGGTAGAGAGCGCCTTCGTTAATTCGCTGCGAACGGCATCTCCCCCATCTCCCATGCGCTCGGCAAGCGCGTTGAGTGTCCTATCAGGGGCTTTGAACCTGTCTGGGCATTTCATCCCTTCCGCTTCCGCCGGATAGTGATCCCAGCTTTCACCGAGCGATGTGTAAATATTGGTCACAAGCTCGATGAAGCCCGGCAGTTCCGGCATCGAGACGCCCGCACCACACAAAAAGACGACCTCCCCCTGTTCCTGGGCTTTGACAAGCGCAAAGGGGAGTGAGGGACCCCGGTCCTGAAACGATAGCCCGTCCATTAAGTGATTGTAGAACTATGTCGCTCCGGCTCAACTCGGGTCGGCGCACGATTAACAGATTCCGGCGATCGCAGCGCCAATGTAATTACCGCCGCACCCAACTCTCCCCCGTCCGCTCCGCCACCATCAGCTCCGGATAGGGCCGGCACAGCAGGCCCGCGTCGTCAGGCGCGCCGTCGAGCCAATCGGCCCAATCCTCGCGCTTGAGGATCACCGGCATACGGTCATGCACGTCGGCGACGTGCTGGCAGGCTTCGGTCATCACCATTGTGTATGCAGGGCCCCATTCGGGCGCGTCGCGCCACAGGCCGGCGACGGCGAAAACCTCCTGGTCCAGAAGCGTGAACCAGGTGCGCGTCTTGGCGCCTTTTTCGCCCTCGGCCTCGGCGAAGGCGCTGACCGGGATCAGGCAGCGCCGCTCGGCGAAGCTGTAGCGCCACATGAGGCCGTCGAGCTTGTCGGCGCGGGCGTTGTTGACCGGCTTGGGCTTGAGCGGCTGGCCGTTCTTGCCCTTGAGCACCAGCGGGAAGCCCCAGACCATGCTGCGCAGCTCGCCGCCAGCGACCACCAGTCCGGGATAACCGGGGTAGACCTCGGTGGCGAAGTTCCCGACGCTGCCGAGCTTGGCGTTGAACAGGTTGGCGACCTCGGCGGTGGCCTTGGTCATACGGTAGAGGTTGCACATCTTGTTTGCTTATCCTGAAGCGCCGGCAGCGATCACAAAAAACAGCAGCGCATGTCCGGATACCTCGAGGATCCGCTTCAGAGGGGACGGTCCGCTACCGGCCATCGTGTGCCGTCAGGGGTAGGGCTCACACGCTATGCCATCGCCGTCGGCATCAAGCCCGGCGCGATAACCTGGCTGGCCTCTATAGATTGGAGCCTTCCCAGCGGCTCGTGCTTCATCGCAATAGCGGAAATAGGTTGGCACTGTTGAGGTGGTGCTCGAGCCAACGAGAGGAGAGTTGAATCGGGAAAGAAGCGTTGATGCGCGCGCATCCCCGTTTTCGTCATTCGACGTGAGGTAGCCGATTGCTCCTCCCAAGATGCTCGCGATGAGAGCGAGTTTGGCCAACTTCACCAAGGAGGACCGGTGCTGAGCGCGAACGCGCTTTTGGCGGTGAATCTCACCTTCGCGTATGGGTATTGCACGAAAAGGTTTTCGTAAGGACATCAGACACCTCTGCGCATACAATGTAGCATAAAGGACAGTTGGGGGGACAAATGGCTAAGGGCGAAATCATCTCTTATTTCGACATGTGTCAGCGCGAGGGCACTAGTCTTCAGCGAGGAATGAATTTCCGCCTCCGTGGGCGCCATTCGGTGATCCTCATGTCACGTCGACCGAACGCGCTCTACGCCGACCGCATCGAAGAAGATGGCACCGTCTTGGTTTATGAAGGTCACGATGAGCCTAAGACGGCAGACAACCCTATGCCCAAGCTAGTTGACCAGCCGGAATTTCTGCCGTCCGGCCGACCCACTGAGAATGGCAAATTCGCAGCCGCGGCTCGGCAATTTAAGGCTGGCATGAAAGGCGCCGATATCGTCCGCGTCTACGAGAAGCTCCACAAGGGGATCTGGTCAGACAACGGCTACTTTCAACTCGTCGATAGCTGGTGCGAAAACGACGGACGGCGTGACGTCTTCAAATTCAAATTGGTCGCAGTCGACATAGACGAGGACGACCAGCAAGCTGAGGCGGCGCCGCTGGACGAAAGCCACAGACGAAGGATTATTCCGTCGGTAGTGAAGCAGGAAGTCTGGAAGCGGGACCGGGCGAGGTGCGTCAGGTGTGGCGCGACTGATGAGCTCCACTTCGACCACGTGGTGCCATTTTCCAAAGGCGGCACATCTCTAACTGCGGAAAATGTGCAGTTGCTCTGCGCTCGCCACAATCTGCAGAAGAGCGCGAACATCGAGTAGTTTCGTCGGCAATCTCGTGATCTGTAGGCAAAGCGGACGGTCAGCTGTCGGCCACTAAGCGCCGCTCACGCGAACGAACCTTTTGCGTCAGGAGCGGCCCAACCAGAAGAGACCTTCAATGTAGTTTGAGCCGCGGGCGAATGATCCGGTTGACTCTGCCGACCAACATGAGCGCGAGGCCCTTTAGCCAGCCGTGGATGGCGATCAGATGCATGCGGTAGAGTGATGTGTAGACCAGACGCGCCAGACGGCCCTCAACCGCCATCCGCCCGCCGACCAGGTTGCCCATCAGACTCCCGACTGTTGAGTAGCGGCTCAACGACACGAGCGAGCCGTGGTCGTGATAGACGAACCGCTCTAGTGGCTGGCCCCGCTGTAGACGGACGAGGTTGTGGTAGACGGCGGTTGCCATCTGGTGCGCCGCCTGCGCTCGCGGTGGCACAGGCCGCTCGGCGCCGGGCGGGGTATACGAACAGCAATCGCCGATCGCGAAGATGCGCTCGTCGCGCGTGGTCTGGAGCGTGTCACGGACGATCAACTGGTTGTTGCGGTTCACCTCCAGCCCGAGGTCAGCGAGGGCGCCGGGCGCACGCACTCCGGCCGCCCAGACCATGAGGTCGGCTTCAATGCGTCTCCCATCGGCAGTCAAAATCGCGTGCGGGACCGCTTCAATCACCTGTACACTGGTGAGGACGCTTACGCCGAGCGCTTCCAGCTCGGCCTTGGCTGCGTCCGCCAGGCGCTCGGGCAAGGCGGGGAGGATGCGAGGGCCCGCTTCGATCACGCAAACCTGCAGCCGGCTCTCGTCGAACACCTCGAGCCCGTAGTGCCGCAAGGCGGCGGCCGCATTGTAGAGCTCGGCCGCGAGCTCGACCCCGGTCGCTCCGCCGCCAACAATGGCAATGCGCACCTTGGCGTCGATGCCCGGGTCGCCGTGCATTGCGCGTGAAACGCTCAGGCAGTGATCGAGCAGCCGATTGCGGAATCGATCGGCACCGGCGCGGTCGTCGAGGAACATGCAATGCTCGGCGACGCCGGGAATGCCGAAATCATTGGTGACCGAGCCAACGGCGATCACCAGGTAGTCGAAGCGGATCGCATGGCGGCCGACCAATTCGCTACCGTCTTCGTCGAGCAGCGGCGCGAGAAGCACTTCTCCAGTCTCACGGTTGATGCTCTCGAACGCCCCGTTGAAGAACCGGTATCCCCAGCGGTGGCAGTGGCTGCGATAGCCCACCTCGTCGAGGTTTGCATCAAGCGACCCCCCAGCCACTTCATGCAGCAGCGGTTTCCAAATGTGAGTACGATTCCTTTCGATCAGAATGATGTCGTGGTGCTTGCGCCCGTACTTCGCTCCCAGGCGCCGAGCCAGCTCAAGACCCCCTGCGCCGCCACCCACTACAACGATCTGTGTCTTGCGCCGCAATTTCACCCCCGTGGCAAAGTGGCCCACTATGCTGAAACGTGGCCGCCGACGAAAGCACCGTCCGCTAACTTCTTTGGACTCCTGATGGCAGTGGGTCCGCTTGCGGTCACTCCAAGCCATTCAGATGCCGTGGCAAGGTAGGTCCGCGAAGCGTGGCAAGCGGAAGTCGTGAATTGGAGTCAGGCGGCCTTTAATGTCGCCCTGGGGCCACTTCTATTCCACCTGCTCTGTAGCGCGACGGATTACCTTTCGCTCTTTGCAGCAGATCAAGCAAATACCCATTTCACGGATGAATTCGCCGGTGGTAGCCAGCGCGGCCGTAATCAGCGCCGGATGCGACGAACCGAAGGGCAGCCCCAAACCCTCGCGGATGCAGGCATTGCAAACCGGGCGCCGCTCATGCCGTGTCATTAAGTCATGTGTCCGCTGCGAAACCTTCTTCCCCTCGTCCTCGCAACGTTCAAGATAGCAAGATCACCGGCTTTACCACTATCCCGCGCTCGACATCGGCGATGGCGCTATTGATATCATCCAACTGATAGGTTGTCACAAGCCGATCGATCGGGAAGCGGCCATCGAGATACAGATCGATCATTCTCGGAATGAACTCCT
Organism: Croceibacterium segetis; assembly: GCF_011320115.1. Classification (GTDB taxonomy): domain Bacteria; phylum Pseudomonadota; class Alphaproteobacteria; order Sphingomonadales; family Sphingomonadaceae; genus Croceibacterium_B; species Croceibacterium_B segetis. Next base: position 7,109 of record NZ_JAANOZ010000007.1, on the reverse strand, counting down.
CCGGGACACTGTCGCCTTCGACGATGCCGCGTATCATCTTTCCTCCGACAATAAGCTCGGTGATATCGAAGCTGCATTCGCTCCCAAATGCCGGCGCACCGACGATTCCGCAGATTCCGCGCTGTCCCAGCGTGTCTATGGCCTGATGTAGCACCCGCGGTAGGCCGCTCGCTTCGAGCGTGAAATCGGCCCCGCCTCCGCTCGCGGCCAGGATTTCCTTCACCACATCGGCCTGCGTTGCATTGATTATCACATCCGCTCCCAATTCGCTGGCTAGGGACAGCCTCGCCGGATTTACGTCGACCACAATAATTGGCGAGGCGTCCACTAGGCGCGCAGCCATAACGGCACTCAGACCGACCGCACCGGCGCCAAACACGGCCAAGCTCTGCCCCGCCGTTGGGCGCAAGGCGTTTAGGATGGCGCCAGCGCCCGTCTGCACCCCGCAGCCAAGCGGACCAAGCAGCGCAAGAGGAACGTCGCGACGCACTTTCACAGCGTTACGGGCGTTCGTAACCGCAAGCGTGGAGAACGATGACTGGCCAAAGAAGTGACCATGCAGAGGTTGGCCGTGAGCATCGCATATCGCGCTACTTCCGTCGCAACGGGAACCGCCAAAGCACAGCTCGAACAGGTTCACGCAATAAGCGGGTGCGCCGGCACGGCACGTGGAGCAGCTCCCACAAGATAGGAAGCTCAACACTACGTGGTCGCCTGGCTCAACATGGCGAACGCCGGCACCAACTGCTTCGACGACCCCGGCTCCTTCATGACCGAGCACGATCGGCTGTGGAACCGGATAGAGCTGGTCGCGGGCAATCAGATCCGTGTGACACACTCCCGTGGCCACCAACCGGACCAGGATCTCGTCATCACGCGGGGCCTCTAAGCTGATGTCTTCAATCGTGAAGGCTGCGCGCGGGGACCGAGAGACTGCCGCTTTCGCGTAGTGCCGCGGCGCCCCCCCAGCCTGCTCAGATGTCGGCTCGGCGCACTTGAGGTGAGATGAAGTCACGTTCTTGCCTCCAAGGTCATCGCTCGATCGGGCATCGCCTGGATGCTGTGAAAAACGCCGGCCGCGGCGGCACGAGGTCTCTATCTCGGGTGTTCTAAAGAAGCGCGGGCACGAAATGCTGCCCCGTTCAAGGCGTCGGCCGGATGAGCGCGCTGTCAGGTTGATACCAGCTAGCTCATCCGGGCCGATCGGGCATTCTAGTAACGGTAGCGAAGCCGGAGAAACCATTCCGAGCCGCGGGAATAGGTCCCTTCTGCGAACCCGGCGGCGCCCAGCGACTCATATCCCGCAGTCAGGTATTTCTCGTTGGTCAGGTTCGTGACGCCCGCGGACAGGGTCCAATGCTCGTCCTGGTCCGAGATGGACGCGCTAGCGCTCACCAGAGTGACCGCCTTCTGAAAGAGGACGGGCGTGTTGTTGGCCGTCAAGAACTGCGACCCTTTGTAGGAGACATCCCCCCGGAAGCTGATCTTGCCGAAGGGCAACTCGAAGCTGCCGATCGTGACACCACCTGTTGCCGTCCACTTCGGTACGTAGGGCAGCTTGCTGTTCAGCGTCACTTCGGTCGCCAGCGGAGAAACTTCGACATATTTGGCATCAGTATAACCGAGGTCCCCATTCAGGAGCAGCCATTCGGCCAAGCGGGTTTCGGTTTCGAGCTCGAACCCTTGGATTCTCGCACGGCCGGCATTGCGGGTTGTCGGCGTCGCGCCGCCGAACAACGCGCCGCTCGGATCGAAGACCGTGATCTGGAGACCGTTATAGTGCGCCAGGAACGCCGCTGCGTTGACGCGTAGGCGATGGTCGAAAAACTCGGTCTTAATGCCCGCTTCGTAGCTTGTCACAAATTCCGGGTTGAAGTTGGGAACTTGCGGCAGTGGGGGGAATACACGCTGGGTGAACCCGCCACTCTTGAAGCCCTTGGAATAGCTGACATAGCCAAGGACATCCGGCGTGAGGCGATAGTCCACGCTGACTGACGGTGTGAACTCCTTAGACCTGGTGGTGCCCCATATGGGAGGCAGGATGCGATCGCCGTTCGGGTTAAGCGTCAGGTCTGGAATGAAGAGGCGGCTCAGGAAGAGGATCGATCCGCCGGTTTTGTCCAGCGTGATCAACTGATCCGGCAGGAACCGCTTCGTCTCGTCCGTATAGCGCCCGCCCAGCGTCACGCTTAGCGCATCGGTCAACTTGTAGGTCCCCTGGGCGAAAGCGGCATAGCTGTCGTTGTCGACAAAGCCGCCGCTCAGGAAATCCGCCAGGGAAGCGATGAGGTGATTACGATCGGTGCCCTTCTCTTTGAGATAGAACAAGCCGACAAGCCAGTTCAGGCGATCGTCGAATGCCTTCCCAGTTAGCTGGAATTCCTGGCTAAATTGCTTCTGATAATAGTCATTAGAGGCTTCCAGGACGTGGAGCGGTGACGAATCATTATCGAGAAAGAAGTGGCTCGACAGCTTGCGATAGGCTGTGATGGATTTCAGGTTCGCAACCCCGATGTCCCAATCCATGACTGCGGAAACGCCCCACAGGTCGAGGTCAGACGTGTTCGGCGCGGAGGCATTGGTGGTGTAATTGTTGCCGGTAATCCATCGTGAACTGTAACAGCGTGGATCGCTCGTCGGCGCGGGCACGCCCGGCGCACCGCAGATCGTGAGCGGCGGGTGGCCGGCGGCAATCGGTGCCGCGACCCAGTTATAGAACTGGCTGAACAGGTTGAGCGATGGATCGGTAGATCCGTTCACCGCCAGCAAGGTGGTTGGCAAGGCCTCCTCGCGCGTGTGCGTGTAGTCGCCCGACAGGAGAATACTGAAATTGCTCGATGGTTCGATGAGCGCCTGCAGGCGGCCGGCAAGACTGTTCTGATTGCCCATTTTCTCGCCGTCAACCAGCCGCTTCACGTAGCCGTCACGGCTCTGATATGAGACGGTGGCACGAAGCTTAAGGATGTCGCTCACAGGCACGTTGAGCATGCCGCGGAAATCCGCGCGATTATACCGTCCAGTTGTTGCTTCGGCCTCAGCCTCGAACGAAGACGAAGGTTTCTTCGACGTGACGACGATGGCACCACCGATGGTGTTCTTGCCGAACAGTGTACCCTGCGGCCCACGCAGCACCTGGACACTCTGCACATCGGCGGTATCGAGCAGCGCCCCGACCGAGCGACTGACATAGACCCCGTCAACGTACAAGCCGACGCCCGGATCGATCGTAAGGTTGAAGTCGCTCTGTCCCACGCCACGAATGAAGGTCGTAAGGACGAAACTCGAACCCGACGATGCAGCCCCTTTTTCAAAGCTGACATTGGGCGCAAAGTTGCCGATTTCGGCGATGTTGGTGACTTGTCGCGAGTTAAGAGTGTCGGAAGAAAACGCTGAAATCGATATGGGAGTATCCTGAAGATTCTCCTCGCGCTTTCGCGCTGTAACGACGATGGTCTCCAGCCCCCGGTCTTCCTCAGTTTGTTGACTGGCCCCCTGCTCGTCCGTGGACTTTGCCACCGGCTTGGCCGCAGCGTCGGGGTCGTCTTGGGCCCATGCCGCCGCCGGCAAAGTCACTGCGAGCGCTGAACTCGCCAGGATCAGTCGACGCCAACGCCTTCCGAAAAAACTAGACTGCTGATACCCCATAATCACCTCCCAATTTCACGCTGCCCCGGCAATCCTTGGCGCCAAGCGTCGGGCGGAGGATGAAGGTATTTCACCTCACCTCTCGAGACGGCAAGACGTTTCAATCGTTCATATTATCGGATTGTATTATTGTCAGGTGACGACCGAGCATGCAAGCTTTTTTTGCGACTGCCATCGCGTAAGATGCGGAGGCCGTAAGTGATTTATATATCACGATAAAAATGAGCTTCGCTTCTAGACGGCCTCGTTGGGATCTCCAATTTGGTCTGCAACCGTCCTCGCGGCTCTGGTGTTTTGGAATGCTGCGGTTGACACCGAATGTCGGTTTCACATAATACAATCATATGAAATGGGAGTGGTACTCGCTCGAAAGGTGGGTCGCGCTCATCAAGTCGCGAACCGAGGAGCAGGCTTTTGCTATCGCGCTGAGCGATGCAGTTGCCACCGTTTGGAAAGGCGCGCGAAGACTCAATGGCTGAAACCACTTTGACGATTAATGGGCAGGCCAAGAACGTCCTAGTCGATCCCCAAACTCCATTGCTTTGGGTCATTCGCGAGCATCTCAAGCTTTCGGGCACAAAGTTCGGCTGTGGCGCCGGCCTCTGCGGAGCTTGCACAGTTCACCTCGATGGAGAAGCGGTCCGCTCATGCCAGGTGAAGATTAGTGACGTCGGCGAGGCAAAAGTCACCACTATCGAGGGATTATCTCCAGACTCCAGCCACCCTCTCCAGAGAGCCTGGATCGAGTTCCAAGTTCCGCAATGCGGCTACTGTCAGTCGGGTCAGATCATGCAGGCGGCCAGCTTGTTGACCAAGAATCCTAAACCAACCCGCAATGAGATTGTGGCGGCGATGAACGGGAATATTTGTCGCTGCGGGACGTACGGCCAGATTGTTTCAGCCATTGAAAGCGCATCTGGGAGGCAGGAATGATCTCGAGCCGGATCGCGGTTCACGCCCTTACACGCCGCTCCTTCCTCATTTCCGCGAGTGCCGTCAACGTGGTCCTGCTGCTGGGATCCGACTTCGCAGCCGCCGGGCAGAACGCTTCCTTCACTCCCAATGCGTGGGTGGCCATCGACGAAGACGATTACGTCACAATCGTCGCCCCAGCGGCCGAGATGGGTCAGGGTGTGCGAACCGCACTGCCGTTGATCCTTGCTGAGGAGCTGGACGCGGACTGGAGTCGAGTTCGCGTCACAGAAACGCCGCAGGACTCGGAAGTTTTTGGCAACCCGGCGTTCACTCCGTTGTTCGGAAGTCCCCAGCTCACGACAGTGAGCAGTCTAACGGTGGCCGGCTATTACGATAAGCTGCGCCTCGCAGGCGCTCAGGCGCGCAAGATCCTCATGACCAAGACTGCCGGAATTTGGAATGTGCCGCTCAACGAGTTGAGCACGGCGCCCGGTCAAGTTCTCCATGTCAAAACGGGCCGGACGATGAGCTTCGGCGCAATCGCGAAGCATCCGTCGGCCGTCGGGTATGTTGCAGATGTGACGTTGGGAGAGCTGAAGAAACCATCTCATTTTCGTCTAATCGGCCGGGATGTCGGTCGCGTTGATGTGCCTTCCAAAGTCGACGGCTCAGCGCGGTATGCGATCGATACGCAACAACCTGGGATGCTCTACGCCTGCGTCGCGTTTCCGGAGGTGCAGCATGAGCGGCCGATGTCAGTGGACGATTCCGCTGCAAAGGGCGTTCCTGGTGTCATCAAGATCGTCAGCCTGCCAGTCGGCGTGGGTATCATCGCAGAAAATATCGAGGCCGCGATGTTGGCCAAGAGCCACCTCAAGGTCGAATGGTCCGCCACTTCAAAGGCTCGAGACTATGACAGCGACCTCGTCCTCGCCGACTATCAGCGGCTCGCAAGAGATCGAACGCAGGCCGCAACCACTATGTTCGCGGCTGGAAACTCTGCCGCCGCAATCGAGGGGAGCGCCTCAGTCCTGACGGCTGAATTCTTTTCCGAGCACCTTGCTCATATGACCATGGAGCCCTTGAACGTTACGGTCAAAGTTGATGGCGACGTGATTGATATCTGGTCTGGTACACAAGGGCCGACCAGACTAAAGATGCTCGCTGCGCAATTCGGTCACACCACTCCGGATAAGGTGAATGTGCATGCCCAGCTGCTTGGCGGGGCGTTTGGTCGCCGACTTGATGGCGACGACATGCTCGTCGCGCTCATGCTCGCGCAATCTGTGCCGGGACGGCCAGTCAAAATGATCTGGCTCCGTGAAGATGACATTCGCAACGATAAGCTGCGGCCTTTGACGGCGCAACGCGTCGAACTCGGTCTCAACGCCGAGGGCGACATTTTGGGCTGGCGGCATCGCATTGTGAACGAATCCTACCTGGTGCGCATCCTTCCTCCAATGGAGGGCGAACTGAGAGACGAAGTCTCAGGAGGCGGTGGGGAGTTTAGCTACGCCATACCCAACCATAGCGTTGAATGGGTACGAGCACCCCGAGGGGTCGATGTGGGGGCTTGGCGCGGTATCGCAGCCGGGTTCACGAAATTTGCCATCGAAGTACTGATCGATGAAGTTGCCGTGCTCAGGCGGATGGATCCGCTCGCGTATCGGCTGTCGCTACTGGGAGAAAACCCTCGAGCCATCGCGGTATTGAACCGGGTCGCGAAAATGGCTCGCTATGATACCGGCCGGAAGGATCGCGCAGTCGGGATCGCCTATTCGGATGCCCTTCGGAGCCACACAGCGGCCGCGGCCGAAGTCTCCGTGGACCCGGACACCGGAAAAATCGTGATCCACCACCTTTGGGCCGCAATAGATGCCGGAATCGCCGTCCAACCCGGCAATGTTGTCGCCCAGGTAACGGGCGCAATGGTCTTCGGGCTCGGGGCCGCGCTAAAGGAGCAAATGGCTATCAAGGGTGGCGTAATGCAGGCCGGCAACTTCCATAACTACCCCGTTCTGAGGATGTCTGAAATCCCGCCAATGGAGGTGTCCGTTATCTCTACAGACAACCCTCCATCCGGCATTGCTGAAGCCGGTGTCCCGATTGTGGCGCCTGCGATCGCAAACGCGGTGGCGAAGCTAACCGGGAAGCGATTGCGCCATTTGCCGATGACGCCGCAACGTGTGCGAGAGGCGCTACAATAGGTTTGGGAGCAGGTCCGATTGTGGGAGGGTTATTTGGCTCGGCGCCTCAGGCGGCTTGCGGGGCAGCGTCCCTGACGCCCTGGTCAACATGAGCCTCGAACTGAGCGAAGTTGTCCACGAACAGCGAGACCAGCTTCTCCGCGGTGCGGTCGTAGTCTTCCTTGTCCGCCCAGGTCGAGCGTGGGTCGAGTATCGCGCTGTCGACGCCTTCGACTGCCACCGGAACGTCGAAGCCGAAGTTCGGGTCCTTGCGGAACTCGGCATCCTGCAGCGTGCCGTCGAGCGCGGCGTTGAGCAGCGCGCGGGTGGCCTTGATCGGCATCCGCTTGCCGGTACCGTATT
>NZ_JAANOZ010000006.1 GCF_011320115.1 Croceibacterium segetis | reverse complement strand
CGCTCCCCCACCCCTGACCCCTCCCCGCGGGGGAGGGGGAATGGGAGCGTTGCGACGTTGGCTGTTACGCCGCTTCGGCGTGGCGGAAGGTGTTGTTCGAGGTGTGGTCGCCGGCCAGCCAGCGCTTGAGCTCGTCGTGCGCGCGGGCCTTGCGCTCGGCGTCGCCGGCGGCGGCGCGCGGGTCGTCGTTGGTGAATTCGACCGTCATCCCGTTGGGATCGACCACGTAGACCGAGCGGCAATAACCGTGCTCGAGAACGTAGGTGGCTTCGAGGTTCGCCTCCTTGATCCGCCGCTCGAGCTCGGCCTGCGTCTCGTTGTCGACGTTGAGCGCCAGGTGGATGAACGGGCTCGCGGGAATGTCCGGGCCGAACTGCGCCTGGTCGTCGGGATCGGCGAACTGGAAGAACGCCAGCGCGCCGCCGTCGCCGATGCCGAAGAAGCAGTGGCAGTAAGTGCGGTCCTTGCCGAACAGGAAGTCGGTCTCGCACCAGGTGGCGATCAGCGGCAGGCCGAGGATATCCTCGTAGAAATGGCGGGTTTTCTCCATGTCCTTGGTGACATAGGCCGTGTGGTGCAGGCGGCTGGGCAACTTGGCGCTCATTCTCACTCTCCCTTGGCGGCGCCGAGTCCCGGGCGCCGCGATCTGGACATAGTCTACCAAAGCCGCCGCGCGAGGCAATTCATTCAATTTCCGGCGCTTCGCCGGGTGACAGTTTACGGACCCTGTCACCCGGGCGTCGCTCTGTTATTCGTTCATTTTCAAGAACTTAGCGTCAAAGCGACGGGTGACACTTCTCATACGGCGAAAGAGCCCCCCGCGCTCGAAACCGATCTGGGCCATGCTGGCATACAGCACAGGGAAGGCTTTGTAGGACAGCGTTTTCCGCACGCCGTTTCCAACAATCGACCCTATCGCTTGCCCAGGTACTCCTCGTTGTCCGCCCCGAGCTCGGGCGGCGCGGTGATCACGCGTTCGATCTCGCCGTCGAAGTGCAACGGCGAGCGGATCGTGCGGAACTTGCCGCGCGGGCTGTCGGCTTCGGCGAGGATGCCGTGGTGCTGGCCGAGTTCGCCTTCGAGCACTTCCTTCGAATTGAGGATCGGCGAGTGCGGCACTTCGAGCTCGGCCAGGCGATCGTCCCAATAGGTCCGCGACTGGGTCTTGAAGATCGGCGCGAGGAATTCGATCACCTTGTCGTAATTCGCGATCCGCGCCGGGCGGGTGGCGAACTCCTCGCGCTCGAGCATGTCGGGCACGCCCATCGCCTCGGCGAGGTTCTCCCAGAACTTCGGCGGGCTCGACATGTGCAGCGCGATCCACCCGCCGTCGGCGCATTCGAAGACGTAGCTCTGCGAAACGTGCGGCCGCGAATAGGGCCCCATGATCTGGTCGACCGCGAGATAGTGGGTGAAGTCGTCGAGATTGAAGTGGCACATCGCCTCGAACATGCTGGTCTCGACGTGGCGCCCCTTGCCGGTTGTCTCGCGTTCGTAGAGCGCCGCCATCACACCCAGCGCGGCGTAAAAGCCGGTCACCGCGTCGGCGATCGCCGGGCCGACCACGCGCGGGTGGTCGGGGTTGATCAGCAGCCGCAGGAACCCCGCGCTGGCCTGGGCGACGGTGTCGAAGGCCGGCCGGTCCTTGTGCGGGCCGTCCTGGCCGAAGCCGGAGATGTCGGCGTAGACCAGGCGCGGATTGAGCGCCTGCAGCCGCGCGGCGTCGACCTTCAGGCGCTCGGCGACACCCGGGCGGAAGTTCTGGATGAACACGTCGGCGCTCGCCACCAGCTCGTCGAACTTGGCGAGGTCGGCGGCGTCCTTGGTGTTGAGCTCGACGCTCTTCTTGTTGCGGTTGTAGGTCTGGAAGTGCGGCGAATAGAGGTTGCCGTTGAAGGCGCGGAACGGGTCGCCGGTGCCCGGCTGCTCGACCTTGATCACCTCGGCCCCGAGGTCCGCCAGCAGCATCGCCGCGGCGGGGCCGGTGATGAAAGTGCCCATGTCGAGCACGCGAATGCCTTGCAGCGGCCGCGCCATTAGTGTCTCCAATTTGCCTGCCGCGCGGCTATAGCGAGCGGCGGTCCAAGGCAAGGGAGACCCACATGCGCATCGGCAAGCAGGACGCGCCGTTCACCAGTATCTGCACTTCGGACGCGACCAGCATCACCGTGCGCGGGCATGACCTGGTGAACGGGCTGATGGGCCAGATCGACTTCACCAGCTACTTCTGGCTGCTGGTCACCGGGCAGATGCCCAACGCGGACCAGAAGTTCTTCGCCGATGCGGTGCTGGTGGCGCTGGCCGAGCACGGGCTGGTGCCGAGCGTCGTTGCCGCGCGGATGACGTATGCCGCCGCGCCCGAGGCGCTGCAGGGCGCGGTCGCCGCCGGGCTGCTTGGCTGCGGCAGCGTGGTGCTGGGCAGCGCGGAAGTGGCCGGCAAGTTCTACGCCGAATGCGTCGCCGACCAGCGCGCGACCGGCGACGACCTCCACGCGGTAGCGGTGCGCAATATCACGAAGCTGCGGCAGACGACCAAGGCGATCCCCGGCTTCGGCCACCCGCAGCACGCCGGCGGCGACCCGCGCGCCAACCGCCTGCTCGAGATGGCCGACGAACGCGGCGCCAGCGGCGAGCACGTGGCGATGATGCGCGCGCTCAAGGCCGCGCTGCCCGAGACGATCGGCCGCGACCTGCCGATCAACGTCAACGCCGCGATCCCCTCGATCATGCTCGACATCGGCTTCCCGCTCGCGGCGCTCAAAGGCATCGGCCTGCTGTGCCGCACGGCCGGCCTGATCGGCCACCTGACCGAGGAAGCCGAGCGGCCGATCGGGTTCATCCTGAGCGGCGCGGCGGCGGCGGCGATTGAGTATGATGGGGAGTGAAACGGCTTCGCTAAATTCCCATCGAGCTGAGCACTTCTAGCGCTGCTGGTCGGTCGTTCGGGGCGTTTCGCAATGCGCTCAGCTCCGGCCCGCTCAGCAACATTGTCATTGAACCGTCTCCGTTGATCGCCAAGCGAGACAATGTATCGACGGTATCCTCGCCATCCCTAGAGCGCAGATTGCCCATCTGGCCAAGAAGCGCCGCGCGGAACTCCGCAATGTCGCTAGGCTCCATCATTTCAAGGAAGTCGGGCAGAAGTTCGGCATGATCGGGACGCGCGATAAACTCTATCAGTTGGTTAGCTTCTATTTTCTGCTTTTGTAGCCGCCATTGGAGGCTGCCGTACCCAAAATGGCGAGCTTGATTCAGGTGGAAGTCTGCGGCCTCTTGAAAGGCTTCGAGCGCCTCCGGGTCGTGAGCAAGGGATGTCTCGATGTCGCTGTGCAAAGCCGTTGCAATTTCCAAGGCTGCGTTGCGCTCTTGATCGGGTATTCCTTGCTCGAATAGTGCGAGCTGAGTGAGGCGTCGAAAGATCCCAATTGTATCGACTGCTTTCGCCTCGCCGCTTGTCGCCTTAAGCAGGGCGAAGAGTTCCTCCAACGTCATCTCGTCAATGCGTCGCGGCGGTTGGCCGGAACTCCCAAAGAGACGCAGAAAGAAACTCATCGAACCCCCCTTTTTGATGAAGCGATCACTCGCCTGACCTAACCTATCCCTCTCGTCACACCTTGCCAACATCGCCCGCCCCTCGCAGAGTGACTCGCGGGAGACAGGCATGGACGCAGCGGAATTCGATTACGTCGTGGTGGGTTGCGGCAGCTCGGGCGCGGCGGTGGCGGCGCGGCTGGGCGAGCGGGCCGACCGCACGACTTGCGTCATCGAGGCCGGCGGACACGACAGCCATCCGTTCATCCATATCCCGAGCTTCGTCGCCGCGGCTATAGGCCGCGAGGCGACCAACTGGCGCTTTGCCACCGTGCCGCAGCCGGGCATGGCCGGCCGCCAGATTCCGGTGCCGCGCGGGCGGGTGGTCGGCGGCTCGGGCTCGATCAACGGCATGGTCTATTTCCGCGGCCATCCGACCGATTACGACGACTGGTCGGACGCGGGCTGCACCGGCTGGTCCTATGCCGAGGTGCTGCCCTACTTCACCCGCACCGAGCATAACGAGGACTTTCCCGAGAGCGTGTTTCATGGGGTAAACGGCCCGGTGAATGTCAAGCTGGTGCCCAATCCCAACCGGCTCAACTACGCGTTCATGGACGCGCTCGGCACGCTGCAGTTTCCCGCCTGCGAGGACTTCAACGGCGCCAACTCCGAAGGCTACGGCCGCCGCCAGGGCCTGATCCGCGACGGCCGCCGCGAGACCACCGCCGGGGCGATGCTGAGGCCGGCGATGGCGCGCGGAAACGTCCACCTGCAAGTGGGCGCGCAGGTCGCCAGGGTGCTGGTCGAGAAGGGCCGCGCCGTGGGCGTGCTGCTCGCCGACGGGCGCACGATCCGCGCCCGGCACGAGGTCGTGCTCTCGGCCGGCACGGTGCAGACCCCGCAGCTGCTGATGCTCAGCGGCATCGGCCCGGGCGAGCACTTGCGCGAGATGGGCATCGAGGTGGTCAGGGACGTGCCCGGCGTCGGTTCGAACTACCACGACCATCCGGCCAGCCCGATGCACATGGAGACGCACGACGTCACCAGCTACGGCCTGTCGTGGAAGGTCATGCCGCGCGACGTCTTCCACTTCTTCCAGTACCTGCTGACCCGCACCGGCCCGCTCGCCGGCAACGTGTTCGAGAGCGTCGCCTTCCTGCGCACCGATCCCTCGCTGGCCAAGCCGGACGTGCAGTTCGTGTTCCAGCCGGCCAAGCGGCTGACCAACCCGAAGATCCCCTTCCCGCTCGGCCACGGCTACGCGATCAGCCCGGTGTGCCTCTATCCCAAGAGCCGCGGCACGCTGCGCCTCGCCAGCCCCGACCCGGCCGCCGCGCCGCTGATCGACCCGCACCTGCTCGAGCATCCCGACGACATCAAGCCGCTGATCCGCGCGCTCAAGATCGCCCGCCGCGCCTTCGCCACGCCGGCTTTCGCCGAGTACGAAGGCGTCGAAGTCGCGCCGGGGCCCGAGTGCAAGACCGACAAGCAGCTCGACAAGTATATCCGCGAGACCGGCTACACCGTGCACCACCCGGTCGGCACCTGCCGGATGGGCTCGGACGCCGACGCGGTGGTCGATCCGCAATTGCGCTTCAACGGCATCAAGGGGCTGCGCATCGCCGATGCCAGCGTGATGCCGAGCGTGATCGGCGGCAACACCAACGCCCCGTGCGTGATGATCGGCGAGCGGGCGGCGGACTTCATCCTCGGCAAGCCCGCGCTGCCCGCCGCCGAGCTGCCGCCCGAAAGCGTCGCGCGCTACAAGCCGAAACCGAAGAAGGCGCGGAAAGCCGCGTAAGGGAGAGCGAGTTGGCCAAGGAACATGTGAAGAGCTGGCGGGTCGGCGACGTCACGGTGTCACGGATCGTCGAGGTGTGGGACTTCCAGGACAACATCCAGATGACCATGCCCGAGACGACCGCCGAAGAGGTGATCGCGATGGACTGGCTGCACCCGCACTACGCGACGCCGGACGGTAAGCAGCGGATGAACTTCCAGGGCTTCGTCGTGCAGGCGCCCGGCCGGACGATCGTAGTCGATTCGTGCATCGGCGCCGGGCGCGAGCGCGACTTCGACGTGTTCTGCGACCTGCCCGAAGATTTCCTCGAAGACCTCGAATCGCTCGGCGTGACGCGCGAGGAAGTGGACACGGTGTTCTGCACCCACCTGCACTTCGACCACGTCGGCTGGAACACCTACAAGGACCCGGCGACCGGCGAGTTCAGGCCGACCTTCCCCAACGCCCGCTATTTGTTCGGGCGCAAGGAATACATCGCCTGGCAGGACCACATCCGCCACGATGGGCACCATACCGACAACCACCTGGTCGAATGCGTCGATCCGATCGTGGAAGCGGGGATGGCCGACTTCATCGATACCGACCATGAGATCGCTCCCGGAATCCGCTGCGAGCCGAGCCACGGCCACACGCCGGGCCACATCCATGTCCGCATCAGCTCTCAGGGTCAGGACGCGGTGATTACCGGCGACCTGATGCATCACCCGATGCAGTGCGCGATGCCGCACCGCGAGGCCACGTTCGACATGGACAAGGAGGCCGGCCGGCAGACCCGGATGGGCTTCGTCGACAAGTACAAGGACAGCGGCGTGATCGTCATCGGCGCCCACTTCTTCGAGCCGACCGCCGGGCACATCGAGACAGGCGAGAACGGACAGACCTGGTTCCGGGGGCTGGGGCTTTGAGCAAGGAAATCCCCGACTACCCGCTCGATATCTTCACGCCCGAGGCGGTGCGCAACGCGCGCGAGGTCGACGACGCGCTGCGCGAGTTCGCCCCCGTGGTGCGGCTTCATGACGGCACGGTGATGATCGCCCGCCACGAGCATGTGACCAGCGGGCTGCTCGACTGGAAGACGTTCTCGAGCACCTCGCGCCCCTGGCACGATCCGACTTCGCCTCGCCCCGAGATCCTGCTGACCGACGATCCGCCCCGGCACACCCAGGTGCGCAAGGTGATCGCCGACGCGCTCAGCCCGCGCGCACTCGAGCGGGTGAAAGCCGTGTTCGAGCAGAGCGCGCGCGAACTGCTCGACCGCCTGCGAACTCGCGACACCGTCGACGCGGTTGGCGACGTGGCGCAGGCGTTCGTGTTTCAGGTCCTGCCCGACATCCTCGGCCTGCCTGAGAAGGGCCGCGAGAACATGCACGGCTTCTCCGAGATGGTCTGGGCGACGATGGGCCCACCGGGCGAGCTGTTCGACCAGGCGATGGAGCACGACTACTCCGCGGTGATCGAGTGGCTCGAAACCCAGTGCGAACGCTCGGCGCTCGACCCCGAAGGGATCGGCGAGCAGATCTACGCCGCGTCGGACTCCGGCCAGGTCACGCTGCCCGAGGCCAAGCTGCTGCTGCAGACGGTGCTCAGCGCCGGGGCCGATACCACCTTCATCACCATGGCCAACGCGCTGCGCGCCTGGGCGCTGTTCCCCGGCGAGTACGAGAAGCTGCGCGCCGACCCGAAGAAGGTCCGCGCGGCGTTCGACGAATCGCTGCGCTGGGACTCGCCCAGCCGCATGGCCGGGCGCATGGCCACCCGCGACGTCGAGATCGGCGAATACACGGTTCCGGCCGGCAGCAAGGTCGGGCTGATGTTCGCCGCCGCCAACCGCGATCCGCGCTACTGGGACGCGCCCGACGAATACCGCCTCGACCGCGACACCAGGCACTCGCTTGGCTGGGGCTACGGGGTGCACGGTTGCGTCGGCCGGGTGCTGGCGACCATGGAAGCGCAGGCCCTGCTCGGCGAAATCGTCCGGCAGGTCGAAAGCATCGAGCTCGCCGGGGCGTACGAGCCGTGGATGACCACCGTCGGCCACGGACCGATCCGCCAGCCGGTCAAGCTCAACTTCGGTTGAGTTAACCATGGTAGCGCCCGTCATCCGTATCGATGCGATCCGTTACGCGCGGCACGAGCGCACCGCCGGTAACAATTTTTCGCAACCGGTCGACGACCACGACCTGCCGATGCCGCTCGACTATTTCGTCTGGGCGATCCACCGGGAGGGCGTACCGCCGGTGATCGTCGACACCGGCTTTGGCGAACAGGCGGCCGTGGCGCGCGGGCGGATCATCACCCGCCCGCTGGTCGAGGGGCTACGCGATGCCGGCATCGACCATCTTTCGGTCGAGCACGTGATCCTGACCCACCTCCACTACGACCACGCCGGTTCGCTGAGCCTCTTTCCCAACGCGAAGTTCCACGTGCAGGATGCCGAGCTGGCCTGGGCCACCAGCCGCCACGTCTGCGACGCGCCGAGCCGTGCGCCGTTCGACGGTGAGCCGGTCGCGCAGCTCGTCCGCAAGCTCTACGCCGACCACGTGGTGTTCCACGACGGCGACAGCGAATTCGCCCCGGGCATCGGGCTGCGGGTGTGCCCGGGGCACACCGCGGGGCTGCAAGTCGTCTGCTGCGAGACCGCGCGCGGTACCGTCGTGCTCGCCAGTGACGCCGCGCACCTCTACGCCAACGTGACCCGCAGCCTGCCCTTCCCGATCTTCATCGACGAAGGCGAATACCGGCAAGCGCAGAAGCGGGCGCTCGAGCTGGCGGGCGGCTCGCTCGACCACCTGATCCCCGGCCACGACCCGCTGGTGCTCAAGTGCTTCCCGTCCGAAAACGACATTGCCCGCGTTGACCTCGCGCCGCTTGTCCCTATCGCGCAGACGCAATGACGACGGTCGGATTCCTCGGGCTCGGGCGCATGGGCGCGCCGATGGCGGCCAACCTCGTCGGCCATGTCGATCGTCTGCTGGTGCACGACATCTCCGACGCCGCGGTAGGAAGCTCGCTCGCCAAGGGTGCCGAAGCCGCCGGCTCGGCCGCCGCGCTGGGCGAGCGCTGCGAGGTGGTCTTCCTGAGCCTGCCGACGCCGCCGATCGTCCGCGCTGCCGCGGCCGAAGTGCTGTCCGGCGGAAGCCCGCGCATCCTCTGCGACCTCTCGACCTCCGGCCCCAAGCTGGCGCAGGAACTGCACGACATGGCCGCGGCGAAGGGCGTAGCCAGCTTCGATGCGCCGGTTTCCGGCGGTATTCGCGGGGCCGAGCAGGGTACGCTGGCGATCATGGTCGGTGGACCGGAGGCGCTGTGGCCCGAGCTCGAGCCGCTGCTCGCGCACATCGGCAAGCCGTTCTACATGGGCGAGACGCCCGGCGCCGGGCAGGTGACCAAGCTTGCCAACAACCTCCTCAGCCTCGCGGCGATCGCCACCACTGCCGAGGCGATGACGCTCGGTATCAAGGCCGGGCTCGACCCGGCGCGGATGATCGAAGTCCTGAATGCCGGCACCGGGGCCAACTCGGCGACCCGCGACAAGTGGCCGCGCGCGGTCCTGCCCCGCACCTTCGACTTCGGCTTCTCCGCCCAGCTCAGCCTAAAGGACACCCGCCTCGCTCTCGATGAGGCGCGGGCGATGGGCGTCCCGCTGCCGACCGGCGAACGCCTCGCCGCCCTGCTCGACCGCGTGCTGGCCACCTACGGCAAGGACGCCGACTTCACCGAGATGGCCAAAGTCGTCGAGGCCGACGCCGGGCTCGATCCGGAGCGCTAGACCGCCGCGCCGGCCGGCGGCGTCTCGAAGCTCTTGCGCTTGGCTTCGGCCCGGTCGCGCTTATCCTTCCATTTCTTGAGCGCGTAGCCGCCGACGGTGAAGGCGATCAGGCCGGGTATGCTCGCCCGCCGGATCAGCGAGCCCGCCACCGCGCCGAGAACCGCGCCCTTCGCGCCGCCCATCTTACCGGTGTGTTCCGCCGCACGCGCGCCGGCGATGCCGCCGAGGATTTTGCCAAGCATTTCCGTCTCCTTTGCCGTTGCCGGATCAATCGCTGAGCGGGGGCGCTTGTTCCTCCCAAACGCTGCCAATCGAAAGATATCATCTTTATTATCTTTCACTGTGACGCTATCGGGTGCGGCGAGAGGCGATTCGAATGGCCGTGATACCTTTCCGCAAGCAGCCCGACCCCTGGTCGTTCGAGCCGGTGCGTTCGTCGGCGACGCTTTCCTCGCGCATCGTCGACGAGGTTCGCGAAGCGCTGTTCGACAAACGCCTGAAGGCGGGCGACTTCCTCGGCACCGAGAAGGACCTGGCCGAGCGCGCGGGCGCCAGCCGGATCGTCGCCCGCGATGCGCTGCGCACGCTGCAGGCGCTCGGAGTGGTCGAGATCAAGGTCGGTTCAGGCGGCGGGGCGCGGATCGCCGGCGGCAATCCCGCGCTGTTCGCCGAGGCGCTGGCGGTGCAGCTCACCCTCGCCGGGATCAGCGTGCGCGAGATGATGGACGCGCAGCGGGCGATCGAGATCACGGCCGCCGAGCTGGCCGCGGAAAACGCTACGCCCGAGGATTTGCTGAAGCTGCGCGACCTGCTTGCCGAGCATGAGGCGACGATAGACGACAGCGCCGCCTACACCCGCTCGTGCATGCGCTTCCACCTCGCGGTGGCCGAGGCCTCGCACAACCGCGTGCTGGTGGCGCAGCTGCTCTCGCTGCAGCACGTCTCGTGGCCGGCGCAGAACCGCACGCTGACCGATCCGGTCGCGCGGCACATTCTCGAGGTCCACCGCCAGCTCGTCGACGTGATCGAATCCCGCGACGCCGCCGCCGCCCGGCGGCTGATGGACGATCACGTCCGCATGATCCGCGCGCGCCGTGTCAGCGAAGACCAAGCCGACGCGCCCCACTGTTGCTGAAGATCGAAAACAGGAGTCGCTCCATGTCCAAGTTTGTCATCCAGCCGCACTTCCGGCTCCACGAGTGGGTCGCCGAGGAGAAGGGCTATTTCACCGCCGAAGGGCTCGACTACGAGTTCCGCGAGACCTTCGATTCGAAGGACGCCAAGAACCACCAGCAGGGCGACAAGTTCGGCGCCTACCAGACCTTCGAGAAAGGCCGCGAAGGCGACGTCTCGTGCGCCTGCCACTGGACGGTCAACGTTGCCGCCGCGGCGGGCCACGGCCTGCTCTACGCCGACGCCTATTCGGTTTCCCCATGTGCGATCTTCGCGCCGCCGGAGAGCGACATCAAGCACCCGCGCGACCTCGCCGGAGTGCCGATCTCGGTCGGCTATCAGTCGGGCAGCCACTACTCGACGATCCAGGCGCTCGAGACCTACCTCAAGACCGACCAGATCAACCTCTCGTTCGCCGACGGGATGCTGTTCAGCCGCCTCGAGCTGCTGATCGACCGCAAGATCCCCGCCGCCAGCCTGTTCAGCGGGCCGTACTACTTCCTCGAACAGCTCGGCTTCAGGAAGATCATCGACAGCACTTTCATGATGGCCTCGATGGTCAAGGAAGGCTCCGACCCGGCCGACATCAAGAAGTACTTCGCCGCGCTGCGCCGCGCGCAGCACGACATCGACCTTAGGCCCGAGCTCTACACCCACTACTACAAGAACGAGTTCCCGGTGCGCTTCCACGAGCAGATGGATACCGGCCGCTGGGGCCCGGGCGAGCGCATCGTGTTCGAGCCCTACAGCCGCGAAACCTTCGAGGAATCGCAGGCGTGGATCGAGGAGCGCGGCATCTTCGACGGCGACCCCGGCGTGCGCGATTACGAGCACTCGATCATGTCGATCGCCGCCGCGTAATCGCGCCTAGCGCAACTGGCTGTCCTTGCTGCCGCGGCGGTTGATGCCCGCGGCCACACGATGGGCGTCGCGCTCGCTCTGGCACGCGACGCACCTTCGCACGCCGGGCAGCGCGTCGCGGCGCTTCTTCGGGATCGTTTCGCCGCAGTCGTCGCAGTGCGTGGCGCTTTCGCCCGCCGGAGTTTCGGCGCGGGCGCGCTGCACGGCGTCCTTCACCGTGTCGTCGATCTGGTCCTGCACCGCGCCGTCACGCGTCCAGCCGCCGGCCATCACCTGTCAGCCTCGTTGCTCATGGTGAAGCAACGTCGGGCTCAGATATCGTTCCGGATCGTCGCCAGCGCGCCGCCGTCGATCTCCCAGCGGGCGCCGTTGACGTAGCTTGCCTCGTCCGAGAGCAGGAAGCTGACCACCTGGCCGACTTCCTCGGGCTGGCCGACGCGGTTGAGCGTGGCGACTTCGCCGAGCTTCTTCATCCCGGCCTCGACATTGTCGAACATCTGCTCGAGCATGCCGACGAGCAGCGGGGTCTCGATCACGCCGGGCTCGACGCAGTTCACTCGCACGCCCTTTTGCGCGACTTCGCTAGCCGCGGTGCGGGTGAGGCCGACCACGCCGTGCTTGGCGGCGTTGTAGGCGCAGGCCCCGGCGAGCCCGCGCTCGGAGCCGATCGAGGCGGTGTTGACCACCGCGCCCTTGCCGCGGCGGGCCATGCCCGGAAGCACGTAGCGCAGGCCGAGGAACATGCCGCGCAAGTTGACGTGGAGCACGTGGTCGAACTCGGCGACCGGATACTCGTGCGTGGGCGCGAGGGTGCCTTCGATGCCCGCGTTGTTGAAAAACCCGTCGACATGGCCGAACGCGCCGTGCGCGGCCTCGGCGTAGGCGCGGACCTGCCCTTCGTCGGCACAGTCGGCATGGAAGCCGAGAGCATCATGGCCGGCCGCCTGCAGCTGGACCACGCGTTGCTCCAGCTTCGGCTGGTCGATGTCGACCAGCATCACGCGGGCGCCTTCGCGAGCGAGGATCTCGCAGGTGGCGAACCCGATCGCTCCCGCGGCGCCGGTGACCAGCATCGTCTTGCCTTCGTGGCGCTTCATGTCTTGGCTCCTTTGCGGAAGGGCAGCGTGAGGATGAACCACAGCAGTTTTGGCGTCAGCAGCTTGCGGAAGGCGCGCGCTTCCTCGGGGGTGAGCGTGGCGGCCATCGGCATCGTGCCGAAGACCTTGCCCTTGAGCACCAGGTTGTCGCCCTGGCGCTCGACCTTGGTCACTTGCATCAGCTCGCTCTTGTCGGCGGCGTAGATCTTCATCCGACCCGGATCCCGTCGAAATCGATGCCGAGGTCCTCGGCCATGACCATCGCCGTCGCGCGGCCGGCGCCGAACACGCCGCCGCCGGGGTGCTGGAACGGGCCGACGAGGTAGAGCCGCTCGACCCCGGGCACGCGGTACTGGCCGAGCTCGGGCGTCGGGCGGTGGCTGCCCGACTGGTAAGTGGTGGTGGCGATGCCGTGGAGGTCGCCGCGGAAGAAGCTTGGGGATGTGCGCTCCATATCGACCGGCGAGTCGCAATGGTAGTCGAGCACCACCTCGGGGACGTTCTCGATGTAGTTCGACATCCGCGCGATCACGCCCTCGGCGAATTCGCCCTTGGCCTCGTCCCAGCTGCGCCCGTCGGGGCGGTCGTAGGGAACGTAGTCCCACGCGTGGAAGATCGCCTTGCCTTCGGGCGCGCGGCTGGGGTCATGCTGGGTCAGCTGCCCGACGCCGACCAGCGGCGTGGGGCTCATCTCGCCGTAGCGCAGCTCGTCGAAGGCGCGGCGCATGTCCTCGTAGCTCGCCGGCATCAGCTCGTACATCACGGCCGACAGGTCGCCGGCCTTGAACCTGAGCGGCGCGTCGAGCGCGGCGTGGACGGTGAAGCAGGCGGCCGGCGTGATGTGCGTGCGCATGGCGTTCTTCGCGACCTGAGCCGGGACCGAAGGGACCATCTCGGGCAGGTGGTGCGGGTGGATCGCGCCGATGACGCCATCGCTGCACGACAGCCGCTCGCCGTCATCGAGGACGACGCCGGTCGCGCGAGAGCCGTCGGTGACGACCTCGCGCACCGTGCAGCTCGCCCGCACCGCGCCGCCATGATCCTCGATGCAGGCGATCAACGCGTCGGTCAGCTTGCCCGAGCCGCCGACCGGCACGCCGAAGCCGAATTTCTCGAGGAAGCCGAGGAACACGTAGGCGCCGATCCCGGTCGCCTTCTCGTCGGGGCTGACGAGGTTTTCGCCGGCCACCCGGCCGAAGTGCGCCTTGACCTTGTCGTGCTCGAACAGCTCTTCCATCAGGTCGAAGGTGCTTACCTGGGTGGTGCGCCAGATTTCGCGGCCTTCGGCGCTCTGGTCCATCATCGCCGTCTGCGCGCCCAAGGGCATCGGCGGCGAATAGAGCCCGGCCTGGATCATCGGCAGCCACTCGGCCGCCTGCCGCGACAGCTCAAGGAAGGTCTCGGCATCCCTGGCGCTGAACTTGCGGATGGCGGCCGCTGAGGTGTTGGCGTCACGATGGAGCGGCAGCGTGGTCCCGTCCTCCCACACGCTCATCATCGGCACGTCGGGGAAGACGTACTGGAGGCCGTACTTGCGCTTGAGGCCAAGGTCGTCGTTCAGGAGCAACGGATTGGCCTGGATGAAGATGTGGCTCATCGAATGCTGGTCGTGCCTGAAGCCCGGCCGGGTCAGTTCGCGGGTGACGACGCCGCCGCCGAACCAAGCGTTGCGCTCCAGCACCAGTACGCGCTTGCCGGCGACGGCGAGATAGGCCGCCGCGACGAGGCCGTTGTGGCCCGATCCGATTACCACGATGTCGGCGTCGGCCATTGGCGTTCCTTCAGAGCATCGCGGAAAGGGCGAGGTCGCTGAGCTTCTGGCAGCGCTCGATATTCGCCGCCTGCGCCATCACCCCGGCGCTGCAAAATGCGAAGCTGGCGTCGGCGACCGGGTCGACCCAGAACATCGTGCTGCCCGCGCCGTAGTTGCCGTGCGTCTCGGGGCTGGCGAGCGTGCCGAACAAGTGGTGGAACACGCCGGTGCCACGCACCTGGAAGCCGATCCCCTGGTTGGCCGGCGGGACTTCCCAGCCGGCGTTCTCGGCCACGCGCTTGTAGAGCTCGTTGGGCATCGCGCCGCTGTGGTTCTGCCGCGCCAGCTTGAGCATGGCTGGCGAGAGGATCCGCTTGCCGTGCAGCTCGCCGCCGCGGCGAAGCATTTCGGCAAAGCGATGGAGATCTTCGCAGGTCGAGGCGCAGCCGACGTGCGGCGCCTCGACATCGGGATCCTCGAACAGCGCATGGTCGCCCTCGATGTTGCGGCTCAAGTGCTTGATCGGCACCGTGCCGCGCATGTCGGGCTTGACGTGGCGATGGGCGAGATCGGGGCGCAGCCCCATGCTGGTGCTGTCCATTCCGAGCGGGGCGAACAGGTCTTCGTGCAGCAGCGTGCGGAAATTGCGGCCCCTGGGATCGGTCCGCACCAGTGCGGTGCCGAGCAGCACGTGGTTCACCAGCGGCGAATAATCGCAGCGCGTGCCCGGCGGGACGTCGCCGTGGACGTTTTCGATCGAGGCTTCGAACAGCTCCTGCAGCCGATCGAGGTACATGTCCGGCCTGGGTGTCCACACGCCGGGCATGCCCGCGGTGTGGGTGAGCAGGTGGTAGAAGGTCGCGTCCTCGCGCGGCTTGCCGGTGAACTCCGGCAGCACGTCTTTGACCTTGGTGGTGAGCGCGAAGCGGCCTTCTTCGATCGCCTTCATGATGAGGACGTTGGTAAAAGCCTTGGTGACCGAGAAGATCGAGAACACGCTCTCGAGCTGCAGCGGCCGCTCGCCCGCCGAGTCCTCCGCCCCGAGCGCCTCCGCGAAGACGATATGGCCGCCGCGCCCGACGATCAGCACCGCGCCGAAATAGTCCCCGCGCGCGACGTCGGCGAGGATGACCTCACATAGCTTGTCCAGGCGTTGCTGCCAGATTGCCGTCACTGCCTTACCCCGCCGCGATGATGCCGCCGTCGATGGCGAGCATGGCCCCGTTGATGAACGCCGCTTCGTCGGACAGCAGGAAGGCAACCGCGTGGGCGACGTCCTCGGGCGTCCCGTTGCGGCGCAGCGGAATGTTCTTTGCCCGCTGCTCGTACTGCTCGGGCGTCACGAAGCCTTCGGTAGCCGGGGTCGGCACGCTGCCCGGCGCGATGGCGTTGACGCGGACCCCGCGCGGGCCGAGCTCGCCGGCGAGGACTTTGGTCAGCCCGGCGATGCCGGCCTTGATCGTGGTGTAGGCGCCGGTGTTCGGCCGCCCGCGATAGGCTACCGGCGAAGAGTAGTTGATGATGTTACCGGTCTGGCTCTCGTCACGGTGCGCGAGGAAGGCCTGGACGCCCCAGAACACGCTCTTGAGGCCCGCCGAGAGCATCTTGTCGAGCGTTTCCTCGGTGACCTGCTCGATCGGTTCGTAGACCAGCACTGAGGCATTGTTGATCACCGCGCGCAGCGGACCGGCGTGCCGCGCGAATTCCTTGGCGACGTCGAGGAACGCGTCTCGCCGCCCGAGATCGGCTTCGTAGGCCAAGGCCTTGCCGCCGGCATCGTTGATCGCCCGCGTGACGTCATGCGCCGTCTGGCCGTTGACGTCGGCGACGCCAACGATGGCGCCTTCTGACGCCAGATGCCTGGCGATCCCCTCGCCAAGCCCCCGTCCGGCGCCCGAGATCAGGATCGGCCTGCGCTCGAACCGCATCAGTCCATCCCGAAGAGCTTGGCGGTGTAATGGCTGTCCATATACTCGCGCATCGCATCGATCTTGCCGTTCGAGACCTCGAACACCCAACAGTAGTCGTTCTCGTAGACCAGCCCGTCGAGCGTCTTGCCGGTCGAGAAGCTCTCGACGCAGACCCATGGGCCCTGTGAGAAGATGTTCTGCACGTGGACCTTGGGATCGCCCGGCTCGAACATGCCGCGGACGGGCGCGAGGAACTTGTCGATGATGTCCATGCCGACATGCATGCCGGCGCCGGCGATGTTCTTGACCTTGGGCTCCCACACCGACTTGTCGTGGTAAAATGCGCGCAGCTTCTCGAGGTCGCCCGAAGACAGCACCTCGAAGAAATCGAGCACCAGCTGCTCGTTGCCGTTCTGGGCGGTGACGGTCATTTCAATCCCCTGGCTTCGTCGCTCGGCGGCGGAATGGTCGGCATCGCACCGCCCTGGTGCAGGGCGACGTGGCCGTAGCGGCTCTTGAAGCGCCAGCCGCCGGGGGTCCGGACGTAATGGTCCTCGAACCCGCCGACATAGAGCCCGCCGGCCTCTTGCGGCGGCTCGGTCGAGCTGTGGCACGACAGCATCGCCAGGTAGTTCGTCCCGCGCGCCTCGGTCTCGCTGATCACCTCGATGAGCACGTTGGTGACGATATGACGCACCAGGATCGGCGGACGGTCGCGAAAAATCGCCTGAACGCGGTCGCGGCCGTAGAACGGATGGTCGGGCTGGAACGGGCGGGCGAACTCGCAATCCTCGGTGAACAGCTGCGCCAGGCTGGCGTGGTCGCCGTTGTCGGCATAGCGCGCGAAGAGCAGCGGCAGCCGGCCGCATTCGCGCTCGATCAGCAAGCGGGCGACATCGTCCATCAGGCGAGCTCCTCGCTGCCCTCGGCGTCGATCTCGGCGAAGGCCTCGTTGGCGATACGGAAGCTGTCCACCGCCGCCGGGATGCCGCCGTAAATGCCGACCTGCAGCAGCACCTCGCGGATTTCCTCGCGGCTGAGCCCATTATTGAGCGCGCCGCGCACGTGGACCTTGAGCTCGTGCGGGCGGTTGAGCACGGCGATCATCGCCAGGTTGATCAGGCTGCGGTCGCGGCGAGGGAGGCCCTCGCGGCCCCAGTTCCACCCCCAGCAGTACGTGGTGACCAGCTCCTGCAGAGGGTCGTTGAAGGCGTTCGACTTGGCGAGCGCGCGGTCGACATAAGCATCGCCGAGCACCTCGCGGCGGATCTGCATGCCTTTGTCGTAGAGGTCCTTGTCCATCGTCAGTCCTTCACAGGGCGGAGTAAACCGCGTCGATCAGCCGCCGCGCACGCGGGCCGTTGGTGCCGACGGCGTGCATCTGGTTGCAGCAGTACGAGAAACCGAGCCTGGCGTCCGGATCGCCGAAACCGATCGAGCCGCCGAGGCCGTGGTGGCCGAAGCTGCGCATGTTCGGGCCCATGTACACCGCCTCGGGGGTGTTGAGCAGCACGCCCATCGCCTGGTGATAGGGCCGTTCCTGCAGGAGCTCGATCTGATTGTGCTGCTCGGTAATCATGGCTTCGAGTCGGTCCTTCGACATCAGCGTAATGCCATCCACTTCGCCAACGGTCGCGCCGTAGATGCGGGCGACGCCGCGGGCGTTGCCGTGGCCCGAGCCGCTGGCGATCTCGCAAGTGCGCCAGATCGGACTGTTCATGGTGGTGTGCCACGGCTCCTGCGGATTCTGCAGGAAGGCGAAGCTGCGCAGCACCGCGCCGTCCTGCCAGCCTTCGGGCGTGGTCGGCTTGGGCGGCACCGCGGCATCCTTGGCCGCGAACAGCCGCGCGCCGGTGTTGGGCAGCACCTCGGCGACGTGCGCCTGCTGCTGCTCGTCCATCCCGCCGATGTAGTATTCGGCGTGGAGCGGCTCGGTGACGTTCTCCTTGAGGAACGGCCCAATCGTCATGCCGGTTACCCGGCGCATGATCTCGCCGAGCAGGAAGCCCTGGTTGTGCACGTGGTAGGCCGCACGCGTGCCCGGCTGCCACAGCGGGTGCTGCACCTCGAGCGCCCTGATGTAGGCGGGGTAATCGAAGAACCCGCCGGGATACATGACGTCGTCGGTCAGCACCGGGATCGCCGCGGTGTGGTCGAGGACCATGCGCACGGTGATGTCTTCCTTCCCGTTCTGCGCGAACTCCGGCCAGTAGGTGGCGATGCGCTCGTTCGGGTCGATCAACCCGCGGTCGATCGCCATGTTGAAGCAGATGCCGGTGACGCCCTTGGCCACGCTCATCATGCAGACGGTCGAGTGCTCGTCCCAGTCCTCGCTGCGATCGGCGCGCGCCCAGCCGCCCCACAGGTCGATCACGGTATCACCGTCCAGCACCACCGAAGCCCCCGCGCCCAGCTCCTCCTCGACGCGGAAGTTCTCGATGAACGCGTCGACCACCGGCCGGAAGCGTTCGTCGTAGCGGCCGCGCAGCGGGTACTCGCCGCCGCGCACGGCAATCGTCTCGTGGAATTCGGCCAACGCCAAGTCTCTCTCCTTTGTCGTTGAGCCGTTGCGACTCTAACGGACGTTACTGCTAGGGGAGTGGAGGGCTGCGCGAAAGGGACTTTGCGTGTGATAAAGGAATGCGCAATGCTGGCCGAATGCACGACGTAATCGTCATCGGCGGCGGCCCCACGGGGTTCGTAACGGCGCTCGGTCTCGCGCAAGCGGGGGTCGACGTGTGCCTGCTCGAGGCCGAGGCCGGGATCAACGATTCGCCGCGCGCCTGCGTCTATCACTGGTCGATGCTCGACGGGCTCGAACGCCTCGGCATTCGCGAGGAGGCGGAGCGGATCGGCTATACCAAGGACGATTACCTGTGGTTCGTGAAGAAGAGCGGGGAGCGACTGCCTTACGACCTCAAGGTTCTCTCGCGCGTCACCCGCTTCAACTACAACATCCAGCTCGGGCAGGACCGGCTGGCGGAGATCTGCCGGCGGCGGCTCGAGGCGATGCCCAACGCCGCGATCCACTGGCAGACCGCCTTCGCGGGGCTGGCGCAAGACGCTGACGGAGTCACCGTTCGCGCGACTTCACCAGAAGGTCCGCTCGAGCTGCGCGCGAAGTACGTCGTCGGGGCCGACGGAGCGGGCAGCGCGGTGCGCAAGGATCTGGGCCTCGCGTTCGACGGCATGACCTGGCCCGAGCGCTTCGTCGCCACCAACCTGCGGCACGATTTCGAAAGCGGCGGCTACTGGCAATCGACGATGGTGGTCGACGACCAGTGGGGCGCGGTAATCGTCAAGATCACCCGCGAAGGCTTGTGGCGCTGCACCTACATGGAAGACGCGGCGCTGCCGGTGGAGACTTACGCCGAGCGCATCCCGGAGGCTTACAGCCACCTGTTGCCGGGGGAGGGCGGCTACGAGCTGGTCCAGTCCTCGCCTTACAAGATGCACCAGCGCTGCGCCGAGCGCTTCCGTGTGGGCCGGGTCGTGTTGGCCGGCGACGCGGCGCACGTGACCAACCCCACCGGCGGGTTCGGCCTGACGACCGGGCTGTTCGACGTTTACGCGCTGTGGCCCACACTTGCCGCGATCCTGCTCGATGGCGCCGACACCGGGCTACTCGACACCTGGGCCGATGAAAGGCGAGCGATTTTCCTCGAGAGGACCAGCCCGCAGGCCTGCGCCTACAAGGACTTTGTGTTCCACGCTTGCGGCGGCGGCGCGAAGCTGGAGGCGGCCCTCGAA
Source organism: Croceibacterium segetis (assembly GCF_011320115.1). Taxonomy (GTDB): domain Bacteria; phylum Pseudomonadota; class Alphaproteobacteria; order Sphingomonadales; family Sphingomonadaceae; genus Croceibacterium_B; species Croceibacterium_B segetis. Next base: position 211,173 of record NZ_JAANOZ010000006.1, on the reverse strand, counting down.
GGCATGCGGCGGATGGTCCGCGACGCCGACTATCGGCTCGAGCGGCTGATGTTCACCAAGGGGCTCGAGACGAGCAGCCCGGCCGAACGCTAGAGGTAGGCGATCGTGCGCATCTCGACGCTTTGACGCGGGGCCGCGTCGGGCGGAGTGTTGGGGTCTTCGAACGCGCTGTGGGCGGTGAACTGGGTGGCTTCGAGGTTGCTGTCGTAGAGCTTGAAGGCGAGAGCCTCCCACGGCTGCATGTGCGGCACCCAGTACCAGCGGTGGCCGGGGTTCCATGCCAGGTTGAAGCCCCACAGCGAGCGGCGCCTGAAGTCGCCGAGCCCGCCGACGACTTCGCTGTCGAACAGGTCCTCGCGCTTGACCGTGCTAGCGTCGCACACCGCCAGCGGAGCGCTTTCGACCATCACGATCGGGCGCCAGACGTTGATCAGCATGTGCCGGCGCTGCAGCCGCCGCTCCGCTTCGTCGGTGGGCAGCAGGTCGCGGGTGAAGTCGGCCACCGTACGGGCGCCGTAATCCACATGAGCGCCGAACGCCGGCTGGTTGTGGCCGTGCGCGCCGCTCGCGTTGGTGCGAATCATCGGCCCGAAGCTGACCACCTTGTCGGCCCCGGTGAGCCGCCGGACGAGCGCCTCGGTCTGGCGCTGGTAGCGCGCGAGCTCGGCGGCATCGGTGAATGCGGTGACGTCGGTCGGTTCATCGACGAGGACGAAGCCGTTGCGGTCGAACGAGAGCTTGTCCGCGATCGGTCGAACGTCGTGCACGATCACCGGATGCTCGTCGACCGGCCAGTAGCTTTTCTCGCGCTCGCCGGCGTGGAAGATCGCCTTCTCGCCGCGCACGACGTACTTCATTGTCGTCTCGACGTCGCAGACGACGGTTTCGAAGTCGTTCATGCAGTCACTCCCACGGTTCGGCCGGCGAGCACGCGCGGGTTGGTCTCGATCAGCGCGAACGCCACAACTCCCGCAAGCAGCGCGAACACCCCTTGGATCAGCAGCGGAGCCTCGAGGCTGAAGCGGTCTGCCAGCGCGCCGCCCGCGAGCGGGCCGAGGAAGCCCCCGCTGAGCTCGCCGACGGCGACGACGAGGCCCATCGCGGTCCCCGCTTTGGCGTGGCCAAGCGTCTCGCCCGGGACCACGCCCATGAACAGCGGGAAAACGCCGATACCGAGCCAGCTGGCGAACATGATCGCCGCCAGCGCCGGGATCGAGCCGCCGAACCACAGCGCGGCGAACGGGCAGATCGCGGCGAGAAAGCAGCCGGCGATCATCGGCGGGCGGCGGCCGACCTTGTCCGAGATCCAGCTCACCAGCACGCCGCCGAGGCCGGGGGTCAGGCCGAGCACCGCCATGACCCAACCCATCGTCTTGGGCTCCCAGCCGCGCGGGCCGGTGAAGAACAGAGGCAGGAAGATCGATCCGATCACCAGGCTGCCGACCATCAGGCAACTGATCAGCGAGCAGACGGCAATGTTGCGGTTGGCCAACATCGCCAGGGGCAGCAATGGCGGCGGTGAATAGTCGGCCCCCCGCGCGGGCATTTCCGGCTCGCGGATGTAGCGCCAGACGAGCAGGGCCAGCACTAGGCCCGGCACGCCGGCGAGATAGAACGCGCTGCGCCAACCGTAGTGGTCAGCCAGCCAGACCAACACGATGGGGGCGATCGCGGTGCCGATCAGCGAGCCGAAGCCGTTCTGGACGATGCCGACGTTGAGCCCGCGACGGGTCTGCAAGCTCGCCGCGGCGATGATCGCCAGGCAGATCGGCAGGAACGGACCCTCGACGGCGCCCATCACCATCCGGCTGGCGAACAGCGTCCAGAAACCGGGGGCGAGGCCCGACAGCACCGAGCAGAAGGAGAAGATCACCATCGCCCCGAGCAGGAACGGCTTGCGCCGCCCGACCGCATCCGACCAGCGGCCGATCAGATAGGCACCCAGCGCCCAGGTGACCGAGAGCCCCGAACCGAGCGCGCCAACCTGGGTGTTCGAGAGTCCCAGGTCCTTGACCACGTAGGGCGAGAGGAACGTCATCGCCATGCGGTCGAAATAAGCAAAGCCGAACGCCAGCCCGAGCAGTAGCACCACTGCCAGCTCATAACCGCCGCTGTGCGTCGGCGCCCGGTCCTTCGTCACGCTGGCCATCCGTGCTCTCTCCCTTGTCTCCGCGCCAGCGTGACGTGGCGCGAAGGCGAAGGCAAGCGCTCCGTTCACGCAAGGAATCGCAAGCGGGCGGCCACACAAGTGTTGCTTCTTTGCGACAATGCGGCGGATTACCAACAATCCGTGCGCGGTCGTGCTTGCCTGACATCTAACAGTCGTTAGGATTGAGATGTGGAGGGAGCCTGCGGCAGACGTGCATCTGCGCCGCATTTCTTCCCAGGAATATGCTCATCCCCGGTCCAAACGCCGGGAGGGTCGCTGAGCAGGTGATTGCATGTCGGGCCCAGCAGAGGCCCGCATTGGGAGGATACCTGATGACTTTGAAGAGCTTCGGATTCGTTTCGTCTCTCGCGATCGTGTCGGCGCTTGCGAGCCCGGCTTACGCGCAGGACCAAGGCGCCGCTGCGGCGACGACCACCACCAGTGCGGATAGCTCCGACGACACGACTGGTGCGCGGAACACCGAAATCGTCGTTACGGCGGAATTCCGCCAGGCGAACCTGCAGGACACCCCGATCGCAATCACGGCGGTCAACGCCGAAATGCTCGAGGCGCGCGGCCAGACCAACATTGCCGATGTCGCCGCCCAGGCGCCGAACGTCACCCTGACGCCGCAGCCGCAGAACGGGGGCACCGGCCTGATCGCCTACATCCGCGGCGTCGGCCAGACCGACTTCAACTACGCGCTCGATCCCGGCGTCGGCATCTATATCGACGATGTCTACATTCCGACCCTGTCGAGTTCACTGCTCGAGCTGATCGACCTCGACCGCATCGAAATCCTTCGCGGCCCGCAGGGCACGCTGGCCGGCAAGAACGCCATCGGCGGCGCGATCAAGCTGTTCAGCGCCAAGCCGACCGGCAGCGACAAGGGCTACATCGAAGCGACCTACGGCTCGTTCAACCGCGTCGAAATCCGCGGCATGGGCAACTTCCGTATCAACGATAACCTGTTCGCGCGTGTGTCCGGTGTCGGCCAGGCCCGTGACGGCTATCTCGACCTGCTCGACTACGGCGTCGCGCATCCCAATGAAAACGTCCCGGCCAATAATGCCCGTGGCGCCTACCCGGTGGTGGGCACGCAGGGCGGCAAGTCGATCGTCGCCGGACGCATAGCGCTGCGCTGGACGCCGACCTCGGCCATCGAAGTCAATCTCTCGGGCGACTACACGCATGAGCGTTCGGAGCCGCAGCCGACGGTGCTGCTGGCCGCGGGCCTGCCGCAAAGCGCGACCCATCCGGTCTTCATTCCGTCCGCGTCACCCAATGACGCGAACGCTGGCCTCCGGGCGGGCGCAGGCCCCGGCCAGCCTGCGTGGCTTCCGGGCAAGAACGGGGCCGCGATTCCGTTCGATTGCCGCTTCGTGCCCGCTGGTCCGTACAGCTGCGACGCGCTCAGCTCGAGCGTGTACGGCGGCGACTCCCGCTTCATCAGCTACGCGAACTTCCTCGATGGGACGGCGCCGACGACGCAGTCGCCGTACAAGCCCTATTCGGCGCTCCAGAACCAGGATTTCAACGGCTGGGGCGTGATGGGCAACGTCAGCATCGACCTGGCCGACCATCTGCAGCTTTATTATATCGGGTCGTGGCGTGAATACACGACCAAGTTCGGCCAGGACCAGGACGCGTCGCCGGTCCCGCTGGCGCAGCTCGACAACCGTCTCGACCACCGTGCCTGGAGCCAGGAGCTTCGCCTCAACGGTGACCTTGGCGACGGCTTCTTCGAATACACGCTCGGCGGGTTCTACATGGACCAGCAGGGCAGCTACACCGCCCGCGTCGATCTCAACTATGCCGGGATCGACTTCATCCACGGTCCGGACACCACGCCTTCGACCTCGAAGGCGCTGTTCTTCAACGGCACGCTTCACCCGACAGAGGCGTGGAGCATCTCAGGCGGCGTGCGCCGTTCGTGGGATGAGAAGACCTACACCTACTTCCGGCGCAATCCGGACGGGACGGTGCCGTTCCGCGAAGCCGACAACATGTTCATTCCGGGCGTGCCTGCCTGCGAATTCTTCCTCGGCGCGCCGACAGCCGGCCCCACGGGCATCGGCAATACCCCGAACTGCCTGCTCACCGGGATCTTCGACCTCGCGGGCAAGTTCAAGGGCTCGCGCTGGGATTGGCGCGTGGTCACCGACTACCGCATCTCGGACGAATTCCTGATCTATGCCTCCGTGGCGACCGGCTACAAGGGCGGCGGTGTGAACCCGCGGCCGTTCTTCGGCCCGTCGACGGGCGAGTGCGGACCGTTCACCTATAACCCGGACGGTACCGTCATTCCGGCGCCGCCGTGCAACCAGATCAAGCCGTTCAATCCGGAGAGCCTCATCACTTACGAGGTGGGCTTCAAGAGCGACTTCTTCGACCGCCGCGTCCGTCTCAACGGTGCCGCGTTCTACAACGACTACAAGGACATCATCTTCACCCTGTCGGCCTGTCCGTCGTCGCCGTGCATCCGGCCGACCAACGTCGGCAAGGCGAAGGTCAAGGGCTTCGAGCTCGAGACGAGCATCTTCCCGGTCGACGGGCTCTCGCTCGACGGTTCGCTGAGCTACATCGACATCAAGTACAACAAGGCCTCGGTCGCTCCGGCCGGTCTGCACGGCACCGAGACGTTCCCGTACACGCCCAAGTGGACCTATAGCTTCGGCATCCAGTACGATTACGACATCGGCCCGGGCACGGTCGGCATGCGCTTCGACGGATCGTATCGTTCGGCGATCTTCACCGAAACGGCCAACAGCCCGTGGAGCCGCGTCGACAGCCGCTTCCTCGGCAATGCCCGCCTCAGCTACACCTCGGCCGACGAAGATTGGCGCGTGTCGCTCGAGGTTCAGAACGTGTTCGACAAGTACTACTTCCTGAGCGTCAGCGACGTCACCAAGTCGCTCGGTGCAGTTACCGCCGTTCCCGGCCTGCCGCGCACCTGGGCGGTCACGGTCCGGCGCAACTTCGGTGGCACCCGCGCTGCAGCGCCGGCGCCGGCCGCAGCTCCGGAACCGGTGATCAATCCGCAGGCGCCGGTGCCGACCTACAAGCAGTGCCTCGACGGTTCGGTGGTCACGATGGACACCGCTTGCGCGGCTCCGCCGGCTCCGGTTGTCGCGCCGCAGGGCGAGCGCGGCTGAGGCAACTAGCCTTCGTCACCAGAAAGGGCGGCGCGAGCGATCGCGCCGCCCTTTTTCTTTGCCCCGAGGAAAGCAAAGCGCTCCCGGAAACGCAAACGGCCCGCGCAGGGCGGGCCGTCGCGCTTCACAGGGCTGGTCGATCTAGCGGGCGTTGAGCCGCTCGCGCATTTCCTTGCCCGGCTTGAAATAGGGCACCCGCTTGGCCGGCACCTCGACCGTCTCGCCGGTGCGCGGGTTGCGCCCCGTGCGCGAATCGCGCCCCCGCGTCGAGAATGCTCCGAAGCCGCGCAGTTCGACGCGTCCGCCTTCTGCCAGGCGCTTGGCGATCTCGTCGAAAAATATCGTCAAGACCTGTTCGATTTCTTCCGGCCGCAGGTCCGGATTATCCGATGCCAAGGTCTGCAGAAGTTCCGATCTAATCATCTGTACCTTTCCCCCCCGATCGCCAGGTCGAGCGCAGCCGGGACCGGCCGCACATATAGAAACCCATGCCGTAACCTTCGGCCGGTGGCCGTAAGGCGACATGCAACCGGCTGATTGCCAGACTAAAAGTCTGAGCGCAATCGGGCGAATGAACAAATGTTAGGAATAACTCGGCACCGGCGCGCCGCCGTCAGGCCTCGTCGAGCAAAGCCGCGGTATCGATGCCGAGCCGATCCATCCGCGTGCGGATCGCCGGCCATTCGTGTTCGAGGAAGCGGCGCCGCTCGCATTCGCGTAGCCGCGCGGCGGCTCCGGGGGTGACGAACATGCCCACTCCGCGCTGGACGTCGATCAGCCCGTCGGCTTGGAATTGCGAGTAGGCCTTGGCGACGGTGAGCGGATTGGCGCCCTGTTCGGCGGCGAAAGCGCGCACCGAGGGCAGCATCTCGCCTTCGCGGTAGCGGCCTTCGATGATCGCCGCCGCGATCAGGTCGCGCAGCTTTAGATAGACCGGGCGGGTGGCGTCGCTCATGGGGTGCATCAGTGCCATAATACAGCTACGCGCGTCAAGGATCAGTCTCGGGCGGGCAGCGGTTTCGCCTGAAACGAAATACGCTTCACAGCGGGTATTATGCCGTTAGGTTGCCGTGCGAGAGCCCGCCGGGGCCGCCAGTAAGGGGACCGACCGTGACTTCATTCCTGCCGATCGACCGCTGGCAAGAAGGCGACTGGATCGCGGCGATCGCGGCGATTGCCCTGTTCGCGGTGCTGGCGCTCGGCGGAATCATCGCCACCCGCCAGCGTGAGGAAGTCGTCGGCCATCCGCGCGGGCTGTTCGTGCTGTTCTACGCCGAGATGTGGGAGCGCTTCTCATACTACGGGATGCGCGCGCTGCTGATTCTGTACCTCACCAAGTGGTGGCTGTTCGGCGACGGCAAGGCGAACCTGGTCTATGGCGCCTACACCAGCCTTGTCTACATCACGCCGGTGCTCGGCGGGTATATTGCCGACCGCTACCTCGGCCAGCGCAAGGCGGTGCTGTTCGGCGGGGTGCTGCTGGCGTTCGGGCATTTGCTGATGGCCGTGGAGGGCAACGGCGGACAGGGCGATCCGACGATCAACGTGTTCTGGCTGGCGCTTTCGTTCATCATAGTCGGCTCCGGCTTCCTCAAGGCCAACATCTCGGTCATCGTCGGCCAGCTTTACCGGCTAACAGACGTGCGCCGCGACGGCGCCTACACGATCTTCTACATGGGCGTGAACGTCGGCTCGGCGCTCGGCACGATCCTCGTCGGCTATCTCGGCGAGACCATCGGCTGGGGCTACGGCTTCGGCCTCGCGGGCATCGGCATGGTTTGCGGCCTGATCATCTTCGTCATCGGCAAGCCGGCGCTGCGCGGCCGCGGCGAGCCGCCCGATCCGGTGCGCCTGGCAGAGCCGGCCATGGGCCTCAGACTCGAAAGCCTGCTTTACGTCATCGGCGTGCTGGCGGTCGTGGCGATCTGGCTGCTGATCCAGTATCAGAACGTGATCGGCGGCCTGCTGATGGTCTCGGGCGTGGGGCTGCTGATCTATGTGCTCGTCGAAGCGTTCAAGCACGATCGCGAGACTCGCGACCGGCTGTTCGCCATCATCTTCCTGATCGCGCTGGAACCGGTCTTCTGGGGCATCTACGAACAGTCGGGCGGCTCGTTCAACCTGTTCACCGATCGCTTCGTCGACCGCGGAGGGGTTCCGACCTCGCTGTTTCAGTCGATCAACCCGATCTACATCGTCATCCTCGGCCCGTTGTTCGCCTGGCTGTGGACCGCGCTCGGGCGGCGCGGGCTCGAACCGTCGACGCCGGCCAAGTTCGGCCTCGGGCTGGCACAAGTGGGCCTCTCGTTCCTGGTTCTCGTCTGGGGCGCCGAGTTCCTCGGCGGGGCGATGATCCCGGCCATACTAGTGTTCGTGCTGTACTTCCTTCAGACGACCGGTGAGCTCTGTCTTTCGCCGGTCGGGCTATCGGCGATGAACCGGCTGGCGCCGCGCCATATGGCCTCGCTGATCATGGGAGCGTGGTTCTTTGCCACCGCTGGCGGTGAGTTCGTCGCCGGCAAGATCGGCCAGGCGATCGGCGGCGAAGGCGGCGAAATGACCAAGGAAGCATCGCTGACGATGTACGCCAAGATCGGCTGGATCGGGCTCGGCCTCGGCGTGGCCGTGCTGGTGGTGGCACCGCTGGTCAAACGCCTGATGCACCTTGCCACCTTGCGCGACGACGATGTCGGAGACGACCTCCTCGGCCAGGGCGAGGCGGGCGAGCCGCAGATCGCCGGGATGCATCCGCAGACGAAAGGCTGACCGCCGCCTAAGCCGCCTGCTTGACCTCGGCGACGATTTTCTTCGCGGCGTCGCCGAGATCCTCGGCCGAGATGATCGGCAGGCCGGAATTGGCGAGGATGGCCTTGCCCTGCTCGACGTTGGTGCCCTCGAGGCGGACGACCAGCGGCACGTCGAGCTCGACTTCCCTGGCCGCGGCGACGATGCCTTTGGCGATTGTATCGCAGCGCATGATCCCGCCGAAGATGTTGACGAGGATGCCCTTCACCGCCGGGTCGGAGAGGATGATCTTGAACGCCGCGGTGACCTTCTCCTTCGAGGCGCCGCCGCCGACGTCGAGGAAATTCGCCGGGAAGGCGCCGTTGAGCTTGATGATGTCCATCGTCGCCATCGCCAGCCCGGCGCCATTGACCATGCAGCCGATGTCGCCGTCGAGCTTGATGTAGGCGAGGTCGTACTTGCTCGCCTCGAGCTCCATCGGGTCTTCCTCGGTCTCGTCGCGCAGCGCCTCGACGTCGGGGTGGCGGAACAGCGCGTTCGAATCGAAGCTCATCTTGCTGTCGAGCACCAGCAGTTCGCCGCCCTGCGTTTTGACCAGCGGGTTGATCTCTAGCATCGCGCAGTCGAGCGCGACGAAGGCGTCGTAGAGCTGCCGCGCGAGCTTCTGCGCGGCCTTGGCGAGATCGCCCTTGAGCTTGAGCGCGAAGGCGACCGCGCGGCCGTGATGCGGCATGAACCCGGTCGCCGGGTCGATGGTGATGGTGGCGATCTTCTCGGGCGTCTGGTGGGCGACGTCCTCGATGCTCATCCCGCCTTCGGTCGAGACGATCATCGCGATCCGACCGCTCTTCCGGTCGACCAGCAGCGCAAGGTAGTATTCGCTGGCGATGTCGACGCCGTCAGTAACGTAGAGCCGATTGACCTGCTTGCCGGCCGGGCCGGTCTGCACGGTCACCAGCGTGTTGCCCAGCATCTCCTTGGCGTTGGCCGCGACCTCGTCGATCGAATGCGCCAGCCGCACGCCGCCCTTGGCTTCGGCGGGCAGCTCCTTGAACTTGCCCTTCCCGCGCCCACCGGCGTGGATTTGAGCCTTCACCACATAGAGCGGCCCAGGCAGCTGCTTGGCCGCGGCGACCGCATCCTCGACGCTTAGCGCCGGATAGCCGGCGGGGATGCCGACGCCGAATTTCGCGAGCAGTTCCTTGGCCTGGTATTCGTGGATGTTCATCGGGCGCTTTCGCTCTGCTGGGAGGGGAATGCGGGCCGCATAGGGACAGCGCGCCCCCCTTGCAATGCGTTCTGCGCGCGTCCACTTGCGCCCGCGATGATCGACCGCGAGCGCCTCGAGGACATCTGCCGCGAAGCGGGGGACATGGCGCTGCGGCAGTGGCCCGGCCACGGGCACGCGCTCGAAACCTGGGAGAAGACCCCCGGCAGCCCGGTGTGCACCGCCGATCTCGAAGTCGACGCCTTCCTCAAGCGCGAGCTGCGGGCGCTCCTGCCCGCTGCCGGCTGGCTGTCGGAAGAGACTGTCGACCATCCCGAGCGGCTCGAGAAAGGACTGTGCTGGCTGGTCGACCCGATCGACGGCACGCGCGATTTCATTCGCGGGCGCGAAGGCTGGGCGGTCTCGGTGGCGCTGGTCAGCGAGAGCAAGCCGCTGCTCGCCTCGCTCGTCGCCCCGGCCCGCGGCGAGACGTGGAGCGCGACCGCGGGCCAGGGCGCCTGGCGCAACGGCGAGCGCCTGCAGGCAAGCACGCGCGAGACGCTGCCGGGCGCACGCGTCCCGGCCGATTCGCTCCCCAAGGAGGACAAGGACCTGACCATGGTCGACAAGCCCAACTCGATCGCGCTCAGGATAGCGATGGTCGCGGCGGGCGAGGCCGACCTGGTGGCGACGCTGCGCTGGGGCTTCGAATGGGACGTCGCCGCCGCCGCCCTGATCGCCCGCGAGGCCGGCGCCGCGGTGACCGACGCCTTCGGCAAGGCGCTCGCCTACAACAAGCGCGATCCGCGCGCCTTCGGCCTGCTGGTGAGCGCGCCGGCGATCCACCAGGCGGCGGTCGAGCGGCTGGCCACGCGGGCGCGCGAGTACATCAAGCGGGGCAAGTAGGAGCGGACGCTTCGCGCGGGCGCGCAAGTCTGCTAGCTCCCGCCGCGCGATGTCCTCCTTTCCCTGGTATGACCTTGCCATCCTAGCCGGGCTGATCCTGATCAACGGGGTCTTCTCGATGTCGGAGTTGGCGATCGTCTCGGCGCGAACCGCCAAGCTGCGCATGGCGGCCGAGAAGGGGAGTCGCGGGGCGAGGACTGCGCTGGCGCTCGCGGCCGATCCCGGCAAGTTCCTGGCGACGGTCCAGATCGGGATCACCCTCGTAGCCGTCGTCGCCGGCGCGTTTTCGGGTGCGACCCTGGGCGGACCGGTTGCCGAGCGCCTCGCCGTGTTCGACTTATCAGCCGAGACGGCGCACACTGTCGCGCTGGTGCTGGTGATCGGCCTGACGACCTTCTTCAGCCTCGTCGTCGGCGAGCTCGTTCCCAAGCAGATTGCCTTGCGCGCGGCGGTCCCGATCGCGCTCGTCATGGCGCGGCCGATGGCGTTCTTTGCCCGTATCGCCGCGCCGTTCGTGTGGCTCCTCGACACTTCCTCTTCGCTGATCCTTCAGGCCATGGGCCTGCATCACAAGGGAGATCACCGGCTGACGGCCGAGGAGCTGCAGATGATCTTCGCCGAGGCGACTCGCACCGGGGTGATCGAGGAAGACGAGCGGGCGATGCTTTCGGGCATCATGCGCCTGGGAGAGCGCGTGGTGCGCGAGCTGATGACCCCCCGGACCGAGATCGACTGGCTCGACCTTGGCGCGAGCGAGGCCGAGATGCGCGACAAGATCGCGGCCTCGCCGCATTCGCTGCTGCCGGTCGCCGAAGGGTCGGTCGACAAGGTCGTAGGCGTGATCAAGGTGCGCGAGGTCCTGGCGCTGCTGCTTTCCGGCAAGCCGGTGCGGCTGGCGCGGCTGATGAAGAAGGCCGAGGTGGTGCCCGACCAGCTCGACGCGATGGACGCGCTGCGCATCCTGCAAAGTTCGGGGTTGGGCATGGCGATGGTTCACGACGAATACGGCCACCTCGACGGCATCGTCACCGCGGCCGACCTGCTGACCGCGATGGCCGGCCAGTTTGCCAGCCATCAGGACGAAGGCGACGAGCCCGACCTCGTCGAGCGCGACGACGGCACACTGCTGATCGCCGGCGGGATGACGGCGGACGCGCTGGCCGAGCGGCTCGGTCTCGACCTGCCGGAAGACCGCGAGTTCGCCACCGCCGCGGGCTACGTGCTGTACATGCTCAAGCGCCTGCCGCTCGAGGGCGAGCACTTCACCGATCAGGGCTGGCGCTTCGAGGTCGTCGACATGGACGGCCGCAAGATCGACAAATTGCTGGTCAGCGAAGCGAAATAGCTTCGCTGGAACGGTCCGCGACCGGCGGACTGCAAGGCCGAACGGCCGCCCGCACGGGTCCCGCAGCGAAGCAAAGGAAGCAGCGCCGAGGATCGCGCGCCCGGATGGGCGTGCGAAAAACGAAAGATCAGCCGGGGATGCTCGCGCTCGCCGCCTGGCCGTCGCCTTCGGGCGCGGCGAGGATGGCTTGCGTCGTGGTGCCCTTGTCGACCGTGAAGGTCGTCGGCGAGCCGACCGCCGAGCGAATGCCCGGGTCGGCGGTGCCGGCGCGATTGAGCGCGCTGGTTTCGACCGCGCTGCGCGGGGCCGGGCCGCCGAACAGCGCCTGGAGGGCCTGCTGCGCGGCGGTGCCTTCGGCCGGGCGCGGGGCGCCGGGCTGCGGCGGGGTCAGCGCGAAATCGGGCGGCACGGCCAGCGGCGCCTGGCGCTGGACGGCGAATTCGTCGGGCCGGTCGCGGTTGCCGAGGCCTTGGCTGGCGCAGGCGGCGAGCGACATGGCGCCGGCGATTACCAGGCTGGAACGGTAGGGAAAGCGCATCAATGGGTCTCCGCGGGTTGGTCCGCCTTGGCGGCGTCGCTCTGCGTCTCGGCGGGTTTCTCGCGCATGAACAGCGAGCGGGCAAGGATTATCAGCACCCCGATGGTGATGCACGCGTCGGCGACGTTGAAGATCAGGAACGGGCGAATGGCGCCGAAGTGCAAATCGGCGTAATCGAGCACGTAGCCTAGGCGCACGCGGTCGCGAATGTTGCCGAGCGCGCCGCCGAGGACCATTCCCAGCGGCAGGATGTCGCCGAGCTTGCGTTCGCGCAGCAACCACACGGTCACGCCAATCGCGATCAGGCCCGTGACGGCGACCAGGCCCCAGCGCATCTCGGGCGAATTGGCGGTGAACATGCCGAGCGAGACGCCGTGGTTGTGCGTGCGGGTGAAGGCGAAGAACGGCAACCAGTCGATCGTGTCGCCCATGCGCATGTTGAGCGGGTAATCGACCACCCATTTGAGGGCCTGGTCGACGGCGAAGATCACTGCGGCGAGGACAAAGCCCAGCAGGCGATTGCGAACGGTCTTGGTCATGCGGGCTGATCCATTTCCTGCACCACGTCGCTGCAGCGAGCGCACAGCGCGCCGTCCTCGGGCACTTCGGGCAGCAGCCGCCAGCAGCGGCCGCATTTGGCGTCTTCCGACGGGCTCACCGATACACCGGATCCGCTGGCACGCGAAACGGTTGCGCTGATGAACAGTTCGGCGAGCAAATCGTCGTCGACGCCGGCCGGGACTTCCTCTGCCGGAACCACGACCCTGGCTTCAAGGCTCGAGCGGACCTGCTTTTCGCGCCGCAGCGGTTCGATCGCCTCGGTGACCTGCTGGCGCAGCGTGCGCAGCGCGGCCCATCGTGCCGTGTCGGCTGCGGCCCGGGGGACTTCCGGCCATTCGAGCAAGTGCACGCTGCGCGAGTCGGGGTAGCGCGTACCCCAAACCTCTTCGGCGGTGAACACCAGCACCGGAGCGGCGTAGCGGATCAGCGCGTGGAACAGCGTGTCGAGTACCGTGCGGTAGGCGCGGCGGCGCGGGTCGCCAGGGGCGTCGCAGTAGAGTCTGTCCTTGCGGATATCGAAGTAGAACGCCGACAGGTCCTCGTTGCAGAAGTCGGTCAGCGCGCGAACGTAAGTGTTGAAGTCGAACTCGGCGACTGCGGCCCGCAGCGTGGCGTCGAGCTGGCCGAGCAGGGCGAGCACGTAGCGTTCGAGCTCGGGCATCGCCTCGACGCCGACCCGCTCGCTGTCCGCGAAGCCGTCGAGCGCGCCGAGGAGGTAACGGAAGGTGTTCCTCAGCTTGCGGTACTGGTCGGCGACGCCCTTGAGGATCTCGTCGCCGATCCGGTGGTCCTCGGTGAAATCGACCGACAGCGCCCACAGCCGGATGATGTCGGCGCCGTAGGTCTCCATCACCTTGTTCGGGTCGACGGTGTTGCCGAGGCTCTTCGACATCTTCTTGCCGTCGCTGGCCATGGTGAAGCCGTGGGTCAGCACCGCGTCGTACGGCGCGCGGCCACGCGTCGCGCAGGATTCGAGCAGGCTGGACTGGAACCAGCCGCGATGCTGGTCCGAGCCCTCGAGGTAGAGGTCGGCCGGCCACGAGAGGTCCGGCCAGCGGCCGCTCTCGAGCACGAAGGCGTGGGTCGAGCCCGAATCGAACCACACGTCGAGAATGTCGACGATGCGCTCGTAGTCCTCGGCCTTGTAGTCGTTGCCGAGCAGCTCCTGCGCCGCCTCGTCGCTCCACGCGTCGACGCCGTGCTCGCGCACCGCGGCAACGATCCGCGCGTTGACCGCCGGATCGACCAGGTACTGGCCGCTCTTCTTGTCGACGAACAGCGTGATCGGCACGCCCCACGCGCGCTGGCGGCTGAGCACCCAGTCGGGCCGTCCCTCGACCATCGAGCCGATGCGGTTACGGCCCTTCTCAGGGTAGAATTGGACGCGATTGATTTCGGCCAGCGCGATGCCGCGCAAGGTGCGGTTCTCGCCTTGCTCGGAGCGGATAGCTTCCTCGACGTCGCACAGCGAGATCTGGCGGTTGAGCGGGTGATCCATCGGCACGAACCACTGCGGGGTGCAGCGGAAGATCACCTTGGCCTTGCTGCGCCAGCTATGTGGATAACTGTGTCGATAATCGGTGGACGCACTGAGGAGAGCACCAGCCGCGCGCAAGTCCGAACAGACCGGCCCGTCGGGCGCGTTGAACTTGGGGTTGATCACGCTCATCGAGCGTTCGTCGGTGCGCGGCAGCCACGGCCAGTTGTCGCGATAGCGCCCGTCGGCCTCGACGACGAACTGCGGCAGCAGGCCGTAATGGCGGCACAGCTCGAAATCGTCCTCGCCGTGGTCGGGCGCCATGTGGACCAGGCCGGTGCCGCTGTCGGTGGTGACGAACTCGCCCGGCAGGAACGGCCGCGGCTCGGCGAAGAACCCGCCGAGGTGGTGCATCGGGTGGCGCGCTACGGTGCCGGCGAGGTCGGAGCCTTTGAACGTCTTCTCGACGTCCATCACGAACTTGGGTTTACCGACATCGAATGGCGAGAAGTCGATATCGTCGAGCGAACGGTTCACGCGCTCTTCGAGCGCCGACAACAAACCGGCAGCGACGACGAACCTTGGCCCTTCCCGGAACCAAGGCAGCTCTCGAGCCGCAAAGCCCATCGCTTTGCCTGACGGCCCGCTAAACTCTTGGCCATCTTCCTTTACCGCGAACCAACAGTCCACGAGAACGTACTCAACCTCCGGCCCGTAAGCCAAAGCCTGGTTCACCGGAATCGTCCACGGCGTGGTGGTCCAGATCACCGCGTGCGCGCCGACCAGCTCGGGGATTGGGCTCTCGACGATCTCGAACGCTACGTCGATCTGGGTCGAGACGATGTCCTCGTACTCGACCTCGGCCTCGGCCAGCGCGGTCTTTTCGACCGGGCTCCACATCACCGGCTTGGCCCCGCGGTAGAGCTGGCCGGTCTCGGCGAACTTGAGCAGCTCGGCGACGATGGTCGCCTCGCTGTCGAACTGCATCGTCAGGTAGGGATTGTCCCAGTCGCCGCCGATGCCGAGGCGCTTCAGTTGCTCGCGCTGCACGTCGACCCAGTGCTGGGCATAGGCGCGGCACTCGGCGCGAAATTCCTTGGCGGGAACCTGGTCCTTGTCGAGCTTCTTCTTGCGATACTGCTCCTCGACCTTCCACTCGATCGGCAGTCCGTGGCAGTCCCACCCGGGCACGTAGGGCGCGTCCTTGCCGAGCAGCGTCTGCGTGCGCACGACCATGTCCTTGAGCACGTGGTTGAGCGCGTGGCCGATGTGCATGTCGCCGTTGGCGTAAGGCGGGCCGTCGTGGAGGATGAACTTCTCGCGCCCCTTTCGGCTCTCGCGGACCTGCTGGTAGAGCCCCTCGGCTTCCCAACGCGCGGCGATGCCCGGCTCCTTCTCGGGGAGGCCGGCTTTCATCGGGAAGTCGGTCTTCGGCAGGAAGACCGTCGGTCGGTAGTCGCGCGGTTCGGACATGGAGCGCGCGCCTTAGCGGCGGGAGCGCCGGGGCGCAATTTGTTCGCGCAGCAGGCGCGGAGGCGCAAGCGGAAATCGCTTTCCTACACGTCTATGTTCTGCTTATGTTCGACTGATGGAGTCGCTCCGCCAGTCCTTCGCCGTCTTGCTTTGCTTGCTCACCCAACCCGTTCGCGCCATACAATGTGTCACCCGTCGCCCTGCCCTGAAACCCGCGGAAATGCTTGGGTTTTCTCCTACAGGCCGGGTGACAGGGTCCGTAAAGTGTCACCCTCGTGAAAGCCCCGGATCAGCCGAGCAGGGCGCGTGCTCGCCGGCAATCTTCGGCCATCTGCACCTGCAAGGCCTCGAGAGAATCGAATTTCGCCTCGGGCCGCAGGAAGTGACGGAGCGCGACTTCGATCTCCTGCCCGTAAATCTCGCCCGCGAAGTCGAAGAAATAGGGCTCGAGCAGTTCCTGCGGCGGGTCGAACATCGGCCGCACGCCGAGGCTGGCGGCGCCGTTGAGCTCTTCGCCAGTGACGAGCACTCGCCCGGTCACCGCGTAGATCCCGAAGCGCGGGCGCACGTAAGGGCCGAGCTCCATGTTGGCGGTCGGATAGCCGATCTCGCGGCCGCGCTTGTCGCCGTGGATCACTTCGCCGCGAATGGCGAAGGGGCGGGTCAACAGGCGCGCGGCCTCTTCGCAATCGCCGGCCTTGAGCGCGTCGCGGATGCGGCTCGAGGAGACCGGGCGACCCATGTCCATCACCGGGCCCACCGCGCGCGCCTCGATGCCGACCCGTGCGCCGGTCTCGCGCAGCACCGCGAGGTTGCCGCCGCGGCCCTTGCCGAAGGTGAAGTCCTCTCCGGTGACCACGCCTCTTGCGCCGATGCCCTCGCCGAGCAGCCGGGTGACGAAGTCTTCGGCCGTCGTGCCCGCCAGGTCGTCGTCGAAATGGAACACCAGCATGGCATCGGCCCCGGCGGCGGCGAACAGCTCCTCGCGCTGCTCGAGCGTCGTCAGCCTGAACGGCGGCACGTGCGGGGCAAAATGGCGCACCGGGTGCGGGTCGAAGGTGGCGACGATCGCCGGGCGGCCGGCCTCCCACGCCCATTCGACCGCCTCGCGCACCACGGCCTGGTGGCCGAGGTGGAATCCGTCGAAGTTGCCCAGCGCGACGATCGGGCCGCGCAAGCTCTCGGGGACGGGCTGGCGGTGGTCGAGCCGGATCATCGAGCCGCGGCTATAGGAAGCGCGCCCGATGGGAGCAAGCTACCCGCAGCTCGGCGCGTCGGCCGACGGGCGGATTGCCACCCGGCCGCCTGCGTGATCGACCGTGAGCTGCATGCCCGCCAGGCCGCGCGAGCCGAGGTTCCCCTCGCCGCGCGCCGAGGGCCAGGCGAGCTTGACGATCGGCAAGGCAACGCCGCCGACCGTCACCGGCAGCGAAATCGGAGCTTCCATGATGGAGAATTCGCCGAAGCTGGTGCGTGCCTTGCCCCGCTCGGTCGCCGGGCCCGATTGGGGCACTGCTTTCGCGATTGCCTCGCTGACGAACAGCGGCGCGGCGCCGTTGCCGGTGTCGAGATCGACGGCGATTTCCTTGTCGCCCTCTTTGAGCGGGATCGCCGGTATCGCGTGATCGAAGCTCGCGGCAACGCCGCCGGTCACGGGTTCGCGCGAGAGCTTGAGCGCGGCCTTGCCGTAATCGAGCGTCAGCGTGAGCTGGTGGAACAGGTCGATCCCGAGCACGCCGTCCCAGTCGGTGCGGCCGGGAAGGACCGGCATTTCGGCAAGATCCGCGTCGGAGAAGACGATGGCGCCGACGCCAAGCTTGCCCGCGCGATAGATCTTGCGCGTCGAAAACGTGCCGCCGGGCGCCGCCGCGCGAACTTCGCCCACGGCTTCGAGACCGAGCTGTTCTGCAACTGCCGTCGAAATGCGTCCCGCGCCCTGCGCGCCGGTGTCGATCACGAAGCGATAGGGACCGTGCCCATCGACCGTGACCGCGACCACCGGCTGCCCGGCCGAAAGTTCGAGCGGCGCGACGGCGCAGGTGCCTTCGAAGGCCACATCAGGTGTCGCCGCCCGGCTGACCTGCACGACCTGCGGCTCGGCAGCCTGCGCGGCGGCGATTGCGAGTATCGCTCCGACTATCGACATGAAACCCTTCCCCCCAACAACCGGTGCAGACTACATCTGTAGTCGTGAGTGAACCGTCGGTGAATGGGCCGGCTACTGGCGGCGCAGCGTGACGAAGCTGTGCGCCGGCCAGCGGCCCGCGGGGCGCTCCTCGCGGGCGGTCTCGACCCAGTCGCTGCCGGGGTAGGTCATGATCGTTTCGCCGCCGGTGTGCTCGTGGACTTCGGTCAGCTCGATGCGGGTGGCGTAAGGCATGAACAGGTCGAACACCTCGACCCCGCCGATCACCGTGACGTCTCCGTCACCGGCGAGCGCCAGCGCATCGTCGACCGAATGCACGACTTCGGCGCCCTCGGCCGACCACGCGCGGTCGCGGGTGAGCACGATGTGGCGGCGGGCGGGGAGCAGGCCGGGCAGGCTCTCGAAGGTCTTGCGGCCCATGATCATCGGCATGCCTCTGGTGTGGGCGACGAAGCGCTGCAGGTCTTCCCTGATCCGCCAGGGCACCTCGCCATGCTTGGCGATCGTGCCGTCGTCGGCGCGGGCGACCACGAAGACCACCTCGCGGGGTTTGCTCACCGCCCGATCCTCGTGACATGCCCCATCTTGCGCCCCTCGCGCGCTTCGGCCTTGCCGTAGAGGTGGAGATGGGCGCCGGGCTCGGCGAGGATGGCGCTCGCGCGCTCGACGTCGCGGCCGATCAGGTTCTCCATCGCCACGCGCGGGGCGACGGTGCGCGAGTCGCCGAGCGGCAGCCCGCAGATCGCCCGGACGTGGTTCTCGAACTGGCTCGTCTCGGCGCCCTCGATCGTCCAGTGGCCCGAGTTGTGCACCCGCGGGGCCATTTCGTTGAACACCGGGCCGGCGTCCGTGGCGAAGAATTCGCAGGTCATCACCCCGACATAGTCGAGCGCCTCGGCAATCCTCCCGGCCAGCGCACGCGCGGCGGGAACCTGCTCGACCACGGCGGGCGGCGCGGGCAGGGCCGAGGTTGTCAGGATCCCGCTGCGATGGACGTTGTGCGGGCTGTCCCAGAAGCGCACCTCGCCGTCCGCGCCGCGCACCAGGATGACCGAGAACTCGGCCGCGAAATGGATGAAGCCTTCGTAGATCAGGTTGGGGCCCGGCAACCGCAGCCCCTCGGCGTCGCGAGGGCTGTCGATGCGCCACTGGCCCTTGCCGTCGTAGCCCTCGCGGCGGGTCTTGAGGATGCCCGGCGTGCCGATCCGCTCGATGGCCGCGGCGAGGTCTTCGGCCGAATCCACCGCCGCGTAAGGGGCCGGGCGCCCGCCGCAGCTCTCGGCAAAGGCCTTTTCATGGAGGCGGTCCTGCGCGACCTCGAGCGCCTTGACCGGCGGCCACAGCTTGCCGGGCGGGATGGCCGCGAGAGGGCCGGCGAGGACGTTCTCGAACTCGAACGTCACGACGTCGCACGCGGCGGCGAACAGGCCGAGCGCGTTGCGGTCGATCCACGGCGCGCAGGTAAATTCAGCGCAAACCTCGGCTGCACCGCTGCCGGGGTTCGGGTCGTAGGCGTGGCAGCGATAGCCGAGCTGCGCCGCGGCGATCGCCAGCATGCGCCCGAGCTGGCCGCCGCCGAGAATTCCGATCGTCGCGCCCGGAAGGATCATTCGCCGGTCGGGGTCTCGCCCACGGCCGCGGTGCGCTCGGCGCGCCAGGCTTGCAGGCGCTTCGAGAGCGCCTCGTCCGACAGCGCGAGGATCGAGGCGGCAAGAATGCCGGCGTTGGTCGCCCCGGCCTCGCCGATCGCCAGGGTTCCGGTCGGGACGCCGGCCGGCATCTGCACGATCGACAGCAGGCTATCCATGCCCTTGAGCGCCTTCGATTCGACCGGCACGCCGAGCACCGGCAAGTGCGTCAGCGACGAGAGCATGCCCGGCAAGTGCGCCGCCCCGCCGGCGCCGGCGACAATCACCTTGAAGCCCTCGCCGGCCGCGCCGCGGCCGAAGGCGTACATCCGTTCCGGCGTGCGGTGGGCCGAGACGATCCGCGCCTCGTAGGCCACGCCGAGCTGGTCGAGCACCTCGGCGGTGCGCTGCATGGTCTGCCAGTCGGACTGGCTGCCCATCACGATGGCGACTTTTGGGGCGACTGATGC
Source organism: Croceibacterium segetis (assembly GCF_011320115.1). Lineage (GTDB taxonomy): Bacteria > Pseudomonadota > Alphaproteobacteria > Sphingomonadales > Sphingomonadaceae > Croceibacterium_B > Croceibacterium_B segetis. The sequence continues at coordinate 191,373 of NZ_JAANOZ010000006.1, read as the reverse complement.
GGACATCCTAGCGGTCCCTCAGGTAATGGCGCTCGCCCGGGGTCATGGCGTTGTCGAAGTCGTAGACGATCGGCTCGCCGGTGGGAATCTCCAGCTCGGCGATCTCCGCGTCGGAGATTCCCGAAAGGTGCTTGACCAGCGCACGCAGCGAATTGCCGTGCGCCGAAATCAGCACGGTCTTGCCGCTCGCCAGCACCGGGCGAATATCGCTTTCCCAGTACGGCAGCACGCGCTCGATCGTCAGCTTGAGGCTTTCGGTGCGCGGGATCGCAATGCCGGCGTAGCGCGGGTCCTTGCCGAGATCGAATTGGCTGCCGGGATCGAGATCGGGTGGCGGCACGTCGAAACTGCGGCGCCAGAGGTGGACCTGTTCCTCGCCATGCTTTTCGGCGGTTTCGGCCTTGTTGAGGCCGGTCAGGCCGCCGTAATGCCGCTCGTTGAGGCGCCAGTCCTTGGTCTCCGGTATCCACAGCCGCCCGCAAGCTTCGAGCGCGAGATGGAGCGTCTTGATGGCGCGCAGCTGGACAGAGGTGAAGGCGACCTCGGGCAGCAAGGCCTTCTGCGCCAGCAGCACGCCGGCGGCGATCGCTTCGACGATGCCCTTCTCGGTCAGGTCGACGTCCCACCAGCCGGTGAAGCGGTTTTCCAGGTTCCACTGGCTCTGGCCGTGGCGGACGAGGATCAACGTGGGCAAGGAAAGCGCTCCTGCGAGTGGGGAGCGCCACGCCCTAGCCAGTCGGGTCCTTTTTGGGAAGAGTGGGCCGTTCGTTCGTCTCCAATGCCCGCGCTTGCGCCTTGCGCCGGCGCAGGTTCTCGCGCAGCTTGGCGGCGAGGCGTTCCTCCCGCGTTGGCTTGTCGCCGGTCCGGCTCATGCCGCTTGCCTGCCGCAGCCGCCCGTGCTTGACAAGCAGGCGGCGGGGGCTAAGGCGCCGCCGTTCCCGGTAAGCTGCTGTAGCTCAGTGGTAGAGCGCACCCTTGGTAAGGGTGAGGTCGAGAGTTCAATCCTCTCCAGCAGCACCATCTTGTTGGCCTATCGCTGCGCTACTTGAGGCCGCGGGCCCCTTCTCAACTTGGCGTATCGGCGAGAACGTCCGCCCATTCCGGATGGCGGCGGAACGCGGCTTCGACATAGCTGCATTGCGGGACGATCTTGAAACCCTGCGCGCGGGCATCGGCGATCAGGGCGTCGACGAGCGCGGCGGCGATGCCTTTGCCGCGCGCTTCGTGCGGGACGTAAGTATGGTTGGCAATCCGCGCGTCGCCACGGGCGACCCAGGTCAGTTCGGCCTGGCGGCTCGCGCCTTCGACGTCGGCGCGATAGGCTCCGTGGCTGGTATGGTCCTCGCGAAAAATCTCGGGCATCGGCAAAAGTCTCCTTCTTGCGTCGAACCGACGGCCCGGCCATGGCGTTCCGCATGCAGTTCCTGTCCGACAATGCGGCCAGCGTCCACCCCAGGGTGTGGGCAGCGATGCAGGCGGCTGACGCGGCCGATTCGCCCTATGACACCGATCGCCTTTCGGCCGAGCTTGACGACCGCTTTGCGGAAGTTTTCCAGCGCGAAGTCGCGGTGCTGTGGGTCGCAACCGGGACGGCGGCGAACTGCCTGGCGCTATCGGCGCTGGTCCCGCCGCACGGCGGCGTGGTCTGCCACCGCGAAGCCCATATCGAGATGGACGAATGCGGCGCGCCGGGGTTCTATCTCGCCGGCGCGAAACTGCTGCTGGCCGACGGCGATCATGCCAAGCTCGACCCGGCCGGGATCGCCCGGGTGCTCGATGCGATCCGGCCCGACGTCCACCAGGTCCAGCCGTTCGCCATCTCGCTTACCCAGGCGAGCGAATACGGCTGCTGCTACGCACCGGGCGAACTGGCCAGAATCGACATGCTCGCCGGGCCGCGCGGACTCAAGCTGCACATGGACGGCGCGCGCTTCGCCAACGCCGTCGTCAACATCGGCCGCCCCGCCGCCGAAGTGGCCGGGCCGGTCGACGTGCTCAGCTTCGGCTTCGTCAAGAACGGGGCGATGAACGCCGAGGCGATCGTATTCTTCGACCCCTCGCTGGCCGACATGGTTCGCTACCGCCGCAAGCGCGCCGGGCACCTGCAGAGCAAGGGCCGCTTCCTCGCCGCGCAGATCCTCGCCATGCTCGACGGCGACACCTGGCTGCACAACGCCGCCGCCGCCAATGCCGCTGCGCACGCGATCGCATCGGGCGCGGGCGAGCGCCTGCTGCACCCGGTCGAGGCCAACGAGGTCTTCCTCGCCTGCACCGTCGAGGAGCGCGCGGCGCTGCGCAGCCAAGGCTTCGGGTTCTACGACTGGGGACCCGACGCGGCGCGCTTCGTCGCCTCGTGGGATACTCGCGCCGAGCATGCCGAGCTGCTCGGGCAGGCCATCGCCGGCTTGTGAGCGCTCCCGCCCCCCCGCACGCGCTGCTGCGGCCGCGCGTCGCGCTGCCGTTCCTGACGATCTCGCTGATCTGGGGCTCGACCTGGTTCGTCATCACCGGGCAGATCCACGGTGTGCCGCCGCAATGGTCGGTCGCCTACCGGTTCATGCTCGCGACGCCGGCGATGTTCGGGCTGGCCATGGCCACGCGCAGCCGGCTGGCGATGCCGGCGCGCGCGCACCTGCTCGCGGTGGCGGTCGGATTGTGCCAGTTCGCCGGGAACTACAGCCTCGTCTACCAGGCCGAGCGGCACCTTACCTCGGGGATCGTCGCGGTTATGGTCGGCATCATGATCGTCCCCAACGCCGTGCTCGGGCGGCTTGTGCTCGAGCAGCCGATCACCCGCCGCTTCGCACTAGGCAGCGCGGTGGCGATGGCGGGAATCGCGCTGTTGCTGGTCAACGAGGCGCGCGGGGCGCGGGTCGGCGGCAACGTCGGCGCGGGCGTCTGGCTGGCCATCGGGGCGATGCTTGCGGCGTCGGTCTCGAACATCATCCAGGCCAACAAGACCGGCCGCTCGGTCCCGCTGCTGGCGCTGATCGCGTGGAGCATGCTGTACGGTACCGCGTTCGACATTGGCCTGGCATGGATCATGGCGGGGCCTCCGCCGCCGATGCCGGGTGAGGCCTATTGGTTCGGCACCGCTTATCTGGCGTTCGCCGGGTCGGTCGTCACCTTCCCGCTCTATTACGGTCTCATTCGCGAGATCGGCGCGGGCCGAGCGGCTTACCACAACGTGCTGGTAGTGATCGTCGCAATGCTGATCTCGACTTTGCTCGAAGGCTATCAGTGGACCACGCTGGCGGTCGCCGGCAGCGCGCTGTCGCTTGTCGGGTTGCTGGTCGCGCTCAGGGCAAAGAGCGTCTGAGGCAGTCGCGCAGCCCGGCGCGGTAGTCGGCGAAGCGCGGCGACCAGCCCAGCACCCGTTTTGCCTTGCCGTTGGCGACGCGGCGGTTCTCCGAATAGAAAGCCAGCGCCTGCGCCGAGAGTCCGGACTCTTCGAGCGATTGCATCGGCGGCAGTGCCGCATCGAGCAAGCGGCAGGCCTCCTCGATCACCGCGTTCTGGTTGACCGGGAGGTCGTCGGCGAGATTGTATGGGCCGGGGGGCGCGTCGAGGGCGGCGACCACGCCTGCGGCGATGTCGTCGACATGGATGCGGCTGAAGACTTGCCCTGGCAAGTCGATCCGGTGCGCCTTGCCGTCGCGGACCCGCTCGATGGCGCTGCGCCCCGGGCCGTAGATGCCCGGCAGGCGGAACACGCGCGCGCCGCGAGCGAGCCACGCGGCGTCGCATTCGGCGCGCGCCGAGCGGCGGCCGCTGCCGGTCGCGGCGCTTTCGTCCACCCAGGCGCCGCCGGTGTCGCCGTAGACGCCGGTCGAGGAGAGGTAGCCGAGCCATTCGTGCGCCAGCGCGTCGCCATAGCTTGCGAGCACCGGATCGGCATGATCGCTCGGCGGCACCGACGTCAGCACGTGGCTCGCCCGGCCGAGCGCGGCGCGCACCGCCGCGTCGTCCGCGAAGTCGATATCGGCCTCGCTGCCGCTCGCTTCGACCGACCAGCCCATGCGTTCCAACGAACGCTTGATCCGCTTCGCAGAATAGCCGAGGCCGAATATGAACAGATGTGCCACGCCCGCGTTCTAGCCGGATAACGTCAAGCAGGAAGACCCGAACGCCTTATGGATATCGCCCGCACCCCCGCCACGCCCGACGGCAATCCGCAGATGGCCGACGCCGCGCCCGAGCCGAAGGAGCCGCCGCTGATCCGCCGCGCGGACTACCGGCCGTTCCCCTGGCTCGTCCCCGAGGTGAGCCTCGACTTCCGGCTCGGGCTGGCGAACACACGGGTGAAAGCGACGCTCACCGTCCATCGCAACGCAAAGGCCGAGCCGAACCCGATGATCCGCCTCAACGGCGATGGGCTGACCCCGCTCGAGGTGCTCGTCGATGGTCAGCCGATCAACTCATGGTCGATGGACGGCGACGACCTGATGGTGCCGCTTCCCGGCGACAGCCATCTGCTCGAGGTTACCACCGAGATCGATCCATCGGCCAACAGCAAGCTGATGGGCCTCTACGCCTCGAACGGCATGCTCTGCACTCAGTGCGAGGCCGAGGGCTTCCGCCGAATCGTGTTCTTTCCCGACCGGCCCGACGTGCTCTCGACTTACAAGGTCCGCATGGAAGGGCCGAAAGACCAGTTCCCGGTGCTGCTGTCGAACGGCAACGAAGTGGCCACTGGCGAAGCCGACGACGGCGTCCACTGGGCCGAGTGGCACGATCCGTGGCCCAAGCCCTCGTATCTCTTCGCGCTGGTCGCCGGCGATCTCGTCGCCAACCGCCACACATTCACCACGATGAGCGGGCGCAAGGTCGATCTCGGCATCTGGGTTCGCGACGGCGATCTCGAGCGAACCGACCACGCGATGCAGTCGCTCAAGCACTCGATGAAGTGGGACGAGGAGACCTTCGGCCGCGAGTACGATCTCGACACCTTCAACATCGTCGCCGTCAGCGATTTCAACATGGGTGCGATGGAGAACAAGGGCCTCAACATCTTCAACACCAAGTACGTGCTGGCCGACACCGAGACGGCCACCGACGGCGACTACGACGGCATCGAAGGCGTGATCGGGCACGAGTACTTCCACAACTGGTCGGGCGACCGGGTGACCTGCCGCGACTGGTTCCAGCTTTCCTTGAAGGAAGGCTTCACCGTGCTTCGCGACCAGCTGTTCAGCGCCGACATGGGCTCGGAGCCGGTCAAGCGGATCGAGGACGTGCGCGTGCTGCGCTCGGTCCAGTTCCCCGAGGATTCGGGACCGCTCGCTCATCCGATCCGGCCCGACAGCTACCAGGAGATCTCGAACTTCTACACCGCCACGGTCTACAACAAGGGCGCCGAAGTCATCCGCATGATGCGAACGCTCGCCGGGCCGGAACGCTTCCGGAAGGGCACCGACCACTACTTTGAAAGCCATGACGGCGAGGCCGCGACCTGCGAGGATTTCATCGAGGCGATCGAGGAAGGCGCGGGACTCGACCTCAAGCAATTCCGCCTGTGGTACTCGCAGGCCGGCACGCCGAAGGTTTCGGTCGTGCTCGAACATGGCGGCGATACGGCCACGCTGATACTGTCGCAGACGGTGCCGCCGACGCCCGGCCAGCCCGACAAGAAGCCGATGCCGATTCCGCTCAAGGTGGCGCTGTTCGACAGGAAAACCGGGAAACATCATGGTGAACAACTGGTTACCCTGAACGAAGCTCAACAAAGCTTCAGCTTCACCGGGTTCACCGAACCGCCGGTGCTGTCGATCAACCGCACCTTCTCGGCCCCCGTGGCGATCGAGCGCGAGGTCTCGAACGACGACCTGGTATTCCTCGCCGCTCACGACGATGACCCCTTCGCCCGCTACGAGGCGATGCAGGACCTCGTCGTGCGGCACTTGTGCGCCCTGCTGAGCGGCTCGCTCGACGACAAGGCACGCGACGCGGGGCGCGAGGCGATCGGGGCCGCGTTCGCGGCGGTCCTCGGCGACGGCCAACTCGACGACCTGATGCGCGGGGAGCTGCTGATCCTGCCGGGCGAGACTTATCTCGCCGAGCAGATGCTGGTCGCCGATCCGGCGGCGATCCGGGCCGAGCGCGAGGGTCTCAAGGCCTGGCTCGGCACCAGGCTCGAAAGCGAATTCGCCTCGCTGCACGCCGGGGCGAGCGCCGTGCCGACCACGCGCGATGCGGCCGCCAAGGGCGCGCGCAAGGTCAAGACCCAGGCGCTGGTCTACCTCGCCGCCGGCGTGCCCGGGCGAGCCGCGGAGATGGCGGCGGCGCAATACGATGCGGCCGACAACATGACCGACCGCCAAGGTGCGCTTATGGTCCTCACCGGCCTGCAAACCCCCGAGCGCACTCACAAGCTGCTCGACTTCTACAACCGCTTCCGGGGCAACGCGCTGGTGATCGACAAGTGGTTCGCGCTACAGGCGAGCTCGCTCCACCCAAGCGTGCTCGAACAGGTCAAGGCGCTGGCCGAACATCCCGACTTCACGCTCAAGAACCCCAACCGCGTGCGATCCCTCTACATGCCGTTCACCGGCACCGCGCAAGGTTTCCACGCGGCGAGCGGCGAGGGTTACAGGATCATCGCCGACCTCATTCTCGCGCTCGACCCGCTCAACCCGCAGACTGCGGCGCGCTTCGTCACGCCGCTCGGACGCTGGCGCCGGCTCGAGCCGGGCCGCGCGGCATTGATGCGCGGCGAGCTCGAGCGCATCGCCGCAGCGCCCAAGCTGTCGCGCGACACCTACGAGCAGGTGACCCGCAGCCTTGGCTGACCCGGTCGAGGTCATCCGGTCGGCCGCCCTCGGCGGAATCCCGCATGGCTTCCTCGGCCGGCGCGGCGGGGCGTCCGAGGGCGTGGTCGCCGGCCTCAACGTCGGCCATGGCGCGGGCGACGACGCGGAAGCGGTCGCCGAAAACCGCCGGCGTGCCATTGCCGCGGTGCTTCCCGGCACGGCGCTGGCGACGGTCTACCAGGTCCATTCGGCGGACGCGGTCACCGTGGTCCGTCCGTGGCCGCAGGCCGACCGCCCACGCGCCGACGCGCTGGCGACCGACCGGCCGGGCGTGCTGCTCGGCGTGGTCACCGCCGACTGCGCGCCGGTGCTGCTGGCGGACGTCGAGGCGGGCGTGGTCGGCGCGGCGCATGCCGGCTGGCGCGGCGCGCATGCCGGTGTGCTGGAGGCGGTCGTCGGCGAGATGGCCGGCCTCGGCGCGCGCCGGGAGCGTATCGTCGCCGCGATCGGCCCGGCTATCGGCCAGGCCAGCTACGAAGTGGACGATGCGTTCCGGAGCCATTTTACCCAAGCGGACGAGTCGTTCTTCGCTCCCGGCCGGCCCGGCCACTGGCAGTTCGACCTCGAAGGCTATGCCAACGCCCGCCTCGAACGCGCCGGGATCGCTGCTGTCGATCGCCTCGGCCTCGACACCTATCCGGACGCGGAGCGGTTCTTTTCCTACCGCCGCGCGACCCATCGCGGCGAGCCGGCTTACGGCCGGCAGATTTCGCTGATCGGGCTGCGGCTCTAAGGCGATTTCCTCAGCCGTCACAAAGCTGCCAAAATGCCTGTTGGCATCGCCGACAGCGTCGTCTATCAGCCGCGCCAAGTCGCCGGCCCGGGGGCATCTTCCGGCCGCGTGACGCATCGGATTTCCGGCTCCGCCACCATCTCGCGCGGGGCCGCAGGCAAGGCAGGAAAATGGCGACTGACACCGGCACCGCGGATTCCGAGACGCTGGCCACCGAAGACGGCGTTCGCCGCAGGGATTTCATCAATATCGCAGCCGTCAGCGCGGCCGGCGCCGGCGCTGTCATCACGCTCGTCCCGCTGGTCAGCCAGATGGCGCCTTCCAAGGACGTGCTCGCGGAAAGCACGACCGAGGTCGATCTGACGCCGATCAAGCCCGGCCAGGCGATCAAGGCGATGTTCCGCAAGCAGCCGCTGTTCGTGCGCAACCTGACGGCGAAAGAAATCGCCGCCGCCAACGCGGTGCCGCTGTCGGATCTGCGCGATCCGCAGTCGCTCGAGGAGCGGACCAAGGACGGCAAGCTCAACTGGCTGATCACGATGGGCGTTTGCACCCACCTCGGCTGCGTCCCGCTCGGCGCCGGCGAAGGCGAGAACCGTGGCGAGTTCGGCGGCTATTTCTGCCCCTGCCACGGCTCGCAGTACGACACCGCGGCGCGTATCCGCAAAGGCCCGGCGCCGAAGAACCTCGAAGTGCCGGAATACAAATTCGAAACCGACACCAAGATCGTGGTCGGCTGAGGCGAGAGAAACAAAGATGAGCTTCCCCTGGGCCCAGCACTATCAACCCAAGGCGCCGTTCATGCGCTGGCTGGACGAAAAGCTGCCGCTTCCGCGCCTCGTCTACAACGCGATCGGCGGCGGCTATCCGGTGCCGCGCAACCTCAACTACGCGTGGAATTTCGGCGTTCTCGCCGGCTTCTGCCTGGTGCTGCAGATCGTCACCGGGGTGATCCTGGCGATGCATTATGCGCCCAACGCCTTGGTCGCCTTCGATTCGACCGAGCACATCATGCGCGACGTCAACTGGGGTTGGCTGATGCGCTATGCCCACGCCAACGGCGCCTCGGCCTTCTTCGTGGTTGTCTACCTGCACATCTTCCGCGGCTTCTTCTACGGTTCGTACAAGGCGCCGCGCGAGATGGTCTGGCTGCTCGGCGTGACGATCTTCCTGCTGATGATGGCGACCGCCTTCATGGGCTACGTGCTGCCGTGGGGGCAGATGAGCTTCTGGGGCGCCAAGGTGATCACCGGGCTGTTCGGCGCGATCCCGTTCGTCGGCGAACCGCTGCAGATCTGGCTGCTCGGCGGCTTCGCGCCCGACAATGCCGCGCTCAACCGCTTCTTCAGCTTGCACTTCCTGCTGCCGTTCGTGATCGCCGGCGTGATCATCCTGCACATCTGGGCGCTTCACATTCCCGGCTCGTCGAACCCGACCGGGGTCGAGGTGAAGAGCGAGAGCGATACCGTGCCGTTCCACCCCTACTACACGGCGAAGGACGGCTTCGGGCTGGGTGTGTTCCTGATCCTCTACTGCGCCTTCCTGTTCTTCATGCCCAACGCGCTCGGCCACCCCGACAACTACATCCCGGCCAACCCGATGGCGACGCCGGCCCACATCGTACCCGAATGGTATTTCTGGCCATACTACGCCATCCTGCGCGCGTTCACCGCCGACTTCTTCTTCGTCCCGGCCAAGCTGATGGGCGTGATGGCGATGTTCAGCTCGATCCTGGTGTGGTTCTTCCTGCCCTGGCTCGACCGTTCGCCGGTCCGCTCGGGGCATTACCGGCCGACGTTCCGCAAGTTCTTCTGGGTGCTCGTGATCGACCTGCTGGTGCTCGGCTACTGCGGCGGCTCGCCGGCTGAAGAGCCCTTCGTGATGATCAGCCAGATCGCCACCGCCTATTACTTCCTGCACTTCCTGGTGATCATCCCGCTCGTTTCGGCATTCGAGCGGCCCGAGCCGCTGCCGTTCTCGATCACCGAGGCGGTGCTCGGCTCGGACAAGAAGGCGGTGCTCGGCGAAAATACCACGCCGGCGACGTAAGCGAACGGATTTAGGGGAAAGACACGTATCATGGTCCGTATCATCGGGTTCTTTGTCGGACTGTTCTTCGCCGTCGGCGTCCTGTGGGCGTTTGCGACCGGCGCCTACACCGTCGCGTCGCAAGGGTACCTCAAGGAGAAAACGGCGGAGACCGAGTTCCACCGGCACCCCGCCGCGCTGCATCTTTCCAGCGACGGTCCCTTTGGCAAGTTCGACAACCGCCAGCTCCAGCGCGGCTACCAAGTCTACAAGGAAGTCTGCAAGGCGTGCCATTCGCTCAACCACGTCGCCTTCCGCGACCTGGCCGAGCTCGGCTACAGCGAAGCCGAAGTGAAGGCCGAAGCGGCCTCGTGGACCGTTCCTGGGATCGATCCGAACACCGGTGAGGAGACGACCCGGCCGGGCACGCCGACCGACTACTTCCCCAAGCCTTTCGCCAACGACATCGCTGCGCGCGCCGCCAACCACAACGCGATCCCGCCGGACCTGTCGCTGATGGCCAAGGCCCGCCACGAGGGGCCGGCTTATATTCATTCGCTGCTGACCGGTTTCACCGACCCGGCGACCTACAAGAACGAGGACGGCAAGTCGCTGAAGCAGGAGTTCCCGGACTTCCAGACGCCGCCGGGCCTCTATTTCAATCCGTATTTCGCCAATCTCAACCTGGCGATGCCGCCGCCGCTGACCAGCGACGGTCAGGTGACCTTCAAGGACGGCACCCCGGCGACAGTCGACCAGATGGCCACCGACGTCGCGGCCTTCCTCGTGTGGACGGCCGAACCTTCGCTCGGCAAGCGCCACCAGACCGGCTGGCCGGTGCTCGGCTTCCTGCTGTTCGCGACGGTGCTGGCCTTCCTCGCCAAGAAGCAGGTCTGGGCCCGGGCCCGGGTCCGCCGCGATTGATCGAGCCGCGCTTCCCGCCGGGAGCGCCGCGCCGATGACTCCGGCCGAGATCAAGGCCTTGGTGCGCACGGTTCCGGACTTCCCGGCGCCCGGCATCATGTTCCGCGACATCACAAGCGTGATCGCGCACCCCGAGGGGCTTTCGGCGACCATCGATCACCTCGTCGCGGCGGCGCGACCGATGCAGCCCTCGGCCGTCGCCGGGATCGAGGCGCGCGGGTTCATCTTCGGCGCGGCAATCGCCGCCCGGCTTGGGCTCGGCTTCGTGCCGCTGCGCAAGGCGGGCAAGCTGCCGGTGGCGACGATCGGCGTCGACTATGCGCTCGAGTACGGCCAGGCGCGGATCGAGCTAGATCCAACCCTGATCGTCGATGGCGAGCCCGTGCTGCTGGTCGACGATCTCCTCGCTACCGGCGGCACGGCGCTTGCGGGGGCGCAGCTGCTGCGCGATGCCGGCGCGCTGGTGGAGCACGCGCTGTTCGTGATCGACTTGCCTGAGCTCGGCGGCGGCGCGCAACTTCGCGCGGCGGGGGTCGAACCGTGGGCGCTGATCGACTTCGAAGGGCACTGAGGGCGCTTGACGCCGCGCCGTGCTTGGTGGCACTGGCGCCCCCTAAGCGGGTATAGCATAGTGGTAATGCACTAGCCTTCCAAGCTAGCTAGAGGGGTTCGATTCCCCTTACCCGCTCCATCTCCTCCGCCCGCCAAATGACGCCTTGCGCGGCCATTTGATTCCGACAACAATGTCGGCGGACGAGGAGACGACCGTGGCTAACAATCCCGACGAAGCGAACATGGGCCCCGAGCTCGGCCGGCGCGCCTTTCTGGGCGCGGCGACGCTCGGCACCGGCGCGGCGCTGGCCGGCGTATCCGCTCCGGCCATGGCCGCCACCCCCAGCCCGCAGGTCGACTTTCCGTCCGACCCGCGCGCCTTCGGCGGCGGTGCGCCGAGCGCCAACAACCGCGCCGAAATCGACCTCTACGACTGCGAGGTCGAAGGGCACCTGCCGACCGACCTGGACGGCGTGTTTTACCGCGTCGGGCCCGATCCGCAGTATCCGAAGCCTGCGCAGTATTCCGGCGACATCCCGTTCGACGGCGAAGGCCACGTCTCGATGTTCCGCATCAAGGCCGGCCACGTCGACTACCGCACTCGTTACGCTCGCACCCAGCGGTGGAAGGCGCAGCATGAGGCGCGGGCCAGCCTGTTCGGGATGTACCGCAACCCGATGACCGACGATCCGAGCGTCAAGGGTCTCAGCCGCGGCACCGCCAACACCCAGCTGTTCGTGCACCACAAGAAGCTGTTGGTGTTCAAGGAGGACAGCCCGCCGGTCTACATGGATCCGTGGACGCTCGAGACGAAGGACGATTACTACACCTTCGGCGGCAAGCTCGGCAGCCAGACGCACACCGCGCACCCGAAGATCGACCCCATGACCGGCGAGTACGTCAGCTTCGGCTACGAGGCGAACGGGCTCGCCAGCAAGGACGTCCGCGTGTTCAGCGCGGACAGGGACGGCAACGTCAACTGGGGCGTCACGGTACAGGCGCCGTACGCGGCGATGATGCACGACTTCGCGGTCACCCAGCGCCACGTCGTGCTGATGGTCACGCAGATGGCCGCCAATCTGCCGCAGATGCAGGCCGGCGGCGTCCACTTCGCCTACGATTCGACGCTGCCGGTTTATATCGGCGTGCTGCGCCGCGGCGGCGACGGCAAGGATGTGCGCTGGTTCAAGGGCGCCAACCTGTTCTGCACTCACGTGATGGGCGCCTGGTCCGACGGCGAGAAGGTGACGCTCGACATGGATGGCGGCGAGGGCAACCAGTTCCCGTTCTTCCCCAGCGTCCACGAGCCGTTCGATCCGGTGAAGGCGCAGGGCCGCATCCGCCGCTTCACCATCGACCTCAGCCGCAAGAGCAACGACACCTACCAGGTCGAAACACTCTATCCCGAGATCACCGGCGTGCTCTCGCGGCAGGACGACCGCTTCCACACGCTGCCGTACCGCTGGGGCTATTTGAATGCCGGGCGCGGGTGGGCGATCTTCGACCACGCGACGAAGACCTCGCAGATGGTCACCGTGCCGGATTACGCGCTGTCGGAAATGACCTTCGTGCCGCGCAAGCACGACGCGCCGGAAGGGGATGGCTACCTGATCGGCGTCGGCAGCAGCATCAAGGAGGCTGGCCGCTCCGACCTGATTCTGGTCGACACCAAGGATGTCGCCGCGGGGCCGGTCGCGAGGGTCAAGATGCCCTTCAAGGTCGTCGGCCAGGTGCATGGCTTCTGGGCCGACGCCCGCGACTTGCCCGCCGTCTGAGCCGCCGATGATCCGAAAGCACTTCGCCCGCGCGCTGGCGGTCGCCTTCGCGCTCATGCTGACCGCCGCCGGTCAGGCGCCGTCTGCCGACTGGACGATGGTCGGCCGCACGTTCGACGAGCAGCGCTTCAGTCCGCTCAGCCAGATCAACGACAAGAATGTCGGAAAGCTCGGACTCGCCTGGTACGCCGACCTCCAGACCGAGCGCGGGATGGAAGCGAGTCCGCTCGAGATCGGCGGCGTGCTCTACAACGTGCAGCCGTGGAACATCGTGACCGCGTACGACGCAGCGAGCGGGAAGGTCCTGTGGCGGTTCGATCCGCAAGTGCCGCTCAAGTTCGGCAAGCTGGCCTGCTGCGATATCGTCTCGCGCGGGCTCGCGGCGTGGAACGGCAAGATCTACGTCGCCACGCTCGACGGGCGGCTGATCGCACTTGACGCCAGGAGCGGCAAGCCGGTCTGGTCGGTGCTGACGGTCGACAACTCGAAGAACTACACGATCACCGGCGCGCCGCGGGTCTATGCCGGTAAGGTGCTGATCGGCAACGGCGGCGCCGAGATGGGCGTGCGCGGCTACGTCACCGCCTACGACGCCGAGACCGGCAAGCAGGCCTGGCGCTTCTTCACCGTCCCCGGCAACCCCGCCGATGGTTTCGACAAGACCATGGCGATGGCCGCCAAGACCTGGACCGGCGAATGGTGGAAGGCCGGCGGCGGCGGCACAGTTTGGGATTCTATGGCCTACGATCCCGCGCTGCGCCTCGTTTACATCGGCGTCGGCAACGGATCGCCGTGGGCGCAGACTTTCCGCAGCCCGGGCGGGGGCGACAACCTGTTCCTCGCTTCGATCGTCGCGCTGAACGTCGATAGCGGCGAATACGTCTGGCACTACCAGACCACGCCAGGCGAGGAGTGGGATTACACCGCCACCCAGCAGATGATCCTCGCTGACCTGAGGATCGGCGGAAGGCTCCGTAAGGTGCTGATGCAGGCGCCCAAGAACGGGTTCTTCTACGTGCTCGACCGCCGGACGGGCGAGTTGCTCAGCGCCAAGGCGACCGTGCCGATCAACTGGGCCAGCGGTATCGACATGAAGACCGGTCGTCCGATCGAGAACCCCGCCGTGCGCTACGGCAAGGTGCCCGTCATGGTTTCGCCGGGCGCAGGCGGGGCGCACAACTTCAACCCGATGGCCTACAGCCCGCGCACCGGACTGGTCTATGTGCCGGTCAGCGAAACCTACATGGCCTACGCCGCGGCGGACAGCTTTGATCCGGCCAAACCCGGTCTCGGCACCAGCTTCTCGGGCTATGACGCCGAACGCAAGAAGATCGCCGAATATGCCGACGCCCATTCGCGCGGCTGGCTCTCGGCGCGAAACCCGGTGACGCAGAAGGAAGTCTGGCGCACCCCCGACGAACAGAAGGGCAGCGGCGGCGTTCTGGTCACCGCTGGTAACCTCGTGTTCCAGGGCAACATCGGCACCACCTTCGCCGCCTATCGCGCCGACACCGGGGCGAAGGTCTGGCAGATGCCCGTTCAGCAAGTGCCGATCGCCGCGCCGATCACCTACATGATCGACGGCGTGCAATACATCGCGGTCAACGCCGGTTGGGGCGGCGGCCTCGCGCACGTCGAGCGCTCGAACTACGCCAAGCTCTTCATCGGCAAGCCGCGCCTGCTGGTGTTCAAGCTCGGCGGCAACGCCAAGCTGCCGCCGATGCCGAAAGAGTCGATCGAGGTGCCCGAGCTGGCTCCGCCGCCCAAGCTGACGGCCGGCGCCGATGTCGTGGCAAAGGGCGAGCAACTCTACGGTCAGAACTGCGCGCTTTGCCACGGCGTCGCCGCGCGCGGCGGGGTCAAGGACTTGCGCCACATGTCGCCGCAGACCCACGCCGATTTCCTCGCCATCGTGCTCGGCGGCAAGCGCGCGGCAAACGGCATGGCGAGCTTCGCCGATGTGATCACGCCGGATCAGGCCGAAGCCGTCCACCAGTACCTCGTCGCGCGGGCCAACCAGGATTGGGACGCTCCGAAATAGATTGACCCCCAAATCGTTTCGCGCGAAACGGCTGCCGCCCGCCGGGGTTCGCCCCGGCCGAGCCGTGGGAGAGTGTCTGGTTAGCCAGGCCGCCGAAGGAGCAACCGCCCCGGAATCTCTCAGGCCAACGGACCGCGGTTCGGTAGCCGGGCACTCTGGAAAGCGTCTCCGCAAGGAGGCCACCGAAGGTGTACGCCCGGATCAGGTCCGGGCCAGGCTCTCAGGTTTCCCGACAGAGGGGGCGATGGAGAACGAGGCCCACGCCGGGCTTCGCCATCGCATGTCGGGACGCAAGATGAGCGAAGACGCCGAAGCCGAAACTCTCGACAAGCTGCCGCTCGACGCCTGGCACCGCGCACATGGCGCGCGGATGGTCGGTTTCGCCGGCTACGAGATGCCGATCCAGTACGAGGGCATCCTTGCCGAGCACGAATGGACCCGCACCCATGCCGGGCTGTTCGATGTCAGCCACATGGGTCAGCTGACCATTAGCGGCGAGGGCGCTGTGGAGGCGCTCGAGGCGCTGCTACCGGCGGACGTCGCTTCGCTCAAGCCGGGCCGTATCCGCTATTCGCTGCTGCTCGCCGAGGACGGCGGGATTCTCGACGACCTGATGGTCACCAACCGCAGCCACGAGTTCTACCTGGTGGTCAACGGCGCGACCAAGTGGGACGACATCGGCCATTTGCGCGAGCGCTTGCCCGACGAGGTCACGCTCAACCACCTGGCCGACCATGCGCTGCTGGCGCTGCAGGGGCCCGAAGCGGCCGCGGCGCTCGGCCGGTTGGGGCTGACGCCCGCATTCGAGGGCATGCCGTCGCTGGATGAGCTCGGCTTCATGCAAGCCGGTCCGTTCTTCTGGGATGGCCGTCCGCTCGGCGTCGGCCGCTCGGGTTACACCGGCGAGGACGGTTTCGAAATCTCGGTCCGCGCCGAAGACGTCACGGCGCTCGCCGATGCCCTATGCGCCCTGCCGGAGGTCAAGCCCATCGGCCTCGGGGCGCGCGATTCGCTGCGGCTCGAGGCCGGGCTGCCGCTTTACGGGCATGACATGACTGCGGAGACGGACCCGGTCAGCGCCGGGCTCGAATTCGCGATCAGCCAGGCACGCCGCCAGTCCGGCGGGTTCCCGGGCGCCGAACGCATCCTCACGTTGCTCGCTTCCGGCGCGCCAATCCGCCGCGTCGGCCTGTCGCTCGAAGGCCGCATGGCCGCGCGCGAGGGCGCGGATGTCTTTGCTGGCGAAGCCAGGATCGGCACCGTCACCTCGGGCGGCTTCTCACCAACGCTCAGCCATCCGATTGCGATGGCTTATGTCGACTCCGCTCATTCATCCGAAGGCACCGAGCTCGAACTCGAGGTGCGCGGCAAGCGCCTGCCTACGCGCGTCGTGCCAATGCCGTTCGTCCCCCACCGCTACCACCGCAAAGGAGCCGCCTAGATGCCGCGTTACTTCTCCGAAGAGCATGAATGGATCGAGGTCGACGGCGACAGCGCCACGATCGGCATCACCGACTATGCGCAAGGCCAGCTCGGTGACATCGTCTTCGTCGAAGTCCCCGCCGCCGGCGCCACGGTCGCCAAGGGCAAGGAAGCCGCGGTGGTCGAAAGCGTCAAGGCCGCCAGCGACGTCTACGCGCCGGTCAGCGGCACGGTCATCGAAGGCAATGCCGCGCTGGAAGACGATCCGGCGCTGGTCAACACCGCGCCTGAAGGCGACGGCTGGTTCTTCAAGCTGACGATTGCCGACAAGGGCGAGCTCGACGGGCTGATGGACGAGGTAAAGTACAAGGCCTTCGTGGCGTCGCTCTGAGGATCACATAATGCGTTACCTCCCCCTGACCGACGGCAACCGCTCGGCGATGCTCGACGTCATCGGTGCGAAGTCGATCGACGACCTCTTCGCCGACGTGCCGCGTGAGCACTATCTCACCGGCCCGGTCGAAGGCCTGCCGATGCATGCCGGCGAAATGGCGGTCGAGCGGCACATGCGGCGGCTGTCGAAGATGAACTTGGCCGCCGCCGACGCGCCGTTCTTCCTCGGTGCGGGGGCTTACCGCCACCATGTCCCGGCGAGCGTCGACCATTTGATCCAGCGCGGCGAGTTCCTCACCAGCTACACGCCCTACCAGCCCGAGATCGCCCAGGGCACGCTGCAGATGCTGTTCGAGTTCCAGACCCAGGTCGCGCGGCTGTTCGGCTGCGCGGTGGCGAATGCCTCGATGTACGACGGATCCACGGCGTGCTGGGAAGCGATCGCGATGGCCGGGCGGGTCACCAAGCGCAGCAAGGCGCTGCTGTCGGATGGTCTGCACCCGCATTACGTTTCGACTGCGAAGACGATGGGCAAGTTCAACGGCGATATCATCGTGTACGCCGAGCCCAAGCTGCTAGCGGAGACGGACTTTGCCGCGCTGGCCAAAGCTGTCGACAGCGAAACCGGCAGCGTCGTGGTGCAGTACCCCGACATCCTCGGACGCATCGGCGACATGACCGCGCTCGCCGAAGCTTGCCACGCGGCGGGCGCGCTGCTGGTGGCGGTGGTGACCGAACCGGTCGCGCTCGGCGCGCTCAAGTCGCCCGGCGAGATGGGCGCCGACATCGTCGTCGGCGAGGGCCAATCGATCGGCGTCGGGCTGCAGTTCGGCGGGCCATACTTGGGCCTGTTTGCGGTGCGCGACCCGAAGCACGTGCGGCAGATGCCCGGCCGGCTGTGCGGCCAGACGGTCGATGCCGAGGGCAAGCGCGGCTTCGTACTCACGCTCTCGACCCGCGAGCAGCACATCCGCCGCGAGAAGGCGACAAGCAACATCTGCACCAACTCCGGGCTGTGCGCGCTGGCGTTTTCGATCCACCTCACGCTGCTGGGCGAGAAGGGCTTGCGGGCGCTGGCGGCGGAGAACCATCGGCTGGCCTGCGCGGCTGCGGACCGGCTGGCGAAGGTGCCGGGCGTCGAAGTGCTCAACGAGAGCTTCTTCAACGAGTTCACGATCGTCGTGCCCGGCGACGCGCGCCAGCTCGTTCGCGATCTCGCCGACAAACGCGTCCTCGCCGGCGTTTCGCTGGGGCGGCTCTATCCCGACGGCGACCGCCGCGAAAAGGGCATCGTGATCGCGGTGACCGAGACCGTCACCGAGGAGGATATCGAGGCCCTGGCCTCGGCCTTGCAGGAGGCCTTGGCATGAACGCGCCCAACACCAGCGGGTGGAAGCCCGGCACGCCCGACGCGCCGACCGGAGAAAGCGGGATCGTCACCGTCACCGGCAACCGCGGGTTGATGCTCGAAGAGCCGCTGATCTTCGAGATCGGCGGCGCGGATACCTGCGGTGTCGACTTGCCCGAGCCTTCGGGCGGCGCGGACCGCCTCGGCGGCCTCGCGCGCTCGGAGCCGTTCGGCCTGCCCGGTCTGTCCGAGCCCGAGACGGTGCGGCACTACACGCGGCTTAGCCGGCAGAACTACGCCATCGACTGCGGGATATTCCCGCTCGGCAGCTGCACGATGAAGCACAACCCGCGGCTCAACGAGAAAGTCGCGCGAATGCCGGGGTTTGGCGATTTGCACCCGTTGCAGCCCGAATCGACCGTGCAGGGCGCGCTCGCGGTGATCGACGAGCTGGCGCACTGGCTGCTCGCGCTCACCGGCATGCACAGCGTGGCGATGAGCCCCAAGGCCGGCGCGCACGGCGAGCTGTGCGGCATCCTGTGCATTCGCGCCGCGCTCGAGGCGCGCGGCGATGCGCGTTCGGTGATCCTCGTGCCGGAAAGCGCGCACGGCACCAACCCGGCCACAGCCGCTTTCGCCGGCTACCAAGTGGAGAACATCCCCGCGACCCCCGAAGGCCGCGTCGATCTCGCCGCGCTCAAGGCCCGACTCGGCTCGGACGTCGCCGCGGTGATGATCACCAACCCGAACACCTGCGGCCTCTTCGAACGCGAGATGAAGGCGATTTCCGACGCGGTCCACGCCGCAGGCGCGCTGGTCTATTGCGACGGGGCCAACTTCAACGCCATCGTCGGCCGCGTGCGGCCCGGGGACCTTGGCATCGATGCGATGCACATCAACCTGCACAAGACCTTCTCCACTCCGCACGGCGGCGGCGGGCCGGGCTCGGGGCCGGTGGTGCTCAGCGAAGCGCTGGCGCCGTTCGCGCCGCTGCCGTTCGTCCGCAAGGTGGCAGGGGGCTTCGAGCTGATCGAGGAAGAAGACGGCGTCGCCGCGGCCCCTCACAGCTTCGGCCGGATGGCGGCCTTCAACGGCCAGATGGGCATGTTCACCCGCGCGCTCGCCTATATCCTCAGCCACGGCGCCGACGGGCTGCGGCAGGTCTCGGGCGACGCGGTGCTCGGCGCCAACTACATTCTGCGCAGCCTTCAGGACGTGCTCGACGCGCCTTTCGGCAAGACCGGCCCGTGCATGCACGAGGCGCTGTTCAGCGATCGTGGCTTCGCCGAGGGGGTGGCCACGCTCGATCTCGCCAAGGCGCTGATCGACGAGGGCTTCCACCCGATGACGATGTACTTCCCGCTCGTCGTCCACGGCGCGATGCTGGTCGAGCCGACCGAATGCGAGAGCAAGGCGAGCCTCGACCAGTTCATCATGGCGCTGCGGAGCATCGCGGAGCGGGCGCGTGCGGGCGACGAGAGCCTGCACCAGGCGCCGCAACTCGCGCCGCGCCGCCGGCTCGATGAAACGCGGGCGGCGCGGCAGCCGGTACTGGCCTACGAAGTTGGCGGGTGACACTTTACGGACCCTGTCACCCAGGTGTCGCCTCGGAAAGCCGCGGAAATCCTGACTTTTCGAGCACGGGCGACGGGTGACACTTGTTCTGGACGGCGCGGCTTCCTGCACGGCTGAAAGCCAGACGAGCAGCCGTTGGATGTTGGATTCGGCCATCCCCAGTATAAGCCACAAGCAACGTCTTGTAGGAAAGGCTTTTTTTTGGGACGGCTACGCTGGCGTCGAGCACCCCCCGACCCTCCCCGTCCAGGGGAGGTCTTTTATCACAGCTTGCTCGTCAGCTCCGGCACGATCTGGAACAAGTCGCCGACCAGGCCAATGTCGGCCACCTGGAAGATCGGCGCGTCCTCGTCCTTGTTGATGGCAACGATCACCTTCGAATCCTTCATTCCGGCGAGGTGCTGGATCGCCCCCGAAATGCCGATGGCGATGTAGACTTGCGGGGCGACGATCTTGCCGGTCTGGCCGACCTGGTAATCGTTCGGCACGTATCCGGCATCGACCGCCGCGCGGCTGGCGCCGACCGCCGCGCCGAGCTTGTCGGCTAGCGGCACGATCAGCTGCTCGAAGGTCGCCGCGTCCTTCAGTGCGCGGCCGCCCGAGACGATCACCTTGGCGCTGGTCAGCTCGGGGCGTTCGCTCTCTTCGGCGGCGAGGCTAACGAAGCTGGAAAGGCCGCTGTCGCCCGGGCCGGACACGTCCTCGATGCTCGCCGAACCGCCTTCGCTCGCGGCCTTGTCGAAGGTGGTGCCGCGCACGGTGATGACCAGCTTGGCGTCGGTGCTCTCGACCGTGGCGATGGCGTTGCCGGCGTAGATCGGCCGGGTGAAGGTGCGCTCACCCTCGACCGAGACGATGTCGGAGACCTGCATCACGTCGAGCAGCGCGGCGACGCGCGGGGCGACGTTTTTGCCGGTCGTGGTGGCGGGCGCGAGGAAGGCGTCGTGACTGTCCATCAGGCCGACCACCAGCGGCGCGACGTTTTCGGCCATCTGGTGCTCGTAGGCGGCATCGTCGGCGAGGTAGACCTTGCCGACGCCGGCGATCTTCGCGGCGGCATCGGCGACCGCGCGGCAGCCCTTGCCTGCGACGAGCAGGTGAACTTCGCCCAGCTTTGCGGCGGCGGTGACGGTCGCGAGCGTCGCGTCTTTGAGGTGCACGTTGTCGTGCTCGACGAGAACGAGGGTCTTCATCAGGCGACTCCCAGCGCTTTGAGCTTGGCGACCAGCTCGTCGACCGAACCGACCTTGATCCCGGCCTGGCGCACCGGCGGTTCGACCACGCGGGTGACCTTGAGTCGCGGCGCGGTGTCGACGCCGTAATCGGCCGGTGTCTTGGCCGCGAGCGGCTTGGACTTGGCCTTCATGATGTTCGGCAGCGAGGCATAGCGCGGCTCGTTGAGGCGCAAGTCGGTTGTGACCACCGCCGGCAGCTTGAGCGAGACGGTCTCGAGCCCGCCGTCGACCTCGCGGGTGACTTGCACGCTGTCGCCCGCGACTTCGACCTTTGAGGCGAAGGTCCCCTGCGGCCGGCCCCACAGCGCGGCGAGCATCTGGCCGGTCTGGTTGGAATCGTCGTCGATCGCCTGTTTGCCCATCAGCACGATCCCGGGCTGCTCCTCGTCGGCGATCGCCTTGAGGATCTTGGCCACCGCAAGCGGCTCGACCTCGGAGCCAACATCTTCTGGGGTCTGCACGTGGATCGCCCGGTCGGCGCCCATCGCCAGCGCGGTGCGCAGCGTTTCCTGCGCCTTGGCCGGCCCGATGGAGACGGCGACGATCTCGCTCGCCACGCCCTTTTCCTTCAGCCGGATCGCCTCTTCGACGGCGATCTCGTCGAACGGGTTCATGCTCATCTTGACGTTGGCGAGATCGACCCCGCTGCCGTCGGCCTTGACCCGCGGGCGGACGTTGTAATCGATCACCCGCTTGACGGGGACGAGGACCTTCATCTTGGGCTCCTTCTAAGCCGCTTGGCCGATAGCCGCACCGTGGCGCTCGGCATAGGCCTGTAGTTGAGGTGCGAAGTACGGGGCGCCGCGGCGCTTCGCCTCGGGCTCGGGAATGGTCGCGAGCGATTCCGCCATGCGCGTCATGTTCTCCGGCGAAAGCGTGCCGAGCGGGGCGAGGTAGATGCCGATGGTGAAGACGATCGCGCCGGTTTCGGGCAGCTTGCGCAGCGTCTGCCGCTCGGAGCGGACGAACAGCGTATCGCCGGCGTTCTCAGGCGTGATGTGGGCGAATTGCGCCTCGGCCGGCTCGTCGGCGAGCCAGCGCAGGGCCGGCGTCGGGCTGACGAACCAGTTGCAGCGGCCGTAGATTCGCCCGGGCTTGAGCTTGCTCATGAACTGGTCGACCGCCCCGCCGAGCTTCTCGGCATAGCCGTGGATCGGCGTGTGCAGCGCGATCATCGGGTGCCCGAGCTTGTCCGCGATGCGCCAGTCGGTTGGGAAAGCGACCGCCGCGCCGGTCAGGCGATAGGCCGGTTCGTCGGGCCTGCGGGTGAGCAGGCAGATGTCTTCCCACGCCGAGCGGGCCGCGCCTTCGAGGCCGCCTGTCGTTCCGCGCATGGCCGCCAGCTCATCCCCGGCTGCCATGGCGTCGGGGGTAACCTGGGTGCTCTCGGGATGGGCATCGAAGGCCGCGTTGCGCGCCGCAAGATCGGGCTCGGGCTGCAGCCACTCGCCTTCGGTCAGTACAGCCAGCCCGATCTTCAGCGGCCCGCCGCCGCGCGCTCGCGGCAACAGTTCATCGACCGAAAAGCCGAGTGTCACGGGCCTTGGCGTCCTTCCTGCCGAAACAAGTTTCGCGCGCAACTAATCGAAGCCGACGCGAAATGCCAGCGCCGTGGTGAAGCGCAGATTGGCGCGCGGTTCAAGCGCGCGCGCCGACCGCCATGTTGTCGATCAGCCGGGTGCCACCGATCCGCGCGGCGACCAGCAAGCGGGCCGCGCTATCGCCGAGTTGTCCCAGCGGCTCCAAGGTCTCAGCGTCGGCCAGCTCGGCATAGTCGACGCTGGCGAAACCGCTGCCGGTGAGCGCCTGCTTGAGCGCCAGCAGGACGGCCGAGACCTGGTCGCCGCTTTCGATCCGCGCGATCGCCTCGCGCATCGCCCGCGGCAGCGCGGCCGCGCGTTGGCGATCGTCGGGCGAGAGGTAGCGGTTGCGGCTCGACAACGCGAGGCCGTCCGCCTCGCGCACCGTCGGCACGCCATGGATCGCGGCGACATGGGGCCGGGTCAGGTCGAGGTCGCGCGTCATCCGGCGAATCACCGCGAGCTGCTGCCAGTCCTTCTCGCCGAACAGCGCGAGGTCGGGGCGCACCTGGTTGAACAGCTTGGCGACGACCGTGGCGACACCGTCGAAATGCCCCGGCCGCGTCGCCCCGCACAGCCCTTCGCTCACGCCGCTGACCGAGATCGTGGTGGCGAAGCCCTCGGGATAGACTTCCTCGACCGGCGGCGCCCACAAGAGCTCGACGCCTTCGCCCTCGAGCAGCCGCGAATCCGCCTCGAGCTGGCGCGGATAGGCGTCGAGGTCCTCGTTCGGGCCGAACTGGGTTGGATTGACGAAGATCGACACGACGACCGAAGCCGCCCTTGCCCGCGCCTCGCGCACCAGCGTCAGGTGCCCTTCGTGGAGCGCGCCCATCGTCGGGACGAGCGCCACCGGGCCTTTCCCGCGCAGAGTGTCCACAGCTTCGCGCAAGGCAGCGAGGCGGTTGACGGTATGCACGGGCGCACCCCTTGGATAAGAGCGAACGGGAACACGGCCCCTAGCCGCCCGCAACGATCAGAGAAAGCCACTCCGCACGTGCCGAGCCCCGCTCCTCACCGCATCGTATTCGCCAACGAGAAGGGCGGCACCGGCAAGTCGACCACCGCGGTGCACGTGGCGGTCGCGCTCGCCTATCGGGGCGCCCGCGTCGCGGCGATCGATCTCGATCCGCGCCAGCGCACGCTTTATCGCTATTTCGAGAACCGCGCCGAGACCGAGAACCGCCGCGGCATCACGCTTCCGGGCGTGAACTTCGCCGTGTTCGAGGGCGGCTCGGTCGAGGAACTCGAAGCGGCGATCGACAAGCTCGCTACAGGCGATCTTGCGGGACCGGCCGACTTCGTGATCTTCGACACGCCAGGGCGCGACGACCCGCTCGCGCGCCACGCCGCCACCCGCGCCGATACCCTGGTCACCCCGATGAACGACAGTTTCGTCGATTTCGACCTGATCGGCCAGGTCGACGCCGAGACCTTCAAGGTCCGCCGCCTGTCGTTCTACGCCGAGCTGATCTTCGAGGCGCGCAAGGCGCGAGCGATCAAGGAACGGCGCGAGATGGATTGGGTGGTCGTGCGCAACCGGGTGCACCACGTCGACGCGCGCAACCAACGGCGCATCGATGACGCGCTGACCGAGCTTTCCAAGCGCGTCGGCTTCCGCGTGGCGCAGGGTCTCAGCGAGCGGGTGATCTACCGCGAGCTGTTTCCCTCGGGCCTGACGCTGCTCGACAAAGGCCAGTTGGGCGAGCTCGGCACCAGCCACCTCGTCGCGCGGCAGGAATTGCGCGAGCTGGTCGCCAAGCTGCACCTGCCAGGCTTCTCCAATCGCGCCGAGGCCGCCTGAGCCGTGGGCCGGCTGATCGTCTATGCCGTGCTGGCGCTGATCGTCTGGAAGATGGCCAGCGGGCGCTGGCCCTGGGAAGCGAAGGTCTCGACGCGCGCGCAGGCGCTGTTCCGCGCGCGCAAGCTGCTTGGCGTGCGCGCCAATGCCGATCGCGCGGAAATAATCGATGCCCACAGGCGTTTGCTCGCCATGGTCCACCCCGACCGGGGCGGGACCAACGACCAGGTGCACGAGGCCACCGCCGCGCGCGACCTGCTGTTGGACGAACTACCCGACGCTTAAAGGAGCCTTCATGAGCCACACGTTTCACCCGACCGTTCTGCGCGAGTACGATATCCGGGGAATCATCGGCGAAACGCTGGGGCCCGACGACGCCCGCGCGATCGGCCGCGGGTTCGCCACGCTGTTGCGCCGGGCGGGCGGCAAGAAAGTCGCGGTCGGTTACGACGGCCGGATCAGTTCGCCGATGCTCGCCCATGCGCTGTGCGAAGGGCTCACCGCCAGCGGCTGCGATGTCGTCGATATCGGCATGGGGCCCACACCGATGCTCTATTACGCGGAAGCCTCAACCGAACAGATGGATGGCGGCATTCAGATAACTGGCAGCCACAATCCCGCCAATTATAACGGCTTCAAGATGGTATTTCAGGGTCGGCCGTTCTTCGGGGAAGACATCCAGACGATCGGCCGCCTGGCGGCTGCCGGCGAGTGGCTGGACGGCACCGGCACCGTCGAGACGCGCGAGATCCTCGAGGAGTATGTCGAGCGTCTGCTGGTCGGCCTCGAGGGCCTTCCTGCCGACAAGCTCTCCGGCCTGCGGGTCGGCTGGGATGCCGGCAACGGCGCCGCCGGTCCGGCGCTCGAGCTGCTCGCCGCGCGGCTGCCGGGGGAGCATTTCACGCTCTATACTGAAGTCGATGGCAATTTTCCCAATCATCATCCGGATCCCACTGTCCCGGAAAACCTGGAGGACCTGCGCAAGCTTGTCGCCGAGAAGAACCTCGACTTCGGAATCGCTTTCGACGGCGACGGCGACCGGATCGGGGCGATCGACGGCGAAGGCCGCATCATATGGGGCGATCAGCTGCTGATGATCTATGCGGAAGACTTGCTAGGTAATCGCCCGGGGTCGACTATCATCGCCGACGTAAAAGCCAGCAAGGCGCTGTTCGAGCGCGTCGCCGAGCTCGGCGGCAAGCCGCTGATGTGGAAGACCGGGCACAGCCTGATTAAATCCAAAATGAAGGAAACTCATGCGCCGCTGGCCGGCGAGATGAGCGGCCACGTGTTTTTCGCCGACACTTACTACGGCTACGACGACGCGCTTTATGCCGCGATCCGGCTGATCGCCGCCTCCGCGCGGCTGGGCAAATCGGTGACCGAGATGCGCGGCGCGATGCCGCCGGTGATCAACACGCCCGAAATGCGCTTCCAGGTCGACGAAAGCCGCAAGTTCGCCGCGATCGACGAGGTCAAGCAGCGTCTTGCGGGCACCGACGCCGACGTCAATGACACCGACGGCGTGCGGGTCACCACGAAGGACGGCTGGTGGCTGCTGCGCGCCTCGAACACCCAGGACGTGCTCGTCGCCCGCGCCGAAAGCGACAGCCAGGCGGGCCTCGAGCGCCTGCTGCACCAGATCGACGATCAGCTCGCCGCTTCGGGCCTCGAGCGCGGGGCGCAAGCGGGGCACTGATGGGATGACCCGGGCGGGAGCGGCAAGCGACACGGGCTTCCGCCGGGCCGTCCGCTGGGTGGCGATCCTCAATCTCGCCTACTTCGGCGTCGAGTTTGCCGTCGCGCTGGGAATCGGCTCGGTCTCGCTGTTCGCCGATTCGGTCGACTTCCTCGAGGACGCATCGGTCAATCTGCTGATCCTGCTGGCGCTCGGCTGGAGCGTGCGGGCGCGGGCGAAAGTCGGGATGGGGCTTGCCGCGCTGCTCCTCGTGCCGGGGCTGGCGACGCTGTTGACCGCGTGGCAAAAGTTCAACCTGCCGCTCACGCCGGCGCCGCTGCCCCTCTCGCTCGCCGGGCTCGGTGCGCTGGCGGTGAACTTCGGTTGTGCGGCGATGCTGATGCGCTTCCGGCATCATTCGGGCAGCCTCAGCCGGGCCGCGTTCCTGTCGGCGCGCAACGACGTCTTGGCGAACATCGCCATCATCGTCGCCGGGATCATGACCGCGTTCGTCTGGCGCACGCCGTGGCCGGACCTCGCGGTCGGCCTCGCCATCGCGCTCGTCAACCTCGATGCCGCCCGCGAGATCTGGGAAGCGGCACGCGAAGAACATCGGTCTGATCCCCGGCCGTGAACTGTTTGGCCCCTCCGCGCGTTTAGCTCGCGGCAGAGGCAACAAAGGGGCACGATGGAGGACGATCTTCTCGCCGGCGCGGTGGCTGTCGTGACCGGCGGCGATTCCGGCATCGGCGCGGCCTGCGCCGAGGCCTTGGCCGCCGCCGGCGCCAAGGTCGCCCTGGCGTATCACTCGGACAAGGCCGCGGCGGCCGCCGTGGTCGAGCGTTGCGGCGGCGGCGAGCGGGCGTTGGCGGTCCAGGCCGACGTCGGCGACGAAGCGGCGGTCGAGGCGCTGTTCGCCGGCGCGGAGGCGGCGTTTGGCCGCGTCACCCTGCTGGTCAATTCGGCCGGGCTCAACATGAGCGGGATCCGGCTGGTCGACATGGAGCTCGGCCAGTTCGACCGGGTGCTGCGAACCGATCTTGTCGGGCCTTTTCTCACCTGCCGCCGTTTCGCGCGGCCGCTGGTCGCCGCCGGCGAACGCGGGCGGATCGTCAACGTCTCATCGATCCACGAGCGCGCGCCGCGAGCGGGCGCGGTCGACTACGACGCCGCCAAGGGCGGGCTCGCGCAACTGACCGCCACGCTCGCGCTCGAGCTGGCGCCGCAGGGTATCGCGGTGAACGGCGTCGCGCCGGGAATGGTACTCACGCCGATGAACCAGCGCGCGCTCGACGACGGGAACTACCGCCGCAAGCTGGAGGCGAGCATCCCGTGCGGCCGTGCTGGCCGGCCGGACGAAGTAGCCGGCCTGGTACGTTTCCTCCTGTCGCCCGCCGCCGACTACATCACCGGCGCCACAGTGACGATCGACGGCGGTCTCTCGCTGGTCGTGGCACCGGGAGCCTGACGCGATGGTCGCTTATGTCGTCGAGCAGTTGGATGACGTGGTCATCGAAGGCGATTCGCCGATCGAAGGCATGAACTTGATGAGCCCGTTCGTGTGGCCCGAGAACGGGCACTATCGCATGCTTCTGCGCGGGGTCCCCAAGCCGCTCACGCCGGACAAGCCGACCGGAGTGATTGCCGCGGCGGGCTGCCGCGACGGGCTGCATTTCACGATGGATCCGAAATTGGCGATCGTGCCCGAAGCCGATCCGGCGGCACACGATGCCGGCGGCTGCGAGGATCCCACTGTGTTGCTCGACAACGGTGGCTACACTGTGTTTTACACCGGCGTCGACGCGGCGCACGAACAAGCTTGCCTGATGGTGGCGAGCGGGCCATCGCTCGACAAGCTGGTCAAGCGCGAGGTCGCGATCAAGGCGCGCAAGGGCTACGGCAACATCAAGGAAGCCACCCTTGTCCAGACCAGCAAGGGCGGCTGGCGGCTGTTCTACGAATATGCGCATGAAAACGCCTCGCGCGTCGGCCTTGCGCGCGAGAGCAAGCCCGGTGGGCCCTGGCGACAGTTGCCGGCCCCGTTCACCATCCGCGAGCACAGCTGGGACAATTGGCACCTATCGACCGGGCCGATCGTGCAGTTGCCGGGGTTCGACCCGGTTATGTTCTACAACGGAGCGACGATCGATGCGCGCTGGCGGATCGGCTGGATCAGCTTCGACAAGGATTTCACCCGCGTCACCGGGCGCGGCGTCGAGCCGGTGCTGGTGCCGCCTCCGGCCGTCCAGCGCTCGGAGGACGACATCGCGTTCGCCGCTTCGGCAATTGTCGAAGGCGACCTGATCGCGCTCTACTTCTCGATCGAGGACTGCACGCTGCGCCGCGCGCTGATCCGCGCTTACCGCTGAAAAGGAAAAGGGGCGCCGAAGCGCCCCTTCCCTCCGAAGCCAGGCGAGCGTCAACTGGCCGTAGTATCCTTTTCGCTGCGCTCGTTGCGGTCCCAGGTCGACTGTTCCTGCACCCGGAGGTTGTTCTGGACGTGCTTCACGCCCGAAACGTCCTCGGCGCAATCTTCCGCGCGGCGTTTCTGCAGCCGGGTGGAGACGGTACCGTCGAGCGTCACCTCGCCGTTGTTGACGGCCACCGTGATGTTGCTCGCGTCGACGCCCCAGTCGTCGGTCAGGTTGTCGTTGACGTCCTCGCGGATGCGGTCGTCGGAGCGGGTGTAGTTGGTCGGTCCGCGGCCCGAATGGTCGCGCTGGCGCCGCCGGGCGGCATCCTCGTCGCCGAACCAGCTCATCACTTCGTCGCTGGCCCGGTCCCACCAGTCGCGGCCACGCGCTTGTCCACGCCCGTAGCCGCGCTCCGAAGCATAGCCTCGGCGAGAGGGGCGATATCCAGCCGCGCCCTCGTAAAGGCCGCCCGAGCTGAAGAAGCCGCCGGTCGCGCCGTAGCCGTACGAAGCGGGGGTGCCGGCCGGGCCATAGGCGCCGTAGCTGCGCGCCGTCGGCGAGTTGAAGTCACGTCCGCCCTGGTCTTCGCTGGTGAAGCTGCTGCCACGCCAATTCGGCGCGGAGTCGTAGCGGGCGGGCCCGTAGTTGTATTCGCCGCTGCCGCCTGAATAGCCGGTGCCGCGCTGGCCATAGCGGTTGTCGCGATCCCAGCCGGTCTCATAGTCCTGCGTGCGCTGACCGTAGCCGCCGTAGGGCTCGCTCATCTGGTAGCCGTAGCCTTCCTCGTATTCGGGCTGCATCCCGCGCTCGCTCGAGAACTGCTCCTCCTGGTCGCGCCAGTTGCGGTCGTCGCGTTCCCCCTGGTAGCGTCCGCGGCGGTGGTATCGGTTGCGGTCGGCCATGGTCGTCTCCTCTCTAAAGGTTTGGAATCGCGGCGCCGGCGCGCGGCGCCGCCCCGCCCGTTGGCGGGTGCTTGAATAGAAACGGGCCGGGAGCGCGGCGGTTGCGCAGCCCGGCGCATATCGATGCCGCCTTGGCGTCTTGCGAGGGCCGACGCGGCCTGCGAGACCAAAGCGTGGCCGACGAATCCGCCCTGCCGCCCGAGATCGACGCCTGGTTCGCCGGGCGCGGCTGGCGCGTGCGCGCCCATCAGGCGGAGATGCTGGCGGCAAGCGATGCCGGTCGTCACGCCCTGCTCGTGGCCGGCACCGGCGCGGGAAAGACGCTTGCCGGGTTCCTGCCAACACTGGCCGATTTTGCGCCCTCGCGGCTGGCGGGTGCCGAGCCGCCGGAGGGCCTGCACACCCTCTATGTCTCGCCGCTCAAAGCGCTGGCGCACGATGTGCAGCGCAATCTCGTCGCCCCGGTCGAAGAGATGGGGTTGCCGATCCGCATCGAAACGCGCAGCGGCGATACCCCCTCGGACCGCAAGAAGCGCCAGCGCGCGCGGCCACCGCACATTCTTCTGACCACGCCCGAATCGCTTTCGCTGCTGTTGAGCTATCCCGAGAGCTTCGAGTTGTTTCGTGGCCTCAGGCGCGTGGTGATCGACGAGGTTCACGCCTTCGCCACCGGCAAGCGAGGCGACTTGCTCGCGCTCGCACTGAGCCGGCTGCAGGCGATCGCGCCCGACGTGCGACGCGTAGCGCTTTCGGCGACGGTCGCGCATCCAGAGCATTTCCGTGAATGGCTCGCGCCGTGGGGCGAAATCGATACGGTGGAGCTTGTGGCCGGTGAAAAGGGCGCACCGCCCCAGGTCGAGATCCTCCTGCCCGAGGAGGCCAGCGTGCCGTGGGGCGGGCACGCCGCACTGTGGGCGATCCCGCAACTCTACGACATCGTCAGGCGCAACAAGACAACGCTGATTTTCACCAACACCCGCTTCCTCGCCGAGCTGATCTTCGAGCAATTGTGGGACGCGAACGACGATACGCTGCCGATCGGCATTCACCACGGCTCGCTCAGCAAGGAGGCGCGGCGCAAGGTCGAAGGGGCGATGGCGCGCGGCGAATTGAGGGCGCTGGTGGCGACGGCGAGCCTCGATCTTGGCGTCGACTGGGGCGACATTGATTGCGTCGTGCAGATGGGCGCGCCCAAGGGCTCTTCACGTCTGCTGCAGCGGATCGGCCGCGCCAACCACCGGCTCGACCAGCCGAGCCGCGCTATCTTGGTACCCGGCAACCGTTTCGAATTCCTCGAGGCTCAGGCGGCGAAGGACGCAGTCGACCAAGGCCAGCGCGACGGCGAGGATTTCCGGCCCGGTGGGCTCGATGTGCTTGCGCAGCACGTGATGGCTTGCGTCTGCGCAGCGCCGTTCGACGAAAATGCGCTCCTCTCCGAAGTGCGCGGCAGCTTGGCCTACGCGTGGCTTGAGAAAGATACCTGGCAGCGCGTGCTGCATTTCGTCGCGACTGGGGGCTACTC
Source organism: Croceibacterium segetis (assembly GCF_011320115.1). GTDB lineage: Bacteria > Pseudomonadota > Alphaproteobacteria > Sphingomonadales > Sphingomonadaceae > Croceibacterium_B > Croceibacterium_B segetis. Next base: position 160,641 of record NZ_JAANOZ010000006.1, on the reverse strand, counting down.
GCTCGAGGCTTACGACCGGTTCAAGCGGATCGTCCGCGACGACGACGGCACGTGGCGTCTGACGCACCCCGACCACGCCCACCGGCATCGGATGAACGCCGGCATTATCGTCGACGCCGAAATGATCGAGATCCGTTTTCGCAACGGCCGCTCGCTGGGCAAGGTGGAAGAACAGTTCGCCGCCTCCCTGCGTAACGGCGACACCTTTCGCTTCGCAGGGATGGATCTCGAGGTCGAATCGCTGCGGGACCTCGAGCTGATCGTCCGCGCCGCGAAGTCGTCGGCGACGATTCCCAGCTACTTGGGGCTGCGCCTCCCGCTGACCACACACCTCGCCGATCGCGTGCGGGCCATGCTGGTCGATCGCGCCGGTTGGGCACGGTTCCCCGATGACGTGCGCGAATGGCTCGAGGTGCAGGATTGGCGCAGCCGGATGCCGGGCCCCGACACGCTGCTGGTGGAGAGCTTCCCCCACGCCAAGCGCCACTACAGCGTGTTCTATACGTTCACCGGATGGAACGCGAACCAGTCGCTCGGCATGCTGATTACCAAGCGGATGGAGGAGCGAGGGCTGCTGCCCGGCGGATTCGTGGCCAACGACTATTCGCTCGCCGTGTGGGGATTGCGGCCGGTGACAGACCCCCGGCCCTTGCTTTCGCCCGACATCCTGAGCCACGAGTTCCTCGAGTGGGTGCAGGAATCGCATATCCTGCGCCGCGCCTTTCGCGAGGTTGCGGTGATTGCCGGGCTGGTCGAACGCCAGCATCCCGGCAAGCGCAAGAGCGGCAAGCAGGTCACCTTCTCGACGGACCTGATCTACGACGTGCTGCGCAAGTACGAGCCCGACCACGTGCTGATCGAAGCCGCCTGGGCCGACGCGCGGGCGCGGATGACCGATGTCGGCCGCCTCGGCGATCTGCTCGACAGCGCCGCCGAGCGCTTGGTCCACGTCGAGCTCGACCGGGTAAGCCCGTTGGCCGTCCCGGTGCTGGTGATGATCGGCCGGGAGAGCCTGCCGCAAGGCGCGGTCGACGACGAGCTCCTGCTCGAGGCGGAAACGCTCGCGGGGGCAGCCATGCGGGTTGAGCCAGGACCGGAAGGCGGCCACGATTAACGCAAGCTTGTCATTCTCGATCTTGCCTCGGGGAGGAACTAAAAAAGGGGCGGATCGCTCCGCCCCTTTCCGGGTGTTCGATGGCCGGCTGGATCAGCGCGTCGGGTCCGCCGGACCGCCCTTACCGAAGACACGGTACTTCTCGTTGCCGACAAAGCCGAATTTGGTGACGCCGGAGCCCTTGATGATGTTGAGCACCTGCGATGAGATGTTGTAGCTCGCGTTCGGCTCGGGCTCGAACTGCAGCTCGGGCTCGACCGCGAAGGTCAGCGTCTGCTGCAGATTAGAGACCAGCTGGCCGTCGTTGATGGCCTGCCCGTTCCAGAGGATTTCGTCGTTGTTCGTCAGGACGATCTTGTTCTTCACAGGATCGACGTTCGTGGGGATGACGTTGCTCGGCGTCGGCAAGTCGATATTGACCGAGTTCGTCACGGGGGGGAGCGTCATGATGAGCATGACGAGGAGCACGAGCATGACGTCGATCAACGGCGTCGTGTTCATCTCCATCATCGGCTGGCCATCGTCCCTGCCGCCTGACATTGCCATGGTGGTTTACTCCTGAATTTGCCTACCAGCCCGAATCAGCTGACTTCTTTCGGGTTGGAAATGAAACCGACGGTCGGATAGCTTGCCGCCTGGACGTTGTAGATCGTACCGGCGATGCAGCGCCACGGCGCGTTGACGTCGCCGCGGATGACGACCTGCGGAATTTTTTCCGGGTCTTCCATGATCGCTGCCGCGCCGCCGGCGCGCTTCACGATCGCGTCGAGACGCTTGAACGCCTGGTCGTACAGCTCTTGCGAATCGACCGGAGTGACGTTGTTGAAGTACACGCGGCATTCGCCGTTGCGCGACGCGCCCTCGAAACCTGGTTCGCCGGCGCTACGTCCAGCGGCGTCGGTGGTGCTCACCGTGATCAGCAGGTTTTCAGCCTTGTCCTTCGATTCCGCCGCTTGGAACACCGGAATTCGGAGCTTCTCGATGGTCTGAAGGGCGACCGGGACGGTGATCAGGAAGATGATCAGCAGCACCAGCATCACGTCGACCAGCGGCGTGGTGTTGATGTCCGACATCGGCCTTTCTTCAACGCCGCCAACTGCAATGGCCATGTTCTTGTGTTCCTATCTCAAAACTTCGCGTTGGTGACGGGGGCGGGCGACCCGCATGCCGGAGCCCGCCCCGCCGATCACCCTCAGGCCTTCGGAGCCGTCGCGGGGGCCGTGGTCTTGGCCGCCTGCTGGGTCGAGGTCTTGGTCATCACCGCCGGCTTGACCGCGCCGCGCGAGGTCAGGTTGGCGAGGATGTCCGTCGAGAAGGCAGCGAGCAGCTCGCTGACACGCTTGTTGCGGTTCTGAAGCCAGTTGTAGGCGAACACCGCTGGCACCGCGACGAGCAGGCCGAGCGCGGTCATGATAAGTGCCTCACCAACCGGGCCGGCGACCTTATCGATCGAGCCCGAACCGGCGAGCGCGATGCCGATCATCGCGCGATAGATGCCGATAACGGTACCGAGCAGTCCGACGAACGGCGCGGTCGCGCCGGTGGTGGCGAGGAACGGCAGGCCGCCCGCGAGACGGGCGTTGATCGAGGCTTCGGAGCGCGCGAGTGAGCCGTGCAGCCAGTCGTGCGCCTCGAGCGTGTCGGTCATCTTGCTGTGCTGCGATTCGGCCACGAGGGCGTCGTCGACCAGCTGGCGCCAGGCGCTGTTCTTTTCGAGCTTGGTGGCGCCTTCGCTCAGCGTGTTGGCGCGCCAGAAGTTCGACCGCACCGACTTGTACTGCCGGAAGATGCGGTTCTGCTCCATGAACTTGGTGATGAGGATGTAGAACGAACCGACCGACATGATGGCCAGCACGGACAGGATGACGATGGTGATGGCTCCGCCCTGCCTGACCGCAGGGCCGAAGCCGAACTCCGACTGAGGCGCCGCGTTCGACGCTGCGGCAAGGATGTCAATAAGCATGCGGGTATTCCTTTTCCTAAACTTCCTGAATTTGGTTCATTCAATCTCGATAGGCGGGAGACCGGCCTTCTCGGGCGCGAGTCTCCGGTTTCGTCTCGTTACTTAGGAATCTGCCAGCGGACCGAACTGTTCCAGGTGCCGCTTGTGGGCTGGCCTTCGCCATCGGTTGCCGGATTGAACCGGCCGCGACGGGTGATCAGCCGGCAAGCCGCGTCGTCCAGATCGGGCGAACCGCTGGAGCGCGTCACCGAGCAGCCGGCGACCCTTCCTTCGGCGTTGACCGACACCGAGACGCCGGTGACGCCTTCGCGCTCTTCGCGCAACGCCCGGCTCGGGTAGTCGTCAGGCGACTGCCACGAACCCGGATTGCCCTTCGGCTGCGGAGACTTCGGCGTGAACCGTGGCGGCGGCGGGGCCGGTGGTGCGGCCGGCGGCACGATCCGGATGACCGGAGCGGGCGGCGGGATGTTCGGCTGCACCTGGATCGGCGGCGGCGCGACGCTGATGTTGATCGGCGGCGGCGGCGCGACCGGCGGCGGCGGCCTGTCGGGCTCCGGCGGCGGCGGCGTGTCCGGCGGCGGCGGTGGCGGTTCGTTGATATCCACCGTCGTCACCCGCTCGATCGCCTTCTTCACGGCCGAATAGGCCAGGCCCGTGACCAGCGCGTAACCGACTGCGACGTGGATGAGTGCAACGAGGATAATCGCGATAATCTTGTTACCGCTCATTTGTTGGTCAGCGTAAGCCATCCAGCTGCATCACTCCGTTTCAATTTCATTCTACCGGGGCGAACCCGGCAAGGACCCCGCCCCGCAGGATTTTCCTGTCAGGGACGGCGAGCCCGTGTCCAGTCTGAAGGCCCGTAGCAGGGAGGGGGAACGCCCTTTCCGCCACCATCAAGGCCCGCACCCTGCACTGCGATTCTGTTGTCCACAGGGTGCATTCCGGCGCAGCCTTAGCGGCGAAGCCCAGCGTGGGCAAACGCTTTATCGGTTAACGGCGGATTCATGGGCGGAGGCCATGCACTCGCGGCGATCAGGAGCAAATTTGCGGTGCAAAGCGTTGCCGCGGGAGATGACAATGAAGCGACATCGGCGCCGAACGCCTTCGATCTGGCTGAGGGCGGCCGCCGCATCTGCGACGCTTGCGGCCTGCGCATTTTCCGGCGCGGCGAACGCGCAAAGTGCGCTCGCCGCGAGCGCTCCTGCTGCGACATACGCCGATCTCGTGGGCCTCGTCGAAGCGGCGGAAGTCGTCGCCGAGGTCGCCGTCAAGGACCAGGCGACCGTCCCGGCGGAGCGCGCCCCGGGTCTCGCCGTTGGCCGCGCGCGGCTCTATCTCCGGACGCAGACCCAGCGTGTGCTCAAGGGGCCGAGCGCGCTCGGCGAATCGGTCAGCTATCTCGCCGACGTCCCGCTGGGCGCGAAGGGCAAGCCGCCCAAGCTCAGGAAGCAGGCCTTCATCGTTTTCGCCAATGCGGTCCCCGCCCGCCCGGGCGAGCTCCAGCTCGTGGCGCCCGACGCCCAGCTGCCGCTCGACCCCATGCTCGAAGAGCGGGTGCGCGCCATCATCGGTCAGCTCGCCGCCCGCGACGCCCCGCCGCGAATCACCGGCGTGCGCGACGTGATCTCGGTCGCCGGCAATCTCGCCGGCGAGTCCGAAACGCAGATGTTCGTCGGCACCGCCGGCGGCGCGCCGGTCTCGCTGACGGTGCTCCGCCGTCCGAACATGGACCCGACCTGGGGCGTCTCGTGGAGCGAGATCGTCGACCAGGCGGCCAAGCCGCCGGAGCCCGGCACGATCGCCTGGTACCGGCTCGCCTGTTTCCTTCCGCGCAAACTGGGCGCCGATGCGTTTCTGCAATCCGACACCGCCGGCCGCCGACGGGCTGAGGCCGACTACCAGTTCATCCTCGACCAGCTCGGCCCGTGCGAGCGCACGCGGCACTAGCCAAGGCCGCGCCCAGCTTCTAACGCGCCCCGTCGTATCAACTGGGGCACCGGGAATGGCCGAACCGCTTCGCATCGCACTCGCCGGGCTCGGCACCGTCGGCGCCGGGCTTGTTCGCCTGCTCGAGGCCAACGGCGCCCTGATCGAGCGGCGGGCCGGACGGAAGGTAGTCATCGTCGCGGTCTCGGCGCGTGACCGGACCAAGGACCGCGGCGTCGACTTGTCGCGCTATGATTGGGAAGACGACATGACCGCGCTCGCCGCGCGCGCCGACGTCGACGTGGTGGTCGAGCTGGTCGGCGGCGCGGACGGCCCGGCGCTGACCACCGCGCGCGGTGCGCTGGGCGCCGGCAAGGCGCTGGTTACCGCCAACAAGGCGATGATCGCGCATCACGGGCTAGAGCTCGCCGACCTGGCGGAACGCGCCAACGAGGGACGAGGCGCGGCGCTCAAGTTCGAGGCCGCGGTGGCCGGCGGCATTCCGGTGATCAAGGGCCTGCGCGAAGGCGCCGCGGCCAATCGGATCGAGCGTATCTACGGCATCCTCAACGGCACGTGCAATTATATCCTCTCGACGATGGAGGCGACCGGGCGCGACTTCGGCGAGGTGCTCGGCGAGGCGCAGGCGCTCGGTTATGCCGAAGCCGACCCGACCTTCGACGTCGAAGGCGTCGACGCGGCGCACAAGCTGGCGATCCTCGCGGCGATCGCCTTCGGCGCGCGGATCGACTTCGGCGCGGTAGAGATTGGCGGCATCGGCCGCGTCCGCGCGGCGGACATCGCCCAGGCCGAGGCGCTCGGCTATCGCATCCGCCTGCTGGGCATTGCCGACTGCGCCGAGGAGGGCGGATTGTTCCAGCGCGTTCAGCCGTGCCTGGTGCCGCGGCATCACCCGCTCGCCGCGGTCGAAGGCGCGACCAACGCGGTGGTCGCGGAGGGCAATTTCTCCGGCCGCCTGCTGTTCCAGGGCGCCGGTGCCGGCGACGGGCCGACCGCCAGCGCGGTCGCCGCCGACCTTATAGATATAGCGCGCGGCGACGTCGGTGCGCCGTTCTCGGTCCCGGTCGCCGCCCTCGAAGCCCGCGCCCCGGCCGACGCCGGCCACCGGACCAACCGCACCTACTTGCGTTTCACCGTCGCCGATCGCCCCGGAGTTCTCGCGGAGATCGCCACGGCGATGCGTGACGCCGGGGTCTCGATCGAAAGCCTGATTCAGCAAGGCCGTCCGGAAGAGGGCGGCGAGGTGCTGGTGGCAATGGTCACTCACGAAGGCCCCGAGGCGAACGTCGCCGAAGCGCTGCGCCTGCTCGAAGGGTCGGAAAGCCTGACCGAGCCGCCGCTTGTGATGCACTTGCTGGACTAAGGCGCGGCCATCTCGCCCTTGGCGATCTTGTCGGCATCGGAACCGGCGGGCGCCTCGGGAATCTTCGACAGGTCGATGATCAGCGGGTGGCGCGGGGTCTTGCCGATGCGCATGCCGCCGCTCGGCAGGCCGGAGACGTCGGGCGCGCGGGGCACCCCGTCGTCGGGATCGCCGCTGTCGGTGTTCGAGGGGACATACTGCTTCGCCGGGTCCTCGTGCTCGGCGCAGACGACGATCTCGTCGCCGGTGGCATCGGGGCACGGAGCGGCCTTGCGCGGTGCGGCGGAAAATATCGCCCGGGCGTTCTCCAGCGCCTGCTCCGCGGTCACCGTCGGGGCCGGGTTAACGGCGGCAGCGGCGGCCGCTAACAGCATGCTCGACATCGCCCGCCCTTTCGCCCAATTGGCGGCGAGAGAGACACGCCGACAGGACTGAATCGCTTATGAACGACCGCGCCGTTTCCGCCAGCCACGTTTTGGACCGCGTCCTGGTGTTGGAGATGGTCCGCGTGACCGAAGCGGCGGCCATTGCGGCGTCGAAGCTGATCGGGCGGGGCGACGAGAAGGCCGCCGACGCCGCCGCGGTCGCGGCGATGCGCCGGGCGTTCGACGAGCTGGCGATCGACGGCACCGTGGTCATCGGCGAAGGCGAGCGCGACGAGGCGCCGATGCTTTTTATCGGCGAGAAGGTCGGCGGCGCACCCGGCAAGGGCCCGAAGATCGACATCGCGCTCGACCCGCTCGAAGGCACTACGATCACCGCCAAGGCCGGCCCCAACGCGCTGGCAGTGCTGGCCGCGGCCGAAGAAGGCTGCCTGCTCAACGCGCCCGACGTCTACATGGAGAAGCTCGCCGTCGGCCCCGGCTATCCCGAAGGGGTGATCGACCTGGCGAAGAGCGCGACCGACAACGTCAAGGCGGTCGCCGCGGCCAAGGGCGTCGCGCCGAACGAGATCATCGTCTGCGTGCTCGAGCGTCCGCGCCATTCGGCACTGATTGCCGAGTTGCGCGCGCTCGGCTGCGGGGTGGTACTCATTGGCGACGGTGACGTTGCGGGAGTCATCGCGACCACCGATCCCAATACCACGATCGACATCTACATGGGCAGCGGCGGCGCGCCCGAAGGCGTGCTCGCGGCAGCCGCGCTGCGCTGCGTCGGCGGCCAGTTCAACGGCAAGCTGATCTTCCGCAACGACGACGAACGGCTGCGCGCGCGCAAATGGGGGATCGAGGACCTCGACCGCATCTACAAGCTCGAGGACCTCGCCAAGGGCGACTGCATCTTCGCCGCCACCGGGGTCACCGATGGCTCGCTGCTCGAAGGGGTCAAGTATCTCAAGGGGGACCGGATGACGACCGAAAGCGTGGTCATGCGCGCGAGCAGCGGCACGATCCGCTGGGTCAAGGGCGACCACCGGGTGGGGTGAGGTGATATCCGTCCCGCTCTGGCCGACGGTGTTCATCCTCCCGCTGGGACTGTGCTTCTATTATTTCATCCTCGCCGGCGCGCGGACCTTCGAGGTCAGCCCCGACGACGATCTCGGCTCAGGAATCGCCCAGTTCTCGTTCCTGGTGACCGGCACCCTCGCGACCCTGTTCCTCGGTTATCGCGCCCACGTTCCGATGGGCAATGCGGTTGCCGGCGGGGCGCTGATGGCGGCCGCGCTGACGCTATACGAATGGGCTCGCCACACGATCGCGGACAGGCGGTTTCACATCGCCTGGAACGGCGAGGTGCCCGAGGCAGTCTGCGAGGACGGCCCTTACGCCCACATCAGGCATCCGATCTATGCGAGCTACCTGATCGCCTTCGCCGCCATGCTCGCGGCGCTGCCCTCGTTGTGGTCGCTGGCGATCTTTCTGCTCAACGCAAGCCTGTTCGTCCACGCCGCGCGCGACGACGAGCGGAGCATGGCCGGCAGCGATCTCGCGCCCGTATACGCGCGCTACAAGCGGCGCACTGGCATGTTCCTTCCCCGCTTCTGGCGGAAGGCCGTGGGATAGCTCACCGCCAGTGTTGCAATACCATGACGCTCGGCTAAGCGGGCCGCAGGCGATTCCTAATGGCGACCTGACAGGAGCACCCGCGCGATGAAGATCATGGCCGGCAATTCCAACTTGCCGCTTGCCCGGGCGATCGCGAGTTATCTCGAGCTTCCGCTGACCGACGCCAGCGTGCGCCGCTTCGCCGACGAGGAAATCTTCGTCGAAATCCACGAAAACGTTCGCGGCGAAGACCTCTTCATCATGCAGTCGACCAGCTACCCGGCGAACGACAACCTGATGGAGCTGCTGATCTCGATCGACGCGTGCAGGCGCGCGTCGGCCAAGCGGATCACCGCCGTCATCCCCTATTTCGGCTACGCCCGGCAGGATCGCAAGTCCGGCTCGCGCACACCGATTTCGGCCAAGCTGGTCGCCAACCTGATCACCGAAGCGGGCGCCAACCGGGTGCTCTCGGTCGATCTCCACGCCGGGCAGATCCAGGGGTTCTTCGATATCCCGACCGACAATCTGTTCGCCGCCCCGGTGATGTCGGCCGACATCCTCGCGCGCTACGCCGGGCGTAACCTGGTGGTGGTCTCGCCCGACGTCGGCGGCGTGGTCCGCGCCCGCGCGCTGGCCAAGCGGCTGGACAACGCCCCGCTGGCCATCGTCGACAAGCGCCGCGAGCGCGCCGGCGAATCCGAAGTCATGAACATCATCGGCGACGTCAGCGGCCGGGCGTGCATCCTGATCGACGACATCATCGATTCGGGCGGCACGCTGTGCAATGCCGCGCAGGCGCTGCTCGACGCCGGGGCGACCTCGGTCGCCGCCTACATCACCCACGGCGTACTGTCGGGCGGCGCGGTGGCGCGGGTCGACGGCTCGGCGCTGACCGAACTGGTGATCACCGACACCATCCTGCCGACCGACGCGGCGAAGGAATCGAAACGCATCCGGGTCCTGCCGATCGCCCCGCTGATCGGCGAGGCGGTGCGCCGGATCGCCGACGAGAGCAGCGTCTCCTCGCTGTTCGACTGACTTGAATCTCGCCGCCGAAATTGCCCTCGCCCACCGACTCGCCGACGCCGCGCGGGCGACGATCGTGCCGCATTTCCGCAGCGGGCTCGACCACGAGCGCAAGGCGGACGCGACGCCGGTGACTCTGGCGGACCGCGCCGCCGAGGAAGCGATGCGCAAGCTCCTCACCGCCGAAGTGCCGCAGGACGGTGTCGCCGGCGAGGAATTCGGCACGACCGAGGGCCGCTCGGGCCGGCAATGGGTGCTCGACCCGATCGACGGCACCACCGCGTTTCTCGCCGGGCGGGCCACTTTCGGCACCCTGATCGCGCTGCTGGTCGACGGCTTTCCAGTGCTCGGGGTGATCGACCAGCCGGTCCTCGGCGAGCGCTGGCTCGGCGTAGCGGGAGAGCCGACGACGCTCAACGGCCAGCCAGTCGTCACCCGTGCCTGCCCTGAACTGTCGCACGCGGCGCTCGCCACTACGGGACCGCACTATTTCACCCAGGACCAGGGCGACGTGTTCATGACGCTCGCCCAGGCGACCGATCACCGGCGGATGATCATGGGCGGCGACTGCTACAACTACGCGATGCTCGCCTCGGGCCACCTCGATATAGTGTGCGAGGCCGGTCTCAAGCTGCACGATTTCGCCGCGCTGGTCCCGGTCGTCGAAGGCGCCGGCGGGATGATGTGCGACTGGAACGGCGAGCCCCTGCACGCCGCCTCAGACGGTCATGTGCTGGCGCTTGGAGATCCGGCGCGGCTCGACGATGTGCTCGAGGCGATGGGCGGCCACCACGGGCACGCGCACTGACGCTTGCCTTTCGCGCGCCCAGCGACTAGGGGCGCGTCCTTCACCGACACGTGATTATCTGCCGGTCTGGCCAAAAGGGCTGCCAGGGCTGGCTAGGACGTGTCCCCGAAAGGAGACTGAAATGCCCAAGCTGAAGACCAAGAGCGGTGTGAAGAAGCGCTTCAAGATCACCGCCACCGGCAAGGTCAAGCATGGTGTCGCCGGCAAGCGCCACCGCCTGATCAGCCACAATGCCAAGTACATCCGCCAGAACCGCGGCACCACCGTGATCGCCGATGCCGATGCTCGGACGATCAAGAAGTGGGCCCCCTACGGCCTCGACTGAGCCGGGTTTAGAGACAGGAGTACTAGAGCATGTCCCGTATCAAACGCGGCGTTACCACCCGCGCCAAACACAAGCGGATCCTCGAGCAAGCCAAGGGCTATCGCGGCCGCCGCAAGAACACCATTCGCGTCGCCCGCCAGGCGGTCGAAAAGGCCGGGCAGTATGCCTACCGCGACCGCAAGGTGAAGAAGCGGTCTTTCCGCGCGCTGTGGATCCAGCGGATCAACGCCGCGGTTCGCGCCGAAGGCCTGACGTATTCGCAGTTCATGCACGGCGTTAAGCTCGCCGGCATCGAGCTCGACCGCAAGGTCATGGCCGACCTCGCGATGAACGAGGGCGGTTCGTTTACCGCCATCATCGCGCAGGCGAAGCAGGCGCTGCCTTCGGCCTGATTTGGCGCATCCGCGCCGAGGAGTTGAAGCGCCATCCGCGAGGGTGGCGCTTTTTCTTTGTGCGCAATTGATCTAGCGGACTTGCACGATGGACGATCAGAGGATTTCCGAAACGCTTGCCGCGATCGACGCGGCTGCCGATGTCGACGCGGTGGAGGCGATCCGCATCGCCGCGCTCGGCAAGCAGGGCTGGATCAGCCTGGCGCTGAAGAGTCTCGGCGCCATGGCGTCGGAGGAGCGCACGAAAGCCGCGCCGGCGATCCAGGCGGCGCGCGAAAAGATCGCCAATGCGCTCGCCGAGAAGAAGGCCGCGCTCGACGACGCGGCGCTCGAGGCGAGCCTCGCGAGCGAAACGCTCGACCTCACACTGCCCGCGTCCGAGGTACCCAAGGGCTCCGTGCATCCGGTCAGCCAGGTAATGGACGAGCTTGCCGAGATCTTCGCCGATATGGGCTTCGCGGTCGCCACGGGTCCCGAGATCGAGGACGACTGGCATAACTTCACGGCGCTCAACATGCCTGAAAGCCACCCGGCGCGGGCGATGCACGATACCTTCTATTTCCCTCAGCAAGAGGGTGTGGACCATCGAATGCTGCTGCGCACCCACACCAGTCCGGTGCAGGTGCGCACGATGGTCAGCCAGGGCGCGCCGCTGCGGATCATCGCTCCGGGCCGGGTCTACCGCTCGGACAGCGATGCGACCCACACGCCGATGTTTCACCAAGTCGAAGGCCTGGTGATCGATCGCGGCATTCACCTGGGCCATCTTAAGTGGACGCTCGAGACCTTCCTCAAGGCGTTCTTCGAGCGCGAGGACATCGTCCTGCGGCTGCGGCCGAGCTATTTCCCGTTCACCGAGCCTTCGGTCGAAGCCGACGTCGGCTTCGCGCTCGAGAACGGCCGCCGGGTGCTCGGTGGCTCGGGCGACGAACCGGGGCACGGCTGGATGGAGCTGCTCGGCAGCGGCATGGTCAACCGCCGGGTGATCGAGATGAGCGGCCTCGACCCCGACGAATGGCAGGGCTTCGCCTTTGGCGTCGGTGTCGATCGCCTCGCCATGCTCAAGTATGGGATGGACGATCTGCGCGCCTTCTTCGACGGCGACGTGCGCTGGCTCAGGCACTACGGCTTCTCGCCGTTCGACCAGCCGACCCTTTCGGCGGGCGTAGGAGCGCGGGCATGAAGTTCTCGCTCGACTGGCTCAAGGTGTTCCTTGATACCGATGCCTCGGCCGGGGAGATATCCGCCGCGCTCAACAAGATCGGCATCGAGGTCGAGGGGCTCGAGGACCCGGCCGAAGGGCTCACCGGCTTCCGCGTAGCCGAAGTGCTCACCGCGGCGCCGCATCCGAACGCCGACAAGCTCCAGGTGCTGACGGTCAGCACTGGTGAAGGCGAACCCCTGCAGGTGGTATGCGGCGCCCCCAACGCGCGCGCGGGAATGAAAGGCGTGTTTGGGATGTCGGGCGCGATCGTGCCGGCGAACGGCATGGAACTGCGCAAGACGGCGATCCGCGGGGTCGAGAGCAACGGCATGATGTGCTCGACGCGGGAATTGCAGCTCGGCGACGATCACGAGGGGATCATCGAACTGCCGGCCGACGCGCCGGTCGGCGCGAGTTTCGCCGACTACCGCGGCACAAGTCCGGTGTTCGACGTGGCGATCACTCCCAACCGGCCCGACTGCATGGGCGTCGAGGGCATTGCCCGCGACCTCGCGGCGGCAGGCCTCGGCAGGTTCAAGCCGTACCGGGTCGAGCCGGTGGCGGGCAGCTTCCCCTGCCCGGTCGAAATCCGCACCGACGATCCCGAGGGTTGCCCGGCGTTTTACGGCCGGGTGATCCGCGGCGTCAGCAACGGCGCCTCGCCCGAGTGGATGCAGCAGCGGCTGCTCTCCGCCGGGCAGCGGCCGATTTCGGCGCTGGTCGACATCACCAATTACCTGATGCTGGCGTTCGGCCGCCCGGCGCATGCTTACGACCTCGCCCAGCTCAAGGGCGCGGTGGTCGCGCGCCGCGCGAAGGACGGCGAGCAGGTTCTGGCGCTCAACGAAAAGACCTACACGCTCGATTCGAGCATGACAGTGATCGCCGACGACAGCGGCGTGCACGACATCGCCGGGATCATGGGCGGCGAGCATTCGGGCGTGTCTGACGCCACCACCGACGTGCTCCTCGAGATCGCCTACTTCGACCCCGAGCGGATCGGCGCCACCGGACGCAAGCTCGGGCTCGCCAGTGACGCCCGCACCCGCTTCGAGCGCGGGGTCGATCCGGCGTTCCTCGACGAAGGGCTCGACCTGCTGACCGCGTTGATCCTCAAGATCTGCGGCGGCGAGGCGTCGGAACTGGTCCGTGCCGGCTCGCCCCCGAGCACGCCGACCGTGATCGAGTACGACCCTGGTCTCGCGGAACGGCTTGGCGGCATTGCCATCTCGGAGGAGGAGCAGCTTCGCACGCTAGAGGCGCTCGAGTTCCGCGTCTCGCCCGATTGGCGGGTCACCGCGCCGCTGCGCCGCCACGACATCGAAGGGCCCGCCGATATCGTTGAGGAAGTTGTCCGCATCCACGGGCTCGATCGCGTCGACAGAGTGCCGCTGCCGCGCACCGATGGCGTCGCTCGGCCGACCGCCACGCCCGAACAGGCGACCGAGCGCAAGCTGCGCCGCGCCGCCGCCGCGCGAGGGCTCAACGAGGCGATCACCTGGTCGTTCATTTCGGAAAAGGAAGCCGAGGCTGTCGACGGGGCCGCCTGGGTGCTCGAAAATCCTATCAGCGAGGAATTGAAGGTCATGCGGCCCTCGCTGCTCCCGGGGCTGCTCTCGGCCGTGCGCCGCAACCTCGATCGCGGCGCATCGAGCGTGCGGCTGTTCGAGATCGGTCGCCGCTACCTCGCCGATGGCGAACATCCGACGCTGGTCTGCGTGCTCGCCGGCGAGCGCGAGGCGCGGTCGTGGCAAGGCGGCAAGGCCAAGCCGTTTGACGCTTTCGACGCCAAGGCCCTGACGCTCTACCTGCTCGAAACCGCTGGCGCCCCGGTCGACAGGCTCCAGGTCATGGGGGAGGCGGGCCGCGTCTATCACCCCGGCCAATCGGCCACGCTGCGGCTCGGGCCGAAGAACCAGCTGGCCAGCTTCGGCATGATCCACCCGGGCACGCTCAAGGCATTCGACATCGATGGCCCGGTAGCCGCGCTCGGCATTCATCTGGACGCGATTCCGCCGAAGAAGGGAACGCCGAGCTTCGCCCGCGCACCTTACGCTCCGCCGGCATTACAGCCTGTCGTCCGCGACTTCGCCTTCCTGGTGGATGTTGCCTTGCCCGCGGGCGACCTGCAGCGAGCGGTACGCGGCGCCGACAAGGCCGAGATCGCCGAGGCGCGAATCTTCGACGATTTCCGGGGAACCGGTGTACCCGAGGGCAAGAAGTCGCTGGCGATCGAGGTCACGCTCCAGCCGGGCGAAAAGAGCTATACCGACTCGGACCTGAAGATCATTTCCGAGCGGATCGTCGCCGCCGCGGCCAAGCTGGGCGCGGAGCTGCGGGGTTGAGGCGCGGCGCCGACCTGCGCATTGCACGACTCAAAGCATCAAACGAAAGCTCAGCGCAAGTCGGGTGGGGTCGCCTCGCCCTGGAGCCAGGCAATCGCCTCGTCGACGCTCAGGACCCGCTGCTGCTGCTCGCCGAGCGTGCGCAGCGCCACGGTGCCTTCCTCGGCCTCGCGCTTGCCGACCACCAGCATGTGCGGGATCTTGGCGACCGAGTGCTCGCGCACCTTGTAGTTGATTTTCTCGTTCCTCAGGTCGGCTTCGGCGCGCAGGCCCGCGGCCGCCAGCTTGGCCAACACCTCGTTCGCATAGTCGTCGGCGTCGGACACGATCGTCGCCACCACCGCCTGCACCGGCGTCAGCCACAGCGGCAGCTTGCCGGCGTAATGCTCGATGAGAATGCCGATGAAGCGTTCGAACGTGCCGAGGATCGCGCGGTGAAGCATGACCGGCCGGTGACGCTCGCCGTCCTCGCCGACGTATGACGCGTCGAGCCGCTCGGGCAGCACGGTGTCGGTCTGCAGCGTGCCGACCTGCCAGGTGCGGCCGATCGCGTCGGTCAGGTGGAACTCGAGCTTGGGGGCGTAGAACGCGCCTTCGCCGGGCAGCTCTTCCCACCCCCATTCGGCGGTGTTGCGGCCCGTGCTGGCGACCGCGTCGCGCAGCGATTGTTCGGCCCAGTCCCACATCTCTTCCGACCCGAAACGCTTCTCCGGCCGTAGCGCGAGCTTGATCGCGTATTCCTCGAAGCCGAGCTGGCGGTAGATCGCGTCGAGGAGGTTGCAGAAGCGAGCCACTTCCTCGACCAGCTGGTCTTCGCGGCAGAAGATATGCGCATCGTCCTGGGTGAACTGGCGCACGCGCAGCAGGCCGTGCAGTGCGCCGTGCGGCTCGTTGCGGTGGCAGCAGCCGAACTCGGCCATGCGGATCGGCAGGTCCCGGTAGGACTTGATGCCCTGCTTGAAGACGAGGATGTGCGCCGGGCAGTTCATCGGCTTGAGCGCCATCATCTCGCCCGAACCGCTGATCACCGGGCCTTCGCCTTCGGCCTGCGGCACCTCGTCGGGCACCGCGAACATGTTCTCCGAGTACTTGCCCCAGTGGCCGGACTTCTCCCACTGGCGCACGTCCATCAGCTGCGGGGTCTTCACTTCCTCGTAGCCGGCCGCATCGAGCTGACGGCGCATGTAACGCTCGAGTTCGCGCCAGATCAGGTAGCCCTTGGGATGCCAGAAGCACGAACCTTGCGCCTCGGGCTGGAAGTGGAACAGATCCATCTCCTGGCCGAGCTTCCGGTGGTCGCGCTTGCCCGCTTCCTCGAGTCGGAAGAGGTGCGCGTCGAGTTGCTTCTTGTTGAGCCAGCCGGTGCCGTAGATCCGGCTGAGCATCGCGTTGTTCTGGTCGCCGCGCCAGTAGGCGCCCGAGACGCGCGTCAGCTTGAATGCCGCGGGATCGAGCTTGCCGGTGCTCGCGAGGTGCGGTCCGCGACACATGTCGAGCCAGTCGCCACCCGACCAGTAGACCGTCAGCTCCTCGCCTTCGGGCAGCCCGGCGGCCCACTCGGCCTTGAACGTCTCGCCCTGCTCGCGCCAGCGCGAGATCAGCTGCTCGCGAGTCCACACTTCGCGGCGGAGCGGCTTGTCGGCGGCGATGATCTCGCGCATCTTCGCTTCGATCAGGGGCAGGTCTTCCTCGGTGAACGGCCCGCGCTCGCCGGGGGCGAAATCGTAGTAGAAGCCATCGTCGGTCGAAGGGCCGAAGGTGATCTGGGTGTCGGGCCAGAGCGCCTGGACCGCTTCCGCCAGCACGTGCGCGTAATCGTGGCGGACCAGCTCGAGCGCCTCTGCCTCGTCACGGCCGGTGATCAGCGCGAGCTGCGAATCGCCCTCGAACGGGCGCGTGATGTCGCGCACCTCCCCGTCGACGCGGGCCGCGATCGCGGCCTTCGCGAGGCCGGGCCCGATCGCCGCGGCGACATCGGCGGGGGTCGAACCGGCAGGCATTTCGCGCACCGAACCGTCGGGAAGGCTGATCTTGAGAAGCTCGCTCATGTTTACTTTTTGCCGTTCGCTTGATGCCGCGCGCCATGGCACATGGCGGCGCGAACCGGAAGGGTGCGGTGAAATGCCCCATTTTTGGGATGTGTGCCGGGCAACTTCGCAGATGCAAAAGAAAATGGCTGGGTCACTCGTGAACATTAAGTCTTCGGGCGCCATTAAACTTGATGTTCGCTGTAATCCTTGCCGGTCGGGGCTCTCCCAATCCGACGACCGAACTCGTGCTCGAGATCGCCTTTGCGGTGTGCATCGCCATTCCGCTGGTGATACCCGTCGCGCAATTGGTTCCGCTTCCGCCCTCGATCTGGACGACCATGCGCGCGCGGCGGGATGCGGTTGACGCGTCATCCCCGCCCGGCAACGAGCGAGGGTGGCCGCCGTTCTCGCTTTCTTGGAGCCGCACGCTCGCCTCCTTGCTGACCATCATCCCGGTCATTTGCTGCGCTTACGCGGTGCTCGCCTCGATCAGCGCGGTCGCACCTTGCCATCACGGCGATCGTGGCGACGACGCTGGTCAGCGCGTTGTTCGGTAGTCTTCAGTTGTTTGCCGGCAATCGCGGGATCAACGTCTACAGCCAATTCCATGTGGGCTGGATCACCGGCTTCCAGGCCAATCGGAACGCCCAAGCCGATGTGCTCCTGATCGACTTCCTGCCATTCGCCGCGCTCGCCGCGTCTTACCTCTCGGACCCTGCAAAAATGGCCCCTATGATGCTTGATTGGCGAGCCGTACTCGGCCTGATGGTCGGGATGTCCTGTTCTTCCTAGCGGCGACGATGATGACTGGCTCGCGTGCGGGAACTGCGTTGATTTCCGTGGCGGTCGTCTTTGTGTTGGCGATCCTTGAGGTGTCGCGCGCGCCGGGGCAGCGCCTGCGCGGCTTGCTGTTCGTTCTGGTAACAGCGGCGGCCCTTCTGGCGGGCCTCGCCGTCGTTACGCTTGCCTCGGCCGAGAACACCGCCCTCAGCCGCGTCGCCGAGCGGTTCGAAGTTGTTCGAGCGGTTCGAAGATGTTGAGGACGGATGCGCGCACATTTGGCAGGATAGTTGGTTTGCGCTCCGCCAGTGGCCGACGGGTTTTAGCTTGGGCGGATTCGAACCGGCGATGTTACCCGTCGAACGGCTGGAAGTCCTTAGCCTCAGGACGCCGAACCGCGCTCATAATGATTTCCGGAAAATCTGACTCGAGGCGGGCCTCTTGAGATACTTGATGGTGGCAGCGGCAGCCTTGGTCTGTCTGGCGATGGCGTGCCGTTCATGGCGTCGCCACCCGAACTCCCGACCGCAAACCTCGTTTGCGGTGGGCGTGTTATTTGTAATCACCATGCATTCGGTCGTTGATTATCCACGCGGAACGGATGTCCCGAGTAGTCGGAAACGAGGATGCGCATTGGCTTGCGGCGAGGCTATCGCGCCGGCTGACCGGCGTGCAGGCCCCGACCCATCGCAGATCGACGGCGACACGGGGCCGAAAAATAGCGTGTGGACTTGCTCATTCGCTACGTACTTACCCCGGTCGCCGGGCATTACAAGCCGCGTAGCGCACAGCGCTGCGCCGACCCGGAACAGGCTCGCTATCTGGTTGAAGGTTACTGCTTTTTGGGTACCGTGAAGGTCCCGGTCACCCGTCCGCTGCCGTTCTGCGTGGCGCCGGGGCCGCGGCCGCCGCCGCCGTCGACGGTCGAGAGGCCGGACTTGAGGTCCATCGTCAGGCGCCCGCCATTGAGGGTGTCGGCGCCGCGGCGCAGCGCGACGCCGCCCGACAGGACGATCACCCGGCGATTGAAGTCGTAGACGCCCGCCGCGCCGCTGGCGCGTTCGTTGCCGCGGGTGACGACGACCCCGCCGGTCGCGTCGATCCGCTGGATCTTCAGGCCGCCGTCGTTGGTGTAGGCGACGGTCGTGCGCGCGGCGGTCAGCCGGAGGTCGCCCTGGTCGATCTGGACATTGCCGGAGAGCACCACGCGTTTCTGTCTGTCCTGCAGTTCGATGCGGTCGGCAGCGTAGTTGACCGGCTGGTCGGAATTGAATCCGGCGATCGCCTGCGCCCCCGCCTGCGAGCCGAATGCGAGCGCCGCGGCGGCGCCGGCGAGCGCGCCCGCGGCGAGCCCGCGCAAGGCCAGACGGGAGAGGGGCGAGCGGCTTTTCATCGGTGCAATCCCTAGCGATTGGCGGCTAGCGGGGGAAGCGCTCAATGCGGCACCTGCATCTTGCCCGGGATCATGTGCAACCGCGCGCGCCCCTGCAAGGCAACCGTGCGCGTGGCGAGGTTGGCCTCGATCGAATCCGCCGAGAAGGTGCCCGCGGGAGTTTCCCCGGCGACGCCGCCGCTGCCGACCATGGTCTTCTTGTCGAGGTCGACCGAAACGCCGCGGGTGTTCATTTGATAACCGTCGGCGGCGACGAACCTGACCTCGCTGTCGACCGCGACCTGCTGGGTATCGTAGTTGTAACGGCCGAGCTCGGCGGTGATCTGCGCCGGCCCTTCGTCGAGCAGAATGCGGCCGACGAGGTCGCGCATCTGCACCACCGGCTCGCTGACCGAGTGCTGCACCGCCGAACCGGCGGACAGCGAGAACGGACGGCCCCTGCCATCCTCGCCGCGGTAGACCGCGTTGTCGACCACCAGGCGGTTGGCGGTGGTTTGGACCTTGTTGCGGTCGAGCAGGAAGCTGACTTCGCCGCGCGGGCCGAGCGGGGTTACCACCATCAGTGCGAAGATCACGCCAACAGCCGCGGGCAAGCCGACCGCGAGCCAGCGCACCGTGCGGTCGAGCTGGCTCCCCGGCGCGGCGAAGGCGCGGCGGCGCTCCCTGATCTGGTCGGCCTTGGCTGTCATTCGAGCTTTCTTGCCTCAGCGCACCTTAGTCGTGGCTGAAGATGTCCCTGTCTGCCCAGCCGGCGATATCCAGCCGCGCGCGTGCAGGAAGGAAAGCAAAGCAGGCCTGGGCCAGTTCCATCCGTCCTTCGCGCAGCAGGCGCTCGACGAACACGTCGTGCAGCCGGTGGAGGAAACGAACGTCCGACGCGGCATAGTCACGCTGGGCCTCGCTCAGCTCCGGGGCGCCCCAGTCGCTCGATTGCTGCTGCTTGGAGATGTCTTCGTTCAGCAGTTCGTTGACCAGGTTCTTGAGCCCGTGACGGTCGGTGTAGGTTCGCGTCAGCTTGCTGGCGATCTTGGTGCAGAACACCGGCGCGGCGACCACGCCGAGGTAATGCTCGATCGCGGCGAGGTCGAAGCGGGCGAAGTGGTAGATCTTCAGCCGCGCGGGGTCGGCCAGCACCGCCCTGAGATTGGGCGCGTCGTAGCGGCTGTCGCGGGCGAAGCGGACGAGGTGCTCGTCGCCCTGGCCATCGGAAATCTGCACCACGCACAGGCGGTCGCGCGGCGTGACCAGCCCCATGGTTTCGGTATCGACCGCGACGGGTCCCGGCGCGAGCACGCCGGCGGGCAGGTCTTCTTCGTGAAAATGAACAGTCATTCAGGTGGCCTTAGTGACATTGGGGAAAGAGGAAAAGCCTTGCTTGGAGGGCGCCTTGCATGCGCGCTAAGCCGTGTTCATGGCCGACACCGTTCCCGACAGCTGGCGCGCGGCGCTCGAACCGGCATTGGCGTTGCCCGAAAGCCGGCGTCTCGGCGGCTGGCTCCGCGCCGAGGAAGAGCGCGGAGCGACTATATACCCGCCTAAAGGCACCCGGCTCAGAGCGCTCGAGCTCACCCCGCTCGACCAGGTGAAAGTGGTGATTCTCGGGCAGGACCCGTATCATGGGCCCGGCCAGGCGCACGGACTGTGCTTTTCGGTGCCCGACGGGGTTCAGGTCCCGCCGAGCCTGGTCAACATCTACAAGGAACTCGAGAGCGATCTCGGCGTCGCCCGCCGCGGCACCGGCAACCTCGAGCACTGGGCGCGGCAGGGGGTGTTGCTACTCAACACCTCGCTCACCGTTGAGGCAGCCAAGGCCGGCAGCCACGCCGGCAAGGGCTGGGAAGCGATCACCGATGCGGCGGTCGCGGCGGTCGCCGAGCGTGCGGCCCCGAGTGTGTTCATCCTGTGGGGCAGCCATGCGCGCAAGAAGGCGCTCAACGTGCCGCAACTGGCGCAGAGCAAGCGCCACCTGGTGCTGAGCAGCGCGCACCCGAGCCCGCTGTCGGCGCATGCCGGGTTCTTCGGCTCACGACCGTTCAGCAAGACCAACGCATTCCTGAGCGAAGCCGGCCGCGGGCCGATCGACTGGTAAGCGGCTGGATGGCCGGGTGACTGAGTCTACTCCGGTTCAAGCCGCATCGGCCAGACCCATCCATTCGTAGGCGCTCGTCTCCGGCCCGCTCTCGTTGATCGTCGTCCGGCGCATGTCGCGGCGGTACCGATCCGAGAGCAGCGGCGTCGCTGCGTGCATCGTGCAGCGGTTGTCCCAGATGACGAGGTCCCACTGTCGCCACTGGTGGCGGTAGACGTACTTCTCCTGCGTCGCGTGGGCGTAAAGCTCCTCGACCAGCGCCAGCCCTTCTTCGGCGCCCATGCCCTCGATGCCGAAGCAGTGCCCGCCGACGTAGATCGTCTTGCGGCCGTATGGCATCGTCCGCACGAGCGAGTGCTTGACCGTCGGAAACGGGATGACCAGCCGCATCTCGGGCGTGATCTCGGCCTTGAATCCGGCGAGCTTGCGGCCCTCCCAGAAGTCGTGGAGGCCGACGAGATTCTCGATCCGCGCCTTCATCGCGTCGGACAGGTCGTCGTAGGCCGCCCGGGCGTCGACGAACCAGGTGTCGCCCCCGACGCTCGGCGGCGGAGTCTCGACGCCGTGCAGCAGCGACCACTTGGTCGGCATCGTGTGGAAGCTCGAATCGGTGTGGAAGCGCTCGGCGCCCTTGGCGAGGCTCTTCGGATCCGAGCCGTAGGGGACGATCTCGCCGTCGTGGTCGAGGTTGCCGGCATAGAAGATCTCCGGCGTGATCCGGCGCTTGCCGACCGGGCGAGCGGCGCCCGGCACGCGGCTAGGGATCTCGAGCGGCCCGAAGGCGCGGCTGAACATGATCTGCTGCTCATCGGAAATCTCCGCGTCGCGGATGGCGAGCACGCCGTAGAGCGCCATCGCGTCTTCGACCGTGCGGACCAGTTGCTCGTTCGGCCGCACGGTCAGGTCGGCGCCGACCAGCTCGGCGGCAAACAGCGGGTGGAGCGGGTTGACCTGCATGGACGCATCCTCGGATTGGTTCATCGGCAAAATAGTTGATCGAACCAACGGTTGCAAAACCAATCCGCCGATGCGAGCAGGCGGCATGGCGACGGATCACGCGACGAGACACCAGTGGGGGCAGTTGGCGGATTCCGTCGGTCCGCGCGTTCGTCTGTTGCGCAACGCCCTTGCCGCGCGCTCGATCGCCGCGCTCGAGGAGTTCGCCCTGCCGACCGGCTCGCTTACGGTGCTTTCGCTGATCGCCGCCAACCCCGGCTCGAGCCAGACCGTGCTGGCCAGGGCCGCGGGCCTCAACAAGTCGGCGCTGGTCGGCATCGTCGACGAGCTCGAGAAGCGCGGGCTCGCCGCGCGCGACCGCTCGGCGAGCGACCGCCGGCGCAACCACCTCACCGTCACGCCCGCGGGCGAGGCGGCGATGAAGGCGATGTTCGAACGCGTGCGCAAGGGCGAAGACGCGGTCCGCGACGCACTTGGCGCAAACGAGCACCGGCGTCTGCTCGAGTTGCTCGACCGCGCCAACGCAGCGCTCGAATGACCGAAACGCGGAGTTAACCCATCTGTTACGCACGCGGCTAACCGCGCTCGTGCGCCAGTCGCTAAGGGAAGACCCTTATCGAACGATAGATGCGGCATGATTCCCTGGTCTTCAAACGCGTAGGCGAAATCCGCCGGTCCGAGGTGGTGGCCGCGTTCACCTACGCGCTCGACCTGACCGAGGGGCAGCCACCGGGCCATTCGATCCGCAGTTGCTTCATCGCCGCGACGCTGGCGCGCGAAATGGGGCTCGATGCGGCCGAAGCCGGGCGGGTCTATTACACCGCGCTGCTCAAGGATCTCGGCTGCAGCAGCAACGCCGCGCGAATCCATGAGCTCTATCGGGCTGACGACCTGGCCTTCAAGCAATTGTGGAAGACGATCGCGCCCGGACGGGGCGCGGCCCTGCGCTTCATCCTCGACCACACCGCGCGCGGGGCGCCGCTCAAGGAGCGGGTCGCCGCGCTTGGCCGCATCCTGATGCGCGGGGACGCGATCGCGCAGGAAATGATCGAGGCGCGCTGCACGCGCGGCGCCGCCATCGCCCGCGAGCTGCGTCTGGGCGAAGGCGTCGCCGAAGGTATCCACCGGCTCGACGAGCACTGGGACGGCTCGGGCCGCCCCGGCGGCTTGCGCGGCGCGGCCATCCCGCTCGCCTCTCGCCTGGCGCTGCTGGCGCAGATCGCCGACGTGTTCCACCAGGCCGCCGGCCGGCGGACGGCGGTAGAGGAAGTCGTGCGCCGCGCGCGCAGCTGGCTCGATCCCGAGCTGGTCCGGGCGTTCGTCAAGCTTTCCGAAAGCCCGCGCTTCTGGGCCCAGCTCGAATCGACGGCGATCGACATCCGCGTCGCGGCGCTGGCGCCTGAGGAGGCTGACGAGGCCGACGACGACTACCTCGACGCGATCGCTGCCGCGTTCGGAAAGGTAATCGACGCGAAGAGCCCGTACACCGCCGGTCACTCGGCGCGGGTGGCCGACTACGCGGAGCGGCTCGGCACCCACCTCGGCATACTGCCGTCGCGGCAGCGGCGCCTGCGCCGCGCGGCGACGCTGCACGACATCGGCAAACTCGGGGTGTCGAGTGCGATCCTGGAGAAGCCGGGCAGGCTCGACGAACAAGAGTGGGCGGCGATGCGCACCCATGCGAGCTACACCCAGGCGATTCTCGGCCGCATCGGCGCCTTCGCCGACCTCGCGCCGATTGCCGCCGCGCATCACGAGCGGCTCGACGGCAAAGGCTACCCGCTCGGCCTCGACGCAAGCGCGCTGAGCCGCGAGACGCGGATCATCACTCTGTGCGATGTCTACGATGCGCTCACGGCCGACCGGCCTTATCGCGCGGCGATGCCGGTCGATCGGGCCCTGGCGGTGATGAGCGCGGACGTCGGCGGCGCGCTCGACCCCGAAGGCTTCGAAGCGTTGACGGCGATGGTCAGCGGTTAAGCCGAACCGGCGCGCTTAGCGCGGCAGCTCGCTCACGCCCATCAGCGCCTCGTCGACCGCGCGCGCCGCCTGGCGGCCTTCGCGGATCGCCCACACCACCAGCGACTGGCCGCGGCGCATGTCGCCGCAAGCGAAGATCATCTCCTGGCTGGTGCGGTAATTCTCGGTGTCCGCCGCGACGTTGCCGCGCTCGGTCAGTTCGACGCCGCTCTGGGCGATCATCCCGGCCTTGCGCGGCCCTGTGAAGCCCATCGCCAGCAGGATCAGGTCGGCCGGGATGACGAACTCGCTGCCCGGCACTTCACTCAGCTTACCGTTCGACCAGTCGGCGCGGACGCACTTGAGGCCGGTAACGACTCCGTCCTCGCCAACGACTTCCTTGGTCAGCACCGACCAGTCGCGCTCGACGCCTTCCTCGTGGCTCGACGAGGTGCGCAGCTTCATCGGCCAGTCGGGCCAGGTCAGCGCCTTGTCTTCCTTTTCCGGCGGCTGGGGCATGATTTCGATCTGCGTGACGCTCGCCGCGCCCTGGCGGTTCGAGGTGCCGACGCAGTCGGAACCGGTATCGCCGCCGCCGATGACGATGACGCGCTTGTCCTTGGCGGTCAGCGTGCCGCGCGGCGCGGCGCGGACCTCGTCGTCGCCGGCGACGCGCTTGTTCTGCTGGGTGAGGAATTCCATCGCCAGCCGCACTCCGGGCAATTCGGCACCCGGGATGTCGAGCGTGCGCGGCTCTTCGGCCCCGCCGGCGAGGACGATCGCGTCGAAGTTTTCCTTGAGCGACTTCATCGACACGTCGACGCCGACCTCGGTGCTGGTTTTGAACACCACCCCCTCGGCTTCCATTTGCACCGCGCGCCGGTTGATGAGGTGCTTTTCCATCTTGAAGTCGGGGATGCCGTAGCGGAGCAGGCCGCCGATGCGGTCGGCCTTCTCGAACACCGTCACCGAGTGGCCCGCGCGGGCGAGTTGCTGGGCGCAGGCGAGGCCGGCCGGGCCCGAGCCGACCACGGCGACGCTCTTGCCGGTCTTTGCCTCGGGCGGGTGCGGCTTGATCCAGCCTTCCTTCCAGCCGCGATCGGCGATCGCCATCTCGATCGATTTGATGGTCACCGGTTGGTCGATGATGTTGAGCGTGCAGCTCGCCTCGCACGGCGCCGGGCAGATGCGGCCGGTGAATTCGGGGAAGTTGTTGGTCGAGTGCAGGTTCTCGAGCGCGTCCTGCCAGTCGCCCTGGTAGACCAGGTCGTTCCAGTCGGGGATCTGGTTGTTCACCGGGCAGCCGTTGTGGCAGTACGGGATGCCGCAGTTCATGCAGCGGCTCGCCTGCGCCCGCAGCTTGCCTTCGGGCAGCGGGACGACAAACTCCTTGTAGTTCTTCAGCCGCTTCTTGGGGTCTTCATAGCCACGATCCTCGCGATCGAGCTCGAGAAAGCCGGTTTCCTTACCCATCGTCCCTGTTCCTACTCGGCCGCGACGGAGGCGGCGTCGTCGCGCTCGGCTTCGAGCTGGCGCAGCGCGCGCGCATAGTCGCGCGGCATCACCTTGACGAACTTCGTCAGCGCATTGTCCCAATCGTCGAGCAACGCAGCGGCGCGCTTGGACCCGGTGTGCAGCTTGTGGCGCTCGACCAGGATGCGCAGCCGTTCGGCGTCGTGGCGCAGCATGTCGCCCATGCCGGCGTCCTCAACATTGCGCGCGCGCTGCGACGGGCGACCGGTCCCCTCGTCGTCATCCGCCTTGGCGCTGATCGTTTCGAGATCGACCTGGGCGGTGTTGCACAGGTCGCGGAACGTGCCGTCGACGTCATAGACGTAGGCCACGCCGCCGCTCATGCCCGCGGCGAAGTTGCGCCCGGTGCGGCCGAGCACGCAGACCACGCCGCCGGTCATGTATTCGCAGCCGTGATCCCCGGTGCCCTCGACCACCGCGACGGCGCCCGAGTTCCTCACCGCGAAGCGTTCGCCGGCGACGCCGTTGAAGTATGCCTCGCCGGCGATCGCGCCGTAAAGCACTGTGTTGCCGACGATGATGTTCTCGCTCGCCTCGCGGCTGACTCCCTCGGGCTGGCGAACGATGATCCGCCCGCCCGAGAGGCCCTTGCCGACATAATCGTTGGCATCGCCGGTGAGCGCGAGGGTGACGCCGTGGGCGAGCCATGCGCCGAAGCTCTGCCCGGCGACCCCGGTGAAGTTGATCCGCAGCTGCTCGGGCTTGAGGCCGGCATGGCCGTGCGCCCGGGCGATCTCGCCCGAAAGCATCGCCCCGACGGTGCGGTTGACGTTGCGTACGGTGCGTTCGAGCACCAGCGTTTCGCCCGAATCGATCGCTGGACGCGCTGCCGCGATCAGCTCGTTGTCGAGCGCGGCGGCGAGGCCGTGGTCCTGCGTCTCGGTCTGGTGCAGCGCGTGGCCCTGCACCGGGGTGACCTGGTGGAGGATCTTGCCGAGGTCGACCCCGCGCGCCTTCCACTGCTTGACCAGATGCCGGGTGTCGAGCCGGTCGACCCGGCCGATCATTTCCTCGACGGTGCGGAAGCCCATCTCGGCCATGATCTGGCGCAGCTCCTCGGCGACGAAGAAGAAGTAGTTGATGACGTGCTCGGGCTGGCCGGTGAAGCGCGCGCGCAGCACCGGGTTCTGCGTCGCCACGCCGACCGGACAGGTGTTAAGGTGGCACTTGCGCATCATGATGCACCCGGCGGCGATCAGCGGCGCGGTGGCGAATCCGAACTCGTCGGCGCCGAGAAGCGCGCCGATGGCCACATCGCGCCCGGTGCGGATGCCGCCATCGACCTGCACCGCGATGCGGGTGCGAAGGTCATTGAGCAGCAGCGTCTGCTGGGTCTCGGCAAGGCCGATTTCCCACGGGCTGCCGGCGTGGGTGAGCGAGGTCAGCGGCGAGGCACCGGTCCCGCCTTCGTAGCCCGAGATCGTCACGTGGTCGGCGCGCGCCTTGGAGACGCCCGCGGCGACGGTGCCGACGCCGACTTCGCTGACCAGCTTGACCGAGATGCGCGCGACCGGATTGACGTTCTTGAGGTCGTGGATCAGCTGCGCGAGGTCTTCGATCGAGTAGATGTCGTGGTGCGGCGGCGGGCTGATCAGGCCGACGCCGGGGGTCGAGTGGCGCACCTTGCCGATGGTCTTGTCCACCTTGTGGCCGGGTAGCTGTCCACCTTCGCCCGGCTTCGCGCCCTGGGCCATCTTGATCTGGATATCGTCCGAATTGACCAGGTACTCGGTGGTCACTCCGAACCTGCCGCTGGCGACCTGCTTGATCCGGCTGCGCATCGAATCGCCGTTGGGCAGCGGTACGAAGCGGTCGGCTTCCTCGCCGCCTTCGCCGGTGTTCGAGCGTCCGCCGATGCGGTTCATGGCGATCGCCAGCGTGGTGTGCGCCTCGCGGCTGATCGAGCCGAAGCTCATCGCCCCGGTGGCGAAGCGCTTGACGATCTCCTCGGCCGGCTCGACTTCGCTGATGTCGAGCGGCTTGTCCGCCTTCTTGAGCTCCATCAGCCCGCGGATCGTCAGCAGCCGCTGGGACTGCTCGTTGATATCGCGCGCGAAAGCCTCGTAGTTGGCCCAGTTGTTGCCGCGCACGGCGTGTTGCAGGTTGGAAACCGTCGCCGCGGTCCAGGCATGCTCCTCGCCGCGCAGGCGCAGCTGGTAGATCCCCCCGACGTCGAGCATCTTCTCGTAAATCGGATCGTCGCCATAGGCGCAGGCGTGGCGGCGGACCGCTTCCTCGGCAATCTCCTTGAGCCCGGCGCCCTCGATCGTCGTGGCGGTGCCGGTGAAGTACTTGTCGACGAACGCGCTCGACAGGCCGACCGCGTCGAAGATCTGCGCGCCGCAATAGGACTGGTAGGTCGAGATGCCCATCTTGGACATGACCTTCATGATCCCTTTGCCGACCGCCTTGATGTAGTTCTTCTTGACCTCCTGCGAGTCGACCTCGGGGAACTTCTCCAGCCGCAGCGCCTCGAGCGTCTCGAACGCGAGGTAGGGGTTGATTGCCTCGGCGCCGTACCCCGCGAGGACGCAGAAGTGATGCACTTCGCGCGCCTCGCCGGTCTCGACCACCAACCCCGTCTGCATGCGCAGGCCCTGGCGGACGAGGTGATGGTGCACGGCCGCCGTCGCCAGCAAGGCCGGCATCGGAATGCGATCCGGGCCTTGCGCGCGGTCGGACAGGATCAGGATATTGCGGTCCGCGAGCACCGCCTCGGTCGCCGCCCAGCACATTTCCTTGAGCGCCATTTCCAGCCCGTCGGCGCCGCTCGCGGCGTCCCAGGTCATGTCGATCGTCTCGGTGCGGAAGGCGCCGTCGAGCGATTCCTCGACCGAGCGGATCTTCTCGACGTCGGTGTTCTTGAGGATCGGCTGGTCGACCTCGAGCCGCTTGTGGGTGCCGGCTTCGTGCCCGAGCAGGTTGGGGCGCGGGCCGATCATGCTGGTCAGGCTCATCACCAGCTCTTCGCGGATCGGGTCGATCGGCGGATTGGTGACCTGGGCGAAGTTCTGCTTGAAGTAGTCGTAGAGCAGCCGGCTGCGGTCGGACAGGACCGCGAGCGGCGTGTCGGTGCCCATCGAGCCGATCGGATCGTCGGCATTGAGCGCCATCGGCTCGAGGAACTTCGAGATGTCCTCTTGCGTGTAGCCGAACGCTTGCTGCCTATCGAGCAAGCTGGTTTCGGTCTCGCGCACGGCCTCCCGAGACGTCTCGATCCGTTCGAGGTCCTTGAGGTTGTACTGCGCCTTGTCGAGCCACTTGGCGTACGGCTCGGCATTGGCGAGTTCGGCCTTGAGTTCCTCGTCCTCGACGATGCGGCCCTGCTCGAGGTCGATCAGCAGCATGCGCCCGGGCTGAAGGCGCCACTTGCGGACGATGTCCTCTTCGGCGAACGGCAGCACGCCGCTTTCCGAGGCCATGCAGACCACGTCGTCGCGGGTGATCGTGAAGCGCGCGGGCCTGAGGCCGTTGCGGTCGAGCGTGGCGCCGATCTGGCGCCCGTCAGTGAAGGCGACCGCGGCCGGGCCGTCCCACGGCTCCATCAGCGCCGCGTGATATTCGTAGAACGCGCGGCGCGCCGGATCCATCAGCGGGTTGCCGGCCCACGCTTCGGGGATCAGCATCATCATCGCGTGGGCGAGGCTGTAACCGCCGAGCAGCAGCAGCTCGAGCGCGTTGTCGAGGCAGGCGGTGTCGGATTGGCCGTGGGGGATGATCGGCCAGAGCTTGTCGAGGTCGGCGCCGAGCAGGGGCGATTCCATCGTCCGCCGGCGGGCGTTCATCCAGTTGACGTTGCCGCGCACGGTGTTGATCTCGCCGTTGTGGGCGATCAGCCGGTAGGGGTGCGCGAGCTTCCAGCTGGGGAAGGTGTTGGTGCTGAAGCGCTGGTGGACGAGGCCGAGCGCGCTGACGCAATCGGGATCGCGCAGGTCGTCATAGAAGCTGCCGACCTGGTTCGCCAGCAGCAGCCCCTTGTAGACCACCGTCCGGCTCGAGAAGCTCGGCATGTAAAGATGGGTGATCTGCGGCATGCCGTGCTTTTCGGCGAGCGCGGCGAGCGGGTTCTGGGTCTGCTTGCGGATGACGATCAGCTTGCGCTCGAACGCGTCCTGGTCGGCGCAGTTGTCGCCGCGAGCGATGAAACACTGGCGGATCATCGGCATCGAGGCGAGCACCGCCTTGCCGAGCCCATCTTCGGTCGTCGGCACGTCGCGCCAGCCGATCAGGCGCTGGCCTTCCTTGGCGATGAACTTCTCGAACTGCCCGGTGATGAACTCGCGCGCCTGCTCGTGCTGCGGCATGAAGCACATCGCCACGGCGTATTCGCCCGGCGGCGGCAGGGTCAGGCCTTCGCCTTGCGCCCAGCGGCGATAGAGCGGGTCGGGAATCTGCAGCAGGATGCCGGCGCCGTCGCCCAGCAGCGGGTCGGCGCCGACCGCGCCGCGGTGATCGAGATTGGCGAGAATCTCCAGCGCCTGGGCGACGATCGCGTGCGATTTCTGCCCGCGAATATGGGCGAGGAAGCCCACACCGCAGGAGTCATGCTCGTTGCGCGAATCGTAAAGGCCTTGCGGGGCGGGGTACTCGGTCAACTCGCTCGGTTCCTGTTCGGCGGGGCGAGAGGGCTCCGAAGCGGCTGAGGCCGCAACGAAGGACGACTCACCCCGCAGGGGTGGTTACGAAAATGTCGCGAATGCCCCCCATGACGACAGGAAGCTGTTTTTGCAAGTGCGAGAACGCGCGCCTGGGCGCGCGCGAGGCGCGCTTCGATCTGCTCGCAAGCCATTCGCGCGGCAGCCGCCTCAGGCGGCGCCGCTCATGCGCTGTAGCGTGGCGAGGGCGGCACGCAAGTTGCGTTCGGCGTCGCCGGGGTCGCGAGAAGGCAGCGGAGCGCCCACGGAAGCTGCCGTTTTCGCGGCATTTCGCGGGGGATCGAACGGACGCGGGGCGAGGCCCGAAGCCTCTGCCGGTGCGAGCGAAGGGAACGTGACGGTGGGTTCCACGACGGCGCTTTCCGTCACGGGTTCCTCGACGCGAACGAATTCCTCCTGCCGGGTGAAGGGATTCTTCATCGCCAGAAGCGAGCTGTATTCGGTCTCCTCGCCGAGCTCGTCCATGTCCGCCGATCTTTCGTCGCCGGCGAGTTCGGGCGCCGCGGCTTTAGTCAACGGCAGCGAGAACGATGCAGCGATGCGCTCGTCTTCGGTTTCGTCGTCGCTGTCGAGCGTCCAGGCCTGCAGTGGGACGGGGATGGCCGGCGCGGCCGGCGCGGCCAGCTCCGCCTGCGCAGGCGAAACATCGGCCGATTTGCCGTGGCCGAAGAAGTCCGCAATCGCGCGCGCCGCTTCGTCGGCTTCGGCGGCTTCGAAATCTTCGGCTCCGGCGAGAGGCGGGATTGCCGCGGTCAAGGTGGGCTGGCGCGACGCCTGCAGCGCCTTGCGCCTGGCGATCGAGGCGCCGAGGCGGGCGGCGAGCTGGACGAGTCCGAGCTCGGCGAGGGGCCGGTCGTCGCTCGACTCGGGTTCGCCGGCATCCTCGATGATCGCAAGATGGGGAACCGATGGCTCGGCGAGTTCCGCGTCGATTTCCCCCCCGTCGAAAGCGGCTGCTTCCGCGCGGCGCAACGAGGGCGGCGCGAAAGGCAGCGGATCGGCCGCATCGGGTGCCTGCCCGAACGGCGCTGGACTGTCGGCGTCGGGGCGATCGGTCATCGGTTGGTCCTCATCGGAAAGGGATTCCACCGGAACGTGGATACGGCTGCGCAGCGCATCGAGAGCAGCGTTGGCGGCCATCTCCGGCGGACCGTCGTCCTCGTCCTCGTCCCCGTCCTCGGGATCGGCGAACGGAGCGAGCTCGAGAGGTTCGGCTGCGTCGGATTGCTCGGCCGGCGGCGGGGCTTCGGCAGGCGGAGCAAAGGCCGCTGGTTCGTCCACCGACAAGCCGGGCAGCGGCACCGCCTGGAGGTAAGTACTGCGGAGATCCTCCTCGACGATCGCCAGCGTGCGGCGCTTGTTCGCCTGGCCAACAGCGGCTTCGGATCCGAGCCCTTCCTCGCCGAGCTCGTCATGGGCCAGGATCGGACGGCACTGGCGGGCGTCCTCGAATTTGAACGACCGCGTGCCGGGCACGGACGCGTGGGCTTCGGCGACCTTGCGCGCCAGCACGAGTCCGACGAGCGCGCCGACGATGGCCCCGGCAAGCGCGATTCCCGCGCGCGCCGTGAAGCCGAGCGGTGGTGCAGCCGCGGAAAGGACCGCGGCAAGACCGGTGACGGAGACGAAACGCTCGATCAGCGCGACCGGCAGCACCAAGCTGCCGATCCCGAGCAAGGCCGCGAACCACAGCGCGGCGATCGCCGGGAACGCCGGATGCGTGCTGATCGGCGCCTTCACAGGCGCGCGCTTCACCGAATAGGAGTCTGCGGTCGTCGCCACTTTGCTTCCACTTCAAACGCTCCGGCGCCGGCCGATCAGGCGACCGCCCGCACGCGAGCCTTGCCCGCGGACTCTAGCAAGGGGTGGTAAACGGCCTGATAACGAAGGACATTTTGCTGCCAATCGTGATTGGCGGCGACGTGCGCCCGGGCCGTCTCGCGCATCGCCGGCCACTCGTCCGCGTGCGCCAGCAAGGCAGCGAGCGCGCTGGCGCAGGCCGCCGGGTCGTCGGGTGGGAACAGCACGCCGGTGAGCCCGTCGGCGATCAGCTCGCGGTGGCCGCCGACGTTCGAGGCGGCGACGATCCGCCCTTGCGCCATCGCTTCGAGGGGCTTGAGCGGGGTGACCAGGTCGGTCAGCCGGCTACGCTTGCGCGGATAGGCCATCACCTCGCAAAGCGAGTAATAACGCTCGACCTGGTCGTGCGGGACGCGGCCGACGAAGCGGATCGCCGAGGTCGCGGGCGAAGTTTCGGCCTGCGCCTTGAGCGCCGCCTCCATCGGTCCCCCGCCGACCAGGAGCAGCCGCGCTGACGGTTGCTCGCGGACCAGCATAGGCATCGCCGCGATAAGGTCGTCGAGCCCCTCGTAATCGTAGAAACTGCCGATGAAGCCGATCACCGGACCGTCACCGGGGTTCATTTCGCGCGCCAGTTCGGCGTCGCGCGGCGTGGGCTCGCCGAACAACGCCAGGTCGACGCCGTTCGGCATCACACCGATGCGGTCGGCGGAAAACCCTCGGCTTACCAAATCGTCGCGCAGGCCCTTGCAGATGGTCATCACCGCATCGGCGCCGGCGATGACGTGATTCTCGAGCTCGCGGGTAAGGCGGTACCGCACCGAACCGGCGCGGCCGGTGCCATTTCCGACGGCGGCGTCCTCCCAGAAGGCTCGGATCTCGTAGACCAGCGGCAGGCCGAGCGCGTGTGCCGCCCTGAGCCCGGCCAGGCCCGCCAGAGCCGGCGAATGCGCATGAAGCACGTCGGGGCGCCATTCGCCGGCCAGCCGGACGATGGCCTGTGCGTGGGCACTGACCTCGCGCCATTCGCGCAACCCGGCGGGGCCGCGCGGCGCGCCGGGCGTGCGGTGGAACCTGAGCCCGTCGGCTTCTTCGACGGGCGGCCCGCCGGCCGTGTGGCGGAAGCCGGTGATCCCGCGAACCTCGAGCCCTTGCGCCGACTGCGCCTTCATGATCGCGCGCGTGCGAAAGGTGTAGCCGCTGTGCATCGGCAGCGAGTGATCGAGGACGTGCAGGACCCGGGACATCGAGCCAAGTCACTGACATGACAAACTTAACGGCGCGTCAACCTGCCTGCCGTAGCAGCAACTTGTCGCGCTTTCGGAAGCGCCCAGGGAAGCAAGCGTGGTCGATATTCTCTCCCTCGCGGTGACGCACGGGCTCATGGCCATCGCGCTGTGGCGGTTGCTGTCGCGCGACGATCTCGGCCACGACCCGGGAGAGGCTCGCGAGCCGTGGCGCCCCTGGTTGCGCGCGCCGCCGGCCGGCCC
The DNA here is from genome assembly GCF_011320115.1 of Croceibacterium segetis. Lineage (GTDB taxonomy): Bacteria > Pseudomonadota > Alphaproteobacteria > Sphingomonadales > Sphingomonadaceae > Croceibacterium_B > Croceibacterium_B segetis. The sequence continues at coordinate 127,477 of NZ_JAANOZ010000006.1, read as the reverse complement.
GGACGAGCGCGCCTGATGCTCGACCTCGCGCTTCTCGCCTTCGTCGCGATGTTTCTCGCGCTCGGGGTCAAACGCCCGTTCATCTGGGTGCTCGCCTACATCTACGTCGACGCCGTGGCGCCCCAGAAGATCGGCTGGAGCCTGATCCACGTGCTGCCGTTATCGCTGATCACCTTCGTCGCGGCGTTCGGCGGGTGGATCTTCCTCGACCCGAAACGGGGCGGCCGCTTCACGCTGCGCCAGGCGCTGATCGGCGTGCTGCTCATCTATTGCGCGGTGAGCACGACGATGGCCGACTTCCCGGTGGAAGCGGCCGCGAAGTGGGACTGGGTGTGGAAGGCGTTGCTGTTCGCCATGTTCATGCCGCTTACCCTGCGCACCAGGCTGCGCTTCGAGGCGACCGCGCTGATCATGGTGCTGGCGCTCGGAACGATCGTGATCAACGGCGGCATCAAGACCGCGCTCGGCGGTGGCGGGTACGGCACGCTGGCGCTGCTGGTGCGCGAAAACGCCGGGCTCTACGAAGGCTCGATTCTCTCGACGGCGGCGATCTCGACGATACCGCTTGTGCTCTGGCTGGCGCGGCACGGGACGATCTTCAAGCCCGACTGGCGGGTGAAGACCTTCGCCGCCGCACTGGTCTTCGCCAGCCTGCTGATCCCCATCGGCGAAGCCGCGCGCACCGGCCTTATGTGCGCAGCGTTCCTCGCCCTGCTGATGCTGCGTTCCGCCAAGCGGCGACTCCTCTACGCGAGCCTGGGCGCGCTGGCGTTGGTGCTGGCGGTGCCGTTCCTGCCGCAGAGCTTCCTGGCTCGCATGGGCACGATCACGGAGCACTCGGAGGACGAGAGCGCCTCGACCCGCGTCGCGGTGTGGATGTGGACGCTTGACTACGTGAAGGACCACCCGTTCGGCGGCGGCTTCGACGCCTATCGCAGCAACAGCTTCACTTATCGCATGCCCAAGGTGACCGGCACCCCAGGCAACGAGCAGGTCACCATGGCGACGGTGACCGATAAGGCGCGCGCCTATCACTCGTCGTACTTCGAGATGCTGGGCGAGCAGGGTTGGCCGGGCCTGATCCTGTGGCTGTGGCTGCAGCTCCTCGGGGTGTGGCAGATGGAGCGAATCCGCTGGCGTTTCAAACGGACGGCGGAAGGTACCGGCAGCTGGCAATGGGGCCTGGCGACGGCGTTGCAGCAGGCGCAGCTCACTTACCTGCTCGGCGCCGCCTTCGTCGGCATCGCCTACCAGCCGTACATCTTCATGCTGATCGGCCTGCAATGCGGCCTGTGGAGCTACGTGAAGCGAACGACTCGCGAACCGCCGAGAGCAAGATTCACGCGCCCGGAAAGCGGGGCACCGTTGCCGGCGCAGGGTTGACCGCATCGCGGGCCCCGCCCGAAGGCACAAATCCAACAATCGGCATTGCAGCGGACATTTCTGCTTTCCTACAAGCGCTTGCTTCCTCTAGCGAAAACGAAGTTCGTGATTTGTTCTGGAGGACGCATATGCCTGTAACATCAACTTCCATTTCGGTCCCAGCCGGATTCGCCCCGGCCTATGCCATCGGCTTCTCCGACATGACCGGCCAGCTCGCGCTGGTCAGCGAAGCCGCGCGGCTTCCGGTGGCGACCGCGGCGCCCGCGCCCGCGCCGCTGGCGGGCCAGACCTCGGCGTCCGAAGTGGCCGGGCCCTTCGAGGCCACACCCGCGCGAGTGATCGTCGTTACCCTCGACGGCCAATGGCAAGGAACCGCGCGCCTGTTGCGCTCGACCGACGGCGGCCTGACGAAGCAGCCGCTGCGCGTCGGCGGCTTGCCCTGGGCCGAATACTCGGAGCCGGGTACGGAGCAGGCCTGGCTCGAAACCGAGGAGGGCGCGAGTTTCTACCTCGATATCGCGTTGACGAGTGGCAGCCTTGCCTATCGGGTGTCGCAATGAATGCGGTCGACATCACCGCCCGCGCTCTCGCCGTTCGTGCGGGCGAAGCCGAGGCGGCGTTGGCGTCTCCGACCGGAGCGGGCAGCATCGGGACTGCGAACGGCACATCGTTGCAGGCGGTTATCGACCAGACCGACGAGGGCACCGTGAGTATCGGCGCCCGAGCCGCACCGACCGCCGCGGAACTGGAGGCTCTGTCGGCACAGTTCGGCGCGCTGACAGGTTATGCCGGCACCACTCACACAGTGGAGACCGCCGCCTACATGACTCGCGATCGCCTCGTAATCAGGGGCAACGGAGCTGAGCTGCGTAACATCGATCCGACCCCGTTGACCGGCGTGGGAGACCCAACTCAGGCGGCCCTTCCAGTCGGCGTGTCGAATGTCTGGCTGACGGACTCCCTCACTTATTATGCGGTTCTGGCGACGGCGGGCACGGAGCTCACTATTGCGCCGGAAGGCAGCGGCAAATTTGTCGCGGGCGACCTAGTCATCGTTCACGGCGAGACTCGCTATTTCGTCCCCGGAGACGAGTACAACATTTACCGCAACGCCCTTCGCGCGCGCGTTGTCTCGGCATCGGCAACAACGGTAACTCTCGACCGGATGTTGCCGTCTGAGCTGCTGGCAGACGGCCCGGTCATCGGCAACGTTGCCGAGGGAATTAGCGCGGGCTTCGAGGGCCCTCCGCAGTTCTACCTGCTGTACGCCCCACATGTGTCGAATCTTGTGCTGACGTCGGATATCGGGGGCACGTTGCAGTGGGGCGGCGTGATCGATGGGACGTTCCGGGATCTCACGCTCGTCGGTCGCAACGCCGTCGGTCTCAATGCGATGCAAGACTGCCTGCTCGAGAATATTCACTTCCAGGCTTGGCGAAAGATCTGCGAGCTCGCCGAGGGCAGCTACGGCACGACCGTCCGGACTTTGCGTGGATCGCTCAGCGACGCCAGCACGAGGCGCAACGGCAGCTCGGATGTGCCCACCTTCTTCATCTCGATAGGCGAGAATTGCGCCGAGTGCGTTCTCGACGACCTTAACGTCAATTCCGGCCCCAACGACACTACGTATAATGCCTGCCAGATCGGCGCCGGACGCCACAACGAAATTCGCAACAGCATCTTGCGCTTCCCTGCGAACACCGGACCAGCGCTGGCGATTCAGTCGAATCCGGCGGCGGGTCACGGTGTTCTCGACAGCGGTTATCGAAACGTAACCGTTTATGCGCCGGTCTGCTCGCGATTCTTCGTCGTCAACGATACCGGCGGAGGCATAACCCGGGCATACTTCCACGATTGCCGGTTCTACGGCAGTCCAGCCGTGAGCGCCGGCCTCATTATGGGCGACGAGGGGAGCTTGAAAAGAGTCTGGTGCGAGCGCGGCGCGCTGGCCTTCGGGGGTACGCCGGCCAACTGGACGATTCGCGACTGCTATTTCCCCGATGGCTTCGCGGGTCTCACCGACGCGCTCATGGCAGCCAACGATATCGCTGAGAATGACAGCGACGCGAACCGCAGGCTGCGGCAAGCGGCCAAGATCGTTGTCGGTAACACGGTCCAAATTGCGCAGACGTCGGCCAACAATGTCTATCAATCGGCAACTTTTGCCGCAGGGGATCTCGCCGTCGATGACCAGGTGTGCGTCTACACCGAAGCATCGGCCGGTGGGGCCGGAGGCACCAACCGGCAAGGCCGGCTGTCGGTCACCGTCAATGGTGTTACGACTGGACTCGGCAGCATCCTGAGAACCACCAACGGCGCCGCCATGGGCTTCGATGCGCAGATCACGGTGCTGGCCGACAACGGCGCGGTCGCCGTGCTCGGTTATCGCATCAAGGCTGGCGGAAACTCGTTCGAAGGCGTCGCCAACGTGGGCAGCCTGACTGCCAACGACCTCACGTTCAACATGGAATACTGGTGCAGCAATGCGAGCGATCCGGTCAACGCCCGTGTCTGCCGGATCGTCGCGGTGAAGCCTGGGATGAAGCACCTGCCGTTGCGATAACTGAGTTCACGCGCGGGGGGAGTGGGCTCCGATCCACTCTTCGACGACCGGAGCGATCTGCGCGCGCCACTTGCTGCCGTTGAAGATGCCGTAGTGGCCGACGTCGCGGGCGAGGAAGTACTTCTTCTTCGCCCGCGGCAGCTTGCCGGCGAGGTTAAGTGCTGCACGCGTCTGGCCGATCCCGGAAATGTCGTCGCGCTCGCCCTCGATCGCCAGCAGCGCGGTGTCGCGGATCGCCCCCGGATCCACCGGCTTGCCGCGATGGATGAACTCGCCCTTCGGCAGCGCGTGCTTCTGGAACACCTGCTCGATTGTCTCGAGATAGAACTCCGCCGTCATGTCGCTGACCGAGAGGTATTCGTCGTAGAACGTCTTGGTCGCTGCGGCGCTTTCGGTGTCGCCGAGCGTGAGGTGCTTAAACATCTCGTAATGGCTCAGCATGTGCGTTTCGAGGTTCATCGAGATGAACCCGGCCAGCTGCAGGAAGCCGGGATAGACCTTGCGCCCGGCGCCGGGATAATTGAGCGGCACCGTCGCCACGACGTGACTCTCGAACCACGCCAGCGGCCGGGCAAGAGCGATGTCGTTGACCCCGGTCGGGCTGGCGCGGGTGTCGACCGGACCGCCCATCAGCGTCAGGGTGGCCGGGCGGCAGGGATCGTTCTCCGCGCCCATGATCGCCGCGGCGGCGTAGGCCGGAACCGACGGCTGGCAGACGGCAAGAACGTGCGTTCCTTCGCCGATGAAGCGGAGGAATTCGATCAGGTAGTCGATATAATCGTCGAGATCGAAAGTGCCTTCCGACAGCGGGACCATCTTCGCGTCTGCCCAGTCGGTGATCCACACCTCATGGTTCTCCGCCATCCGCGCGACGGTGCCGCGAAGCAGCGTTGCGTAGTGACCGCTCATGGGGGCTACGATGAGAAGCTTGGGGGCGTCCTTCGGCAAGCCGGCGCGGCGAAAGTGACGCAAGCCGCCGAACGGTTTCACCAGCGCGACCGCCTCGTGGAGCTTGTGCCTTTTGCCGTGCGCTTGGACCGACTCGATCCCGAACGCGGGCTTGCCGCGCTCTTCGTACAAGTGGGCGAAGACCTCGAGCGCGCTGGCCACCACCGGTCCCATGCCGAAATAGCCGATCGGCAACGCCGGATTGTTGAGCATTCGCGCGCCCACCGTAGCCCAGTTGCTGGCGCCGGCCAGCATCTGTCGCTGCATTTCATACGCGTCGTAGAGCAATCCGAATCCTTCGCTGCGGGCCGACGATCCCCCATACGGCCGGCTCTCCATTTGGGGGCAAATGGCCGATTGTGCAATGCGGCATGCAGAGCTGTGCACGCTCCCGGCCCATTGCCTGTTGCAAACCCGACGAGTAAGCGCCCGCCATGGCCCGTTCCCCTCGATCGCTTCCGGCAGAAGGCAAGCCCGCGAAGGACCTCGGCCCGTTGCGGATGATCTGGCGGGAAGCGCTGAAGTATCCGCGGCAGGTGAGCTTCGCGCTGGTCGCACTGCTCATCAGTTCGGCAGCGACGCTGGCGATCCCTTATCGCTTCCGGGTGATCATCGATCGGGCGTTCGGCGCGCACGCCGACGTGAGCGTGATCAATCACTCGTTCTACTACCTGTTCATGATCGTGGTCGTGCTGGGGCTGGCCAGCGCGATACGCTTCTACTTCGTCAGCTGGCTCGGCGAACGGGTCGTCGCCGACCTGCGCCGCCGGGTGCAGGACAACCTGCTGCGGCTGTCGCCGGGGTTCTTCGAGGAGAACAGCCCGAACGAAATCTCCAGCCGGATGACCAGCGATACGACGGTCATCGACCAGGTAGTCGGAACCACGGTCTCGCTCGCCCTGCGCAACGTGATCACCGGGCTCGGCGGCATCATCATGCTGTTCGTGCTGGCCCCGCGGGAATCGTCGTTCCTCGTTGGCGGCGCGCTGGTCATTGCGCTCACCCTGCGCGTGTTCGGGCGCAAGATTCGCAACATCTCGCGCAGCAGCCAGGATCGCATAGCCGATGTCGGGGCGATGGTCGCAGAGGTGCTCGGGGCGATGAAGATCGTTCAGGGCTTCAACCAGGAAACTCGCGAACGCAAGCGCTTCGCTGACACCGTGGAGGCCGCGTTCGTCACCGCCAAAAGGCGCATCCGCCTGCGCTCGATCATGACCTTCACGTTCATCACGGTGGTCTTCGGCGCGATCACCGGACTGATGTGGGAGGGCGCGCTGGGCGTGGCCAGGGGTTCGATGACCGGCGGTACCATTGCCGCGCTCGTCATCGTCGGGGTGATCGTCTCGGGCGCGTTCGGTGCCTTGTCCGACGTTTACGGCAGCCTGCTGCAGGCGGCCGGCGCGGCCAGCCGGCTCAACGAGCTGCTCAACGCCAAGCCCGACATCGCCCCGCCCGAACGGCCGCAGGCGCTGCCCGAGCCGGCGCGCGGCAGCCTGTCTTTTGACCACGTCACCTTCCGCTATCCGACCCGGCCCGAGGTCTCGGCCATCGCCGACTTCTCGTTGACGGTCGAGCCGGGCGAAACGGTCGCCATCGTCGGCCCCTCGGGCGCCGGCAAGTCGACCATCTTTCAGCTCGCCGAGCGGTTCTACGATCCACAACTCGGCACGATCCGCATCGACGGCGTTCCGCTGACCAGCGCGGACCCGGCCGACATCCGCCGCCGCATGGCGCTCGTGCCCCAGGAAGGCACCCTGTTCGCCGCCAGTGCGCGCGACAACTTGCGCTACGGCGAATGGGACGCAAGCGAAGAGGCGATCTGGGACGCGGCGCGGACGGCCAACGCCGAGGACTTCCTCAAGGCCCTGCCGCAGGGGCTCGATACGTTCCTTGGCGAAGGCGGCGCACGGCTTTCGGGTGGCCAGCGGCAGCGGGTGGCGATCGCCCGCGCGGTGCTGCGCGACGCCCCGATCCTGCTGCTCGACGAAGCGACCAGCGCGCTCGACGCGGAGAGCGAACGACTGGTCCAGCAGGCGCTCGAGCGGTTGATGAAAGATCGTACGACGCTGGTCATCGCCCACCGGCTGGCCACCGTGCGCGCCGCCGACCGGATTGTCGTCATGGACCAGGGCCGGATCGTCGAGCAAGGCACGCATGCCGAGCTTCAGGCTGGCGGCGGCCTCTATGCCAGGCTCGCGGCGTTGCAGTTCGAGGACGTCGAGGCGGCCTGAAATCGACCCTCCCGGGCTGGCCGCGCTTGACATGCCAGCCATCCGCGGCATGACCGCCGGCGCATGGGATTGACCCTCACCGCCATCTTGCTCGGAATCGTCGAGGGCCTGACCGAGTTCATTCCGGTTTCCTCGACCGGCCACCTGATGCTGGCCTCCGAACTGTTCGGTTACGACGCCAAACAATGGGCGCTGTTCAACGTGTTGATCCAGCTCGGGGCCATCCTGGCCGTGGTGGTGCTCTACTGGCGCACATTCTGGCACGCCGGGCTCGGTGTGCTGAAGCTGGAGCCGCAGGGCCTGCGCTTCGCGCGCAACGTCATCGTCGCGTTCATTCCCGCGGCGGTCCTCGGGCTGCTCCTGAAGGACCAGATCGATGTTCTGCTGGAGAGCCCCAAGGTGGTCGGCTGGACGCTGGTCCTCGGCGGGATCGCGATTCTCGCGATCGAGCGGGTGGTGGCGCCAGGCGAGGACGTTCCGGTTGCCGAGCTCCCGCTCGGCCGTGTGCTCGGCGTCGGCGTGGCCCAGTGCCTGGCGATGGTCCCCGGCGTGAGTCGCTCGGGCGCGACGATCATGGGCGCGCTCGGCATGGGCGTCGGCCGCAAGACAGCGGCGGAGTTTTCGTTCTTTCTGGCGGTCCCGACGATGCTCGGCGCCTCGACACTCGAGATTATCGGCAAGCGCGACGAGATCATGGGTGGCGCGATGACCGTCGGCTGGGGCGAGATCGCCATCGGTTTCGGGGTCAGCTTCGTGGTGGCGATGGCGGTGATCAAGGCCTTTGTCGCCTACGTCAGCCGTCACGGCTTCGCACCATTCGCGTGGTACCGCATCGTCGCCGGCGTCGCCGCCATCGCCTGGCTCGCGCTGCGCTGAGCTCGAGATCCCTCGGCGTGGGCCCGCGCTCGTCCATCTAAAGCAGGAACAAACAAGCGCTTGACGCTTTCAAGCCCAACGGCCTTCCGAAGGGGCGAGCGAATGGGTTTGTTGTTCATGATCGTGGTTGGCGCCATCCTCGGCTGGCTCGCGGCGATCACCCTGAGAATCGAGAGTCCTCGGGGAATCCTCCTAAACATTGCTGCTGGAGTCGCTGGCGCGTTGCTCACCGGCCTGTTCATCGGGCCGTTGCTGCTCGGCAGCGCCAGCCTGCTTGGCGGGTACTACCGCGTCGGTTCGCTGCTGCTCTCACTCGTCGGCTCGATCGTGGTGATTGCCGCGTTCAATGTCTTCTGGCGCAGGCAGCTGAGCTGACCAGCCCACTAGCCAAATCTAAAGAGGGCAGGCGCAAGTCCGCGCCTGCAAACATGAAGGGGAAATGGAATGAAGAAGCTTCTAATGATCGGTTCGACGCTCGCATTTGGGCTGAGTGTCGCAGCCTGCGACGGTCCGAAGGAGAATTCCGCCGAAGATGCCGGCGAACAGCAGGCCGAAGTCGTCAATGACCAGGCCGAATCGGCCGCCGACGCGGGCAAGATCACCGACGCGCAGGCCGACCAGGCGACGAGTCAGGCCGAAGCCAAGGCGGACGCCATGGAAAAGCAGGGCGAAGCCGCTGACAACGCGTCGGGCAACTAATCCCTTTTCAGCAGATCGAACGCCGGCCCGGATGTGATTCCGGGCCGGTTTTCGTTGCCCTCAGGCCGGCGTGGCGTCCGAGCCGCGCCCACCTCGCAAGTGATACTCCTGGGTGCCGCGGTGAAGCACGTCGTCCACCTCGATCACCGCTGAGTTGGCGTAAGTGAAGCCGGGGTTCAGGCTGCGGTAGAGGCGGTCGAAATCGCGCTCGACCGTCTGATGATAAAGATCCGCGAAGCTCTCGATCACGAAGTAAGTCGGCTGCAGATCGTCGATCACGTAGTCGGTGCGCATGACCCGGTCGACGTTGAGCATGATGCGGTTGGGCGACTGGCCCTCGAGCGCGAAAATCGCTTCGCGCGGCCCCGAGAGGATTCCCGCGCCGTAGATCCGCAGTTCGCCGGCTTCCTCGATCAGGCCGAATTCGACGGTGTACCAGTAGAGCGCGCCGAGCGCCTTCAGGCGGTTGTAACGCATCGCCTTCCAGCCGGCCTTGCCGTATTCCTGCATGTAGTCCGCGAAGACCGGATCGGTCAGCAGCGGGACATGGCCGAACACGTCGTGGAACACGTCCGGCTCCTGGATGTAGTCGAAAGTCTCGCGGGTGCGGATGAAGTTCCCGGCCGGAAACCGCCGGTTGGCGAGGTGCCAGAAGAACACGTGGTCGGGGATCAGCATCGGCACCGGCACCACGCTCCACCCGGTGAGCCGGGCGAGCGATTCGGACAGCCGGGCGAAATCGGGCACCCCGCCGCTGCCGAGGTGAAGCTTCTGCAACCCGGCCATGAAAGCGCCGCAGGCGCGGCCCGGCAGAATTTCCATCTGCCGAGCGAACAACTCGTTCCAGACGACATCCTCGTCGGACGAGTATTCGCGCTGGCGGGGCTCGAGCCAATCCTCGCCGACTTGCGGCGGGCGCTTCAGGGGCGCGGTGAAGACATCCGCGGGAACTTGCGGAATCGCGGCGAATTCGCCTGGCGGTTGGGCGAGAGTGGCCATCGTTTCAGACGAAACTTCTACCACGGCGCCGGGTTTCCGGCAAACGGCGGTCAGGCCGGCGGCGACGGAGTGGCTGAAGGCGCCGGACTCGGCGGCTTCGGCGCCGGAGTTCCACTGGCGACGGCAGCCGGCGGCAGACGCTGCTGCTCGAGCATCGCGGCAGCTTCATCGAGCGCGCGGGCTTCGCCGATGCTCACCCCGCCGGGGCCGGCATCGGTGTCCTTCGCGCCGCATGCCGCGAGACAGAAAAGCGCCAGGGCAGGAAACAAATGTTTCATTTGGCGTTGAGTGGGAAACCGTGGGCGCGTGCGACCAACCCGTGCCCACGGTTTCTTCCTCACATGGTCTTTTCGGCTTTGGTCGTCGCCGCTTCGGCAGCCGCAGCAGCATCGGCAGCGGCATCCTGGGCCGCTTCGCCCGCCTGCGCGGCGGCCTCGCTGGTTGGCCCGGTCGCGTCGCTGGTGGCCTCTGCGTCGGCGACCGGCGGAGCGGCGGTCGACATCGCCTCGTCGGCCGGCATCTCGACGTTGTCTGCCATCGCGTCTTCGGAAGCGTCGTCCGACTTGCCGCAAGCGGAGAGGCCGTAAGCAGCGAGCGCGGCGAAGGCGATGAGGGCGAATTTCTTCATGGCAAGATTCCTCTGTCTCAAGACTGGCCGGCCCTAGCTAGCGGAGGCTACCCGCGAGGCAAAGCCTGCAAATAACCCTGCGCCAGGCGGTTTCGTGCCAGCGCCCGATATGCCAGAGCAATGAACATGGGATCGCAGGCCGCACGCATGGACGGAGCACGCGAGGCGCTGCGCCGGGTGTTCGGCTTCGACGACTTTCGCGGCGCGCAGCCGGCGGTGGTCGAACGGGTCCTGGCCGGCCGCTCGACGCTCGCGGTGATGCCCACCGGCGCCGGCAAGTCGCTGACCTACCAGCTGCCGGCGACGATCCTGCCCGGCACCTGCGTGGTCATCTCGCCGCTGATCGCGCTGATGCACGACCAGTTGCGGGGTGCGCGCGCGAACGGCATTCGCGCCGCGGCGCTGACCAGCGCCGACACCGACTGGCGCGAGACGATGGATGCCTACCGTGCCGGCGCGCTCGACCTGCTCTACGTCGCGCCCGAGCGGGCGAGCCAGCCGCAGTTCCGCGAGTTCCTGTCCGCGGCCGAGATCGCGCTGTTCGCGGTCGACGAGGCGCACTGTGTGTCCGAATGGGGCCACGACTTTCGCCCCGACTACCGCCAGCTGCGCCCGTTGCTCGACAGCTTCGAGGGCGTTCCCCGGCTCGCGCTGACCGCCACCGCCGACGCGCGCACGCAGGCCGATATCCTCGAGCAGCTCGGCATCCCGGAGGACGGCCTGATCGTCGCTGGGTTCGACCGGCCGAATATCCGCTACACCGTCCGCCACCGCGAGAACGCGGTAAAACAGATCGAGCGGCTGATGGGGGAGGAGCCGGGCCCGGGTATCGTCTACGCGACGACCCGCGCCAAGGTCGAGCGGATCGCCGACGACCTCGCCCGGCGTACCGGGCGGCCGGTGCTGCCCTACCACGCCGGGCTCGACCCGGCGGTGCGCGCGGCCAACCAGGCAGCGTTCGTCGCCAGCGAGGACATGGTCATCGTCGCGACGATCGCCTTCGGCATGGGTATCGACAAACCCGACGTGCGCTTCGTGGCCCATGCCGGGATCCCCAAATCGATCGAAGCCTACTACCAGGAGACCGGCCGCGCCGGGCGCGACGGCGATCCGGCGCAGGCGGTGATGCTGTGGTCCGCCGGCGACTTCGCCCAGGCCCGCCAGCGATTGGGCGAGGTGGAGGAAGAACGCCGCGCCGGCGAGCGCACGCGAATCGACGCGCTGGCCATGCTGGTCGAGACCGCGACCTGCCGCCGCGCGGTGTTGCTGCGCCACTTCGGCGAGGACCCGCCGGAGGCGTGCGGCAACTGCGACAACTGCCGCGAGGCGCCCGGGGTGATCGACACTACCGAGCTCGCCCGCAAGCTGCTCAGCGCGGTCTACCGCACCGGGCAGAGCTTCGGCTTCGGGCATATCCAGAAAGTGCTCACCGGCGCCGCCGACGATCGCGTCAGCCAGCGTGGGCACGACCGGCTGAGCGTGTTCGGCATCGTCGGCGAGGACGAGGCCCGGCTGCTCCAGCCGCTCAGCCGGGCGCTGCAGGCGCGGGGCACTCTGGTGGCCACCGAGCACGGCGGCCTCAGGCTCGGCGGCGAGGCCAAGGCGATCCTCAAGGGCGAACGGCGGGTCGACATCGTCCAGCCGCCGCCGAAGAGCGGGCGCGCCGGGCGCAAGGAACGCAACCGCTCGGCGAACCCCATCGGCGATCCGCTGTTCGAGGCGCTGCGCGAGCTGCGCCGCGAACTTGCCGCCGAGGCGCAGCTGCCCCCGTACGTAATCTTCCACGACGCCACGTTGCGCGAGATGGCGGCGATTCGGCCGACGAGCCGCGCCGAGCTGGCCGAAATCGGCGGCGTCGGTGCGCGCAAGCTCGAGGCCTACGGCGACACCTTCCTGGCAGTGATTCGGCAGCATTGAGCGGTTCGCGGTCCGGGTGACACTTACGAACCCTGTCACCCAAAGTGTCGCCTTGATAATAACCCTGTTTATCAACGTGTTATGTGCGTAAAGGCGACAAGGCGACAGGGTGACACCTCGCGCGTCCGATGCCGTCCGGGCGCTGGGCGAAAGCAGAGGGGCGTACAAGGACACAGGCAGAACATAAGCAGAACATGAGGATGTAGGAAGGCGCTTTCCGATTGCGCTTGACCGTTTCGCTGGTCGACAATAAATACGATATCATAATTATATCGACCGCGGGGGATTTCCAATGACCGAACCCAACAATGCGATGTCCGTCAGCCGCGAGCGTGCGGCCTGGGCGACGAGCGGATACCTGATGCTGGCGGTGTTCGTCGCGCTGCTCGCCTTCCTCGTCTGGCGCTTCTTCGGATTCGCCGGCACTCCGCCGGAGGACCCGGCCCAGATCGGCCGCTTCGTCGTCACCAACATTGCAGGCGTGATCCTGCTGATCCTGATCGCCAAGGGCTTCTACATGATCCAGCCCAACCAGGCGGTCGCGATCACCCTGTTCGGCTCGTATCGCGGGACCGACCGTAACACCGGCCTGCGCTGGATCTGGCCGTGGATGGGCAAGAGGAAGATCTCTGTTCGCGCCAACAACCTCATTTCCGAGCGAATCAAGGTCAACGACTTGCGCGGCAACCCCATCGAGATGGCGGCCCAGGTTGTCTGGCGCGTGGTCGATAGCGCGCAGGCGCTGTACGACGTGGACGACTACAAGGCCTTCGTCGTGGTCCAGATCGAGGCGGCTGTCCGCACGATCGGCTCGCGCTATCCTTACGACGACTTCACCCACAAGGAAGTTACCCTGCGCGGCAACCACGACCAGGTCGGCGAAGAATTGCGCGCCGAACTGATTGCCCGGCTGCAACTCGCCGGCATCACCGTCGACGAGTGCGGCTTTACCCACCTCGCTTATGCCCAGGAGATCGCCAGTGCGATGCTTCGCCGGCAGCAGGCAGAGGCGGTCGTCGCGGCGCGCAAGACGCTGGTCGAAGGCGCGGTCGGCATGGTCGAGATGGCGCTCGAGCAATTGTCGGCCAAAGGTGTGGTCCACCTCGACGACGAGCGCCGCGCCGCCATGGTCTCCAACCTGATGGTCGTGCTGTGCGGTGAGCGCGAGGTGAACCCGGTGGTCAACGCGGGCACGCTTTACCAGTAACTCCAGGTGGTCGCGAAGAAAGCCTTTGCCCTGCGCCTCGACCCGGCACTCCACGCCGCCGTCGAACGGCTGGCAGCGCAGGACTTCCGTTCGGTCAACGCCGAACTGGAAGTCCTGCTGCGCGAAGCACTGCAGCGCCGCGGCGTGAAGCTCCCCGCACCCGATCCGCCGAGGCGTGGACGACCACCCGCAAAAACAAAGGCTTAGCGGCTCGTTTACCTCTGCCTGCTAGAGCCCCGGGCCATGACAGTCGCTCGTTCAGGCCTTCCCTGGAGGTTCTTCAAGACCGCAGGCGCGGTCGTCGCGTTCGTTCTTGCGGCGATCGCGCCGATTCTCGCGTTCGCCAAGGGCGACCCCGCGCCGTTCAGGGTGATCGAGACGGGCAAGTCGTACGCCAGGCTGCAGTCCGCCGTCGACGCGATCGGCTCGGGCAAGGGCACTATCGCCATCGCGCCCGGACTGATCAGGCAGTGCGCTGTGCAGGCCGGCGGCGACATCGCCTACCTCGCGGTCCAGCCCGGTTCGGCGATCTTCGACGGCGTCGCTTGCGAGGGCAAGGGCGCGCTGGTCTTGCGCGGCCGCTCGGCCGAAGTCTCCGGCCTGGTCTTCGAAAACATCCGTGTGCCCGATTTCAACGGCGCCGGGATCCGGCTCGAGCGCGGCGACCTGACCGTCGCGCAAAGCTGGTTCCATGACAGCCAGCAAGGCATCCTCACCAATGGCGATCCGAACGGCACGCTGGTCGTCGACCGCTCGACGTTCACCCGCCTCGGCACTTGCGAAGGGGCCGGCGGCTGCGCCCATTCGATCTACACCGGCGAGTACGGCCAGGTGCGGATCACCCGCAGCCGCTTCGAGCAAGGGCGTGGCGGTCATTACGTCAAGAGCCGCGCTGCGCGGGTCGACATCGCCAGCTCGAGCTTCGACGATGCCCGCGGCAAGGGCACCAACTACATGATCGACCTGCCCGAAGGCGCCACCGGCCAGATCAGCAACAACTGGTTCGTGCAGGGGCGCGACAAGGACAACTATTCGGCCTTCATCGCCGTCGCCGCCGAGGGCAAGGAGCATCCCAGCAACGGCCTGGCGATCCTCCACAACGACGCCCGCTTCGCGCCCGGCGTGACCCGCACCAGCGCCTTCGTCGCCGACTGGTCGGGCGATCCGCTGAACATCGGCGACAATCAGCTCGGCGCGGGGCTCAAGCGCTTCGAGCGGCGCTGAGCCGAATCAGAGCAGGTGCCCCGCTCTGTCGCGCTTGGTCGCGAGGTAGCGGGTGTTGTGCGGGTTGGCCGGGAGCTGGTGCGGCACGCGCTCGGCGACGCTCACGCCGGCCGCTTCGAAGGCCGCCACCTTGGCCGGGTTGTTGGTCATCAGGCGGATCGCCCGCACGCCGAGCAGTTCGAGCATCCGCGCGGCGACGGCGAAGTCGCGCGCCTCGGCGGGCAGGCCGAGTCGCTGGTTGGCCTCGAGGGTGTCGAACCCCTGGTCCTGCAAGCGGTAAGCGCGCAGCTTGTTGATCAGGCCGATGCCGCGGCCTTCCTGGCGCAAGTAGAGCAGCACCCCCCAGCCGCCCTGTGCCGCTTCGTCCGACATCGCGGCGAGCGCGGCGTCGAGCTGCGGGCCGCAATCGCACTTGAGGCTGCCGAACATGTCGCCGGTCAGGCATTCGGAATGCAGGCGGACGAGCGGGGCGCGGTCGGAAGATTGCCGCCCGAGGATCAGCGCCACGTGCTCGCGCATGTCGTCGGGGCTGCGGAAGGCGACGATCTCGGCGGTCTCGCTGGCGGCGATCGGCAACTGGGCGCGAGTGGCGATGACGAGATGCCTCGGGTCGAGGAGTTCGGCGACGTCCGCGGGCAGGACGTGGACGCTTTCAACCTCGAATTCGGTCGCGACCAGGAATGCTGGAAGGATGCCCGCTATTCGCGCCAGCTCGAGCGCGGCAACTGCATGGTCCTCCCAGTGATCGATCAACTCGGACTTGAAAGGACCTTTCAAGGGCGTCGCAAGATCGAGCGCCGGATCCGCCACGGCTCGCGCGGTTATCAGGTCAAACGCCTCGGCAGCCCGTATCAGCACGGGGGCGTGCGGGTCGGCAGCTTCGCGCTGATTGGTCAATTTCAGCGTCGCCGCGCGCGCGGCCGAAATCAGCAGAAGCTCAGACTGAGCCGGCGCCGCCGCCGTCTCGACCGGGAGCAGATTAGGCGGCCATCCAAAATCCAGCGGCCAGCCGTGACGCAGGGCATCGACCGCCTGCGCAGCCCGTCGGGATGATGGCACGAGGCTCAGAGCGCGAACTCCGTCACCAGCGGCACGTGGTCCGACGGCTGCTCCCAGGTGCGTGTGGCCTCGACGAAACGGTGGGCGATCGCCTGCGGGGCAAGCTGCGGCGAGGCCCACATGTGATCGAGCCGCCGCCCCTGGTCCTTCTGCCGCCAATAGCTGCGATAGGACCACCACGAATAGTTGCGCTCGGGCGCCGGAATGAACCGCCGGCCGAGGTCGACCCAGCCGTGCGCCTGCTGGAAGCGGCCGAGGGTCTCGACCTCGATCGGCGTGTGGCTGACGACCTTGAGCAGCGCCTTGTGGTCGTAGACGTCGCATTCGAGCGGGGCGACGTTGAAGTCGCCGACGATCAGGGTCGGCCGGTCGAGGGATTCGGCCCAGCGGGTCATCCGCCCGATGAAATCGAGCTTCTGGCCGAACTTGGGGTTGGCCGCGCGGTCGGGAACGTCGCCGCCGGCGGGGATGTAGACGTTCTCGAGCACCATGCCCTTGCCGGGACCGAGCAGCTCGACGCCGACGTGACGGGCCTCGCCGTTGTCCTGCCAGTCGTGGCGATCGAGCTCGCGCAGCGGGATGCGGCTGACGGTGGCGACGCCGTGATAACCCTTCTGCCCGTGCACCGCCTGGTGGACATAGCCGAGCTCGGCGAGCGCCCTGGCCGGAAACTGGTGCGCCTGGCACTTGATCTCCTGCAGGCACAGCACGTCGGGGGCCTCCTCGGCGAGGAAGCGCTCGACCTGCGGCAGGCGCAGGCGCACCGAATTGATGTTCCAGCTGGCGATCGTGACCATGGCGAGGGATTAGGGTTCCGGAGGCGCGGCGGCAAGGGAAGCGGGGAACTCGATGTCGGGCCGAGACCAGCGGACCGCAAGGCCGAACGGCCGCCGCGCGTCGCCTGAGGCGTCGACAAAAAGAGAAAACCCCCGTCGCGGGGGCAATGCGACGGGGGTTCATCTTGAGCGTTCGTCACGCTGTTACAAGCCGGGACCATTTCGAGACAAGGGCAACAGGGGGGAAACCCGCCTCCGCCCGACTTGTGGTGAATTATTACGTTGAACTGGCTTGCTGCGCAATGAATGACCTGCCGCCGTTCGCCGCATAAGCGGGGCGATTGGCAGGTAAACCGTTCATCCCGAGCGACGAGATGAAGAGCGCGGTTCGCGATACCTGAACGCGCTGTCGGGCACCGCCACGCCATAACGCTGGTTCGACAGCCGCACCGTGGTGCGCTGATTCTGCGCATCCAGCGCCACCCAGCTGGCCAGCTCGAGCCCACCCGGTGCGCCGGCGTTCTTGGTCAGGATGAGTGTGATGGCAATGCCGTTCCTCGAATCCTTGACTTGGACGCTATAGACGTTCGGGTTTCCCGTCGGGACGACCCGGCCGTACCTCTTCACGTCGCGGCTGGGGTCGAGCAGCGCGCCGAGCGGCGAGTTGCCGATCGGATAGCGCTGCTTCTGGTTCACGTCGTAGTCGAGGAAGGTCAGCGACTTGCCGTCGGAGACGAGCAGCATGTTGACGCCCTTCTCGTATTCGAAGCGAATCTTGCCGGGGCGCTTGAGCGTCAGCTTGCCGCTCACGGTCCTGCCGCTGCGATCGGTCTGGGTGAAGTCGGCCGTCATCGTGCTGATCGCGCGCAGCGCCGCGACGACCTGGTCGAGCTGCTGATCGGCGCTTTGCGCGGCGGCCGTCTCCGGCATCGCCAGCGTGGCGGGCACGGCAAGGGAAAGCGCGGCGGCGAGCGCCACGCGCATCGGTTTGGCGGTGAGAAAGGTCAAGTCGGTCATGCTCCCGGGCTAGGTACGGGGCATTGAACCGCTACTGAACCCCGGCGGTTCCGGCGGTTCAGGTATCCCGGCAGGATCTTACTTGATCTTGCCTTCCTTGAACTCGACGTGCTTGCGGGCGACGGGGTCGTACTTGCGGAAGCTCATCTTCTCGGTCGTGTTGCGCGGGTTCTTCTTGGTCACGTAGAAGAAGCCGGTGTCGGCCGTCGAGTTGAGGCGGATCTTGATGGTTGCGGGCTTCGCCATGGTCTTGTTCCCAAATTCGCTGAGGGCGCGTACGGCCCGAAACAATTGAGGCGACGCGCATGGCGCCGCCCATCCGCGCGCGCCCTAGCTTCTGCAAGCGCGAAAAGTCAACCCTTCGACTTGCTCAGGACAGGGCTACCAGTCGACTCGGCCACGGTTGGCCTTGACCGTCCCGCGCGCCTTCTTCGACTTGATCCGCTGCTCCTTGCCGACCCGGTTGAGGCGCGTCCTGGCGCGCTTCTTCGGTTCGACCAGCGCCTGTTCGATCAGCTCGGCGAGGCGCGCGCGGGCATCCTCGCGGTTGGCTTCCTGGGTACGGTATTTGCGCGCGGTGAGGACGATTTCGCCCCTGGCGGTCATCCGGCTGCCGGCGAGCGCCTTGAGCCGCTGGAATACCGCCGGCTCCAGGCGCAGCGCGAACACGTCGAGCCGCACTTGTACCGCGGTCGCGACCTTGTTGACGTTCTGCCCGCCGGGCCCCGAGGCGGCGATGAAGCTCTCTTCCACCTGCTCGAGCGCGCGTCCGACAAGATCGTCGTCGTCAGCCATCGGAAAAGCCGAGCGCGACGAAATCGGCGGGCATCGGCGCTTCCGCCACGATCGGCGGCTTGCCTTCCCGCGCGATCTCCAGCCCGGCGGCGTGGAGCATCGTCCGCGCGGCGTGCTTACCGTCGCCGTAGACCGGGTCGCCGAGCAGCGGCAGGCCGATCCCGCTTGCCGCGTGGACCCTGATCTGGTGCGTCCGGCCGGTCTCGGGGCGGAACTCGACCAGCGCACGGCCACCATGCTCGGCGATCACGCGCCAGTGGGTGACCGACGGTTTGCCTTTCCTCGCCGGAATCATCCGCCAGCCCTTTTCGGCGCTGCTGATCTTGCTCAGCGACAGCTCGACCGTGCCTTCTTTCTCTTGCGGCACTCCGGCGAGGATCCCGAGGTAGCGCTTGCCGACCTGGCGTTCCTCGAACGCCTTGGCGAAGCGCTTCAAAGCCTTCGGGTTGCGCGCCAGCAGCAGGCAACCGCTCGTGTCGGTATCGATCCGGTGGACCGGAACCGGCGGCCGCTGGAAGCCGAGCTTGAGCTCGTTGAGACGATCCTCGAGCGAGGCACCGCCCGCGCGCGGACGTTCGATCGGCAACCCGCCGGGCTTGTCGATCACCAGAGATTCGCCGTCTTCGAAGAGGATTGGGATGTCCATCGCCACCCCTTAGCGGAATTGCACCTTAGGCCAAGGCCGCCGCGATTCGCCGCATGGCCTCCTCCAGCACCGCCTCGTCGGCGGCGAAGCTGATACGGAAGCCGTCCTTGCCGCCGAAGGCGCTGGCGGCGACGACCGCGACGCCGTGCTCGAGCAAGTGCAGCGCCAGTGCGGAGTCGTCGCTGAAGCGGGCCATCAGCGGCGCGGCATCGACAAACACGTAGAACGCGCCCTCGGGCACCGGGCACGACAGGCCGGGGATCGCGCCGACCGCCGCCACCACGTGGTCGCGCCGCGCGCGGAAGCGCTCGCGCCAACCGACGAGGAAGTCTTGGGGACCCTCGAATGCGGCCACCGCGGCGGCCTGGCTGATCGACGCGGGATTGCCGCTCGAGTTGCTCTGCAACCGCCCCATCGCCTCGATCAACCACGCCGGGCCGGTAGCGACGCCGATCCGGAAACCGGTCATCGCGTGGCTCTTCGAGACGCCGGACACGGTGCAGATGCGGTCGGCAAGGTCGAGGCACAGCGCGGCGAGCGTGGCGTGCGGCGCGCCGGTGTAGATCAGCGGCGAGTAGATATCGTCGCTCAGCACCAGCACTTGCGGGTGGCGGCGCAGGACTTCTGCGACGCCGCGCAGCATCTCGGCCGGAAACACCGCGCCGGTCGGGTTGCCGGGGCTGTTGAGCATGACCCATTTGGTGCGCGGGGTGATCAGCGCTTCGAGGGCGGCCGGATCGAAGCGAAAGCCCTCGCTCGCGCGCGTTTCGAGCGGCACCACCGTTCCGCCGCAGAAGCGGACCATCTGCGGATAGCTGACCCACCACGGCGCGGGGATGATTACCTCGTCACCCTCGCTGACCGTCGCGGCGATCGCCTCGAAGATCGACTGCTTGCCGCCGGCGCTGACGATCACGTTCTTCGGATCGGTCTCGATGCCGAGATCCCGCCCGAAGTGCAGCGCCGCAGCGCGTTTGAGCCGCGCGGTCCCGGTCACGGGGGTGTACTTGGTGTCGCCGGCGTCGAGCGCGGCCTTGGCCGCCTCGATCACATGCGCCGGGGTGGCGAAATCGGGCTCGCCGACCGAGAGCGAGATCACGTCGCGACCCTGTTCGCGCAACTCGGTTGCCCGGTCGGTCATCGCGGTGGTGGGCGAGGCCTCGATGCGTTGAAGCGCCTGCGAGAGGTTGGGAGTGCTCACGCGAGTCTTGCCGGAATAAGCCCGCGCGTGGCGTTGCCGATCAGGAAGCCGTCGGCAAGGTCGTCGAGCGTCAAGCGGGCCTCCTCGGCGCGCCCTTCGTCGAGCAGCTTGCGGCGCAAGACGCCCGGCAAAAGGCCGAGCGAAGCCGAGGGGGTCAGCAACTTGCCGTTCCGTTCGACGAAGACGTCGGTGAAGCTTCCTTCGGTGACCAGGCCGTCGTCGCGCACGAACAGCGTTTCATAGGCCCCGCGTTCCTTCGCCACCGCCATCGCGGCTTCGTAGAACCCGCGATCGGTGCTCTTGTGGCGCAAGCGCCAGTCATTCGTCACCACCGGCAATGGCAGGACGATGCAATCGACCGTGCCTTCGGCGGCCGGCGGCAAGGGCATCGTCTCGAGCGCGATCTCTCCGCTTCGGGCGAGCAGGAGGCGCAGCTTGGCTGGCTCGTCGAGCTCGAAGCACATGGCCTGGATGCGGTTGCGCGCCTCGTGCCGGTCGAACGAGAAGCCGAGCTCGGCCGCGCTCGCCTTCATCCGTTCGAGGTGCAGCTCGAGCAATTCGATGCCCAGTTCGGGATCGAAGCGCATGGTCTCGATCAGGTCGTGCCCGCCGGCCGCCTCGCGCACGAAGCCGGCCTTGATCAGGCATTCGCGCCATTCGCCCATGCCGTCGCTGTCGGCAACGATCGCTCCGCCGACGCCGAGCACGGCGTGGTGCTTGTCGTTTTCGCCAGGGGTGAGGCGAATGGTGCGAATGGCGACATTGAACGCGGCATCGTCACCGGGCCCGATGCGGCCGATCGCGCCGCAGTAGGGCCCGCGCGCGTCGCGCTCGACCCGGTCGATCAGCTCCATCGCGCGGATCTTGGGCGCGCCGGTGATCGAACCGCAGGGAAACAGCGCCCGGATCATCTCGATCGCGCCCCGCCCTTCGCGCAAAGTGGCGCGGACGGTCGAGGTCATCTGGTGCACGGTCGGATAGCTTTCGACGGCGAACGGCTTTTCGACCCGGACGCTGCCGGCCTCGGCCACGCGGCTGAGATCGTTCCGCATCAGATCGACGATCATCAGGTTCTCGGCCTTGTCCTTGACCGATCCGGCGAGCTCCGCCGCGAGTTCCGCGTCTTCCTCGGGCGTGCGGCCGCGCGGGCGGGTGCCCTTCATCGGCTTGACCTTCGCCGCGCCGCCCTTGAGCGCGAAGAACAGCTCCGGGCTGAAAGACAGCAGCCAGTGCGAACCGTCGAACACCAGTCCGCCGTAGCCCGCCTGCGCGGCCGGACGGATCGCCGCGTAGAGCGCGAGCGGATCGCCGCGCGCGGCGCCGGCCAGCCGGAACGTGAGGTTGGCCTGGTAGATGTCGCCGGCGCGGATCGCTTCCTGCAGGGCTTCGAACGCTTCGAAATACGCGCCGGTCGAGATCTGCGGATCGAGCGGCCCGATCGAGGCGCGCCCGCCTTTCGAGCGTTGCGCGAGCCATTGCGGTACCTCGCTCGCGGGGATGGCGGTCGCGGTGTCGAACAGCCCGAACCAGACGAGCGGGCCGTCCGCTCCGGTACGCTCGGCGGCGAGCGGCAGCAGTTTCGGTTCGAGCGCGAGGCCGGCTTCGTAGGCGATATATCCGGCCAGAGTGCCGCCGCTCGCGCGCCGCGCGGCCTCGGCGTCCTCGAGCACGCGCTCGACTTCCCCGGGCGTGCGGGCGACGAACAGCTGGCGCGGGTTCTCGAACAAGTGCGCGTCGACCGCGCCTTCGCCGCGTGCGTCGTCGAGGAGGATGAAGGGCTCGCCGGCCATGCGCACGCCTTAGCCGCTCGGATTGCAAAGTCTATCGCTTGACCGCCGCATCGGCGCTGCGCCACACCTTGCCGCGGATGGGCCAATGGGAGCAGACATGGGCGAAATCTTCATCGGGCTGGCGGGCAACGGCGAACGCGAGATGCTCGAGCTCAGCCGTGCCAACCGCCACGGACTGATTGCGGGCGCCACCGGCACCGGCAAGACGGTGACCTTGCAGGGCTTGGCGGAGAGCTTTTCCGCCGCCGGCGTGCCGGTCTTCCTGGCCGACGTAAAGGGCGACTTGTCGGGTATCGCCATGGCCGGCTCGCCGATGTTCGCCCACGCCGCCGATTTGCAGGAACGGGCGAAGACGCTCGGCATGACCGACTACTCTTACGCCGACAACCCGGCGGTGTTCTGGGACCTCTACGGCCAGCAGGGCCACCCGATCCGCACCACGATCTCGGAGATGGGCCCGCTGCTGCTCGCCCGCCTGCTCGACCTCAACGAGACCCAGGAAGGCGTGCTCAACGCGATCTTCCGCTATGCCGACGAGCACGCCCTGCTGCTGCTCGACCTTGAGGACCTGCAGGCGATGCTCGCCTATTCGGCCGAGCACGCGCAGGAACTGAGCGCCAAGTACGGCAACGTCACCCGCGCCACCGTCGGCACGATCCAGCGCCAGCTGCTGACGCTCGACAGCCAGGGCGGGGCGCTGTTCTTCGGCGAGCCGGCGCTCGAGATCGCCGATTTCATCCGCACGGACGAACAGGGCCGCGGGATCGTCAACATTCTCGCCGCCGACAAGCTGATGCAGAGCCCCAAGCTCTACGCGACGTTCCTGCTGTGGCTGCTCGCCGAGCTGTTCGAGGTCCTCCCCGAGGTCGGCGATCCCGACAAGCCCAAGCTGGTGTTCTTCTTCGACGAGGCGCACCTCCTGTTCGACAACGCGCCCAAGGCACTTGAGGAAAAGGTCGAGCAGGTCGTCCGGCTGATCCGCTCGAAAGGCGTCGGGGTCTACTTCTGCACCCAGAACCCGATCGACATTCCGGAGCAAGTTGCCGGCCAGCTCGGTAACCGCGTGCAGCACGCGCTGCGCGCTTACACCCCGCGCGATCAGCGGGCGATCCACGCCGCCGCCGAGACCTTCCGCATCAATCCCGACCTCGATGTCGAGAGGGTCATCACCGAATTGAAAGTGGGTGAGGCGCTGGTCTCGACGCTGCAGGAGGACGGCGCGCCGGGGGTCGTCCAGCGCACGCTGATCAAGCCGCCTCGCTCGCGCATCGGCCCTGTCACCGAACAGGAGCGCGGGGTGATCCAGTCGGTCAGCCCGCTCACCGGCAAGTACGACACCCGGGTCGATCGCGAGAGCGCCGAGGAGGTGCTGGCGCAAAAGGCCGCCGATGCGGCGGCGACCGCTCAGGAGGTCGCGGACAAAGGCGCCGAGACCGTCGCCCAGCGCGAGCGGATCAGCCCGAGCATCTGGGGCACCATGTTCGGCAAGGCCGGCAAGGCCGCGACCAGCGCCGCCGTGGGCTCGGCCGCGACGATCGCCGCAGCGGCGGTGACCGGGCGCAAGTCGCGCTCAAACCCGGCGCGCAACGCGGCGATTTCGGGCGCCGGCTCGATCGCCACCAGCCTCGCCGGGCCGTTCGCGGGCCGCTTCGTGCGCAACCTTATCGGCGGGCTGATGCGCTAGCCGCGCTCGCCGACGCCTGCGGTCGCGCCGGCCGGATGCGCCGCCAGCCAGTCGTGCAGCGCTGTGCCCATCCTCGGATAGCTCTCGAGGCGTTCCTTCAGAGCGGCGATGGCCTGGTCGATTGGTTTGCGCTGGTCTTCCGGCAAAGCGCCGCGAAGCTGTTCGAGCTTGCCGACCATCGCCGGGTCCATCGACGTGCCGACGAGGCGGCGGTAGAACTGCGATTTGCCCGAATCGTCGACCAGCGCCTCGACCTGGGCGCGGTGCGCGACCGTGAAGTCGTACGCCAGATCGGGGTTCGACCCGGCGACGCTGGTGATGATCGCCGCGCTGGTCGTGCCGGCCTTTCCGGTGAGCGCGAAATCGAGCGCCTTTTGCGCCAACGCCCGGTCCCTCGCCGCGCCGAGCAACTCGTAATAGGCAGAGCGTTCGGTTGCACTCTTGGTGGTGCCGGCAAGTTCGCTGAGCAATTGCCAGTCGGCCGGCGAGGCGTTCTTGGCGGCGATGTTGAGCCAGGTGGTCTTGAGCGGCCCGTCGAGCGCGCGCGAATCGCTGGCGAGCTTGGCGAAGCGGCTGCGCGCCTGTTCCACCACCGACGGATCGCCCATCTTGCCGAACACGGAGATCAGCTCCGCGCGCAAGGTGGCGTCGACCAGCTGTTCGTCGGGGCGCGGATCGAAGCCGAGCGCTTGCAGCCGCGGCAGCCAGAGCCGGCGCACCGTGGCGGCAAGCGCGGCCCTGTCGCCATCGGTCTGCAACTGATCGTAGAGCCCGCCCCACATCGACACCGTCGACTGAGCCACGACCGGGTTTGCGTCGGCGGGGATCGCCGCCAGCAGGTCGATCGCGGGCGCGCCGGGCTGGTAGCCGGCCGAGGCGAGCGCGAGATTGTCGCGCACCAGGCCGAGCTGGTCGATCGGCTGCAACTGCGGCATCGCCGCCTGTAGCTTCGCGAGCATCGCCGGCGAGTAGAGCGTGCGGAAATAGCCGAGCTGGCCGCCATTGACGATCACGGCTCCGCAGCCGGGCACGTTCAGCGAGGCCGAGCCCTCAAGCACCGTGCGTATCGGCGCCGCGGCGTCCGCTTCGACCAGCAGCGGCACGCGCCAGTGGCGCGGATTGGCGGCGACCTCATCCTTGCGGTCACGGCTGAACTCGCCCTGCGTCAGCGAGAGCGCGGTCTGGCCGCCCGCGCAGGTGGCTTCCGCGCGCACCAGCGGAATGCCGGGCTGGGTGGTGAAATCGTGGGCGATCGCGATCAATCCAGGCGCGCCGGCCGCTTCGACCGCCTGCCACAAGTCGTCGGTCTTCGCGTTGGCGTACTTGTGCGCGGCGATGTAGCTGCGGATGCCGTTGCGCCACACCTCTTCGCCGGCGAAGGCCTCGAGCATCGAGATGACCGCTTCGCCCTTGCGATAGGTAATCGAATCGAACGCCTGGTTGATTTCCTCAACCGAGCGCATGTGCTGCACGATCGGATGCGTCGTCTTGAAGCTGTCGAGCGCCATTGCATCTTCGCGGCCGCCGACGCGTCCGAGCAGCGGGAACCACTCGGGATGGAAGCGGTCGGTGGCCTTGGTCTGCATCCAGCTGGCGAAGCCTTCGTTGAGCCAGATGTCGTCCCACCACGCCATCGTCACGAGGTCGCCGAACCACTGGTGCGCGGTCTCGTGCGCCTGGGTGTTATAGATTTGCTGCTTGCGAGCGGCGCTGGTGATCGCGGGGTCGGTCAGCAGTGCGCGTTCGAAAGTGAAGATCGCCCCCCAATTTTCCATCGCTCCGAAGAATTGCGACTGACCGGGTCCTGCGACGTTGTCGAGCTTGGGCAACGGGAACTTCTGCTGGAAGTAATCGCCGTAATAGCCGAGCAGCGGCGCCAGTGAGTCGAGCGCAAAACGCGCCTGCTCGCCGCTGCCCGCAGGAGAGACGATTCCGGCCTCAACGCCGCCCGGGGCCGGCTTGGCGAGCCGCTCAAAGTCGCCGGTCGCGAAGAACAGCAGGTAGCTCGACATCCTCGGGGTCGGCTGGAAGTAGACGTGCTTGAAACCGGCGCCCTCCGGCATCTCCCTGGCGACAGGCGTGTTGCTCACCGCCATCTGGTTCGCCGGCACGACCGCCGAAAGCTCAAACGTCGCCTTATACGCCGGCTCGTCGAACTCGGGGGCGAAGCGGCGTCCGTCGGGCGCTTCGAACTGGGTGAACAGGGCGCGCACCGTCTTGCCGGTGCGCTTGTCCGGGTAATCGAGCGCGAACAGACCGTTCGCCTGGGTGTTGATCTTGCCGGTGTAGGCCACATCGAGGCGGTAAGTGCCCGGGAGGATCGGCTTCGGTGCGGTGAATTGCACCTGCTCCGCTTGCGCATCGATCTTGGCGGCGAGATTGACCGGCGCGCCCTTGCCGTCGGCCGGCACGAGGCTGGCCGAGACGATCGCCAGCTCGTTGGCGTTGAGCGTCAACGTGCTGGTCGGTTGATAGACCACCAGCGTGATGGCGGCGGTGCCGCTGAAGGTCATCTTCTGCGCGTCCGGCCGTACGTCGATGCGGTAATGCAACGGGCGGGCGTTCCGGGGCAGATTGCTCGTGACCGATTCCGGCAGCGGGCCCGGCGTCGGGCGGGCCGGCTGGGCGACGGCAATGCCGGCTGAACCCGCGAGCAGCATGGCTGCGGCGGCGGAAAGAGCTAGACGCATTGGGGAGGCGACTCCTGAAACTGGTTTTAAGCGAAACCGCCTAGCAACCCGCTTGCCGATTAGCGAAGGCGTTTGTCGAACCCAATCAACGCTTCGTCGGCAAACGCAGTTCCACCTCGAGACCGCCGGCCGGGCGATTGGCGAGGACCAGGCGCCCGCCGTGCTGCTCGGCGATGGCCCGCGCGATGGCCAGGCCGAGCCCCGCGCCGCCGGTCGCCCGGTTGCGCGAGCCTTCGCCGCGCGTGAACGGTTCCATCATCCGGGTGAGATCGCCTCTCGGGATGCCCGGTCCTTCGTCTTCGATGCGAATGACCGCGTCGCCGCCGTCGCGCCGCAACGAGACGGTCGCGCGCTCGCCATAGCGGAGCGCGTTGCCGATCAGGTTGCGCAGCGCCCGGCGCAGCCAGGTGGCGCGCAGCGGCAGCGCGATCCGCTCGCTGGCGCCGAGCGTGACCGGCTCGTCCATGTCCTCGAATTCCTCGACCACCGAGGCGACCAGCGCGGCGAGGTCGGTCGGTTCGAGCGGATCGGTTGAGCGGCCGACGCGAGCGAGCGAAAGAATGTCGTCGAGCGTGTTCGCAATGTCCTCGATGGTTCGCGCCATCTTCTCCCGCTCGGCGTCGTCCGGCACCGTCTCGATGCGTACGCGCAAGGCCGCGAGCGGCGTCTTGAGATCGTGCCCGATCGCGCCGAGCATGACATCCTTCTCGTCGAGCAACGCGGCGATGCGCGCTTCCATCGCGTTGTGCGCCTCGATCAGCCGGCGCGTGTCTTTCGGGCCGCTCGGCTCGATCTGGCCGTCGATCTCGCGCGTCTCGGCGAACCGTTCGAGCCGCCGCGTGAGCGCGGCGAGCGGTTCGGTGATCCGCCTCAGCAAGAGCGCCAGGAGCCCGACCAGTACCACGTAGAGCAGCAGGGTCTGCATGATCAGCGTGCCGAGCTGGCGCGGCTGGCTATCGACCAGCGGCACCCGGGCGACCGTCCATTCGACCTCTCCCGGACGCAGCAATCCGGCGACGATGAATTCGCCCTGCGTCCACTCGGGCCGCGATCTCAGGTCCGGCCGGTCGCGCAGCCGGCCCATGACATAGGCATCGTCGGTCACCTTGCGGCGGGTCACGACGAGCTGCGCGGGGACGACCCCCTGTTCGGTGAGCACCGCGCGCAACTGCTGCTCGCGGCGCTTGTCGCGGCTTTCGCCTGGGCGCAACGGGTTGTCGGTGGTGCGCTCGACGCGCAGCCGCCGCGACTCGAGACCGCGGCCGTGGCGGGCGTTCTGCCGAATGTCGATCTCCGGCTGCGCGACGAGTTGGAAGGCAAGGTTGTTGGCATAGCCCATCTCGCGGCGTTGCTCGGAGGCGCGATAGAGCAGCACCGCGGATATGCCCTGCGCCACGAACAGTGCGACCGCGACCGCCAGCAGCATCTGCCCGAGCAGGCTCCTGGGCAGGATGCCCCTGATCACCTTGGCCATCAGCCGGCCTCGGGGGCGATCCGGCGGACATCGGCGGCGAAGCGATAGCCGCCGCCCCACACCGTCTGGATCAGCTTGGGATCGCGGCTGTCCTCCTCCATCTTGCGGCGCAAGCGGCTGACCTGATTGTCGACCGCGCGGTCGAACAAGTGCGCCTCGCGGCCCTGGACCATGTCGAGCAGCCGGTCGCGGTCGAGCACCTGGCGCGGGTGGCCGACGAAAGCGACGAGCAGGCGGAATTCGGCCGAAGAGATCGGCACCACGTTGCCGTGAGGATCGGTGAGCTTGCGCTTGAGCGGGTCGAGCCGCCAGCCGTCGAATTCGTAGAGTGCATCCTCTTCGGTCGGCACCGCCGACTTGTTCGCGCGCCGCAGCACCGAGCGGATGCGGGCGACCAGCTCGCGCGGCTCGAAAGGCTTGGGAACGTAGTCGTCGGCGCCGATCTCGAGGCCGACGATGCGGTCCATCGCTTCGCCCTTGGCGGTGAGCAGGATCACCGGCAGGTGCCTGGTTTCCGTAAGGTGGCGGCACAGCGAAAGGCCGTCCTCGCCGGGCATCATGATGTCCAGCAGGACGAGGTCGGGCACATCCTCGAGCAGCGCCGCACGCGCCTTGGCGGCGTCTTCCGCCTGGCGCACGACGAAGCCCTGGCGAGTGAGGTACTCGGCCAGGGGCTCGCGCAAGCTCGCTTCGTCGTCGACGAGCAGCAGGCGGGTCGGCGCCGCGTCGGTCATGATGTCAGCGCCCCCTTGTTCGCTCAGCTGGCCCGCTGGGCCTCTCGGCGAACCTGCCACCGCTGGCGCATGCTGTCACGCGCCGCCTTGGCTTCTTCACGCGTCACGGTGCCGTCCTTGTCGGCGTCGAGCCGGTCGAAGCGGGTGAGCGCCGCCGCCTTGAACTCGGCCCTGGTGATTGTGCCGTCGTTGTCGGCATCGGTCATTCGGATCATCCCGCCCGGGCCGCCGCGCCCGAAGCCGCGCCCAAAGCCGCGCTGCGCCATGCGGCGTTCGCCGCGGGGGCCGCGCTCGGCCCGCGCGCCGTCGCGCTGGGAGCGAACGGCGGCGAACTCGGCATAGCTCAGCTGGCCGTCATGGTTGGTGTCGATCTTGTCGAAGCGGGCCTTTTGCCGGTCGGCGCGGTCGCTCGCGTCGAGCTTACCGTCACGATTGGCATCGAGCCGTTCGAACGCCTTTTCGCTGCGTTGCTCGGCGGCGGCGCGGGTCAGCTGTGGCTGCGGCGCCTCCGGGGCCTGCGCATATGCGGCGGCGCCCGCAATGAGCGCGGCCGCGCCGGCGGCAAGGGAAAGGGTCAATTTACGCATACGAACTCCGATCGGGGGAATTGATAGAGCAACGGGACGCCCGGCTGAAGGGGGGAGGAGGCCGTGTGCGGCGCCCCGCCGCTCATCAGCCTTCTAGCTGGGGAATGTCGCAGGGGTTTGCCGGCAGCCGGCTAAAGTGTCGCACTTTGTCGCGCGGCGAGCCGCGCGTTCACCGCTGCGAAATCAGCGCGGCCGGTTCTGCGTTCCCGCGCCGGCGGTCACGAACAGTGCTGAGGTTTCGACCGGGATATCCGCCGTGTGCCACACGCCCGGCGGATTGATGGCGTATTCTCCGGGCTTCAGGGTGACTTTTTCGACCCGCCCGTCGGGAAATTCCTGGGTCAGACGCATCTCGCCGGTGAGGCAAACGACCACTTCGTCGCCGGCCGGGTGCATTTCCCAGCCGCTCCAGTCCTCGGTGAAGCGGAACAGTGAGATGACGCGCCCTTCGGCGCCGTCCTCGGCGGTCCGCTTGGCGTAGTCCATGTACCAATCCATCGCCCGCTCATCGCGGGGAAACTCGGGTTGCGGCACGGCGGTCGCGCCCTTCCCCAGGTGGATCGGGAATTTCTCGAGCGAACGCCCGCCGCCAACGACAGGAGCCTTACTCACCGTCCGGCCCCGGCATGCAGAAGGCGTTGAGCTTGTTGCCATCGGGATCGCGGAAATAGGCGGCATAGAACCCTCCGCCGCGCTTCCCAGGCGCGCCCTCGTCGCTGCCGCCATTGGCAAGCGCGATGGCATGGAGGCGGTCGACTTGCTCAGGGCCCTTCGCTTCGAGCGCGACCATCGTGCCGTTGCCGACGCTTGCCGCGTTACCGTCGAACGGCTTGGTCACCGCCACGCCCGCGCCGCCGCCGGCAACGCCCCAGGCGATGTGGTTGTCGCCTTCCATGAATCGCGGCACGCCCAGTTCGCCGGCGATGGCATCGTAGAACCGCGCGGCGCGCGTCAGATCGTTGGTTCCCAATGTGACGTAACCGATCATTGCCGCACTCCCGATAACGACTCGCGACCAATGAGAACATTAGCGGAACAAAAATCCCGCTACAAGGACTCGCAAGCGCGCTCCAGCCACCCGAGGTCGTCACCTTCCAGCTGTGGCGCGAGCACCTCGAGCACCCGGGCGTGGTAGTCGTTCCACCAGTCGATTTCGGCCTCGCTGAGCATGTCGCGGTCGACCAGAGTCTTGTCTATCGGGACCAGCGTCAGCGTCTCGAAGCCGAGCCATTCGCCTTCCATGCCGGGAATCTCGCGCTTCTCGACCAGCACCAGGTTCTCGATGCGGATGCCGAATTCGCCGGGCTTGTAATAGCCGGGCTCGTTCGAGAGGATCATCCCGGCCATCAGCTCCTGGTCGGTGCCGGCCTGCCCGCCGCGCGGCTTGGCGATGCGCTGCGGGCCTTCGTGAACGGCGAGGAAGCTGCCGACGCCGTGGCCGGTGCCGTGGGCGTAGTCGACCCCCGCCTGCCACAGGAATTGCCGCGCCAGCGTGTCGAGCTGCGCGCCGCTGGTCCCCTGCGGGAAAGTCTGCAGGGCGAGCGCGATGTGGCCCTTGAGCACGCGGGTGAAGCGGTCCCTCTGCTCTTGCGACGGCTCACCCGGGCCGATCCACACCGTGCGGGTGATGTCGGTGGTGCCGTCGGCATACTGCCCGCCCGAATCGACAAGGTAGATACTGCCCGGTGCGATCGGCAGGTTGCTGTCCTCGTCGACCTTGTAGTGCGGGATAGCCGCGTGCGGCCCGGCGGCGGAGATGGTGTCGAACGACAGGTCGCGGAGCAGGCCGGTCTGCTCGCGAAACCCTTGCAGCTGTGCCGCGGCGCTGAGCTCGGTCTCACCGCCCTTGGGCGCCTCGTTCTCGAGCCAGCGAAGGAACTTCACTTCCGCGGCGCCGTCGCGCGCCTGCGCGTCGCGCTGGCCCTGCTGCTCGCGCGAGTTCTTGGTGGCCTTCGGCAGGATCGTCGGGTCGCGCACCGCGACCGGTTTCGCTCCGGCCTTGTCGAGCGCGTGGAAGATCGCCGCGACGCCGAAATTGGGATCGACCGCGACGGTTTTGCCAGACAGCTCGCCAAGCGCCTTTCCGAACTCGGTGCGAGGGCGGATCGTCACCGCGTTGCCGAGGTGCTGGGCCAGCTCAGGCGTTACCTTCTCCGGCGCGATGAACAGCTCGGCGGTGCCGTCGTCGTGGGCGATGACGTAGCTGAGCGCGACCGGCGTGCGGTCGACGTCGGCTCCGCGGATGTTGAGCAGCCAGGCGATCGAATCGAGCGCGCTGATCACTGCCGCATCGTAATGCTCGCGCTTGAGCCAATCGGCCACTTCGGCGCGCTTGTCGGCGCTCGAACGGCCGGCGAACTCGTCCGACTGGACCACCGCCGGCGCCGCCGAAGGCTCGGGCCGGTCGGCCCAGACCGCGTCGATCGGATTGCTGTCGAGCGCGAGCAACTCGGCCTGCTTCGCCTTGAGCGCCCGGGCGGCGCCATCAGCCCAGCCCTTCGAATGCAGCCATGGATCGTAACCGACCTTGGCGCCTGCCTCGACATTGGCCGCGAGCCACTCGGCCGGACTCGTCTGCGGTACCGACTGATACTCGAACAGCTTGCCGTCGACCTGCTCGCGCACCTGCACGGTGTAGCGGCCGTCGACGAAGATCGCCGCCTTGTCCTTGAGCACCACCGCCGTCCCCGCCGAACCACCGAAACCGGTCAGCCAGGCGAGCCGCTGGGCGTAGGCGCCGACGTATTCGCTCATGTGCTCGTCGGAGATCGGGATCACGAATCCGTCGAGTCCGCGCCGGGCAAGCTCCTTGCGCAGGGCATCGAGACGGGCTTCGTGGGTCTGCATCAGCATTGGTGGCGACTCCGGTTACGCCTGAAAGTACCCGCGATGTAGGCCGAACGAGCGCGCGCTTCCAGTGCGGGTCCTTCCATCGCTCGACGAAGCGGCTACATGGGCGCGATGAACGACAACCCCCAACTCAGCCCGCCGATTGCGGCGAAGAAGCCCTCCAGCGTCACTTTCCACGGCATCACCGTCAGCGACGACTACGCCTGGCTCCGCGATGCCGAGTACCCGAAAGTCGACGACAAGGAGGTCCTCGCCCACCTTGCCGCCGAGAACGCCTGGTTCGAAGCGCGGATGAAGCCGCATCAGGCCACGATCGACGCGCTGTTCAAGGAGATGCGCGCGCGGATCAAGGAAGCCGACAAGTCGGTGCCGCAGAAGGACGGCGATTGGCTCTACTGGATCGAGTTCGAGGAAGGAGCCGAGTATAAGAAGTGGTGGCGCAAGCCTGTCGCAGGCGGCCCCGACGAGCTGATCCTCGACGAGCCGGCGCTGGCCGAGGGCAAGGAATACTTCCGCCTGGGGGCGATCTCGACCAGCAGGGACGGCAAGCTGCTCGCCTACTCGGTCGACGACAACGGCTCGGAACGCTTCACCGCGCGGATCAAGGACCTGGCGACAGGTGAGCACTTGCCGGACGAGATTCCCGGTACGCTGTCCGGCCTGTCGTGGGTCGCCGGCGACAAGGGCCTCGTCTACTCACTGGCCAACGAGCAATGGCGCACCGACAACGCCCGGCTGCACTGGCTGGGGCAGTCCATCGATCAGGACGTCGAGCTGTTCCACGAGGACGACGACGGTTTCCGCGTATCCGCGTCGCTCTCGGCGGCCGAGGACTGGCTGATCATCGGCACCGGCGATCACGAAACAAGCGAGGCCTGGCTGGTTCCGGTCGAGGCGCCGCTCACGCCACCCAGGCTGGTCAAGGCCCGGCAGAAGGGGGTGGAGTACGATGTCGACCTGCGGCCCGCGGGGGAAGGTGGCACTCTCTTCATCCACACCAACGACAGCCACGAGAACTTCCGCCTGGCCACCGCCTCGTTCGACAAGCCGGAAGAGTGGACGACCCTGATCGAGGGCTCGGATGAGTTCTACCTGACCGGCTTCGAGCTGTTCAGGGACTTCTACGTCGTCGACGGCCGGATTCGCGGCCTCGACCGCATCGAAATCCGTTACTACGACGATCCCGCTCGCATTGAGCCGATCGAATTTCCCGAGACGAGTTACACCGCGCATCTCGGCAACAATCCCGAATTCGGGCAGACCGTCCTCAGGGTCGGTTACGAGAGCATGGTCAGTCCGGCCAGCACCTACGATTTCGAGGTCGCGAACCGGGAGCTGACGCTCCTCAAGGTGCAGGAGATCCCTTCGGGCTACGACCGTTCGCTCTACGCGACCGAGCGGCTTGAGGTTGCGGCGCGCGACGGGACAAAGGTCCCCGTGAGCGTGATGTACCGCAAGGATCGCCGGAGTCCCGGTCCGCTGCACCTCTATGGTTACGGTGCCTACGGCATCGCCATTCCGCCGGGTTTCTCGACCACACGGCTCAGCTTGGTCGACCGCGGTTTCGCCTATGCCATTGCCCACATCCGCGGCGGGGACGACCTCGGCCGCGCGTGGTACAAGGCCGGCAAGCTCGAAAGCCGCACCAACGCGTTCACCGATTTCGTCGACGTCGCGAAAGGGTTGATCGACTGTGGCCTGACCGAAGAAGGCCGGATCAGCATCTCCGGCGGCTCGGCCGGCGGCGAGCTGATGGGCGCCGTGATCAACTCGGACCCGGAGCTGTGGGGCGCAGTGGTCGCGCACGTGCCGTTCGTCGACGTGCTGGCGACGATGCTCGACGCCTCGCTCCCGCTGACCCCGGGCGAATGGCCCGAATGGGGCAACCCGATCGAGGACCAGGCCGCGTTCGAACTGATTCGCTCCTATTCGCCGTACGACAACGTGAAGCGCCAGCCCTATCCGCCGCTGCTCGTCACCGCCGGGCTCAACGACCCCCGCGTGACTTATTGGGAACCTGCCAAGTGGGTCGCTCGCCTGCGCGAGCTCAAGACCGACGACAACGAACTGCTGCTCAAGACCAACATGGGCGCCGGCCACGGCGGCAAGTCGGGGCGGTTCGAGAGCCTCAAGGAGACGGCCGAGGAATTCGCCTTTATTCTCTGGCAAATGGGCGTTTAGACGTGAGCTCTTCGAGCTACACCATGACCTTCACCGCGCTGCCCGAGCACATCGACATCTACGGGCACGTCAACAACGCGGTGTGGGTGCGCTGGATGGAGGACGTCGCCACGGCGCACTGGAACCTCATCGCCCCGCCCGAGCACCGGGACGCCTACGCCTGGTTCGTCACGCGCCACGAGATCGATTACCGCGGCAATATCCGCGAAGGCGAAAGCTGCGAGGCGACGACCGAGATCGGCAAGGCCCCCAGCGGCGCACGGTTCGAGCGACGAACGAGCTTTCGCGGGCCTGACGGCAAGGTGCTGGTCAGCGCGGTCACCAGCTGGGCGATGATCGATCGCCAGACCGGGCGTATCATGCGCGTTCCGCGCGAAGTGGCCGCCCAGTTCCTGGCTGAAGGCGCTTAAGCCGCCGCCTTGCGCCGTTCGGCGCGGCGCGGGACGAAAGTCTTGAGCCGTTCGCTCAGCGTGCGGTTGCGGCCGGCCTGCTTGGCTTCGTAGAGCAACTGGTCGGCGCGTTGGTAGAGCTCGTGCAGCCCGGCATTCGGCATCGCGCTGGCCGGGACCTCGACCAGCCCCATGCTCGCGGTGACCAGCGCTTCGAGCCCATCTACCTCCTCGGCAATGCGCGCGCTGAGCGCCCGCCGGCGGTTCTCGGCGCGCTGGACGGCGTCGCGTCCGCGCAGCAGGAGCAGGAATTCCTCTCCGCCCATGCGGAAGGCGAGCGTGTCGGCATCCTGGGCGAGCACTTTCGCAACCGCCTTGAGCACCCGGTCCCCGATGGCATGGCCGTGGGTGTCGTTGACGCGCTTGAAGTGATCGAGGTCGATCACCGCCAGAGTGGTGTATCCTTCGGCTCGCAGCATGGCGAAGCGGTCCTGCAGCGCGCGGCGGTTGAGCAATCCGGTGAGCGGATCGCGTTCCGACAAGCGCTCGAGCACTTGCGCCTCGGTCTGCGCGCGGTCGCGCTCGTCCTTGATCGCCATGAACCGATCGGCCACGCCGAGCGTGGTCGCGAGCACCTCGATCACGCAGCCGGTATAGAACAGCATCATCGCATCGTCCGACGCCAATGCTGGAACCAGGCCGCTGACGAGGCGAATCAGGCCAACGCCGATCATCGGCGCCCACCCGATCGCCTGGTAGCGCGCCGCCCGGCTTCCGCGCCTGAGCGCATCGACAAGCACCCACAGGAAAACAACCAGAACTGGAACGTATGCCCAATAGTAGAGCTCGGACTGCACCGGCCGCAGCACAAACGGAAACGTAGCATGCAAGCCGCTGGCCAGGACTGCCCAGCCGGCGGCGAGGGGGAGCGCACGGCGCAGCCACGGGTGGAGCTTGCTCTCTTCGATGAAACTGCGGGCGAACATCCCGGCGGCGGCGACCGACAGGCCGAAGAGCCAGGTGTTCATTGCGCTCATCGCCATGACCGGCAGGTGGCCCGCATAGAACGACAGGCCCGAGCTGACGAGGATCGTCAGCAGGAGCGACAACGCGAGCGCCGAGTGCCAGACCACGAACGGCTCGCGCAGGATCCGATAGAACGCCGCATTGAAGATCAGCGGCATCAGCAACATGCCGCACAAACCCGCGAGGATGAGCAGCAGGCGCCGTCCCGCCAGGAGGTCATGCGCGCGGCTAGGAACGAGTTGCGCCTGCTCGAGGGCCATGCGGTGGGTCGGCATGTCGAACGCGACGATCACCGCGCGCGCGGGCTTGCTCGCAACCGGCAAGGGAACCCTCATGTAGCCCCCCCTTCGCGACGCCTGCAACTCGCTGGGGGCGAAACGCTCGCGGTGCATTCCGCCGACGGTATCGACCACCAGCACGTCGATCGCGCTCACCGCGGCGCGGCGGGTCTCGAAATAGCGCGGCTGTTCCGTGCCGGGGCGCAGGTCGAAGCGAACATACACGCGCGCAGGAGCGATCGGGTGGGTTGCCTCGCCACAAGTCCAACGCGCCGAAGCGGTAACGGAATCGAGAGCCTCGCCCGGCGTGCCGTCAGCGAAGCAACGGACATACTGCACACCGTATTCACCGCCGGAAGGCCCCGCCGGGCGCGCCTGCGTCGCCGGCGCGCACAGCAGGGCGATCGCGGCAAGCAGCCATGCCAGCCAGGTCGAGACGGATTTCGCGGGCATCCTCAATGCCCTTAATCGGCAAGCGTTTAGCCGCCGTTAAACGACGGCTATCCAAGGTTAGGCAGGAATCCCGTCTTACGAAAGCTACGCAAGCGCCTCATCCAGCGGCAAGACATCGTAGCCGAGCTCTGCGGCAACCGCCGGATAGGTCACGCGCCCGGCATGGACATTGAGCCCCTGCGCGAGGTGCGGATCGGTCCGCATCGCCTCCTTCCAACCGAGCTCCGCGATTCGCAGCGCGTGCGGCAGGGTGACGTTGTTGAGGGCGTATGTGCTGGTGCGGCTGACCGCGCCGGGCATGTTGGCGACACAATAGTGGACGATTCCGTCGACCACGAAAGTGGGCTCGTCGTGCGTCGTCGGATGGCTGGTTTCGAAGCATCCGCCCTGGTCGATCGCCACGTCGACCAATACCGCGCCGGGCTTCATACATTTGAGCATGTCGCGGGTGACCAGCTTGGGCGCGGCGGCGCCGGGAATGAGCACGGCCCCGATGATCAGGTCCGCCTCGCAGACCGCTTCCTCGAGATTCGCGTGGTTCGAGAAGCGCGTCTTGGCGCGTGCTTCGAAATGGGTGCCGACTTTCTCGAGAACCTCCGGGCTGCGGTCCATGATGGTCACGTCGGCGCCGAGGCCGGCGGCCATCTGCGCGGCGTTGAAGCCAACCACGCCGCCGCCGATCACGATCACCTTGCCGGGCATGACTCCCGGCACCCCGCCGAGCAGCACGCCGCGTCCGCCGTGCGCCTTCTCCAGCGCGGTGGCGCCGGCCTGGATGCTCATCCGCCCGGCGACCTGGCTCATCGGCTTGAGCAACGGCAACGTCCCGCCTTCACCGGTGACCGTCTCGTAGGCGATCGCGGTGACACCCGACTTGACGAGGTCGGCGGTCTGCTCGGGATCGGGAGCAAGGTGGAGGTAAGTGTAGAGGATCTGCCCTTCGCGCAGCATCGCTCGCTCGTTCGGTTGCGGTTCCTTGACCTTCACGATCATCTCGCACTCGGCGAAGAGGATCTCAGGGTCGGGATGGATCTGCGCGCCGGCCGCGCGATATTCGGAGTCGCTGGCGCCGATGCCGAGCCCGGCCTCGGTCTC
Organism: Croceibacterium segetis; assembly: GCF_011320115.1. Lineage (GTDB taxonomy): Bacteria > Pseudomonadota > Alphaproteobacteria > Sphingomonadales > Sphingomonadaceae > Croceibacterium_B > Croceibacterium_B segetis. The sequence goes on along the minus strand of NZ_JAANOZ010000006.1, from coordinate 90,077 downwards.
GACCCACACCTCATGCCCGTGCTTGACCAGCTCCTTGGCGCTCTCCGGCGTCAGGCCGACACGGTACTCGCGGTTCTTGATTTCCTTGGGACAGCCGATGCGCATGGGTGAGCCTCCTGGTTGCGAGGGCCGTTACAAGTGCAACCGGTTTCAGGCAATGGCCGAGCGACCTCCCTCGCCGGGCGTCGCCAGCCACTGGGACTATCCACAAGTTTCCCGAGCTGCCGTTTGTGCTGTCATGCAGCCGTAACAATGCGGCCATAACGCGGCAAGGCAACGGACACAGGGTCTCGGGGAAACAGTATGAGAATGACTTCGCGTATTTCGGTCCTGGCGATGGCGGCCGCCTGCGGCTGGGCAGTCCCGGCGCAAGCGCAGGACTCCAACGGTTCGGCGATTCAACAGCAGCTCGACGCCATGCGCCAGCAGATGGCGCAGATGGCGGGCCAGATCGCTACCTTGCAGGCCGAACTGGACCAGGCGCAGGCCAAGGCTGCCTCCGCCCAAGCCGCCGCCGGCACCGCCACGCAGGCGGCGCTGGCCGCCAGCGATGCCGCGAAGGCCGCCACCGATACCGCCAAGGCCACCGGCGACAAGGCCGGCGCCTTTGCCAGCGCGGCAAAATGGGCGGCCGACACCAAGGTTTCGGGTCGGATGTACTTCAATCTCAGCTCGGTCAGGGCCGACGATGCCGCGGGAAACACTGTCGAGAACGACGGCGGTTTCCAGGTCACCCGCATGTATCTCGGCGTCGATCACAAGTTCAGCGACGTCTTCTCAGGTAATGTCACGATGGACGTTTCGCGGGTCGACAACGCCGGCAAGAACGTCGGCATGGGCTTCTATCTCAAGAAGGCCTACCTCGAAGCCAAGCTCAACCCAGCACTGAGATTTCGCCTGGGGTCTGCCGACATGCCTTGGATCCCCTATGTCGAAGGCATCTACGGTTACCGCCATATCGAGAAGCTGATCACCGACCTCGACGGATTCGGCACGTCGGCCGACTGGGGCGTTCACGCGCTCGGGGACATTGCCGGCGGACTGATCAGCTACCAGGTCTCGGCGGTCGACGGCGGCGGTTATCGCGATCCGAAGTTCACCCAGGCTGTGGACGTCGAAGGTCGCGTTTCGCTCAAGTATCACGGCTTCAACGCCGCGGTGGGCGGCTACACCGGCAAGCTCGGCAACGACGTGCAGGGGGCACCTGCCTACCGCACCGCCAGTCGCTTCAACGCGATGCTGGCCTACAAGGACAAGGTCGCCGGCGTCCCCGTCACGATCGGTGGCGAATACTTCACTGCGTCGAATTGGAAGGTCCTCGCGGCCGCGCCGGAGGATCGGGCCAAGGGTTATTCGCTGTTCGCTTCGGTGGCGCCGCTGGCCAAGTGGAGCGCCTTCGGGCGTTACGACTGGATCAAACCCAACGAGAAGACCGCGCCGCTCAAGCAGGACGACCTGTGGATTCTCGGCCTGCAGTACAGCCCGGTCGAAATCGTCGACCTGGCGCTCGTCTACAAGCGCGACGACGCCGACGGCGGGCTGAAGATCGGCAATCTCGGAACCGGCCAGGCGACACGCGATGAAATCGGCCTCTACGGCCAGTTCCGCTTCTGATCCGCCACAAGTGACCAAACCCCAATTCACCTCACAAGGGATCACCCGATGAAACTCTCTCAGTCATTCGCCTTCGCTTCTTTGTCGGTTCTCGCTCTCGCTGCGTGCGGCAGCAATTCCGGCGGCGGCACGGGCGGCACCCGCGATTCGATCCGCGCGGTCGGCTCGTCGACCGTCTATCCGTTCGCCAAGGCGGTGTCCGAGGCGTTCGCGCGCGACAACCCGCAGTTCAAGTCGCCGCTGATCGAGTCGACCGGCACCGGCGGCGGGTTCAAGCTGTTCTGCGCCGGCGCCGGGGCCGACAGCCCGGACATCTCCGACGCCAGCCGGCGGATGAAGAAGAGCGAATTCGACACCTGCCAGGCGAACGGCGTCAAGGACGTCGTCGAGATCCAGGTCGGGCTCGACGGTATCGCCTTCGCCACCGCCAAGGGCGGGCTGACGATGAACCTCTCGCCGGAGACGATCTACAAGGCGCTCGCCGCGCATCCGTTCGGCAAGGACCAGACCGCCAAGACCTGGCATGACGTCGACCCCTCGCTGCCGGCCACGCCGATCCTGGTCTACGGCCCGCCGTCGACCTCGGGCACGCGCGACGCGCTGAAAGAGCTGATCATGGAGAAGGGCTGCGACAGCGACGCTGGCATGAAGGCGCTCAAGGACAGCAACAAGGACCGGCACGACCAGACCTGCACCGAGATCCGCTCCGACGGCGCCTATGTCGATTCGGGCGAGGAGGACAACCTCATCGTCCAGAAGATCGAGGCCAATCCCAAGGCCATCGGCATCTTCGGTTACTCGTACCTCGAAGCCAACCAGGACCGGCTGCAGGGGCTGACGATCAACAAGGTCGTGCCGACCTACGAGAACATCTCCTCGTTCAAATACCCGGGCGCGCGGCCGCTGTTCATCTACGTCAAGAAGGCCCACGTCGACGCCATCCCCGGCCTCAAGGAATTCGTCGCCGAGTGGACCAAGATGTGGGCCAAGGACGGCCCGCTGGCCAAGGTCGGCCTCGTCGCCGCCCCCGACGACGTGCTCGCCAAGAGCAAGGCGGCCGCCGACAACATGACTCCCCTGAGCGGCGACGAGCTCAAGTAAGCACGCCACCCCTCAAGCCGGCGGCGCGGACCCGCGTCCGCGCCGCCGCCTCTTCTATTTGAACAACTTCAGGTCGATCGAATCCCCCGCTGCCTTCAGGCCGGCGTCGCTGCCGTGCAGGTGGTCGCCCATATGATAGCCTTCGCGGTACTGCCGCGGGTCGGCGGGATCGGCGAACGCAGTATCGAGACGGATCACGCCGTCGAAGGCGCCGCCGTTGACGATCCAGTCGTTGATCTTCTGCCGCGCGGCCTCGCCTTCCTCCGACCAGTAACCCGCACCCTTGTACGGCCCGATCGGGCTGCCGATCACCTTGATGCCCCTTTCGTGCGCGCGGGCGATCAGCTGCTTGTAGCCGGCGATCATCTGCTCGACCGTGATCGGCGGCTGGTCCAGCGTCAACCCGCCCGGGCCGCCGCCGCCGGGCGGCGTGCGCTGCGGGCCGAAGCGGTTGCCGATGTCGTTCACCCCCTCGAACACGAGCATGTACTTCACGTTGGGCAGGCTGAGCACGTCCTCGTCGAAGCGCGACAGGGCGCTTTCGCCCATCCCCGGGCTGAGCACGCGGTTGCCGCTGATCGCCTCATTGGCGACTGCCCATTCCTTGCCGGCAGCCTGCAGCCGGTCGGCGAGGATATCGGGCCAGCGGCGGTTCTTGCCCGGAGTCGAGCCGACCCCGTCGGTGATCGAGTCCCCGTAAGCGACGATCGTCCCGAGCGCGTCGGGCGAATCCACCTCGACGCCCGAGAGGAAGGCGCGGAACTGCTTCTTGTCGGCCGGGGTGAAAGCCTTGCCGACGAAATTGCCGGGCGGCGAAACGAGCAGGTCGTCCTGCCCGGTGAGGTGGCAGGTGCACGCACCCGTAGCTTCGGGCAGGTACATCTCCACCTTGAGCCGTGCGAGGTCGGGCAGTTTCACCGCGACCGCGTCGCTCTTGAACGGCGCGCCGCGCGGGATCACCGCGCCCGCTTCGCCGCCGAAAGTCAGCATGCGGCTGGTGCCGGGCACTTCGTTGTTGGCGTCGTCGATCTGCACCACCCGCGCGGCGCCGATGGTCAGCGGATGCGGGCCGTAACGGTTGGAGAACACAACCCGGACCTTGTCGCCGCCTTCGGTGATGCGGAGAATCTGGGCGATGGTGACGTTGTTGTAATCGGCCGCCGCGAACGGCCCTGTGGTGCCGAGCGGCGCATGCGGCGCGGCCGTCCAGCTGGCTACCCACTTCGCATTCGCGGGAGCGGCGAGTGCCAGCACGGCGCCGGTCAGCAGCACTGCGGCGGCGCGGGTCTTGATGATGAAATACACGCGGTGTCCCCCTCCGATTTTCTTTCAAAGGCCGCGCGATTCGGCGGCTTCGGCCGTCAGGGCTGGCACGTTTGCGGCCCTGTAGGAAAGCGAAATCTTAGCGCTTGTACACCCAATACTCCGGCCCCCAGCGCTGCTCGAGATCGGCAAGGCATTCCTTGTGAATCTCGCGCACCCGCGCGGCGGTCATGTACTCGGCCGGGTCGATCTCCTCGATCTTGAGCGTCGACTTGTCCTCGTAGAGGTGCTCGCCCTTGAGCAAGGCGTTCTCGTCGTACGGCCAGATGAACGCCTGCAGCGAATGGACGAGGTAGAGCCCGTCGTCCTTCAGCCCGGCGTGACCGACCTTGGCCAGCTCGACCCCGGTGCTCATCTGATGGAACCACATCTCGTCGGCGATGCCCCAGTCGGCCACCGCGACGAGGTCGCCCGAGTTCCACAGCACGATCTCGCCGATGCTCGAATAGAAGTCGTAGACCCCCTGGCGGCCTTTCACCTGGAACGGCGTGGCGCCCCAGGTGATGTGATAGACCGGATCGTCGGCCATCATGTCGGGCGCGGTGATTTCCTCGAACATCGAGGCGCCTTCGAGGTGCACGTGGCGGCAGTAGTTCTTGAGGATCGCCCGGTGGAGCGGGTTCTCGGTCCGCTCGAGCAGATCGAGCGTCGGGTCCATGCAGTGGTAGACTTCGGCTTCGTACTTGCTGGCCATCGCGCGGCTCTCCCTTCGCCGGCGACAATGCCATGCGCGAAGAGCGGCGGCTAGGGGCCGCCTGAGCGAGCGCCGTCAGAGGTGGATCTTGCCGAGCAGGCGGCGAAGCTCGGCGGTTTCGGCCTCGGTGAGCGCGCCGGTCAGCGCGGTGTCGGCTTCGAGGACCAGCGCCCGCAGCCGGGCGAGCTCGGCTTCTCCGTGCTCGGTGAGATAGATGCCGAACGAGCGCCGGTCGGCCTTGTCGGCCCGCCGCTGGACGCAGCCGCGGTCTTCCCAGAAATCGATGCTCAGCGTCGCGGCCGAGCGCGACAGGCCGAGCGCGTTGCCGAGCTGGATCTGCTGGAGCCCGGGGTTGCAGCCGATCAGCTCGAGCATCGAGAAGCGCTGCGGGGTGATCCCGTCGTCGCCGATGGCGCGCATCAGCAGGCCGTAGCCGAGGATCCACACCAGCTTGACCGAGAACCCGGTGCGCTGCGCCAGCAGGCCGTAGTCGATCGCGGCCTCGGTCAGCTTGGGCACCCGGTGGCGCAAGTCGTCGAGGGGAGTCCTGATGTCCGCGGGAATGTCCACGCACCTAGAATGCCGCTTGCCGCGGACGTTTGCAACGGCAAGTTGTTATTGCAAGTAGCAGTTACCGGCAGTAACAAAGCCCCACGGCTCCGAAGAGGGCGTCCGATGGGAGGATTCCAATGACCTTGCGCACCGCCGATTCCCGGCACCGCTTTCTTGCCGGCGCTGCGGCGACGAGCTTTGCGACGGCGCTGCTGGCAGCCGCCAGCCCGGCCGCGGCGCAGGTGAGCGACGATACGGCGGCGGCCAACTCGCCAGACGCGGCCGCCCAGCCGGCCGCGGAAGACGCGCAGGGCAACGCCATCGTCGTGACCGCCCGGCGGCGCGAGGAGACGCTGCAGAAGACCCCGGTCGCCATTTCCGCCTTCAGCGCCGAGACGCTCGAGAACCGGCAGATCGTGCAGACCCAGGACCTCGAGCGGATCACCCCGAGCCTGCAGTTCAAGCCGGCGGGGCAGCTTTCGGGCAACAGCGCTTCATCGGTGGTGTTCATCCGCGGCGTCGGCCAGCTCGACCCGACAGCGGCCGTCGACCCCGGCGTCGGCATCTACATCGACGAGGTCTACGTCGGCCGCGCGGTGGGGGGAACCATCGACTTCGGCGACATCGCCGGCGTCGAGGTCCTGCGCGGGCCGCAGGGAACGCTGTTCGGCCGCAATACCATCGGCGGCGCGATCCTGGTGCGCACGCGCGAACCGGAGCTTGGCGTGCTTTCCGGCAAGGTCCGGGCCCGCGTGGGCGACGACAATCTCTACGAAGGCTTCGCCGCGCTCAACGTGCCGCTCGGCGAAACCGCGGCGATGCGGATCTCGGGCGGCTTCCGCAAGCGCGACGGTTATGTCCGGCGGGCGTTCGACGGGCTCGATCTCGGCAACGACAACAGCAAGACGCTCAACGGCGCGCTGCGCTGGGAAGCGACGCCGGGCCTGACCATTTCGCTGCGCGCCGATTATACCGACCGCAAGGAGCACGGCGCGCCGTTCGTGTTCGCCGGGATCAACGAGAACGCGCCGGTGCCGGCGATCGTCAGCGTCGCCGCCGGCTGCCCCGGCGCACACATCCCGTTCGCCCCGGTCGCGCCGGGCGATCCGCGCTTCGGCGCGCCGTTCGTGCCGCAGATCGACAATCCGCGCTGCGCCAACGACTTCCAGGCCAAGGGCAAGTTCGTCAACGGCGGCACCGCGGCGGTGATGAGCCGCTCGAGAGTCTGGGGTACCTCCGGCACCGCCACGCTGGAGGTGACCGACAGCCTCAAGCTCAAGAGCATCACCGCCTACCGATCGACCAAGTCGCGCGGCATCCGCGACGCCGACAACACGCCGTTCCTGATCATCACCACCGACGTCGGCGGCCATTCGGACCAGTTCAGCGAAGAGCTGCAACTGCAATACGATCACGGCCCGGTGAGCGGTATTCTCGGCGCCTACTACTTCGACGAGGATACCTTCGAACGGGCAACCGTGCCGCTGTCGTTCCCGCCTTCGCCTCCGGTAATCACTTCGATTCTCGCCGGTGGCCCGGGTACGCGCGACTTGCAGTTGTCGAACCTGGAAACCCGCTCGCTTGCCGGCTTCGGTGAGCTTTCGGTCGAGGTTGCCGATGGGCTCGAGCTGACCGGCGGCTTGCGTTACACCGAAGACCGCAAGACCTACCAGGGGACGGTGCTCAACCTGTTCCCGGCGACCTTGCCCGATCCCGATCCGCTGCCGACCAAGGCCATCCCCGACGGCGGACCGCTGTACATCTATCCCACGCCCAACCGGCACACCTTCTCGGCGCTGACCGGTTCGGCGAGCGTCGCCTACGAGTTCACCTCGTGGCTCAACACCTATGTGTCGTATGCGCGCAGCTTCAAGTCGGGCGGGTTCAACACGCGCTACAACGCCCCTCCGCCCGGGTTCGTGCCGGTGCCGTTCTCCGACGAGACGGTCGACAGCTACGAAGCGGGCGCCAAGATCGGCCTTTCCCACTTCAGCCTGAACCTCGCCGCGTTCCAGGCCAATTACGACAATATCCAGCTGGTCTTCCGGCAGGGCGTGGTGCCGCTGCTGTTCAACGCCGGCAAGGCCCGTATTCGCGGGTTCGAGGCGGAAGCGAGCTATCATCCACTCGGCGGGCTCTCGCTCGACGCGGGGATGAGCATTCTCGACGACCAGATCAAGTCGATCACCCCGGTGCCCGGCGCCACCGCCACCGTTGCCCCCGGCGACGACTTGCCGCTGACGCCGTCGTTCCAGGGCAACTTCGCCATCGGTTACGAAATTCCGGTCGGCAGCCGCTACACGGTGACGCCGCGCTTCGAAGGCAGCTACACTTCGCACGTGACCTTCATCACCGGCAGCGTCCCGGAGATCGAGCAGAAAGGCTATTTCGTCGCCAACGGCTCGATCGAGCTGGCGATCGACGACCGGTGGAAGATCCAGGCCGGCGTGATCAACCTGTTCGACAAGCACTACCTGATCCAGGGCAACGCCTCGCTGGGGACGTTGGGCTACGCCGAGAAGATCTACGCCCGGCCGCGCAACTGGTACCTGCAGCTCAGCGCCGGTTTCTGACCGGCACACCGCCCCCTTGGCGCAGCCGTGGATTCGTGTCACCACGACGCAAGAAGATTAGCCAAGGGGGTTACAATGCAACACAGGGTTCTCGCCACGGCGGCGGGCGCGCTGGTGCTGGCGGCGCTGCCGCTGTATTCGGCCTGCGCTGACGCCACCGACGCGCAGATTGCCGCGATCGTCGACGAGGGCCTGAGCCACAGTCAGGCGATGAAGAACGCCTCCGAGCTGATGGACGGGATCGGCCCGCGCCTGACCAATTCGGAGAACTTCGACCGGGCGGCCGACTGGGCGTTGGCCAAGTTCAGGAGCTACGGCCTGACTGGCGCGCACCGCGAATCCTATCCTTTCGGCGTCAACTGGAACCTCGATTCCTGGGACGCCCGCATGGTCGAGCCGCGGGTGAAGTTGATGACCGCGATTCCCGTGGCCTGGTCGCCGCCGACGAACGGGACGATCAGCGCGCCGGTGATCCTCGCGCCGATGAGCAAGAAGGAGCACTTCGACAAGTGGCGCGGCAAGCTCGCCGGCAAGATCGTCATGGTCACCTTGCCGGGCGAGGCGAGCCAGTCGGACAAGCCGCAGTTCCGCCGCTACGAGAACAAGGACATCGCCGACCTCGACAAATACGAGCTGCCGGACGACGAGCTCGAGCCGTACAAGGATTTCGCCAGGACCCGCTCGTTCGAGCTCGAACTGTCGCGCTTCGTCCAGCAGGAAGGCGCGGTGGCGATGGTCCGCAAGAGCTATCGCGAGAACGGCCTGGTTACCGGCGAGGGCTACCAGATCGACCCGAATAACCGGCTGGCGCTGCCGTACATGGAGCTGTCGAGCGAAGACTATCGCCGGCTGGCGCGGCTCGAGACCGCGGGCAGGCCGCCGGTTATCCGGCTGGCGATCGCCGCCCACACCAACGATGCCGACACCACCGCCGACTACCTGATCGCCGACATTCCCGGCACCGACCCGAAGGCCGGCTACGTCATGGCCGGCGGGCACTTCGACAGCTGGATCGCCGCCGACGGGGCGACCGACGACGGCGTGCCGAGCGTGATCGTGATCGAGGCGGCGCGGATCATCCAGAGCCTGGGCGTGAAGCCGAAGCGGACGATCCGTTTCGCGCTGTGGTCGGGCGAGGAGCAGGGCATCCTCGGCTCGATCGCCTACGTCGAGAAGCACTTGGGCACCCGGCCGACCGACAAGTCGCTCTACGGCCTCGACCGGCTGGCCAAATGGGCGACGCAATTCCCGATCGCCAAGGGCCCCGAGTACGACCAGCTCAAGGCCTACTTCAACCTCGACAACGGTGCCGGGAAGATCCGTGGGATCTACGCCGAGAACAACGTGGCCGCCGAGCCGCTGCTGAAGAAATGGCTGAGCCCATTCGACAGCATGGGCGCCGGCGCGGTCGTCATGGGCCGCACCACCGGCACCGATCACGAATACATGCAGGCGATCGGCCTGCCGGGCTTCGAGTTCATCCAGGACCCGCTCGACTACGGTACGCGCGTGCACCACTCGAGCATCGACACGCTCGACCACGCCCCGCCCGACGACGTGCGCCAGGCGGCCACGATCCTCGCGGCGATGCTGTGGCAGGCGGCGAACGACGACAAGGTCCTGCCGCGCCCGCCGCTGCCGACGGAGCCGAGCAAGAGCAATCCGTTCAAGGTCGCCGACCCGGACAAGGAGTAGGACGCGCCGCTAGGCCGCCGCGACCTTTCGCCGCTCCCACGCCTGCATGGCCAGCCCGAGCGCGGTGCCGGTGCCGATGGCCACGGTCAGGTCGACCAGAACGGTCATCGCGGCGGTCAGGAACAGCAGCGCCAGTTCCCAGCGGGGCATCGCCAGGCGTTCGCGCCAGCGGTGCGGTTCGGACATGTTCCAGGCGGTGATCACCAGCAGGCCGGCGAGCGCGGGCAGCGCCAATGCTCCCGCCAGCGGGGCGAGCAGCGCGATCGCCGCGAGGATCAGCAGGGCATGGACGATACCCGCCACCGGCGTGCGCCCGCCCGCGTCGACGTTGGTGGCGGTACGAGCGATCGCGCCGGTCGCCGGCAGGCCGCCGAACAACGGCGAGGCGATATTGGCGGCGCCTTGAGCGAGCAGCTCGGCGCTGGTCCGATGGGCGCTGCCGATCATCCGGTCGGCGACCAGCGCGGAAAGCAGCGATTCAATGGCGGCGAGCAGGGCGATGGTCACCGCCGCCGGCGCCATGTCGATGACGAGCGGCCACGACACGGGCGGCAGGTGCGGCCACGGCAGGCCGTGCGGAAGCGTGCCGAAGCGGCTGGCTACCGTCGCCACCGAGGGGAGGGCGAGGGCGAAGGCGCTGGCGATCAGCACGACGGCCGCTCGCGCGCGGAATTGCGGGGCGAAGCGGCGCACGAGCGCGATTCCGATAATGGTAGCGAGGCCGAGCAGCAAAGAGGTCCAGTCGAGAGTGCCGCGCCCGGCCCACAGGCCTTCCATCTTGGGCACGAAATCGGCCGGCAGAGCCCCGCTCGTCAGACCGGCGAGGTCCTTCAGCTGGCTCGTGGCGATGACGATCGCGATGCCGATGGTGAAGCCCTCGATGACCGCCTCCGGGATCAGCCGAATCAGCCTTCCGGCGCCCACCAGCCCGCCGACGACGAGGATCGCGCCCGCCATCAGCGTCGCCAGTTGCAGGCCGGCCATGCCGTGCTTGGCGATGATCGCATAGACCACGACGATGAAAGCGCCCGTCGGCCCGCCGATCTGCACCCGGCTGCCGCCGAGCGCCGAGATCAGGAAGCCGCCGACGACCGCGGTGATCAGCCCCGCCGCCGGCGGCGCGCCCGAAGCGATGGCGATGGCGATGCTGAGCGGCAGCGCGACCAGCGCCACCGTCGCGCCGGCGATGGCGTCGTGGACGAACTGCCCCCGGTCGTAGGTCTCGAGCGTGGTGAGGAGCTTGGGCTTCATGGCGGTTCGCGTGGGCCTGTTGCACGGTCGCCCGTGCACTTGCGCTTGGGGATTCTCCTAGGTGCTCCCGCCCGAGGACCGGCCGGGTAGGGGCAATGTCAAACGCCGAGGACCCGCTTGTAAAGGGCAAAGTACTCGTCGGCCATGCGCTCGACGGTGAAGCGCCGCTCGACGGCGCGGCGGCATGCCTGGCGGTCGATCTCGTCCAGCCGCCCGATCGCCGCCACCGCTTCGTCGAAGTCGTCGACCAGGAACCCGGTGACGCCGTGGTCGATCAGCTCGGGCATCGAGCCCCGGCGGTAGGCGATGACCGGGGTCCCGCAGGCCATCGCCTCGACCACCGACAGCCCGAACGGTTCGTCGAAGTGGATCAGGTGGAGCAGGCCCCTGGCATGGCCGAGCGCGCGCAGGCGTTCGTCGCCGCCGACAACGCCGCGGTAGTCGACCGCCTTGCCGTCGATGAACGGCGCGACCTCGCGCTGATGATAGCCCTCGTCCTGCACGAGGCCGCACATGATGAGCCGATGCCCGGTGGCCTGCGCCGCGCGGATGGCTTCGCCCGCGCCCTTGTCCGGATGGATGCGGCCGAAGAACAGCAGGTCGTCGCTGCCCTCGGCGTCGAACGGAAACGTCTCAACCTCGATACCGTGATGGATTGTCGCCGCATAGCTGAGTGACGGCGCGCGGTCGGCGTCGCTGATCGCGACGTAGTGCTGGCGGTCGTTGTAGCGCTCGAAAGCCGGCAGGATGCGCGGGCTGGAAAACCCGTGAATGGTGGTGACCATCGGCGTTTCGACCAGGCGCGAGAACACGAGCGGGATGAAGTCGGCCTGGTTGTGCAGGAGGTCGAACTCCCCCGCCCGCTCGAAGAAGTGGGCGACGTGGAGCGCCTCCCACACTTTGGCGTCGAGGCTCGGATCCTCGGAATACGCGCGCGGGGCGACGCCATCGAGCTTGCCCGCGGTGAGCGAATCGAGGGTAGCGAAGAGGGTGACATCGACGCCGCGCGCGACCAGCGCCTCGGCCAGCAGGCTGGTGACCAGCTCCCATGGGCCGTAGGCGCGCGGCGGCGTGCGCCACGAGATCGAGCTGAGCATCGCGACCCGCATCAGGCGAGCCTCACGATCAGGCCCTCGTTGCCGCGCAGCTCGTTCGCCTCGCCGGGAAGGGTCGAGAGAAGCCGCTCGGCGCCGTGCGCGAGCTCGGGCAGCGCAACCGCCGCGTCGCCGAGATTGAGCGCGACCAGCAGCCGCGAATCCCCCGCGCGGCGCTCGTAGGCGAGCAGGGTGCCGTCGCCGGCTACCGGCGCGTAGTCGCCGACCGCCAACGCCGGTTCCTGCCGCCGCAGCCGCAGCAGAGCGCGCGTCAGGTTCAGCATCGAGCCGGCGTCCTGTTCCTCCATGGCGACGTTGCGACCTGGCCAGTCGCCGTGCAGCGGCAGCCACGGCTCGGCGCGGCTGAAGCCGGCATTGGGCGAGGAGTCCCACGCCATCGGCGTCCGGCTCGGATCGCGGCCGAGGCCGATGCCCGGCTGGCGCTTCTCGCGCGGGTCCTGCACCTTGTCGGCGGGAATCTCGACCTGCCCGATTCCCAGCTCGTCGCCCTGGTAGAGCGTCGGGGTGCCGCGCAGGGTCAGCAGCATCATCATCGCCACCCGCGCCTGCGCCTCGCCGACGCGCGCCGCGATCCGCGCCGCGTCGTGGCTGCCGAGCACCCAGTTGGGCCAGCCCCACTCGGGCAGCGAGGCTTCGTAGTCGGCTATCAGGCCGGCGATCGTGCGTGCGTCCCACGGGTTCTCGATGAGAGAGAAATTGAACGGCAGATGCACTTCCGGCCTCTCCGGGGTGCCGTACCACCGCGCGAGCCTGTCGAAAGGCAGGAATATTTCACCGATCAGCACACGCTCTCGTTCGGACATGGCGCCGTAGCTATCGGCGATCGCGCGCATCTCGGCGGCGATGGCGTGGGCTTCGGGCTGGTCGGTCGAGTTGGCCTGCAGCACGCGGTCGCGTTCGTTCATCCCCGGGTGCCACTCCGGGTTGAGCGGATTGTCCGGCAGCCCCTCCGCTTTGACGATGTGCCACAGCACGTCGATCCGAAAGCCGTCGACGCCGCGATCGAGCCAGAAGCGCAAGACGTCGAGCATCGCCGCCTTGAGCTGCGGGTTGCGCCAGTTGAGGTCCGGCTGCTGCGGCAGGAAGGCGTGGAGGTAATACTGCCCCGTCGCCTCGTCCCACTCCCATGCCGAGCCGCCGAAATCGCTGATCCAGTTGTTCGGCGGCCCGCCGTCTGGCGCAGGGTCGCGCCAGATGTACCAGTCGCGCTTCGGGTTATCGCGAGAGGAGCGGCTTTCGACGAACCACGGGTGCCGGTCCGAAGAGTGGTTGGGCACGAAGTCGAGCAGCAGCTTGAGTCCCCGTTCGTGTGCCGCTGCCAGCAGCCGGTCGAAGTCCTCCAGAGTGCCGAACAAAGGCTCGATGCCCCGGTAATCGGCCACGTCGTAACCGAAGTCGGCCATCGGCGAGGGGAAGATCGGCGAGAGCCAGATCGCGTCCACGCCGAGCGAGGCGATGTAGTCCAGCCGGCTCTCGATCCCCGCGAGATCGCCGACGCCGTCGCCGCTCGAATCCTGGAACGAGCGCGGATATATCTGGTAGACGACCCCGCGCTCCCACCACGGGTGCTGCTTGTCAGAATGTCCGCCCATCGCCGCTCAGAATGCGCAGGGTGCCCTGTTGGGTCCCGCCAACTATGTCTTGCTCGCGGCCTCGCGCTCTTCCGAGCCGAAGTCGTAAAACACGCGAAGCACGTTGCCGTCGAGGTCGCGGGCGGAGAACTCGTGAAGCTTCCACGGCTTGGCTTCGGGCGGTGCGTCGATCGTCGCGCCGGCGGCGGACCAGCGCGCGTGAAGGCCGTCGACTTCGGCGCGGCTCGAAAGGTTGAGCCACACCACGACCGGCCCGGAATCGGCGTGGCCGTTGGTGGCGCGGTAAGCGGCCGAACTCATGAAGACTCGGCTCTCCCCTTGCGACAAGCCCGCAAGGCCCAGCCCATCGTCTCCCCAATCGACGACGAAGCCGAGGCAGTCGCGATAATAAGCCAGCGCCGATCCGAGCTCGGCGACCGGGATCTCTGGCACGGCCGGCGGGAAGGTCACAACGGATTCCCGGCGCGCCCGCGAGGGGTGCCGAGCCGCCCGCGACCGAGATAGCCGTTCTTGCGCATCAGGTACCGCAATGAGGGCTCGAAGCTGCCGAACGTGATTTCCTTGCCCTTGGGGCAATTGTCGTTCTTGTCGTATTCGACCGAGCAGTCCTCCGGCAGCCAGTCCGACGGCTTCGCCAGGGCGACGGCGGTGCGGATGCCTTGCTCCGGCTTGCCGAGGATGGCCATGCCGTAGGCATAGGCGGCGCATGCCCCGTTGGGGATCGGGTTATCTTGCGGGTGGCGGCAGGACCTGAGTGCCTTATCCGTAAAATTGCGGTAGATTCTCGCAAAGCCAGGCTTACGCGAAACATCGACCGGATGGCCGTGGCGCACGTTATAGAAGCGCGGAACGTGCCAACTGCCGGCATAACCGTCGAACTCGTACAGCAGGCTCCCGTCCATCCAACGAATATCGGCGACTCGGTCCCCGTCGATGTCCTTTGGAAACTCGGTCATCGCTATGCCGTCTGCCAGCGGCAACGAGTCCACGACTACGCGTCCTCGAACGACGCTGGCCATCTGCACCGTATGACAGCAATGGGCGCCGTCCGTGTAGCCTGCGATGAAGACTGTAGGTCGCGCATCGCTTGGGCGCAGCTTGCCAATTCCAACTCCGAGCCCGTCTCGAGCAACGCGGGGCAATCCGTTGGGCAAGGTGAAGGGACGCATCCCAGCGAACTTTACCGTTACCTTCCCGGCGCTCGTGGGCCCGCTGTCAGCAAGGTCCCACTTGCTCGGCATGGCAACGGCAACGCTGACGCCGTCCTCGTACAGATGGATTGTCCTGGGCCTCGCCGTCGTGCCCATATCTTTCCACGTGCCAGCGCTCGCAGTCGTTGCCGAAGCCAGCATCAGGAGCGCGACGGGCAGGCTCAACGCCAACTGCGGCGCCGTGTCCATCACAGCGGATTGCCGTCGCGATCGCGGTAGATCTCGCGCCGGCCGACGTGGTTGGCCGGGCCGACCAGCCCGTCTTCCTCCATCCGCTCGATCCATTTGGCGGCGGTGTTGTAGCCGACGCCCATCTGGCGCTGGAGCCACGAGCCGCTGGCCTTCTGGTTCTCGATGACGATCTGGATCGCCTGGCGGTACTTGCGTTCCTCGGGGTTGTCGCTCGCGGTGAACTCGTCGTCGAAGCCGAAGCCGCCGTCCTCGGGCTCCTCGGTGACCGAATCGACGTAGTCGGGCGCGCCCTGGCCGCGCCAGTGCTCGGCGACGCGCTCGACCTCCTCGTCGCTGACGAACGGGCCGTGGACGCGGACCAGCGCGCCGGTGCTCGGCTTGTAAAGCATGTCGCCCTTGCCGAGCAGCTGCTCGGCGCCCTGCTCGCCGAGGATCGTGCGGCTGTCGATGCGGCTGGTGACGTTGAAGCTGATGCGGGTCGGCAGGTTGGCCTTGATCACCCCGGTGATGACGTCGACCGAGGGGCGCTGGGTGGCCATGATCAGGTGGATTCCGGCGGCGCGGCTCTTCTGGCTGAGGCGCTGGATCAGCACCTCGATCTCCTTGCCGACGGTGACCATCAGGTCGGCCAGCTCGTCGACGATCAGGACGATCTGCGGCAGCGGCTCGAAATCGAGCTGCTCTTCCTCGTAGATCTCGTCGCCGCTCTCGGGATCGAACCCGGCCTGGACCCGGCGGCCCAAGGGCTTGCCCTTGGCGATCGCCGCCTTGATGCGCTCGTTGAAGCCGCCGATGTTGCGCGCGCCGATATCGCTCATCATGCGGTAGCGCTTCTCCATCTCCTCGACCGCCCACTTGAGCGCGCGGACCGCCTTGTGCGGCTCGGTGACCACCGGCGAGAGCAGGTGCGGGATGTCGTCGTAGCTCTTGAGCTCGAGGATCTTGGGATCGACGAGGATCAACCGGCATTCGTTGGGCGTGAAGCGGTAAAGCAGCGAGAGCAGGATGGCGTTGAGGCCGACCGACTTGCCCGAGCCGGTGGTGCCGGCGACGAGCAAGTGCGGCATCGCCGCGAGGTCGGCGACGATCGGCTCGCCGGCGATATCCTTGCCGAGGATGATCGGCAGCGTGCTCTTGCTGTCCTGGAACGCTTCGCTGGCGGCAAGCTCCTTGAAGCTGACGGTGACGCGGTGGGCGTTGGGCAATTCGATGCCCATCACCGTCTTGCCCGGAATCGAAGAGACGCGCGCGCTGATCGCGCTCATGTTGCGGGCGATGTCTTCGGCGAGGCCGATCACCCGGCTGGCCTTGATGCCCGGCGCGGGCTCAAGCTCGTACATCGTCACCACCGGGCCGGTGCGCACCGCGGTGATCTCGCCTTTGACGTTAAAATCGTCCAGCACCGTCTCGAGCAGGCGAGCGTTGCGCTCGAGGGCGAGCTTGTCGAGCTTGGGCCCCTTGTCGACCGGCACGTCGGCCAGCAGGTCGAGGCTCGGCAACTGATAGGTCTCGAACAGGTCCTTCTGCTTGGCTTTGCCGGTGAGCTTGGCGGGCGCAGGTGGACGCGTCGGGTCGGTGATCTCGGGCGGCTTGCGGTTGGCCAGCTCGACCTCGGGCTCCGGCCGCGGCTCACGCACGCGCTTTTCGCGGGCGGGCTTGAACGGGTTTTCCTGCCGCGGCAGCGCAGGCAGGCGGCGAAGGGCTTGCGGCAGGGTCAGGAGCTGTGCCCAGTCGAACGCGAACACCCGCCCGACCAGTGCCGCGCCGCCCGCCAGGCAAACCAGGCCGAGGCCGCCGATCGTCCACGCTTGGGCGGCTTCAGGCAAACGGTGCGCGAACGCGGTGATCGCCTTGGCACCGAGCAGCCCGGCGAGGCCGCCGAAGCTCGCCGGCAAGCTGCCCCCTTGCGCGTCGAACAGGAGACCTAGCACCGTGCACAGCAGCGCCGTGCCGAGCAGCAACATCGCCACCGTGCGCCACCAGCGGCGCCCGTGCGGCGTCTCCTCGTCCTCGGCGTCGCGCCACAGCTTGCGCGCGAAGGCATAGAGCAGCGGCAGCAGCAGCAGCGCGCCGACGCCGAAGCCGAGCAGCGCCATGTCGGCCGCCCACGCGCCCGGGTAGCCCATCCAGTTGAGCGGCGGCCCGCTCGCGGCGGTCGAGAACGAAGGGTCGGTCTGGTGATAGGAAACCAGCGCGAGGAACAGGAATCCGCAGGCGAAATAGAGCATGACCGCGCCGGTGAGCTGCAACGCGCGCGCCGCCGAACGGCGAAACGCCGCGCGCCAGTCGGCCGGCTCTGCCCTCGGTGCCCGTGTCGCCATCGGTGATCCCTTCGCGCGCCATTGTCGCCCCCGGCGGACTCGGCGTCAAGAATCACCTTTTGTTTCGGTCGGATTATCCGGACAGCCCGTCGATCGCCGCCCACCGCGGCCAGTCGAGACGGCGGGCGGTTTGCGGGTTCATACCGCCGAGGGCGATGACCGGCATTTGCGCATGGGCGGCGAGCAATCGGAAGCGCAGTGGGCCGAGCGCGGGGGCGTTCGGGTGCGAGCGGGTCGGAAATGCGGGCGAAAGCAGCACCGCGTCGGCGCGCAGGCGGTTGGCAAGGCCGATGTCCGTGAGGTTGTGGGCGGTGGCGAGGGTCAGAAGGTTGCTGGCCGTCGGGTAGAGCGCGCGCGGGGCGCCGTAGATCCCGTCGGCGCCCCATTCGCGCGCGGTGAGCGAGCTGTCGGCGAGGATCATGACATGGCCGCGGGCGCGGGCGATGCGCGCAAGGTCGAACCAGCGCCCGGCCCGCTCGCCATCCGGCAAGTGGTAATGCCGGTAGATGAAGCCCGAGCCGCGCGGCAGCCGCCGCAGCGCGCCTTCGAGCGCCGCATCGTTGCGCTCGTCGGACAGCAGCCACAGGTGGGGGAAGGTCTGGCGCGCCGGCATTGCTGCGCTATAGCGCCGGCCCATGGAAAGCGCAGCCACCCGGCTCGATGAGGTTCGCGAGCGTATCGCTCATGCCTGCACGGTCGCGGGCCGCGAGGTCGACGAAGTCACGCTGGTGGCGGTCAGCAAGACCCATCCCGCCGAAGCGATCGAACCCCTGCTCCAGGCTGGCCAGCGCGTGTTCGGCGAGAACCGGGTGCAGGAAGCGCAAGGCAAATGGCCCACGCTGCGCGAGCGCTGGCCGGAAGTCGGGCTGCATCTCGTCGGAACACTGCAATCGAACAAGGCCGAGGACGCGGTAGCGCTGTTCGACTGCATCCACTCGCTCGACCGGCCGAGCCTGGTCGCCGCGCTCGCCAGGGCGATGGACAAGACCGGGCGCCGCGTGCCGTGCTTCGTCCAGGTCGATATCGGCGAGGAGCCGCAGAAGGGCGGTTGCGCGATCGGCGATCTGGCCGCGTTGCTCGCCCAGGCGCGCGACGCGCAAATTCCCCTCGTCGGCCTGATGTGCGTCCCCCCGCTCGGCATCGAGCCGGCGCCGTTCTTCGCCCTGCTCGACAAGCTCGCCGGCGACCACGGCCTCGCCGGCCGCAGCATGGGCATGAGCGGCGATTTCGAGACCGCGATCATGCTCGGTGCGACGCACGTGCGCGTGGGCACGGCGCTGTTTGGGGCGCGAACCTGAGGGTCAGCCGGCTTTTGCCAGCTCCGCATCGAGATCGTCCGGCAGCTCGTAGTAGCCGCCGGAGAGCGCGTCGTACTTGCCCGAGGCGAGGTCGAGCACGCGCTGGGCGCAGCGGGCGAGGTCGTCTTGCGCCGCCGGATCGCTCTCGGCCTTGCGCAACCGTTCGACCATGCCGCCGAGATATTTCTGCGCGTCGGCGCTTTCCATCGTCTGCCGGGCGAGCTCGGTGAACACGAAGCCGGGATCGATCGCGAACACCGCCACGCCGGTGCCGGCGGCCTCCGCCGCGGCTTCGGCGACGATGCGGTTCTGGGCGATCTTGCCGGTGCAATAGGCGGAAAGGTTCGGCGCGACCATCCGGCTGGCGATGGCCGAGACGCAGATGACATGGCCGCGCCCGCGCTCGATCATTCCCGGCAGCACACGGGCAAGGAACAGCATCGGCGCGCGGATGTGCACCGCCTGGGCCTTCCACCATTCGTCGGGGTCGACTTCCCAGATCGGCCCGAACGGTCCCGGAACGCCGGCGTTGTTGACCAGGAGGTCGACCGGTCCGAGCAGCTCCTCGACCTTGTCGATCGCGTGCGCGATCGAATGGGGGTCGGTGACGTCGCAGCGCACCCCGATCGCCTTGCCGCCGGTCGCGCGGATCGCGTCGGCGACATCGTCGAGCTGGACCAGCGAACGCGACAGCAGCGCGACGTTGGCGCCCTCCGCCGCGAGCCGCTCGGCGATCGCGCGGCCGAACCCGCGGCCCGCGCCGGTGACGACCGCCACCTGGCCTTCGAGAATCCCCATGCGTGCTCCCTTTCGGCGCGAGAGCTATCGCGCCGAGAGGGCGAAGTCGAGATAACGATGTTAAGTGGAAACGATGGAGCGGGCGAAGGGATTCGAACCCTCGACCCCAACCTTGGCAAGGTTGTGCTCTACCCCTGAGCTACGCCCGCTCACGGCGTTCCGGCGCGTGCTGGCGCCGGTGGAGAGGCGGGCGGTTAGCAGCCGCCCCGCGGCCCGGCAAGAGGATTTTCCCGGGGTTTGCCCAAGCGCTTGCAGGCAGCCGCTGCGGGCTTCACATTGGGCGGCGAAGGCCCACATAGGCGCCTTCCAGCAACAGGAGCATCTCTTGGCGACCCTAGGCCTCAATCTCGACGAACAGAAGGCGGTCGAACGCTTCCAGCAGGCCGTCGTCGCCCCGTCGCGCGACAAGCTGGTGATCCTCGACTTCTGGGCCGAATGGTGCGGCCCGTGCAAGGCGCTCGGGCCGACGCTGGAGAAAGTCGCCGCCGAATACGCCGACAAGGGCGTGCTGCTGGCCAAGCTCAACGTCGACGAGGAACCGTTCATCGCCGCGCAGTTCCAGGTGCGCTCGATTCCGACCGTCTATGCGATCTTCCAGGGCCAGCCGATCGCCGACCTGACCAACGCGCGGACCGAATCGCAATTGAAGGAAGTGCTCGACAAGTTGCTCGCGCAGCTGCCGGTCCAGGGCGGCGCGGCCGGTGATCCGCAGGAAGACATCGGGGCCCTTGTCGCAATGGGCGAGCAAGTGCTGGCCGAGGGCGACGGCGAGCGCGCGGCGTCGATCTTCCAGCAAATCGCCGAGATCGCGCCCGAGGATGTGAGGGTGCAATCGGGTCTCGTGCGCGCGCTGATCGCGGCCGGCCGCTCCGACGAGGCGCGGACGGCGTTCGAGGCCCTGCCCGAGGAGCTCAGGAACGATCCGGTGGTCGCGCAGGCCGGTACATTGCTCGAGCTCGCCGAAAGCGGCGTCGACGAAGGCGAGCTGGCGGACTTGCGCAAGGCCGCCGCCGAACGCCCGACCGACGAGCAGGCGCAGTTCGATTTCGCCCAGGCCGCGTTCGCCGCCGGGGCGCGCGACGAGGCCGCGGACACGCTGCTCAAGCTGGTCGAAACCGCGCCCGAGTGGAACGACGGCGCGGCCAAGGCCAAGCTGCTGCAGATCTTCGAGGCAGTCGGGCTCGAGGACCCATGGGTCGCGGCGCAGCGGCGGCGGCTCTCGCTGCTGCTGTTCGGCTGAGGGCGTGGCCGAGCCCGTCCGCCTGTCGATCTTTCCGCTCGGCGGAGCGATCCTGTTCCCGGGGCTGCAACTGCCGCTGCACATTTTTGAGCCGCGCTACCGTGCGCTCGTCGGCAGCGCGCTCGCCAAGGACCGCAGGATCGCCATGATCCAGCCGCAGGCGGCGAACGAGGACGCGCCGCTGTTCGAGATCGGCTGCGTCGGCCGGATCGGCGAAGTGGAGGCGCTCGATGACGGGCGCTACAACATCGTCCTCGAAGGCGAATCGCGCTTCCGTGTGCTGCGCGAGCTCGAGGTGACGACGCCGTTCCGCCAGGTCGAGGGTGAATTGATCGCCGATCCCGAGGTCGAATCCCTCAGCGCGGTCGAACGCGCCGGCTTCGAGCAAGAAGCGCGCGAGTTTGCCGATCGCCACGGCTATGCCGTCGACTGGGACGCGGTGTCGCATCTCGACGACCAGTCGCTGATCAACGGCGTGTGTCAGATCGCCCCGTTCGATGCCGCCGCCAAGCAGGCGCTGCTCGAGGCCCCGAACATCGCTGCGCGCTGCGAGCTGCTCGTTCAGCTCATGCAATTCTTCGGGCATAGCGACCCCGACGAAGGGCGGGTGACGCTGCAGTAGTCAGACGTTGAAGCTGCCGCGCAACCCGTCGATGACGTACTGCGCCGCGAGGGCCGCCAGCAGCACGCCGAGCAGCCGCGTGACCACCGCCTCGACCCGCGCGCCGACGAGCTTCATGAGCGGCCCCGCGGCGAGCAGGGCGAGCAGCGTCAGCACCAGGACCACCAGCAGTGCGGCGAGCACCACCAGCGAGCCTTGCAGCCCGTTCGCACCGCCCTCGAGCAGCATCACCGACGCGATCGCGCCCGGGCCGGCGAGCATCGGCATCGCCATCGGGAACACCGAGACGTCCTCGACCTCGGGCGTCGCCATGACCTTCTCGGCGCGCTGCTCGCGGCGCTGGGTGCGCTTCTCGAACACCATGTCGAGCGCGATCAGGAACAGCATGAGTCCCCCGGCGATGCGAAAGCTGTCGAGTTCGATGTGCAGCGCGCCGAGCAGGTCCTCGCCGAACAGCGCGAACACCAGCAGGATCACGCCGGCGATAAAACAGGCGCGGACCGCCATCGCCCGTCGCTGCGCCGCGCTCGCCCCGGCGGTCAGGCCGGCGTAGATCGGCGCGCAGCCCGGCGGATCGAGCACGACGAACAGGGTGATGAAGGCGGAGATGAACTGGTGGAGCATCGCTACTCGGCGGCGACTTCGCTGCGAAGCACTTCCTCGTAGCCGCTGCCGGTCCAGCGATGGACCTTGAAGCTGCGCGAGTTGTCCGGCTTGACCTCGACGATCCACTGCAACGTCTTGTCGTTCGACCAGCCGACCGTACGCCCCGCCGCAGGGGGAATGTCCGGTGGCGAGGCCCTCGAGCAATCGGCGACCTGTCCGGCGATCATTTCCGGCTCGGGCAGCGGCTGGGCGAGGGCGTCCCCCTGGTCGAGCACCCACTTGTAATCGCCGTTCTTCTGCCTCTGCCATACGGTGGTAAAATAGCCGACGCCGTTAGGCCGCTGCCAGGCGCCCTTGGTCACCGCCAGCGAGCCGTCGCAGCTCATCCACACCTCATAGGGTTGCCACTTGACCGCCACCGACGGTTCGGCGCGGCCCTTGAGCCAGGTTTTCGCCTGGGTGGGCTGCGGCGTGAACATCACCGCGCCGTCGGCGGCGAACTGGCGGAACGCCGCCCATTGGCCCTTCTCCTGCGCCGCGCGGGCGAACGCGAGCTCGGCCGCGACGACGGCGCTGGGATTGGCCGTCGGCCCCAAGCGATCCCGGCGCGCCTCGATCGGGCCCGCGCAAGCTGCCAGCGCGGCGATCAGCGTCAAGGCGTGGATGAACTTCATATCGCGTCCTTCGGCAGGTCCAGGCCCTCGCGGCGGTAAGCCGAAACCACGGTGTTGCGAAGGAGCACCGCGATCGTCATCGGCCCGACTCCGCCCGGCACCGGGGTGATCGCGCCGGCGACTTCCTTGGCTTCATCGTAGGCCACGTCGCCGACCAGCCGGGTCTTGCCGCCTTCGCCTTCGACCCGGTTGATGCCGACATCGAGCACGATGGCGCCGGGCTTTATCCAGCTGCCCCTGACCATGCCGGGCCTGCCGACGGCGGCGACGACGATATCGGCTCGGCGGACGACGTCGGGCAGGTCTTTCGTCCGGCTGTGGGCCAGCGTCACCGTGGCGTTCTCACGGGTGAGCAGCGCGGCCATCGGCTTGCCGACGATGTTCGAACGGCCGATCACCACCGCGTCGAGCCCCTCGAGGCTGCCGAGCTGGTCCTTGAGCAGCATCAGGCAACCGAGCGGCGTGCACGGCACGAAGCCGTGCTGCCCGACCGCCAGGCGCCCGGCATTGACCACGTGGAAGCCGTCGACATCCTTGTTGGGGTCGATCGCCGCGATCACCTTGTCCTCGTTCATGTGCCGCGGCAGCGGCAGCTGGACGAGGATGCCGTCGACCGCGGGATCGGCGTTGAGTTTGGCGATGCGATCGAGCAGTTCCGCCTCGGCCGCATCGGCGGGCAGCTTGAACTCGAAGCTCGCCATGCCGGCCTCGACGGTCGCCCTGGCCTTGGAGCGAACATAGACCTCGCTCGCCGGGTCCTCCCCCACCAGCACCACCGCGAGCCCGGCCTTGCGGCCGGCCCGTTCCTCGAAAGCGTGGGCATGGTCGGCGATTCGGTCACGCAGGCGGGCCGCAAAGGCCTTCCCGTCGATGACCCGTGCGGTCATTCGCCGCGCATCAATAAGGCACGCTGCTGAGGATGATCAGCAGGATCTGCAGGAGCACGATCAGCACCAGCGGCGAGAAATCGATCGCCCCGGTGTCGGGCATGATCCGCCGGATCGGCCCCAGCACCGGCTCGAGCAACGCGTTGATCGAGCGGTAGACCTGGACCATGAACTGGTTGCTCGAATTGACAACGTTGAACGAGAACAGCAGCCCGATGACGAACTGCACGATCACCAGCATGACGATGACGTTCATGATCAGGCCGATGATCTGGATCAGTGCGCTCAATCGAAAATCCTCCCGTACCAACCCTGCCTAGCCGACGAGGGCCGGGGCTATCAAGCTGGCGTGTTATCCTGTGCGCTGCATGTTTTCGACGAAGGTGCTCGAGCGGAGGGTCCAGCGCAGCTGCTCGGGGGTGGCGCCGGGCACGTCGTTGACGCGTTTCAGGACCATCTCGCCCTTGGTAGCCGGCTTCGCCTTGTCGCCGGCATCCGACAGCGTGCCGCTCACGGTGCAGTAGAGCGAGCCCGCGGCGCCTTCCTCTCCGATGCCGGAAATCGCGATCGCCGGCTGCTTGTAGCCGGCAAAGAGCGCCCCCAGCCGCGCGTCGTCGATCACCGGATCGCTCCATACCCGCGCGGCGAATGCGAAGTCTGCGCGTGCCACGGCATCGACATAGGCCTGCGCGACGGTTCGGCAATCGCGGCTCTCGAGCACCGAGAGGTCCTCCGTCGGTTGCGGGATTGGCGTGAGCGTTGGCGGAGCGATGGGTGCGGCCGACGCTTCCGGCGTCGCCGTCTCGCTCGCTTGCGGCGCGGTGGGTTGTTCGGGCGAGCCGCACCCCGCCAGCGCCAGCAGCGCGAACAGCGCGCCTCCGCGCATCACTCGCCCTTGCGGATCAGCGTGCCTGCGCCGCGGCTGGTGAAGAATTCGAGCAGCATCGCATGGCCGACGCGGCCATCGAGCACCACCGCCGCTTCGCAGCCGGCTTCGACGGCCTGGACGCACGTATCGAGTTTGGGGATCATACCCCCGGCAACGGTTCCGTCGGCTTTCAGTTTCGCGATATCGGCCGGAGTGAGGTCGGTCAGCAGCTTGCCCTGCTTGTCGAGCACGCCGGTGACGTCGGTCAGCAGGAACAGCCGCGCCGCGCCGATGGCCGCGGCAATCGCCCCCGCCATCGTATCGGCGTTGATGTTGTAGGTGTGGCCGTCCTCGCCCGCGGCAATGGGCGCGACGATGGGGATGATACCGGCCTTGTTGGCGGTTTCGAGGATCGTGGTGTCGATCCGCGCCGGTTCGCCGACGAAGCCGAGGTCGATCGCCTGTTCGATATTGCTGTCGGGATCCTTCGTGGTGCGGGTGACCTTGCGCGCGGTGACGAGGCCGCCGTCCTTGCCCGAAATGCCGAGCGCCTTGCCGCCGGCAGCGGCGATCCAGCCGACCAGTTCCTTGTTGATCGCCCCCGAAAGGACCATCTCGGCGATCTCGGCGGTCGCCTTGTCGGTGACCCTCAGGCCGTCGACGAAGGTGCTCTCGACGCCGAGCTTCTTGAGCATCGCGCCGATCTGCGGGCCGCCGCCGTGGACCACCACCGGGTTGATGCCGACCGCCTTGAGCAGCACGATGTCCTGCGCGAAGTCCTTTGCCGCCTCGGGATCGCCCATCGCGTGGCCGCCGTATTTCACCACGAACGTGCAACCGGCGTAGCGCTGGAAATAGGGGAGCGCCTCGATCAGCGTCTCCGCCTTGGCGAGCATCTGCTTGTCCTCACTCAGGCTCACCGCCGCGCTCCCGTCACTGGATCGCGCGCGCTGTAGCCGCTCGACCCCGCGATTCCTAGCCTGCGCCGTGCCGGCTCGGCTTGTCGCGGCCGCTGCGCCGTCCGTCGCAAACCGGGGAGCCAACGGCGCCGCCGCGGGTCGTGCGAGGCGACGCTGCAATAACCCTGCGTGCCGGCCGGACCTCCGATCCCTCCCCCCTCAGGCCGGCATTCAGGATCGCAAGGGGCGGCAGGCGACTGCCGCCCCTTCGTTTATGGTTAAGAAAAGCCCGCTCCGGAATTAACCGTCTGGGAAGGGACAGCGGCTAGACTGCGCGGCCGGGAGGGAGACACAGCCATGAACAGCATCACGAAGAGCCCCGAGCGGCGTCTCGAGAGTCGCCGTACCGGCGAACGACGCAAGACCGATCTGCCGATCACCGGCAGCGACCGCCGTGTCGCCGATCGGCGCGCCGGCAGCGACCGGCGCGGCTGAGCGTCGCTCTTACTGCTTCTGAATAGCCCACGGGCTGGCGTGCTTGGGCTGCAGCTTGGCCTGTCGCGCCTCGCTCTGGTCCTGGCTCGGCACCGTGCAATAGGCGGTCAGGCACACCCCGGCCGCCCATATCGCGGCCTTCCAGCGGCTGGTGAAGACGGCCTGATACTTCCTGAACATGGAATCTTCCGTAGGCCCCTACGGGTTAAGGTCCCGTATCCTTAGAGGTCCCACGCGTCCTCGGCCGCCTCAAGCGCCAATTCCTCGCATTGAAAGAGATCGCGGATGCGGGCGTTGAAGAACCGGCCTTTGGAAAATGCCTCGCGGAACGCCGCCGCCACGTCTTCGGGCACGCCGACGTAGCGATAACGCCGCCCGCTGACGAATTCGACGTCGAGCGCTTGCGCTCGCGGATCGTAATCGAAACGCCGGATGACGGTCGAAGGCATATCCAGACAACGCGCGAGGTCGGCGACCGGCTCCCCCGAGGTGGTGAGACCCGCGCCCCGCACGGTGTTCCGGCCGCAAGGCTCCGGTCGCCCGAAGGACGGCGCGTTCGGTCGCATCCGCGGGAGCCATTTGCCGGGCGATTAGTCTCTGTCGTTCCAACGGGGGGTCAACCTTGGAGACAACGACATGAAGACTTTCACCACTCTCGCACTGCCCTTTGCGCTGGCGCTCGGCGCCGGAAGCGCCGCCCAGGCGCAAGACGCGCATGCCAACGCCAACGCCGGAGCGAATGTCCCCTCAGCGGCGGGAGCAGGCGCTGACGTGACCGCGCACGGCAGCGCGAACGGCGTCGGCAACAACTTGCCGGACGTGACCGATCGCGTGCAGTCGACCTCGCCGCAGGCCAGCGACCAGGCCCAGACCACAGTTCCGGATGCCACGGCCAAGGCGGTCGACGCGCTCGGCAACGCCCCCGGCCAGACCAAGACCGACACCACCACGGATGCGGGCGCCGCGACCGGAGCCGGCACGGCCGATGCCGATGCCCAGACGACCACCGACACCAAGCACAAGAAGCACAAGAAGCACAGCGACTAAGCTCAGCCGGGTCACGCTGGAGGGCGGCGGGAAACCGCCGCCCTCTTCGTGTGCGCAATGACCCTTAGGGGCTGGTCCTGAATCGTTCGCCGGGCCCGAGCGGCGCACGATGGCGCAGTGGCTCGGCGATCCTTCTCAATTGCAGTCGCGGGGCTGGCAGCGCTGCTCTGCCTGGCTCCGCCTTCAGCCGTCTCCGCTGCGTCCGCCGACCGCGAAACAGCACGCTTCGGGCTCTGCTCGGGCCCCGGGCGGGTGACTTGCGTCGTCGACGGCGACACCTTCTGGTACCGGGGCCAGAAGATCCGCATCGCCGACATCAACGCGCCCGAGGTGAGCCATCCCGGCTGCGCGAGCGCGGCGCTGGTGCGCGAAGGGCTGGCCGAGGCGTGGAAAGGCTACCGCGGCAACTGGTGCCTCGGCTGAGGCCCATCAGCCGCGCGAGATCTCGGTTTCCTTCTCGGTGATGAACTCGACCAGCGCCGGCTGGCCCGCTTCGATCGCCGCCAGCGCGCGCTTGATGGCCGGCACGATCTCGCTCGCCTCGGTCACCCGTTCGCCGTGGCAGCCGAGCGAGCGCGCGAACGCGGCGTAGTCGCCGGTGATGTCGGTCGCGCGGTATTTCTCGGTCGCCACCGGCATGATCGGCAGCTCGATCGCCATCGCCTCGTTGTTGAGCAGGATCGAGAGGATCGGGATCCGGTCGCGCGCCGCGGTCTCGAGGTCGGTGCCGGTAAAGCCGATCGCCGCGTCGCCCCAGACGTTGATGCACAGCTTGTCCGGGCAGGCGAGCTTCGCGCCCATCGCCAGGCCGAGGCCGTAGCCGAGCTGGGTCGACTTGCCCCAGCCGATGTAGCTGTGCGGGCTGACGCACTTCCAGAACGGGACCAGCTGGTCGCGCGGGGATCCGGCGTCGTGGGTGACGATGGTGTTCGGCACATCGAGGGTGTCGTAGAGGTCGCGCAGCACCCGGTAGGGCGAGAGCGGCGCGGCGTCGGACGAGCGCTTGGCTTCCCACTTCGCCAGCCATTCGCGCTCGGTGTCCTTGATCGCCTGCGCCACTTTCGAGGAATCGCGCGCCTGCGGCACCCGCCGCTTCACCGCATCCAGCAGCGCCGCCAGCGTCAGCTTGGCATCGCCGGCCAGCGCCAGCTCGCTCGGCACCGACTTGTCGATGTCGAGCGGGTCGAGCGTCGCGTGGATCACCCGCTTGCCCGGCGGGATGGCGAGCCCGAACGAGGTTGCGGTGAAGCTGCAGCCGACGCCGAACAGCAGGTCGCACTCGTCGAGCCACTTGCGCACGCAGGCGTTGATCCCGTTGCCGCCCGAACCGAGCGCCAGCGGGTGGGTCTCGTCGAACGCGCTCTTGCCCGGAAGGCTGGTCATCACCGGGATCGCCAGGTGCTCGGCGAGCGCGCGCAGCTCGTCGTAGGCTTCGGACCAGTGGATGCCCTGTCCGGCGTAGATCGCCGGGTCTTCGGCGGCGATCAGCAGCTCGGCCGCCGCCTCGATCTCGTCCTGCGCCGGCTGCGAGCGGACGACCTTGCCGGGGATATAGTCGAAGGCGCCTTCGTAGGGCTGGCCGAGCACGTCGTAAGGCAGCTCGAGCACCACCGGCTGCGGGCGGCCGTTGCGCAGCATCGCGAAAGCGCGGCGCAGCACCGGCACCACCTGGTCGCCGCTGGTCAGCGGCTCGGCGTGCTTGGCGTAAGTGGCCATCGAGCGCACCGAGTTGAAGTTGTAGGGCACGTACATCTGGCTGAGCGCGTAGCCTTGCGGCATGACCAGCACCGGCACGCTCTCTGCGAAGGCCTGCGCCACGCCGCCCATGGCGTTTTCCGCGCCGGGGCCGTGCTGCATCACGAACACGCCCATGTCGCCGCCCTTGCTCATCCGGCTGACGGCATCGGCCATGTGCACGCCGGTGCGTTCCTGCCGCACGATCACCGTGCGGATGTCGATCCGCGCGGCGGCTTCGAGGATCTGGTTGCGCGGATAACCGAAGACCATCGTCACGCCTTCGCGCTTGAGCACGGCCGCGATCGCGTCGGCCACCGTTCCGCTCGCATGGACCTGCTGGTCCACGATGCCGTTGCCCTGTCTCATCGTTTCTCCCAAGATGCGCGCGACCGGCTAGCCGAGCCGGCGGGAGAGAGCAATGAAGCCGATCGAGCTCGGGCGCATGCGCATTCACAAGGTGCACGAGATGGATTCGCCCGTACCGCTGCTGAGCCAGCTGCCGGGCACCACCGAGGCCGACATGCGCCGCCTGCTCGAATGGTACGACCAGCCCGACGAGGTCAATCCCGATCCCGAGACCAGCTTCATGACCTTCTCGGTCCACAGCTGGGTGATCGAGCTCGACGGGCGGCGGATCCTGATCGACACGTGCTGCGGCAATCACAAGAACCGCTCGCTGCCCGAGGTGAGCCAGCTCGACACCGATTACCTCGGCAACCTGCGGCGCGCGGGCTTCGCGCCGGAGGACATCGACCTGGTGATGTGCACCCACCTGCACTTCGACCATGTCGGCTGGAACACCCGGCTCGACAACGGCAAATGGCTGCCGACGTTCGCCAACGCGAAGTATCTCTTCGGCAAGCGCGACTTCGACTACTTCCAGGCCAACCCCGAGGGCGAGGAGCTGCACCACGAGGCGCTCCTCGATTCCATCGTGCCGGTGATGGAAGCGGGTCAGGCCGAGCTGGTCGACGAGAACCACGTCGCCCACCGCGAGATCCACGACGGCGTCTGGCTCGAACCCGCGTTCGGCCATTCGCCCGGCTGCTGCACGATCACCGCCGAAGCCGATGGCCCGCCGGCGCTATTCTGGGGCGACGTGATCCACCACCCGGTGCAGCTGATCCGCCACGACCTGAAGTTTGCCTTCGACATGGACGGGGCGATGGCCAGCGCCACCCGGGTGCGGACGATGCAGCGCGCCGCCGACGAGGAGCTCCTGTGCTTTCCCGCGCACTTTCGCCGCACCAGCGCGGGCCACGTCAAACGCGACGGGGATGCCTTCCGGTACGAGTGGATCGAGGGCTGAGGCCTACTTGATTGCAACTGAAACCGGGTGCAGGGGGCCGCGGATGATCGACCGCAGCGCGCTCCGCCAGACTTTCCGAATGGATGAGGAGGCATGCGTTGCCGAGCGGCTGCGGCAGGCGGCCCCTGCCTCGGCGGTGCATGCCGGCGCGGCAAGGCTCGCCGCCAGGCTGATCGAGGGTGCGCGCGGGCGCAAGGCGGCCGGCCTCGACGCGTTCCTGCAGAGCTACGGCCTCGCGACCGAGGAAGGCATCGCGCTGATGTGCCTAGCCGAGGCGCTGTTGCGGGTGCCGGACACCGAGACCGCCGACGCGCTGATCCACGACAAGCTCGCCGGGATCGACTGGGGCGAGCACCTCGGCGAAAGCAGCTCGACATTCGTCAACGCGGCGACCTTCTCGCTGATGCTCACCGGCCAGGTGCTGCGCGGGCGCGAGGCCGAGGCCGGGATGGCGAGCAGCTTGCGCCGGGCGACCGCGCGGCTCGGCGAGCCGGTGATCCGCCAGGCGACGCTGCAGGCGATGCGCATTCTCGGCGGGCAGTTCGTCTTTGGGAGGACGATCGACGAAGCCCTGAAGCGCGCCGCGCCCGAGCGCAAACGTGGCCTGTCGCACAGCTTCGACATGCTCGGTGAAGCGGCGATGACTTATGCCGACGCCGAGCGCTACCGCGCCAGCTACGCCGCGGCGATCAAGCGGCTGGCGAAGGAGGCGAAGGGCGGTGTCAAAGCCAGCCCGGGCATCTCGGTCAAGCTCTCGGCGCTGTATCCGAAATACGACTTCTACCACGCCGAGGCGGCCAAGGCGGCGCTGGTGCCGATGGTGCGCGAGCTGGCGCTGGCGGCCAGCAAGGCGGATATCCATTTCACCATCGACGCCGAGGAAGCCGAGCGGCTCGAATTGAGCCTCGATATCATCGAGGCGCTGGTTGCCGACGACTCGCTGTTCGCGAACGGCTGGCAGGGCTTCGGCATGGCGCTGCAAGCCTACCAGAAGCGCGCCGTGCCGCTGGTCGACTGGGTCGTCGCGCTGGCCCGGCGGCACAACAGGCGGTTGATGGTGCGGCTGGTCAAGGGCGCCTACTGGGACAGCGAGATCAAGCTCGGCCAGGTCGGCGGTTATCGCGACTACCCGGTGTTCACCCGCAAGGTCGCGACCGACGCCTCATACCTCGCCTGCGCCGCCAGGCTGCTCACGGCTGAGGACGCGATCTATCCCGCGTTCGCCACTCACAACGCCTATACGATCGGTGCCGTGAAGGCGCTCGCGGCTGGGCGTGAATTCGAGTTCCAGCGCCTCCACGGGATGGGCGAGGATGTCTACGAAGTGCTCGCCGAGGAGGAGGGCGACCGCCAGACGCCGGTGCGCATCTACGCACCAGTCGGGGGGCACAAGGACCTGCTCGCCTATCTCGTACGCCGCCTGCTCGAGAACGGCGCCAACTCGAGCTTCGTCAACCGCATGGCGGACGCAGAGGTGCCGGTTGGCGAGCTGACCACCGATCCGGTGCGCGATCTCGCGGCGCTCGAACCGCGCCGCAACCCGGCGATCCCGCTGCCGGCGGACATTTTTCCCGACCGCAGGAACAGCAAAGGCGTCGACCTCGCCGATCCGCTCGTGCGCGAGCCGCTGCTGGCGGAGCTGCGCGCGCTGGACGGGCGCGAATGGGCCGCCGCTCCGACGGTGCTGGCGGGCAAGGGCGGCGAAACGCACGAGGTTCGCTCGCCGCAGGACAACGGCCAAGTCGTCGGCCAGGTGCTCTACGCGAGCGCTAGGGACATCGACCTCGCCTTTTCGCGCGCCGTCGAAGCGCAATTCGGCTGGGACGCGCTCGGCGGCATGGCGCGCGCAGCGGTTCTCGACCGCGCGGCCGAACTTTACGAGGCGCATACCGCCGAGTTCATCTCGCTGTGCCAGCGCGAGGCGGGCAAGACCCTGCTCGATGCCGTGCTGGAGGTGCGCGAAGCGGTCGACTTCCTGCGTTACTACGCCGCCGAGGCGCGGCGGCTGTTCGCCGGGCCGCACCCGATGCCGGGCCCGACCGGCGAGGACAACACGCTGCACCTGCACGGCCGCGGCGTCTTCGCCACGATCAGCCCATGGAACTTCCCGCTGGCGATCTTCACCGGCATGACCGCCGCCGCGCTCGCCGCCGGCAATTCGGTGCTTGCCAAGCCGGCCGAGCAAACGCCGCTGATCGCGGCCTTGGCCGTGCGGCTGTGCCACGAGGCCGGCATTCCCGACGACGTGCTCCAGCTGGTTCCGGGCGACGGCAAGGTCGGCGCCGCGCTGACCTCCGACCCGCGCCTCGCCGGAGTCGCCTTCACCGGATCGACCGAGACCGCGCACGCGATCAACCGCGCGCTCGCCGGCCGCAACGGGCCGCTCGCCACGCTGATCGCCGAGACCGGTGGACAGAACGCGCTGATCGTCGATAGTTCGGCCCTGCCCGAGCAGGTCACTCGCGACGTGATGGCGAGCGCCTTCCAGAGCGCCGGCCAGCGCTGCTCCGCCCTGCGCCTGGCCTACCTGCAGGAAGACATCGCCGACGCCACGCTGGAAATGATCCGCGGCGCCTTCGAGGCGCTGGTGATCGGCGATCCCGAGCGGGTCGAAACCGACGTCGGCCCGGTGATCGACGCCGAAGCCAAGGCTGCGCTCGACAGGCATGTCGCGGCGATGAAGAAGGCCGGCTGCCCGCTGTGGCGGCGCGACCTGCCGAAGGGCGCCAGGGGCGGCACTTTCGTTGCCCCGACGATCATCGAGATCGGCTCGATCCACGAGCTTACCCAGGAGAATTTCGGCCCCGTGCTCCACGTCGTCCGCTGGCAGGCGGGCAACCTGGCGGGGGTGATCGACGAGATCAACTCGACCGGCTTCGGCCTCACGCTCGGGCTGCACAGCCGGATCGATTCGGTCCGCCATTTCGTCGAGGCGCACGCGAAGGTCGGCAACCTCTACGTCAACCGCAACCAGATCGGCGCGGTTGTCGGCAGCCAGCCGTTCGGCGGCGAGGGCCTGTCCGGCACCGGCCCCAAGGCCGGTGGCCCGCACTACCTGCCGCGCTTCGCCATCGAGCGGGTCGTGACGGTGGACACCACCGCGGCCGGAGGCAACGCCAGCTTGCTCGCCGGGGGATAAGTTCCGTCGTCCCTTGCTCGCAGCTCGCCGCTCCGGAATCCCTTTCGCATGACGATTCTCTCCGACCGCTGGATTCGCGAAAAGGCCCAGGCGACCGGCATGATCGAGCCGTTCGTCGAGGCGCAGCGGCGTGAGGGGTGCATCTCCTACGGCCTGTCGTCTTACGGCTACGACGCGCGGGTGGCCGACGAGTTCAAGATCTTCACCAATGTCGACAGCGCGATCGTCGATCCGAAGAACTTCGCTTCGAACAGCTTCGTCGACCGCAAGACCGACGTCTGCGTGATTCCGCCAAACAGCTTCGCGCTGGCGCGGACGGTCGAATACTTCCGCATCCCGCGCGACGTGCTGGTGATCTGCCTCGGCAAGAGCACTTATGCGCGCTGCGGAATCATCGTCAACGTCACCCCGCTCGAGCCCGAGTGGGAAGGCCACGTGACGCTCGAGTTCTCCAACACCACCCCGCTGCCGGCGAAGATCTACGCCAACGAGGGCGCCTGCCAGTTCCTCTTCCTGCAAGGCAACGAACCGTGCGAGACGAGCTATGCGATGCGCGCGGGCAAGTACATGGGCCAGAAGGGCGTGACGCTGCCCAAGCTCTGAGCGGCACCAAAGCGCGCCCCAAGCGTTGGGGCCTGCGAGCTTTGGGGAGAGTTGCCATGTCTTTGATCGCCGCGCTTATCGGGCGCATCCTGCTTGCCGTGATCTTCGTCGTCTCGGGAATCGGCAAGATAATCGACCCCGCGCCGGCCGCGGGAATGTTGGCTTCGGTCGGATTGCCGGCCAACATGGCACTCGGTGTCGGGATCTTCGAGCTGGTTGCCGGCCTGCTCCTCGCCATCGGATTGATGACCCGCCTCGTCTCGATCGTGCTGTTCGTTTACGTCGGCCTGACGATCCTGTTCTTCCACAACGCGCTCGCCGACCCGGCGCAACAGGTCAACGCGCTCAAGAACCTGGCGATCATGGGCGGCATGCTGATGGTCTTCGCCTATGGCCAGATGCGCTGGAGCTACGACCACTGGCGCGCGCGCGACAAGGTCCACGATGCCGAGCTGCGCGCCGCCCGCGCCGAGGGCAAGGTCGAAGGGGCGACGGCCGTGGCCGGGGATCACACCACCACGGTGGTCAGGGATCCGGTGGTCGAAGAGCCCGTGGTCAGGCGCACCATCGTCGAGGAATAGCGGTTTCGCCGCGCCTCAGACGGTGTGCAGCACGCCGCGGTACTCGAGGTCCTCGAGCGCCCGGCCGGCGCCGCGGGCGACGCAGTTGAGCGGATCGTCGGCGCGCACGACCGGCAGGCCGGTCGCTTCGCTGAGCACGACGTCGAGGCCGGCGAGCAGCGAGCCGCCACCGGTCATGACGATGCCGCCCTCGATGATGTCGGCGGCGATCTCGGGCGGGGTGATCTCGAGCGCGCTGCGCACCGCCTCGAGAATCTGACCGACCGTCTCCGCCAGCGCGTCGACGATCTCGTCCTCGCCGATCTGCCGTTCGGTCGGCACGCCGCGGACGACGTCGCGCCCGCGGATTTTCGCCTGGCGCGGCTCGTCGCCGGTGAGCGTGGCGGCGCCGATCTCGAACTTGATCCGCTCGGCGGTCGCTTCGCCGATGACCAGGTTGTGCGTGCGGCGCACGTGCGCGGCGATCGCGTCGTCCATCTGGTCGCCGCCGACGCGCAGCGACAGGGTCACGGCAAGGCCGCCGACCGACAGCACCCCGACCTCGGTCGAGCCGCCGCCGATGTCGACCACCATCGAGCCGACCGGGCGGGTGACGGGAAGGTCGGCGCCGATCGCCGCGGCCATCGGCTCGTCGATCAACCAGACCTTGCGCGCGCCGGCGTTGGTCGCCGCGTCGCGGATCGCCCGGCGTTCGACCACGGTCGAGCCCGAGGGCACGCACAGCACGATCTCGGGGCTGCCGCGCAAGCGCACCCCGGCGTTGGCCTTGGCCTTGGAAATGAAGTGCTTGATCATCTCCTCGGCAATCTCGAGGTCGGCGATGACGCCGTGGCGCAAGGGGCGGATGGTGACCACGTTGTCGGGCGTCTTGCCGAGCATCAGCTTGGCGTCGTCACCCACCGCGCGCACCCGGCGGATGCCGTTCAGCGTCTCCATCGTCACCACCGATGGCTCGGCGAGGACGATGCCGTGCCCCTTGAGGAAGACCACCGTGTTGGCGGTGCCGAGATCGATGGCCAGGTCCGCGGCCCGAAAAGGGAAAAATCCCATGAATGACATGTAGCTGATCCGTCCTGTCCCCGCGCGAATGCGCCCGGCTGCGATCGCGGTGGATTGCTTTCTGGTGGATTAACCGAGCGCCGCTAGCGACCGCTTAGCGACGGTGGGTGGCAGAGCGGCGTTGAGTCGTGGGTCAGGCGGCGGCGGCGGCGAACTGGTCGCTGGCGGCGTTGAGCAGCGCCGCCTCGATCGCCCGCAGCCGGTCAGGGCTGTCGATCTTGTGGCCGATCAGGTCGGTCACGTAGAAGGTGTCGACCGCGCGCTCGCCGTAATTGGTGATGTGCGCCGAGTTGATCATCACCTTGTTCTCGAACAGCGCGCGGGCGAGCCGGTTGAGTAGCGCCGGGCGATCGCGCGCGCCGACCTCGATTACCGTGAACCGGCCCGAAGCCTTGTTGTCGAACTGGACTCGCGGGCGGACCTCGAAGCTCTCCGCGCGGGCGCGCGACAGCGGACGCTTGGCGAGCTGCGGCACGAGCTCGATCTTGCCGCCGAGCGCGTCCTCGATCGCGGTCTTGAGGCGAGCAAGCTGATCGTCCTCGCGGAACGGCTTGCCGAGCGGGTCCTGCACCAGGAAGTTGTCGACCGCCTTGCCCACGCGGTTGGTGTGGATGCGGGCGTCGATGATGTTGCCGCCGGCGAGATGAATCGCCCCGGCGATGCGGTAGAACAGCCCCGGGTGGTCGTCGCCGATCACCGTCACCAGCGTCGCGCCGCGCGCCGCGTAGTAATGCGCGTGGATCGAAAGGCGGTCCTCGACCTGCATGGCCGCCCAGTAGTGCGGCAGGTTGAGCGCGATGATGTCCTCGGGCTCGGCGATCCAGTAGGCATCGTCGAACCGGTCGGCGAGATCGTCGATCACGTGGGCGTCCGCGCCGAGCAGCTCGGCGACGCGGGCCTTCTTGGCGGCCACCCGCTCGGCGCGGCCGTGGCGCTTGTGGCCCAGCCGCAATTGCTCTTCCGCCAGCTCATAGAGATCGGTGAGCAGCTGGCGCTTCCAGCTGTTCCAGATCCCCGGGCCGACGGCACGGATGTCGACAACCGTCAGCACCAGCAACTGGCGCAGCCGCTCGAGGCCTTGCACCTGGGCGACGAAGTCGAGAATCGTCTGCGGGTCCGCCACGTCGCGCTTGAAGGCGGTCGCGCTCATCAGCAGGTGATGGCGCACCAGCCAGGCGACCAGCTCGGTCTCGTCCTGCGTCAGCCCGAGCCGCGGGCAAAGCTCGAGGGCGACTTCGGCGCCGAGCACCGAATGATCTCCGCCTCTGCCCTTGGCGATATCGTGCAGCAGCGTGGCCACGTAAAGCGAACGGCGGCTGGCGAGCTTGGGGATGATCTCGGCCGAAAGCGGATGATCCTGCGCGAGTTCGCCGCGTTCGATCTTTGCCAGCAGGCCGATCGCGCGGATGGTGTGCTCGTCGACCGTATAGTGGTGATACATGTCGAACTGCATCTGCGCGCCGACACGCCCGAAATCGGGCACGAAGCGGCCGAACACGCCGGACTCGTTCATCCACCGGAGCACCGTCTCGGGGTCTCTCCGCCCGGTAAGCAGGGCGAGGAACGCGGCGTTCGCGCGCGGATCGCTCCGCACCCTGGCGTCGATGCATTTCACGTCGCGGGCGATCATT
The DNA here is from genome assembly GCF_011320115.1 of Croceibacterium segetis. Classification (GTDB taxonomy): domain Bacteria; phylum Pseudomonadota; class Alphaproteobacteria; order Sphingomonadales; family Sphingomonadaceae; genus Croceibacterium_B; species Croceibacterium_B segetis. The sequence continues at coordinate 53,350 of NZ_JAANOZ010000006.1, read as the reverse complement.
CGCAGCGTCTCGGGATGAATCTCGTAGCCGTGCTCTTCGGCGAGCTGGAACACCTCGATCAGCCGCACCGGGTCGTTCTCGAACCAGTCGTCGGCCGGCGCGGCGATCTTGCCGCCGAATACCTTGTAGCCCTTGAGTTCGCGGGCGCGCGGCCGGAACGTCGCGAGCAGGCCGCGCGCCTTCTTCTTGCCGGCCATCTCCTCGTCGATGTGGGCGAGGAACACGCCGGTGAGATGGCCGACGTGGCGCGCCTGCAGGAAGTAGTACTGCATGAAACGCTCGACCGCGCTCTTGCCCGGCCGGTCGGCGAACTCCATCCGCGCGGCGACTTCGCGCTGGAGGTCGAAGGTCAGCCGGTCCTCGGCCCGTCCGGTAATCGTATGCAGGTGGCAGCGAACCGCGAGCAGGAAATTCTCGGCGCGGCGAAAGGTGCGGTACTCGGTTGCGGTGAACAGCCCGACGTCGACCAGCTCGGAGGCGCTCTTCACCCGGTGGATATACTTGCCGATCCAGTAGAGCGTCTGCAGGTCGCGCAGGCCGCCTTTGCCGTCCTTGACGTTGGGCTCGACGACGTAACGGCTGTCGCCCATCCGTTTGTGCCGCTGGTTGCGTTCTTCGAGCTTCTCGCTGACGAATTGCGCCTCGCTGCCGGGCACGACCTCGCTCCAGAACCGCCGGCTCGCCTCGTCGTAGAGCGCCTGGTCGCCCCACAGGTAGCGGCCCTCGAGGATGGCGGTGCGGATCGTCAGGTCCTGCTTCGCCATCCGCACCATCTCGTCGAGCGAGCGGCTCGAATGGCCGACCTTGAGACCCAGGTCCCACAGGTAATAGAGGATCGCCTCGATGACCTGTTCGCACCAGGGAGTGCTCTTGGCCGGGGTGATGAAGGCGATGTCGACGTCGGAATGCGGCGCCATCTCGCCGCGCCCGTAACCGCCGACCGCGATCAGGGTGAGCCGCTGGCCCGCGGTGCGGTTCGGCGCCGGGAAGATGTCGGCGATCGCGTGGTCGTGCATCACCCGGATCAGCTGGTCGATCAGGAACGCCTGACCGTGAACGCACTGATATCCGGCACTCGTCTGCTCGGCGAGCCGGCGGGCCAGTTCGGCGCGGCCGGCGTCGAGCGCGCCGCGCAGCAGCTCGACCACCTTCGGCCGCGCCTTCTGCGCGCCACATTCCGCCACCGCCGCGGCAATCGCCTCGGCGAGGGCGCGGCGGTCGATCACCGCGCGCTGATTGGGGACGTTGTTCACGCTCATCGCCTATCGACATAGAGATAAGCGGCCGCCTTGCAATGCGGTGGGTTTCGCGCCGCGGCGCGCTGTGCCAAAGCGTGGCCGCCAGCCCGAGGGACCGCCACGCATGCTCGATCTGCTTTCCGTTGCCGCCAGTCAGCCGATCCACTGGGCGGACCTTGGGCTGAGGCCGGGAATCGACCTCGGATTTTTCACCCTGCGATTCTACTCGCTGGCTTACCTCGCCGGCATCCTGCTCGCCTATTGGCAGGTTTCCAGGATGATCAAGGCGCCGGGCGCGCCGATGGCGCAGCGCCATGTCGACGACCTGTTCTTCTACTGCACGCTCGGCGTGATAATCGGCGGCCGGCTCGGCTACGCGCTGTTCTACACCGGCGGAGACACCGGCAAGCCGAGCCTGTTCACGCATTTCACGCCCGACCAGACGGTCAGCTGGGACCTGCTGCGGCTGTGGGACGGCGGGATGAGCTTCCATGGCGGCGTGATCGGCGTGCTCGTCGCGATCGGCTGGGTGACGTGGCGCAACGGCCTCTCCTTCCTTCGCGTGTGCGACTACATCGCGGTGAACGTTCCGTTCGGGATGTTCTTCGGCCGCATCGCCAACTTCATCAACGGCGAGCTGTGGGGCCGGCCGGCGGGTGACGGCGTGCCATGGGCGATGGTCTTCCCCGGCGATCCGCTGGGCCTGCCGCGCCATCCGAGCCAGCTCTACGAGGCGTTGCTGGAAGGCGCGCTGCTGATGGCGATCATGCTGCCGCTGTTCTGGAAGACCCGCGCCCGCTTCCGCCCGGGGTTGCTGGTCGGCGTGTTCACCGCAGGCATCGCCTGGGCGCGGTTCTTCGTGGAGTTCTTCCGCGAACCCGATGCGCAGCTCCAGCAGTTCGCCCAGCAGACGGGCCTCAGCATGGGGCAGTGGCTGTCGATTCCGCTCAGCCTCGTCGGTGTGTTCCTGGTGATTTTCGCGCTTCTCCGCCCATCGCTCGCCGGTGGTGCCAACCCCCCGCGGGTCAAGGACGCCGAAGCCCCGGCGATCGAGGCCAAGCCCGCCGGGGAATGACGGCCGAGCGCAGCCTTGCGGACATTTTCCGCCGCCTGATCGCAACGACCGGGCCGATCAGCCTGACGCATTACATGGCCGAGGCCAACGCGCGCTATTACGCCAAGGCCGATCCGTTCGGAGCCGGCGGCGATTTCGTGACCGCGCCCGAGATCAGCCAGATGTTCGGCGAGCTGATAGGGCTGTGGCTGGCCGACATGTGGATCCGCGCGGGACGCGAGGAGCCGGCCCTTTATGTCGAGCTCGGGCCGGGCCGCGGAACGCTGGCGCGCGACGCCCTGCGGGCCATGAAGCGCTACGGTCTCGAGCCGCGGGTGCACTTCGTCGAGACCTCGATCGCGCTCAAGGAACTGCAGCTACACGCTGTGCCGGAGGCGCAGTTCCATCCCGACTTGTCGAACGTGCCGTTCGAAGGCCCGATCCTGCTGGTCGCCAACGAGTTCCTCGACGCTCTGCCGCTGCGCCAGCTGATCCGCACCGCCGACGGCTGGCGCGAAGCCATGGTGGCGACCGAAGGCGACCGCTTCGTCGCCGTCCCCGGCGCGCGGCCGATGGACGCGGCGCTGCCCGAAAGCCGCCGCGGCGAACCCGAGGGCACGCTGATCGAGACCTGCCCCGCGGCGGCGGCGGTGATCTACGAGGTCGCCGGGCGCCTCGCCCAGCAAGGCGGCGCGGCGCTGTTCGTCGATTACGGCCATGCCGAGGAACGCACCGGTTCGACGTTCCAGGCGGTCCGCCGGCACCAGAAGGTCGATCCCTTCGAAGCGCCGGGCGAGGCCGATCTCACCGCCCACGTCGATTTCGCCATGCTCGCCCAAGTCGCGCAATCGCGCGGTGCGCGCTGGCTCGGCACGGTGAGCCAGGGCGAATGGCTGCGCGCGCTCGGCATCGAGGGGCGCGCCGAGGCGCTCAGCGAGTTCGCCCCGCAGCACCGCGCTGCCCTCCACTCGGCGATGCACCGGCTGATCGACGGGGACCAGATGGGCGAGCTGTTCAAGGTCATGGGCCTCGCCGCACCGCACTGGCCCGACGCGGTGGGATTCTAGCGTGGCACACCGCGTTTCCCACCGCTCGCTGGCCGTCGCGGCGCTGTCGACGGTGGTCGAATGGTACGATTTCACCCTTTATCTCTACTTCGCGACGGTCGTTGCGCGGGTGTTCTTCGGCGGTGGAAGCGCCGCGCTGACGACGGCGCTCGGCGGCTTTGCCCTGGCCTACCTGATGCGGCCGTTCGGCGCGGTGGCGTTCGGCCATATCGCCGACCGTCACGGGCGCCGGCCGATGTTGCTCCTGTCGATGGCGCTCATGTCAATGGCGATGCTGCTGACGGCGCTGCTGCCGACATACGCCCAGATTGGGCCGGCGGCCGCCTGGCTGCTGTTCGCCTTGCGCTGCGTGATGGGCTTTTCGGTCGGCGGCGAATACACCGGCGTGATCACCTACCTGCTCGAAGGGGCGAACCCTGCGCGGCGCGGACTGATCGCCTCGCTGGCGGCGGCGGCGAGCGAGATCGGCGCGTTGCTGGCGGTCGGAGTTTCGGCGGTGACCGTGGCGGCGCTCTCCGAAGCGGACCTGCAGGCGTGGGGCTGGCGGATACCTTTCTTCGTCGGCGCGGCGCTCGCCGGGACCGTCTGGCTGGCGCGGCGCGGACTCGAGGAATCGCCCGATTGGGAGCAGCTTCGCGCCGACGGCGAGCTCAAGGCGAACCCGCTCGCGCATGCCGTTTCGCGGCAATGGGGCGGTGTGCTGCGCGCCTTCGCCATCTCTTCGCTGGGTTCGATCACGTACTACGTCGGTATCACCTATGTGCCGGCGTTCCTCGCCTCGGCGGGCTCGATCGGCGAGGCCGCGGCACTGTCGCTGTCGACGATCGCGGCGGTGGCGGTGATCCTCGTCACGCCGCTTGTCGGCGTGCTCTCGGACCGGTTCGGCCGCAGGCCCGCGCTGCTCGTGCTTGCCCTGCTCAGCGCGGCCCTGCCGATTGCGATGTTCTCGCAGATGACCGGCGGCTCGACCGCGCGTGCGCTGCTCGGCGCGGTCGTTTTGGCCCTGGTCGCCGGGGGCGTCAGCGCGGTGGGCGCGATCGCCACCGGCGAGCAATTCAGCCACGAGAGCCGCGCGAGTGGGCTCGGCCTCGGCTACACCGTGGCGACGGCGATCTTCGGCGGGCTTACGCCTTATGTGGCGCAGCGGCTGGTTGAAGCGACCGGATCGCCCCTGATGCCCGGGATCATGATCGCCCTGGTCGCCGTGGCCGCGCTGCCGGTGTTCGCAATGATGCGCGAGACGGCACCCCGGCTGCGCTAGAACGCGCCGTCAGGCGGCGATCGTCGCCTTGGGCAAGGCCAGCTCGACGACCAGGCCATCGTCTTCGAAGCGCCGTTCCCACTTGCCCCCGAGCTGGCCGCTGACGCTCATCTCGACGAGTCGCGAGCCGAAGCCTTCCTTTGGCGATTTCTTGGGTGCCTTGCCGCCGGTTTCGCGCCACAGCAGTTTCACCGTCTCGCCTTTGTCGGCGATCCTAAGCGTGACGGTGCCCTCGCCGGTCGCCAGCGCGCCGTACTTGGCCGAGTTCGTCGCCAGCTCGTGGAAAACCAGCGCCAGCGGCGTGGCGGTGCGCGAATTGATCGCGAGGTCGTCGCCGCTCACCTTCACCCGGGCCCCGTCGCCGCTGCCGTAAGGGGCGAACAGCTCTTCCAGCAGGCTCTGCAGGTTGTCGCGCCTGGCGCCGTCGACCGGACGCACGAACTCGTGCGCGCGGCCGAGCGAGCGGATCGTGGCCGTGAGGTCATCGGCGAGCTCTTTCGCCTCGGGGTGCTGGCGCGCCGACAACGAAACCAGCCCGGCGATCACCGCGAAGATGTTCTTGATCCGGTGGCTCAGCTCCTTGGCCAGCAGCTCGCGGCTTTCGGAGGCCTCGTAGATGTCGTGAATGTCGACAGCGGTGCCGAACCAGCGGATGATCTTGCCCGTCGAATCCCGCACCGGCACGGCGCGCGAGATCATCCAGCGGTACTCGCCGTCGTGACGGCACAAGCGGTGCTCGACCTCGTAGACCTCGCCGGTTTGCAACGCCCGCTGCCACAAGGCGCTGGCCTTCTTCCAGTCCTCCGGGTGAAAGGCGGTTCCTCGCTGATCGTCGGGCAAGCCGGTAAAATCGACCATTCGCTGGTTGAAGTAATCGAAGTGACCCTCGGGAGTCGCCGACCAGGCAATCGCGGGGATCGAATCCGCCAGATTGCGGAACATCTCTTCGCGCGCCTCGACTTCGCGTTCGACCTCCAGTTTCTTGCGGTGAGCGCTCAGCCTGAGCATCACGGCTTGCGCCAGAACCGCGAGTCCCTCCTTCTGCAGGTCGGTCAGGCCGTCGGGCCGCGGCACGGTATCGATGACCGACAGCGTGCCGATCGCCGCGCCTTCGCTCGAGATGAGCGGATGGCCGGCGTAGAACCGGAGGTGCCGCGGGCCAAGGACGTGCGGATTTTCGGCGAAGCGGGGATCGGTGGTGGCATCGCGCACTTCCACCATTTGCCCGTTTTCGATGACATGCCCGCAGAAGGCGATTTCGCGCGGGATCTCGCCGAGAGCCGAGCCCTGCTGGACGAGGAAACGTTCGCTCTCCTCGCCGGCCAGCGTGACGGCGGCAACGCGCACCTCGCACAGGCGCGCCGCAAAGTGGACGATTGCGGCGAGATCGGCGTCGCCTTCGAGGGCATCGGGGGCGTAGCTGGCGAGAATCCGCAAATGCTCCCCGCGTTCGCCAACAGCAGGCGAAGACCGCGGCTCGCGAGGCCCCCGAGAGGATTCGTCGTCGATCATGTAACCCGTCGGCTCGGCAGTAGCCCCAAACCAAGTCCCACAAAACAACTTATGTGGAGCGGGTGCGGGTAGGCAATTGCATCTGTAACCGGTTTGCGGCCGCAAAGGGTCTTGCTAAGGCGGCCCAGCGAGAGGAACCCAAATGCGCGCCACTCCAGAATTCGACTTCGGCCTGTCCGACGAAGCCGAGATGATCCGCGACACCGTCGCCCGCTTCGCCGACGAGCGCATCGCCCCGCTCGCCGAAGCGGTCGACCGCGAGGACCGCTTCCCGCGCGAGCTGTGGAGCGAGATGGGTGAGCTCGGCCTGCACGGGATCACCGTGGCGGAAGCCGACGGCGGGCTTGGCCTCGGCTACCTCGAGCACGCGATCGCGATCGAGGAGGTGAGCCGGGCGAGCGCCTCGGTCGGCCTCAGCTACGGCGCGCATTCAAACTTGTGCATCAACCAGATCGCCCGCTGGGGCACCGCCGAGCAGAAGGCCAAGTACCTGCCAAAGCTCATCAGCGGCGAACATGTCGGCGCACTGGCGATGAGCGAGCCCGGTGCAGGCTCCGACGTCGTCTCGATGAAGCTCAAGGCCGACGCGGTGCAGGGCGGCTTCGTGCTCAACGGCACCAAGTTCTGGATCACCAACGGCCATCAGGCCGAAGTGCTGGTGGTCTATGCCAAGACGGATCCCGCGGCCGGCAGCAAGGGCATCACGGCGTTCATCATCGAGAACGGTTTCGAGGGCTTCGCACCGGGCCAGAAGATCGGCAAGCTCGGCATGCGGGGCAGCCCGACGAGCGAGCTGGTGTTCGAGGATTGCGCGGTTCCCGAGGACAACGTGCTCGGCGCGGTGGGGCAGGGCACGAAAGTGCTGATGAGCGGACTCGACTACGAGCGGGCGGTTCTCGCCGGGGTCCAGCTCGGGATCATGCAGGCGTGCCTCGACACGGTCATCCCTTACGTCCGCGAGCGGACCCAGTTCGGCAAGCCGATCGGCGCGTTCCAGCTGATGCAGGCCAAGGTCGCCGACATGTACGTCGCGCTGCAATCGGCGCGGGCCTACACTTACGCCGTGGCGAAGGCGTGCAGCGCCGGCAAGACGACGCGCTTCGACGCCGCCGGGGCGATCCTGCTGGCCAGCGAGAACGCCTTTCGCGTCGCAGGCGAAGCGGTGCAGGCGCTCGGCGGCGCGGGCTACACCACCGACTGGCCGGTCGAGCGCTATTTGCGGGATGCAAAATTGCTCGACATCGGCGCCGGGACCAATGAGATTAGGCGCATGCTGATCGGAAGAGAGCTGATCGGCGTCTGATCGACACGATAAAGGGAGAGAGGGTCACATGCTCAAGGGATTGCTCGCCGGCGCCGCGGGGCTGTTGGCATTTGTCGCGGTTCCGGCCTCGGCCCAGCCATTGCCGGGTGGGAACATCACCGCGCCGCCGCCGCCGGTCCCGGCCGGGATCAAGGTCGATTCGGTCACCGTTCACAGCAAGGCGCTCGAAGGCAATCTCGAAGGCGACAGCGCCGACCGCAACGCCATGGTCGTGCTCCCGGCGAGCTATGCCAAGAACCCCAAGCGCCGTTACCCGGTGGTCTATTACCTGCATGGGTTCGCGATCGACGGGAGGAACTTCTACAACTTCATGCACGTCCCCGAGGCCGTTGCGCATAATGCGATGGCCGGGCGCGAGTTCATCGTGGTGGTGCCGGATACGCTGACCAAGATGGGCGGCAGCATGTATTCGAGCTCGGTCACCACCGGCGACTTTCAGCGGTTCGTCGCCGACGACCTCGTCAAGTACATCGACAGCCACTACCGCACGATCGCCACGCGCAAGGGCCGCGGGCTGGCCGGGCATTCGATGGGCGGCTACGGCGTGTGGACGATCGGCATGACCCACCCGGGCGTGTTCGGCGGCCTCTATGCCCAGAGCGCCTGCTGCGGCTTGCCGCGCACCGAGACGGTCGATTCCGCCACCAAGATGGCCGCCGTGCCGATAGCCGACGTCGACAAGGCAGGCTTCGGCATGCGCGCCGGCCTCGCCTCGATGGTCGCCTGGTCGCCCAATCCCAAGAACCCGCCCTACTTCGCCGACTTCCCGCTGACCAAGGACAAGGACGGCAAGCCGACGGTCGATCCGCTGGTGATCGCCGAATGGGCCAACAACTCGCCGCTGGCGATGATCCCGAGCCACGTGTGGGCACTGAGAAGCTACGACGCGATCGGCTCCGACGTCGGCACCAAGGACGGGTTGATCAAGGACGACACGGCGATCCACGAGATGCTCGACAAGCAGGGGATCGCCAACCAGTGGGCGACGTACGAAGGCACCCACGTCGACAAGATCGCCCAGCGCTTCGACCAGGTCGTGCTGCCGTTCTTCGCCCAGCACCTGGCGAAGAAGTAGCGCTCAGGCGAAGGCCACCCACGCGCCCCAGGCGATAAAGCCCAGGCCGGCCGCCTGCCCCAGGCGGCGGCCGCCCGGCAGCAGCTTCTCGCCGGCGACGAGCAGGCTGAGCAGCGCGATCCACGCGAGATTCATCACCCCGCCGACGAACAGCAGCGCCATCAGCAGCCAGCAGCAGCCGAGGCACCAGGCGCCATGGATCCCGCCCATGCGCAAGGCGCCGAGGCGCCCGGGGCGGAAATGACGCGAGAGAAACGCCGCCGGGCTTCGGCAATGCGAGAGGCAGGCTTCCTTGAGCGGGCTCAATTGATAGAGCCCGGCACCGGCGAGAAGCGCCGCCGCGAGCCACTTCGCCGTTGCGTCCATCGTCATCGGCGCGATCACGCCCGAGCGCTGCAGGGCGTCCTGCAAGCCCGCCGCCGCCAGAGAGAACAACCCCCAGACGGCGAGATAACCGGCGAGGAAATGCCCCGGCGCCGGACGTACCGCGACCGCCTGTGCCGGTGCTGCCCGGGCATAAAGCAGGATCACTGGCGCGGCGGCGGGCAGCATCATCGCCACCATCATCACCCACCACATCGATACCGCGATGAGCAGCTGTCCGGCGCCCCAGCCGGCAGGTTCGGACGTCGCAACGCCCGCCATGCCCTCCATTCCGGTCATCGCGTCGGGTCCCGGCGCACGGGGCGCGAACGGAAGCCACGCCTGTGCGCCCATGCCCATTCCGGCTCCGGCGAACAGCCACCCCCACGCGAGCAGCGTCAATACTGCGAGAGCAGCGATGGTGAGGCTTCGCTGGCGGCGCAGCGTAGCCTCGATCGGCGCCGCCATCAGGCCTGGACGATCCCGTGACTGTCGAGGTGCAGATGGGCGAACTGGGCGTAACTGTCGTTGTGGGCAAACGGTACGGGCGAGATCGACCGGCTGACGCCCGAGCCCACTTCGGCCACTTCGTATTCGAACCCGCCCTCCAGCCGAATCTGCGCCCGGATGGGCTCGCCGCTGACAATGCTCTTGATTGGCACGCCGTCCATCTCGACCTTGCCGTCGATCCGCAGCCGGCCCGTGCGCTCCTCGACGTCGACGTCGAACTCGATCGGCACGAACTGCGGCTCGTGGAAGGTCTCGACCATCGCCGAGAAGACCGCGAACACCGTGGCGAAGGGATCGGTGTCGCCCCCCGTCATGATCGTCAGCAGGGCCTTGCGCTGCTCCTCGGTCGCCCGTTCGTCGACGAACGCGGCGGCTTCGCCATGCCCTTCGTGGATCGGTCCCGGCCAGCGGAACGCCCCGGCGATCTTCAGCCCCGAGAGGTCGGTCTCGCCGTGATAGCCTTGCTCGATGTCCATCGCGAACACCGCCTGGCACCCGCCCTTGTCGGGCAAGCCGCCGAACTGGCAGTTGCAGCCGTATTCGCAGTTACAGTTGGCCATCTCGCGGCCCTTGAGCATCCAGTAGGTCATGCGTGCCTCCCTGTGCTTCGTGTGGGCAACGTAGCAAATTCGTCAGGCGTGTGGGAGTCCGACGCAAACAGCCCTTATTCACTGCTTGTGCGGGGCGGCAGGGTGGGCGGCTCGGGGAAGGGCTGAGCTTGTGCCTTCAATTGTTCGAGCGCCAGCGGCGCGGCGGGAAGGGCAAAGCGTTCGGGATCAATCCGATCACACGAGACATCGGTCAACTCGACGTTGATCATCCTTATCGGGGTGCCAGTCGCCAGGAATCGCAGGAAATCCTGACCGAACTGCCCGAATCCGGGGAACATGTTTCCCATGGCGCCCATCATGTCGGCGTTCATGGCGGCGATCCCTTTCCCCAACGGCGCTATGCGGGGGTCATCGCTCATCACGAATGCAGCATAAGGGCCGGGCTTGCCGGTGTCTGACTTGAAGCCGAAGGCGGTGCCCTTCCATGGGCCGACGCTCTCGGGGCCGATTTTAGCGAATTCCGTTTGCGGTGCTTTGCCTGCGGCATCTGCCAGTCGGTCAGATAGGCCGATTCGACGCAGCGTGTCGGCCTGGACGGCCAACATGTCGGCCACGCGCTCGACGACCGGGCCGGCTTCACCCCGGCCCACCGTGTAGACGACGCCTGACTTCAACAGAAAGTAGTTCGCTTGCCCCGCCATTTGCATGCGCACGTCACCCGCATCGTTCGTCTCGATGGTCATTTCCATCGTGAAGAACGCGTTCTTGTCCTTGGTTTCGTAGCGTCCCGCCACGTCGGCAGCAGCCGGGAAGGCGAACGCCGACAGAGCCAGCCCGAACACGGCAGTCAAAAGCACGCGCATCGAGTCCTCCCCCTTATCGCCCGCTTGGCGCGGTGCGGCTTCGCCGCTACGACCGGCAAAGAATGACGGCGCCAACGCTAACCAGCAAGCTCGATCTCGAAAGCGCCGAGGCGAAAGCCCGCGCGGCGCACAACCGTGCGCTGGCGGAAGACCTGCGCGCCAAGGTCGCCGCCGCGGCGCTCGGCGGGCCGGAGAAAAGCCGTGAGCGCCACACCGAGCGCGGCAAGCTGCTCCCGCGCGAGCGGGTCGAGCGGCTGCTCGATCCGGGCTCGCCGTTTCTCGAAATCGGCCAGCTCGCCGCCAACGGCGTCTATGACGACGACATTCCCGGCGCGGGGATGATCGCGGGGGTGGGGCGCGTCTCGGGCCGGCAGTGCATGATCGTCGCCAACGACGCGACGGTGAAGGGCGGCACCTACTACCCGCTGACGGTCAAGAAGCACTTGCGGGCGCAGGAGATCGCCCGCGAGAACCGCTTGCCGTGCCTGTACCTGGTCGACAGCGGCGGGGCCAACCTGCCCCACCAGGCCGAGGTCTTTCCCGACCGCGATCACTTCGGGCGGATCTTCTACAACCAGGCGCAGATGAGCGCGGCGCGCATCCCGCAGATCGCCTGCGTGATGGGCTCGTGCACCGCCGGCGGCGCTTATGTCCCGGCGATGAGCGACGAGAGCGTGATCGTGCGCGATCAGGGCACGATCTTCCTCGCCGGCCCGCCGCTGGTGAAAGCCGCCACGGGCGAGGAGATCAGCGCCGAGGATTTGGGCGGCGGCGACCTGCACGCGAGGAAATCGGGCGTGGTCGACCACCTCGCCGAGAACGACGAGCATGCGCTGACAATCCTGCGCGACATCGTCAGCCATCTCGGTGCGAACGAAGGCGCCACGCTCGACCTCAAGGACCCGCGCCCGCCGAAGTTCGACGCCGAGGACCTCTACGCCATCGTCCCCGAGGACGTCCGCGCCCCCTACGATGTCCACGAGGTCATCGCCCGACTGGTCGACGGCAGCGAGTTCCACGAGTTCAAGGCGCTTTACGGCTCCACGCTGGTCTGCGGCTTCGCGCATATCTGGGGCATGCCCGTGGCGATCCTTGCCAACAACGGCGTGCTGTTTTCCGAAAGCGCGCTGAAGGGCGCGCATTTCATCGAACTCGCCTGCCAGCGCGGCATCCCGCTGCTGTTCCTGCAGAACATCTCGGGGTTCATGGTCGGCGGCCGATACGAGGCCGAGGGCATCGCCAAGCACGGCGCCAAGCTGGTGACCGCGGTCGCCACCGCGCAAGTGCCGAAGATCACCGTGGTCATTGGTGGCAGCTTCGGCGCCGGCAACTACGGCATGTGCGGCCGCGCCTATTCCCCGCGCTTCCTGTTCACCTGGCCGAATGCCCGCATCAGCGTGATGGGCGGCGAGCAGGCGGCGAGCGTGCTGGCGACCGTCCACCGCGACGCCGACAAGTGGGACGAGCGCGAGGCCGAAGTCTTCAAGGCCCCGATCCGCGAGACTTACGAACGCGAAGGCAACCCCTACTACGCCACCGCCCGCCTGTGGGACGACGGCGTGATCGACCCGGTGCAGACGCGCGACGTGCTGGGGCTGGCGCTGGGCGTGTGCTTGGAGGCGCCGATACCGGAGCAGGTGAGGTTTGGGGTGTTCCGGATGTGACAACTAACGTCATCTTGGACGGAAGATTTATCCGCAGTGAAGCCGATTTTCACGACTTGATCGAGGGTTCGGCTCGCGCAGCGGGCTTTGAAGGTTACGGTCGCAATCTCGACGCTTTGTGGGATGTAGTGACAGCGATTCTTCCCCAACCGGTTGAGGTACATTGGCTCAATGAAAATGCATGTCGCGCTGCCTTAGGAGATCGCTTCGATCGAATTGTATCCGTCTTTCGCGATGCCGAGGACAAATTGGGATCGTCATTCCGCTTTGAGATGGAAGCGTGGCCGCGCATCGGCCCAAGTCGGGGAGGACTTTGGACCCTCGCTTGCCCTTGTTCCGGGTCAACCTTACCTAGCGGGTAACGATTCTCCCGAGGCCCCATGACCACCCACACCACCCGCATGCTCATCATCGGCTCCGGCCCGGCCGGACTCTCAGCCGCCATTTACGGCGCGCGCGCCGGGATGCAGCCGATCGTGGTCCAGGGCTTGCAGCCGGGCGGGCAACTGACGATCACCACCGACGTCGAGAACTATCCCGGCTTCCGCGACGTGATCCAGGGCCCATGGCTGATGCAGGAGATGGAGGCGCAGGCGGTCCATGTCGGCACGCGGATGATGTGGGATACGATCACGGAAGTCGACATCGCCGGCGGCACGCCGTTCCGCGCCAAGGGCGACAGCGGCGACGAATACGTCGGCGACGTGCTGGTGATCGCCACCGGGGCGCAGGCTAAGTGGCTCGGCGCGCCGGGCGAGGAGCGGCTTTCAGGCAAGGGCGTCTCCGCCTGCGCGACGTGCGACGGGTTCTTCTACCGCGGCAAGAAGGTCGCGGTGATCGGCGGCGGCAACACTGCGGTCGAGGAGGCGCTCTACCTCACCAACCATTCCGACGACGTGACCCTGATCCACCGCCGCGACGAGCTGCGCGCCGAGAAGATCCTGCAGGACCGGCTGTTCGCCCACCCGAAGATCAGCGTGATCTGGAACAAGCGGGTCGAGGAATTCCTCGGCGACCCGCTCGACGGCGGGCTCACCGGGCTCAAGCTGGTCGACAGCCTGACCGGCGCGGAGAGCGAGTTCGACTGCGAGGGCGCGTTCGTCGCCATCGGTCACGCCCCGGCGACCGAGCTGTTCAAGGGCAAGCTCGAGATGGACGCGAACGGCTACCTGATCGTCGAGCCGGGCACGCCCAAGACCAATGTTCCCGGAGTCTTCGCCTGCGGCGACGTGTCGGACCACATCTACCGCCAGGCGGTCACCGCCGCCGGGACGGGATGCATGGCGGCGCTCGATGCCGAGCGTTTCCTGGCGACGCTGGAGTTCGCCAAGCACGAGGCCGAAGCGGCGGAGTAAGCGCTTGCCAACCGGAACCTGATCGCCGACCTTTCCGCCCGATGCGGTCAAACCGCACGCGGGGGGAGGATCGGCAATGGCGGGCGAGGCGATCGGCCAGAAGCGGGTGGTTGAGCCGTTCCCGGCGAAAACCGCGGCCTGGTATGCCGTATGGATGATCGCGCTGGCCAACGCGCTCGACGCCGTCGACCGCGGCGGGATCTCGCTGCTGATCGAGCCGATCAAGCGCGACCTGCACCTCAGCGATACCGAGGTCAGCCTGTTGACCGGCTTTTCGTTCTCTCTGTTCTACGGTCTTATCGGCCTGCCTCTCTCGCGCCTGGCGGACACCTCGAACCGCAAGCGCATCATCGGCAGCGTGATGATGATCTGGAGCCTGGCGACCAGCGCGATCGCCTTCGTGCAGGGCTTCTGGGCGCTGTTCGCCCTGCGCGGCGTCACCGGCTCGGCGGTCTCGCTCAAGGGCCCCAACGGCCTATCGATGATCTCCGACCAGGTCCCGCGGCACAAGCTGCCGACGGCGATGGCGATCTACAACGGCGGGGTCTCGGTCGGCTCGGGCTTCACCAGCATTATCGTCGGCATGCTGCTCGGCTGGCTCGGCGGCAAGGTGTTCAACGTTTTCGGCGTGGCCCTACACGATTGGCAGATGGTCTTCCTGATCATCGGCACGCCGGGCGTGGTGCTGGGCCTGATCTTCCTGCTGACCGTGCGCGAACCGCCCCGTCGCGGCCGCGCGACGACCATGCGCCTGCCGATCCTCGACGTGTTCCGCTTCCTCTGGCGCGAACGGCCGATCTTCTTTCCTTTCATCATCGGCTCGGCCTTGTTGCAGATCGAGGCTTACGGCGTGCTGCAGTGGCGCTTCCCGTTCTTCAGCCGCACCTTCGGCTGGAGCCCCGCCTTCTTCGGCCCCCTCTCGGGCACCGCGACGCTGATCCTGACGCCCATCGGCCTGGGGCTCGGCGCCTGGCTCGGGCAGAGTTGGGAGCGGCGCGGCGACACCGGCGCGATGGTGAAGCTTTCCATCCTGGGGTCGTGCCTCAGCCTGCCGGTGACGCTGGCCATGCTTCTGGCGCCCGATCCGTGGACGGCGTTCGTGCTGTCGTGTCTGTCGACGGTCGGCATCGGCGTGTCCGCGCCGGGCGCGGTCGCCGCGCTGCAGAACGTCACGCCGAACGAATTCCGCGGCCAGATCAGCGCGCTCTACCTGTTCACCATCGGCGTGATCGGCGGTGGGCTCGGCCCGGTCGCCGTCGGCCTGTTCACCGACTACGCGTTCCACGACGAAGCGATGCTGCGCTATTCTCTGGTCGTGGTGACGGTGATCTTCGGCGGTCTCGGGCTGTGGCTCAAGTTCGTCTGCCTCGCGCCTTACAAGGAGCGCGTGGGACGAGTCATCGCCGTGGAGCGATCCGCCTAGATATCGAGATTGGCGACGTTGAGGGCGTTGTCCTGGATGAACTCGCGGCGCGGTTCGACCACGTCGCCCATCAGCCGGGTGAAGATCTCGTCGGTCACGTCGGCGTCCTCGACCTTGACCTGCAGGAGGATGCGGTTCTCCGGATCGAGCGTGGTCTCCCACAGCTGCTCGGCATTCATCTCGCCGAGGCCCTTGTAGCGGGCGATGGCGAGGCCCTTGCGGCCGGCGGCGAGCACCGTGTCCAGCAGTTCGGTCGGGCGGGTGATTGCGCCCTCTCGCGCGATCGGCGCCGCCTGCGCTTCACCGTCCTCGTCGCTTTCGGCGACCGGCTCGGGTTCCGGCTCGGCCGCGGCGGCCCGCACCAGCCGCGCGGGCGCGACGAACACCTCGGCGTGGGTCTTGGCGAGCGTGTGCAGCTTGCGCGCCTCGGCGCTGGTGACGAAGTTGGCGTCGATCAGGTGCGCGTCGGTGACCCCGCGCCACACGCGGTCGAAGCGGATCGTTCCTTCGGGTGAGAGCGAGGCCGACCATGTCGCCTCCTGGTCGCCCATCGCCAGCCGTTCGGCAGCGCGTTGCAGCGCCGCTTCGCGGCCATTGCGGTCGAGCGCCGGGTCGAGCGCGCCGGCGATGGCCATCTGCTCGATCAGCGCCGCATCGTAACGCCGCGGAACGAAGGCGATCAGGTTGCGCAGGCGCAGCGCATGCTCGACCAGCTTGGCGAGATCGGGCCCGCTGCGCGCTCCGCCCGCGGCCTCGAGCACGCGGCCCTGCAGGCCGGCCTCGACGAGGTAACGGTCGAGCGCCGCCTGGTCCTTGAGATAGACTTCGCTGCGCCCTTTGCTGACCTTGAACAG
Organism: Croceibacterium segetis; assembly: GCF_011320115.1. Lineage (GTDB taxonomy): Bacteria > Pseudomonadota > Alphaproteobacteria > Sphingomonadales > Sphingomonadaceae > Croceibacterium_B > Croceibacterium_B segetis. Next base: position 37,236 of record NZ_JAANOZ010000006.1, on the reverse strand, counting down.
CGGCGGCTGGGCGATGAACAGGTGCCCGGCCTTGATGATGTCGGGCATCTGCCGCTGGAAGAACGTCAGCAGCAGTGTGCGGATGTGCGCGCCGTCGACGTCGGCGTCGGTCATGATAACGATTTTGTGGTAGCGCAGCTTTTCGAGGTTGAACTCGTCGCGCAGGCCGGTGCCCATCGCCTGGATCAGCGTGCCGACTTCCTTGCTCGAGATGATCCTGTCGAACCGTGCGCGCTCGACGTTGAGGATCTTGCCGCGCAAGGGAAGGATCGCCTGGTACTGGCTGTCGCGGCCGCTCTTGGCCGAACCGCCGGCGGAATCGCCCTCGACCAGGAACAGCTCGCACAGCGCCGGGTCGCGCTCGCGGCAGTCGCTGAGCTTGCCGGGCAGGCTGGCGATGTCGAGCGCGCCCTTGCGGCGGGTCAGCTCCCGCGCCTTGCGCGCGGCTTCGCGCGCGGCCGCGGCGTCAATCACCTTCTGGATGATCGACTTGGCGTCGGCCGGGTTTTCTTCCAGCCACTCGTTCATCTTGTCGCCCATCAGGCTTTCGAGCGGTTGGCGGACTTCCGAGCTGACCAGTTTGTCCTTGGTCTGCGAGCTGAACTTGGGATCGGGCAGCTTGACGCTGACGATCGCGGTCAGCCCTTCGCGCATGTCCTCCCCGGTCAGGGTGACCTTTTCCTTCTTCAGCAGGCCCGAGCGTTCGGCGTAGTTGTTGAGCGTGCGGGTCAGCGCGGCGCGGAACGCGGCCAGATGAGTGCCACCGTCACGCTGGGGGATGTTGTTGGTGAAGCACAGCACGTTCTCGTAGTACGAATCGTTCCACTCGAGGGCGACGTCGATGCCGATGCCGTCGCGCTCGGCCGAAACCGAGATCGGCTCGGGCACCAGCGGCACCTTGTTGCGGTCGAGGTACTTCACGAAGGCGGCGATGCCGCCCTCGTAGTAGAGGTCGTGCGACACGACGTCGGCATGGCGCTTGTCGTGCAGCTGGATGTGCACGCCCGAATTGAGGAAGGCGAGCTCGCGGTAACGGTGCTCGAGCTTCTCGAAATCGAATTCGGTGACGTTCTTGAAAGTGTCGGTCGAGGGCATGAAGGTGACGCGCGTGCCGGTCCGTTCACGCCCGGCGTCGCCCTTGATCTCGAGCGGCGAGACCGCGTCCCCATGCTCGAAGCGCATCCAGTGCTCCTGGCCGTTGCGCCAGATGGTCAGCTCGAGCCATTCGGACAGCGCGTTGACCACCGAGACGCCGACGCCGTGGAGGCCTCCCGAGACCTTGTAGGCGTTGTCGTCGCTGGTGTTCTCGAACTTTCCGCCGGCGTGGAGCTGGGTCATGATGACCTCGGCCGCGGAAACACCTTCCTCGGCGTGGATGTCGACCGGGATGCCGCGGCCGTTGTCCTCGACAGAGACCGAGCCGTCAGGATTGAGTTCGATCAGCACCAGGTCGCAATGCCCGGCGAGCGCCTCGTCGATCGCATTGTCGGAAACCTCGAACACCATGTGGTGCAGGCCCGATCCGTCGTCGGTGTCGCCGATGTACATGCCGGGCCGCTTGCGAACGGCGTCGAGGCCCTTGAGGACCTTGATGCTCTCGGCATCGTAGGCGTTGGCGTTGGGGGTCTGCGGGGGGGTCTCGTCCATGACCATCATATAGGGATTGAGGGGGCATTCCGGAACCCTTCGAGGCCCCTTCCATCCACAGCCGAATCCTGCTCAACTCAAGGCATCCAATCCGGGGGGAATTCATGACAAAGAGGTTCTGGGCCTTAGCCGCCCTTTCGCTCGCGAGCGCGCCCATCGCCGCACAAGTGCCGACCGGCACGATGGGCCCGCTGCGGCCCGATCAGCAGCAATTCCGCGAGTTGTACCAGGAGCTGGTCGAGACCGACACGAGCATCACGACCGGCAACTGCACCACAGCTGCCAATCAGCTCTCCGCGAGGCTAAGGGCCGCCGGAATTGCGGGCGAGAACGTGACGGTGTTCACCGTGCCCGACCATCCCAAGGAGGGCGGCCTGGTGGCGGTCTATCCGGGCACTTCGAAGACCCTCAAGCCGATCCTGCTGCTCGCCCACATCGACGTCGTCGCGGCCAAGCGCGAAGACTGGGTGCGCGATCCCTACACGCTGATCGAGGAAGGCGGCTACCTCTACGGCCGCGGCGTGGCGGACGACAAGGCGATGGCCGCGACCTGGGCCGACATGCTCGTCCGCTTCGCTCGCGAAGGATACAGGCCCGCACGGACGATCAAGATGGCGCTGACTTGCGGCGAGGAGACCGACACCGCGTTCAACGGCGCGCAGTGGCTCGCCAACAACCGCCGCGAGCTGATCGACGCTGCGTTCGCGCTCAACGAAGGCGGCGGCGGCGACACCGACGGCAAGGGGACGATCGTCGACCAGTCGATCCAGGTCGGCGAGAAGCTCTACCAGGACTACAAGCTCGTTTCGACCAACCCGGGCGGCCACAGCTCGGGCCCGGTGCGCGACAACGCGATGTACGAAATGGCCGAGGCGCTGCTCAAGATCCGCGACCACGAGTTCCCGACCGAGTTCAACGACACCACTCGTGTGTTCTTCGCCAAGGCCGGCGCGATGCGGAAGGACGAGCTCGGCCCGGCGATGGCGCGGCTCGCCGCCAACCCGAACGACGCCGAGGCCGAAAAGGTCGTCAACACCGACAAGTGGTTCCATTCGATGCTGCGCACAACCTGCGTCGGGACGATGATCAGCGGCGGCCACGCGGTCAACGCCCTGCCCCAGCGGGTCGAGGCCAACGTCAATTGCCGCATCTTCCCCGGCCACACGCCGGGTGAGATCAAGACCGAGTTGGAGCGGGTGATCGCCGATCCGAAGATCACGATTGACCTGGCGCGCAAGGACAAGCCGATCGCCAAGGCGCCGCCGCTCGATCCGGCGGTGATCGGCCCGATGGAGAAGCTGAGCGCCAAGTACTTCCCCGGCGTCCCCGTCATTCCGGCGATGTCGACCGGCGCCACCGACGGGCTGTACATGTCGGCCGTGGGCATCCCGACTTACGGCGTGCCGGGTTCGTGGGGCGATCCCGACGGCAATGGCGTGCACGGCCTCAACGAACGGATCGAGGCGCGCTCGCTGTTCATCGGGCGCGATTACCTGACGGACCTGGTCAAGCTCTACACCAAATAGCGCTGCCGCTCCGCAATCCGTGGCGGAACGGGGCGGCATCGGAGCTGTTTCCTAGCTGACTCAACAGCACTTCGAGCGACCGGGCTCGGGAAGCGAGGAGGCATTGGGGAAGCAGAAACCAGCGGTTCAGCCAGGCTTGCCCGACGGCATCACCGCCCGCCATTTCGACGGCTCGGGCGGGGCTCTGCGCGGCTTCCTCCCGATCGCCATTCTCGGCGCTCTGCTGCTGGCCGCGTTGCTCGGCGCCTTCGGCGGCACGGCGGATCCGCAAGTCACTGCCGAAAGCAACGGCGCCAGGCTGACCGTCGAAGCTCCGCGGACGCTTCGCAGCGGCATGATCCTGGAAATCGATATCGTCGTCGATGCCGAACGCCCGATCGCCAGGCCGGTGGTCGCGATTTCCGGCAGCTATTTGCGCAACCTTTCGTTCAATTCGATCATTCCCGACCCGAGCGAGGCGAAGTTCGACAACGGAACGGTCATGCTGAACTACGGCGCGCTGAAGGCCGGCGAGCGGCTGCAGGTGAAGCTGGACGGGCAAGTCAATCCGTCGCTGGTCGGTGAAAACGACGGACAGGTGGCTATCCTCGACGACAATGCGGTGCTGGCCGTGCGGCCGGTGCGCTTGCGGGTGCTTCCCTGATGGACATCGTCCTGCGCGCCACCTTCATGTTCGCGGTCATTTTCGTGCTGCTGCGACTGCTCGGCAAGCGCGAGATCGCGGAGATGACCCCGTTCGAGGTCGTCCTGCTGGTGGTGATGGGCGACCTCATCCAGCAAGGCGCCACGCAGAGCGATTACAGCGTCACCGGCGCAACTCTCGCCGTCGCCACCTTCGGCTTCTGGAGCCTGGTGCTGAACTGGGTGACCTATACCTGGCCGCGCGCCGAGCGCCTGCTCGACGGCGAGCCCCAGGTGGTCGTTCGCGGCGGCGAATTGCTGGCCAAGATGATGCGCCGCAACCGGCTGACCCGGAGCGAGGTCGAAAGCGAGATGCGCCACGCCGGGATCGCCCGCCTCGACGACGTGGCCTGGGGAATCCTCGAAACCGACGGCAAGATCAGCTTCATCGGCAAGGACCCCGGCGGCAGCGCCGAGCGAACCGCGAACGAGCCCGACAAGGGGCCTGCATGATCCCTGGTGGGAGGCGATGGAGGGGGTGTGCCGGCTGGGGACGGGGGTGGGGGGAGAGGTGTCCGCCAGCCGGCTCAAGCGGGCAGATAGGGTTGCATGTCGCGCATCACAAATGAGAAAACCGCCAAAGCTATTGCGTTTTGCGCAACCTCTCCGGGGGCCGGAACCAGCCCACGGTTCGGAGTCCTTACTCGGCCGAAACCCCCTCGCCCGGTCTCACCACCAGGATTCCATCTGCACTCCCGCCGTTAGGCCGAACGTCGAATCGGTCGCCCCACGGGTGGTTTCGCCGTTCAGCACCTGGTCTCCGGTGACAGGATGGATCGAAAAACCGCTGTTGAAGAAGCGGGCCTTGGCGAAAATGCCGAATCTCATCCAATTGGACTAGGTCTATTGGACGGCGGCGTCTGCCAGGGGTGCCGGCGACGGTGGTCGGGGGCAGCCTCGCACTTGCGATTGGCCGACGCCGCCGGGATGAGTTAGACCGCGCAGGCGGGCAACGACGGCCTGCGGGGACGGAGGGCGCATGAAATCCCTGTCACGGAGGAATCTGCTGGCGTTCGCTCCGGGCCTGGCCGCGGCGGCTGCGGTCGCCGGGCGTGCGGCGCCGGGCGGCGACCCGGAGCGGCCGAACATTATCTTCATTCTCGCCGACGACATGGGGGTAGCCGACCTTTCCTGCTATGGCGCGCCGCAGATCAGGACCCCGGCGATAGACCGGATCGCCGCCGAGGGCGCCCGCTTCACCCAGGCCTATGCCGCCTCGGCGGTTTGCACGGCGTCGCGGGTAGGAATCATCACCGGACGCTATCAGTATCGCTTGCCGATCGGGCTCGAAGAACCGCTCGCCGGCAACGACGTCGGCCTGCCGCCCACGCAGCCGGTGCTGCCCTCCATTCTCAAGGCCGCCGGGTACGAAACCTGGCTGATCGGCAAGTGGCATCTCGGCTCGCTGCCGAAGTTCGGCCCCTTGCAGAGCGGCTACGACCACTTCTTCGGCTTTCGCGGCGGTGCACTCGATTACTTCAAGCATGGTGTCGACCGCTCGGGCAAGCTGCAGCCCGACCTGTGGGACGGCGACGTTCCGATCGAGCGCCACGGCTACCTTACCGAGCTGCTCGGCCAGCGCGCCGTCGAAGTGATCCGCGCGCAAAAAGACCGCAAGGCGCCGCTGTTCATGAGCCTGCATTTCAATGCGCCGCACTGGCCGTGGGAGACCCCGGACGACGAGCAGGCCTCGGCCCGGCTCACTTACGGGCAGCGGATCACCGAATCCGGGACCCTCGCCACCTACAACCGCATGGTGGAGGAAATGGATCGGCAAGTGGGCCGCTTGCTCGAGGCGCTGGCGCAGACCGGGCAGGCGGAAAACACCCTGATCGTCTTTACCAGCGACAACGGCGGGGAGCGGTTCTCGACCACCTGGCCGTTCAACGGCCGCAAGTCCGAGCTGCTCGAAGGCGGAATCCGCATCCCTTCGGTGGTGCGCTGGCCCGGGCGGATTCCCCAGGGCCTGGTGAGCGAGCAGCCGACGATTCATCTCGACTGGCTGCCGACACTGACCGCCGTCGCGGGAACGCGCCCCGACCCACGCTTCCCGAGCGACGGGCTGAACCTCCTGCCCGTGCTGGCCGGCGCGGCGAAGCCGGCGCCGCGCACGCTCTACTGGCGCTACAAGGCCAATGCCCAGCGGGCGGTGCGCATGGGCGATTACAAGGCGCTCAAGATCGGCGGCAACACGTACCTGTTCAACGTTGTCGACGATCCGATGGAGCGGGCGAATCTCAAGAACCGGATGCCCGAAGTCTACCGGCAATTGACCGCCGCCTGGATGGCATGGAACGCGGGAATGCTGCCCGAGTCGCCGCAAAGCTTCACCTACGACAACGCTGCCGACGAATGGGCCGATCGCATCAATCTGACGGAGGTCGACACCAAGGCGGTGGATGACGGAGGGCCTTGGCCATAGGCCTGCCGGCGGCTCGCTTTACAGCCCGCCGCCCGCTCACTATCGCGCCGCCATGGACCCCCAGCACCTCCCCGATTCCATCCTGATCGTCGATTTCGGCAGCCAGGTGACCCAGCTGATCGCCCGCCGCGTGCGCGAGGCGGGGGTCTATTCGGAGATCGCCCCGTTCACGCTGGCCGAAGAGGCGTTTCGGCGGCTCAGGCCGAAGGGGATCATCCTCTCTGGCTCGCCTGCCGGAGTGCCCGAAGAGGGATCGCCGCGCGCGCCGCAAGTCCTGTTCGACAGCGGCTTGCCGATCCTCGGCATCTGTTACGGCCAGCAAGTCATGTCGCACCAGCTCGGCGGTGAGGTCCGACCGGGCCACGAAACCGGCGAGGGCGGGGAGTTCGGCCGTGCGTTCCTGACCGTGACCGAGCCATGCATGCTGTTCGAAGGGCTGTGGCAGGTCGGCGAGCGCCACCAGGTGTGGATGAGCCACGGCGACAAGGTCACCCGCTTCGCCCCGGGCTTCCGCATCGTCGCCACCAGCGACGGTGCCCCCTTCGCGCTGATCGCCGACGACGAGCGCAAGTACTACGGCACGCAGTTCCACCCAGAGGTCTATCACACGCCCGACGGCGCCAAGCTGATCGCCAACTTCGTCCGTCACGTCTGCGGCCTGGCGGGCGACTGGACGATGGCCGAGTTCCGCAAGACCAAGATCGACGAAATCCGCGCCCAAGTCGGCAGCGGGCGGGTGATCTGCGGACTCTCGGGCGGGGTCGACAGCGCGGTTGCCGCGGTGCTGATCCACGAGGCGATCGGCAGCCAGCTGACTTGCGTGTTCGTCGACCACGGGCTGATGCGCCTCAACGAGGCCGAGCAGGTCGTCAGCCTGTTCCGCGACCACTACAACATCCCGCTGGTCCACGTGAACGCCGAGGACCTGTTCCTTTCCGGCCTCGCCGGGCTCGACGAGCCCGAGGCCAAGCGCAAGTTCATCGGCAAGACCTTCATCGACGTGTTCGAGGAAGAGGCGCGCAAGGTCGGCGGGGCCGATTTCCTCGCCCAGGGCACGCTCTATCCCGACGTGATTGAAAGCGTCAGCTTCACCGGCGGCCCGTCGGTGACGATCAAGAGCCACCACAACGTCGGCGGGTTGCCGGAGCGGATGAACATGGCGCTGGTCGAGCCGCTGCGCGAGCTGTTCAAGGACGAAGTGCGCGAGCTGGGACGCGAGCTGGGGCTGCCCGAGGCCTTCGTCGGCCGCCACCCGTTCCCCGGTCCCGGCCTGGCGATCCGCATTCCCGGCGAGGTCACCCGCGAGAAGTGCGACATTCTGCGCAAGGCCGACGCGATCTATCTCGAGGAAATTCGGGCCGCCGGTCTCTACGACGCGATCTGGCAGGCCTTCGCGGTGCTGCTCCCGGTCAAAACCGTCGGCGTGATGGGCGACTATCGCACTTACGACAGCGTCTGCGCCCTGCGCGCGGTGACCAGCACCGACGGCATGACCGCCGACGTCTACCCCTTCGACGCCGCCTTTCTCGGCCGCGTGGCGACGCGGATCGTCAACGAGGTCAAGGGCATCAACCGGGTGGTCTACGACTATACCTCGAAGCCGCCCGGGACTATCGAGTGGGAATGACCCGTACCCTTCCCGCGACGCTGGCGATGGCCCTCGCACTCGCCTTCGCGACCACGGGGTGCAAGCCCGCAGCCGAACGACCCGCCGCGACGGCTGCCGGGAAAGAGATCGCCTGGCGCGAAGGCGACGTTGCCGACGCGCTGGCGGAGGCGAAGGAAAGCGGCAAGCCGGCGCTGCTCTACTGGGGCGCGGTGTGGTGCCCGCCGTGCAACCAGATGAAGTCCACCCTGTTCAAGGACCCAGCCTTCATCGCCGAAACCCAGGCCTTCGTTCCGGTCTATCTCGACGGCGACAGCAAGGGCGCGCAGCGCTGGGGCGAGCAGTTCGGAATCAGCGGGTATCCCACGGTGATCGTGCTGCGACCCGACGGTTCCGAGATCACCCGCGTCTCCAGCGCCACGATGGCCTCGCAGCTGCCCGCCCTGCTGCGCACCGCCGCCGGGCGCACGACTTCGATCGAGGACCTGCTCGCCAGGGCCAAGGCCGACCCGGCCAGGCTGGCGACGGACGACTGGCGCATCCTCTCCGACTTCGACTGGCGTAACGATCCCAAGCACTTCAAGGACCCGGCCAGCGCGGTGCCGCTGCTCGAGCGCCTGGCGGCGGCCGCACCGCAACCGTCGCTGCAGCGGCGGTTCGCGCTGCTCGCGCTGGTCGTCGGCGCCGAGCAGGGGGAGGACGGCAAGGCCAGGCTGACGGCGGCGCAGCAGGCGCGGCTGCTCGAGATCCTGCCGCCGATCCTCGCCGATGCGGCCGAAGTGAAGGCCAACCGGCAGGAGCTGAGCTACGATGTCGCGCCGATGGTCGCCGCCCTGTCCGACGGCAAACGCCGTGAGGGACTGAGCCGCGCGCTGATTGCCGCGGCGGATTCGCTATATGCCGATCCGAGCGCGTCGATCGCCGACCGGCTCAATGCGACCAATGCCGACGTCAAGCTGGCGCGGGCGAGCGGCAAGGTTCCGGCGGGCGTGCTGGCGAAAGTGCGCGACAGCGTCGCCTGGGCCGACGCCAACGCCAGGGACAAGATGACGCGCCAGGGCGTGATCGACGATGCCGCCTACCTGCTGTTCAACGCGGGCGATCACACCGCCGCGAGGAAACTCGAGCTGGCCGAGCTCAAACGTTCGGAGCAGCCGTATTACTACATGAGCAGCCTGTCGGACTTCGCCGAGCAGGACGGCGACAAGGCCGGCGCGATCGAATGGGCGCGCAAGGCTTACGAGGCCTCGCAAGGCCCGGCGACGCGGGTGCAATGGGCGATCCTCTATTCCAGGACCGTGCTGCGCAACGCGCCGGACGACAAGGCGGCGGTGACGAAGGCCGCCAACGCGGTGATCGACGAGCTCGGCAAGAGCCCGGACAGCTATTACCAGCGCACCCGGGTCAAGGTCGCCGACTGGGGCGACAAGCTCCGCTCGTGGAGCGCGGCGCACAACGGCGGGCAGGTCCTTGCCGGGCTTCGCTCGCGCATGGACGAGGTGTGCGGAGAACAGGGAACGCAAGCGGCGGCATGCCGCCAATGGACTGCCTGATCGCCGCACGCAGCGCGCCATTTTGTCCAAAGGGGCGGCGAGTCGGAACTAAGTCATGCCGGCTCCGGAGCGATCGGACCGCGCCCCATGCCTTGCAGCAGCCGCGCCACCAGCACGACCGCCGGATAGGCGAGGATCAGCAGCGCGTAGCGGCCGGTGTCGCCGAACACCCAGATGTAATAGAACGCCGCGGCGGCAAGCAGCGGGACCAGCGCCACCGCGAACTGCGATGGTGAAACCGGGCCGACCGGTATTGCGTAGGCGGTGTCGAAGTTGGCCCCCGGCGTGGGGCTTTCGCCTAGGGTCAGCGCGCGGCGCCGCAGCATGCCCTTGTAGGTGCCGAGATAGCCGAGCATCAGCCAGGCGTTGAGCGCGACCGCTGCGAGCGCGAGGATCATGCCGAGCGGCGCATGCTCGAGAATCACCGCCCAGAACGCCGCGCAGACCGTTACCGGCATCAGCACGCACAGGGCCAGGGGGACGAACACCCCGGCGAGGATCAGCGCGCCGGTGACAAGCTCGATCCCCGCGGCCACGTAAAGCAGCTTGCTGTGGGTGAGCGCGGCCATCAGTTGCACCGCGAGCGGCTCGTGGCCGGCCGGAACCGGGTAGAACGGCCCGAACAGCATGTTCGCTCCGCTCGCCAGCATCCATGCGCCGAAGACGATCCGGGCGCCGAGGAAAGCTGAGTTGGCGCCCTTCGCGGCCGTGCGCGGCGCCAGCATGGCGCGGTAGCTTTCGACGTAGGACAGGCACAGCACCAGGTTGCACACCAGCACGGCCCAGCCGTAGATCGCCGAACCCGAGCTCCAGCCCTGCAGCGGCACGTCCCAGTACCACACGCAGAACGACACCGGCATGCACACGACCACCATCAGCGGGGCGTAGAAGCCGGTCAGCACGGCGAGCCCGGCGAGCAACTCGACCGCCTTGGTCATGTCGAACATGTGGCTGTCCAGCAGCGCGGTGATCAGCTCCGTGCTGAGCGGCTGGTTGCCCATCGGCTGGGGAAACAGCGGAACGAAGTGATTGAGCCCCGCCGGGATCATCCACGCGGCAAAGATTAGCCGCACGAACCAGATGGCGTACTTCATGGCGCTCTCCCCCTTGGCCGTCCGTTCGTGCGGACCCTCTCTTTGGGCAAAGACTACGCCCCTTGCGCGAACAAAGTAAATGCTGTTCGCAGGGGGGATGGCAGCGAGCGATGGCATGGCAGGACTCGTGGTGCGAAGCGCCCGCGCGGCCGATTGCCGCGCGCTCGAACGCCTGATCGGCCAACTCGGCTACGACGCCGCCGAGGCCGACATCACCCGGCGCCTGGCGGAGATGGAGCAGGATGGCCGCCTGGTCCTTGTCGCCGAGCTTGACGGCGAAGTGGTCGGCTGCCTCAGCACTTCGATGATGCGGGTGCTGCATCGCCCGGCACCAGTGGGGCGCATTTCGATGATGGTGGTCGACACCGCGCTGCGCGGCCGCGGCATCGGTGCCGGGCTCGTGCGCGCGGCGGAGGAAGCGCTTGTCGCGGCCGGATGCCAACTGGTCGAAGTCACCAGCAACCTCGCGCGAACCGATGCACACCGCTTCTACGAGCGGCTCGGTTATGAGCGGACCAGCGTGCGTCTCGCGCGCGAGCCGGCAGCAGACGGTCGCTGATGTGAGGATGCCAAGCGGGCTGCGTGACGCTATGAACCACGCGGCGCGGGATTTTCGATCATGCGGTTGAGCTACACCATCGATGGCCGGGAGTTCTCGGTCGAGTGCGACCCGGAGACGGCGTTCTTCGCGGGCGAGGACGTTTGCCTGGCCGAACGCTTCGACGACCTCGTGGCGGCGGAGGACTGGTACCGCGACGGTTACGCGATCATTGATTCGACGCGGTTCTTCGATTCCGCGGAAGTTCGCGAGGATGTCGAGCGGGTCGTCAGGCGTTCGATCGCCGAACTGGCGCCGGACGCCGATTTGTCGGCGTTCCGGCTGGGCGATTACCACAAGTACGTCGACGACGCGCTACATGCCCGGGTCATCCGCAAGACCAGGCGCCTGTTTCCGAAGGATTTCGGCTTCGACGAAGCCAGGATCGTCGGCGAACTGAGCGAGCTGCTGGGGGTGAAGCTCGGTTATCGCAATCCGCTGGAGAGTTCCGACCAGTGGATCATCGCCCGCATCAATCCGCCGGGGTCGGTCGGTTTCAACCCGGCCCACAAGGACGCTCACGGCGCTCTCTCGACCAGCTCGGCAGCATCCCGCGGATGGTCAACGTCTGGATCCCGATCTGCGGCGTCGGCGAGGGAACCGGTCTCCCGGTGGCGCCGGGCTCTCATCTCTTGAAGGAAAGTGCCGTGCTGCGCACGCGCGCCGGAACGGTGATGGAAGGGCAGCGGTACTCGGTGAACTGCATCAAGAGCTGGAACGGGCAGACGGCCCTGAGCACCTTGTGCCCCGCGGAAAGCGAGATGATCGTCTTCTCGTCACATCTCATTCACGGGCTCGGCCGGAATCACAATCCCGACACCACTCGCGTTTCGCTGGAATTCCGCCTCTACGAACAATGACAACGAAGGCGCCAGAAACGCAAACGGGGCCGCTTGCGGCGGCCCCGTCTGTAGTTGTGCGGGAACCAGTACTACGGGCTGGTGGGCAGCTGGTTCTCGTCGTCGCTCGCGACGAGGATGATCAACGCGATCGCGGCTGCGGCGAGCGCGACGTAGAGGATGGTCCCGCCACCGGCGATCTCTTCGTTCTGGTCGACCGGGGTGGACGCGCGAACCGGGGCCGCTTGCGCCGAAATCGGTGCGGCGATCAATCCGAGCGCTGCTGCCGAAGCGAGCGTGGTCTTGGCAATTCTCATTGATATCTCCCTGCCAAATATCGACGTGAGGACACGAACGAAAAAAACCGCGTTCGAGCCGGAAAGTTCCCCAACATTGGGGAGAAATTTTGTGCCCTTATATGCACTTATGAGTGAGCGATTTGCCCCGCGTCGTCAAGCGTGACGCCCCGCCAAGCGGATTAGCGAAACTGGCGCGGCAATTTTACCACAGGAATCCCTGGGCGATGGCCCGCCCCTCGGCAGCGGTGGAGGTCCGGCCGAGCGCCGCGTTGCGGTGCGGGAAGCGGCCGAAACGCGCGATCATCCGATAATGGCTGCGCGCGTAGGGCAAGCCGTAGCGCTGTCCGAGTCGCGCGAACGCGGCAAGGCTGCGCAGCTGGTCGGCGATCGCCTCGCTATGCATCAGCGGCATGGCGACGAACTGGCGCTCGACCTTGCGCAGGCGGCGATCCCATCCTCGCCGCTCGATGCCGCGAGCGATCGCCCGCGCCAGCCGGTCGCCGGCAAAGGCCTCGGCGCTGCCGCGGTAGATGTTGCGCGGCACCTGGTCAAACAGCACCACCGCCGCGAAGGCCGTCTGGGGATCGCCGAGGAATTCGTGCGCCGGCCTTGTGCGCAGCATCGCAAGATCCGCGGCGAAGCGGCGGCGCAGCTCCTCATCGACGCTCTCGCTGACGCGAAACCAGTCGCCGGGGCGCAGGGCGTGGAACCAGTAATGCAGCAGCTCCGCCGCCCAGCGGCGCCGGGCAGCGGCCAATTCAGCCGGCCTTGGTGTAGGGAACGAAGTCCTTGAGGAACACCACGCCGGTTTGGAAGCCGTCGTAGCGGTCGACCGTCTTCATCGATTCCTGCACGCAGAGGCGGCTCGGGCTGAAGCGGCTGAGCACCAGCGCGTCGTTGCGGCCGAGCATGCGCGGATCGGTCGGGCGGGCCACGTAAATCGTCTTGCCCGCGTCATAGACCACCGCGACGCCATCGATGACTTCCATCTTGTTGCTGCGCGTGGTGGTGATGCAGCTCACCGGCGCGCCGGCGCTGCGGCCTTCGAGCATGCGCGCGAGGCGAGCTTCGCCGGTGTCGTTGTGGCCCGAGCCGGCGGCGGCCGCCGCAGTTGCGGCCAGCGCCAGCGCAGCGCCCGAGAGAATTGTCGCAAGAGCTTTCATGGTCGTACCTCCTGTCCGAGACGTACGGGAAAGCTAGTGAACCGGGCCTGACCCGGCAAGGCCAGGGTCAGTTGACGCTGCCGTCCGCCGGTGCCGGCAGGTCGCCGGGACCGATCTCGCGGTTGCCATGCTCGCCGGCCGGGCCGTTGAGCACGAAACGCCGGTCGCAATAGCCGCAATCGACGTAACCCTTCTCGTCGATTTCCATGTAAACGCGCGGGTGGCCCAGCGCGGCTGGCCGATAGTTCTCGCCGCCGCGAATGTCGCCCGCGCCGTCGCACCAGACGTAGCGCGTATCGACGGGGGTGATCTCGGGAACGAAGGGGTCTGTGGTTGCGGTCATCCCAGCCGCGTTATCGCGGCCCGCGGCGATGCGCAATATCGGCTCGCCCGGTCTAGTTGAACTGGATCTGGATCAGCAATGTGCCGTTGTACACGCCCGGCGTCTGCGCGGCGGCAACGTTAAGGGTCCCGCCGACGTAGAATTCGGCGATGCCGGTGGGGGTATCGACCCGCCAGCTTCCGAAGTCCCAACCGGCCGCGCCCTGCTTTGCGCTCATGCCGAGGACGCCGACCGTCAGGTTCGTCAGCTGCATCGTCGCGCCCGCCGGTCCGTTCAGCGTGATCTGGCCGCCGTTGTTCTCGCGGATGAAGACGCGCTTGTTCTTCTTGCCGTAGATGCTGAAGGCGGCGGCTTTGCAGGCCCCGGTGCGGATCAACACCCCGGTGGCCGTGCAAGTGGCGGTGTTCTGCGGCGTGAGCACGATCGTGCCGCCGGTATTCGCCTGGGCGATCGAGCCGAAATCCATGTCCGAGATCTTGGCCACCGAGCCGGGCGTCAGTATGGCGACCTGGGTCCGGGCCGTCGCCGTGTCGCCGTCGACCTGTTGCGCGAAAGCGTGGGAGGGGACGAAAAGGAACGCTGCCAGTAGGGCGCACGCGCCGGCCTGCAGCCAAGGCGCGCTGCACGCGCCAAGGCGCGGCAAGCGGATGATTCCAGGTCCCATCGAACCGGTGTCTAGCCTATCAGGCGCGAGCGGATGGTTGCCACGCATGGTAAACGCGCTGGTAAGTTTCACCTGTCCTTCACTACCATTGCCCCCCTTGGCGCAGCGCCCTAAAGGCGCTCGCCATGAGCGATAACGGCGCCGCCATCTCGATCCGCGACCTGGTCAAGGAATATGCCGGGCAAGGCGAGGCGCCCCCCAAGCTGGCGCTCAAGGGGATCAGCTTCGACGTGCCGCAAGGCGGCATCTTCGGCCTGCTCGGCCCCAACGGCGCCGGCAAGTCGACGCTGATCAACATCATGGCCGGGCTGGTGATGAAGACCAGCGGTGGAATCGAGATCTGGGGCCACGACATCGACCGCGATATGCGCAACGCCAAGCTCAACATCGGCATCGTCCCGCAGGAGATCGTGTTCGACCCGTTCTTCACGCCCTTCGAGGTGCTCGAGAACCAGGGCGGGATGTACGGCATCGCCAAGCACTTGCGCCGTTCGGAAGAGCTGCTGCGCGCGGTGCACCTGTCCGACAAGCGCGATGCCTATTCGCGCACCCTCTCGGGGGGCATGAAGCGGCGCCTGCTGATCGCCAAGGCGATGGTCCATTCGCCGCCGATCCTGGTGCTCGACGAGCCGACCGCCGGCGTCGACGTCGAGCTGCGCCGGCAGCTGTGGGAACTGGTCGGCGACCTCAATTCCGAAGGCGTGACCGTGGTGCTGACCACGCACTACCTCGAGGAAGCCGAGCAGCTGTGCGATCGCATCGCGATCATCAACCACGGCGAGCTGATCGCCAACAAGCCGACGCGCGAGCTGGTCGGGATGATGGGCGAGAAGATCGTCGCCATCACCGTCGAGCGCGACGTCACCGCACCGCCCGTCAGCGAGAGCTTCCTCAAGAGCGAGAAGACCGGTGAGCGGACGATCGAGGTGACTTACGACAAGAGCCGGGTCACCGCCGGCCAGGTGCTCGGCCTGGTGCGCGACCAGGGCTTTGTGATCGAGGACGTGACTACCCGCGAAGCCGATCTCGAGGACGTCTTCGTCCAGCTGACCAGCGGCGCGGCCGCGACCGCCTGACCGTCTAGCGAGCGGGGCGGCCGGGCAGCAGCAGGTAAGCCGGATCGAATTCGGCGAGGGCCGCCAGACTGCTCCAGCTGGCGATCCGAACGTGCCCGCGATTGAACGTGACGCCTTCCTCGCGCAGCGACTTGAGCGTCCGGTTGAGATGGACTGCGGTGAGCCCGACGGCGTCGGCCATCTGTGACTGGGTCAATGGCAGGGTGTAGTCGTTTCGGGTTCCGAGCCCCACCTGTTCCATCCGCATGCCCATCTCGCAGAACAGGTGAGCCAGACGCGGGATGGCCTGCTTTCGCCCGAGGTTGGCGGCCCATTTGGCGAGGACCGACCCGTCGGTGACCGTGTCGCGCCAGAAGGCCATCGCCAGCGAAGGGTCGAGCACCAGCCGGCGCAAGGCGGCATGCGGGATGAACAGCAAGGTGGCGCGGCTCAACGCTTCGAGGCCCCAGCCGCTGGTCGGGGCCGGAACCGAGTTCAGGTCGCACATGTCGCCAGGGATGTAGAACGCGACGATCTGGCGGCGCCCGTCGGCCATCATATCGAAGCGGCCGCCCAAGCCGCTCACGATCATGCACGAATGATCGGTGCGCTGCCCCGGCAGGATGATGTCGTGGCAAGGCCCGACGTGGGCGACCCGTCCCGGCAGGGCCATGACCGCCTCGCGCTCCTCGGGGCTCAGCGCCGAGCGTAGCGACACGCGTTCGACGAACAGGCTCAGCGCCTTTTGCGGTGTGACGACCATCGCTTGCTGCCCATTCCCGCTTGTGATGCGCGCGCCCCACCCCCGGCCTCACGCAAGTCTCTGCAATCGCCTCTTTAACAGCGTCAAAGATGCAAGGCGAATCCCCTGTAGTGCCGCGTTTCCTGCCGGCGGAGGGTTCAGCGCCTGTGCCGGGCAAAGAACGCCCACAGCGCGTCGTTGTCGGCCGTCCATACGTGGCCCGCGCCCGACAGGACGTCGCCGACGACCTCGGTTCCCTCGCGGCAAGCGCCATAGCGTTGCTCGTTCCGCCCCGGCGCGACGGCCACCGCCACGGGACCCTTCGTGCATCCGTCGAGCGCCGCCCATCGGGCGAGCGCTGCGGACATCGGATATTGCCAATACGGTGCACCGCCACCCTCGATCGGATTGGTCTGGTCCTTGTCGCCGGCAAAGGCGAGCACCGGCACCGGGCGCGACGGTTGGCAGGTCGCCGGATCGGGCCGTCGGGGGTCGCCGGCCAGCGGGTTGCCCGCGCGCAGCCCCACGACCGGGGCGATCGCGGCGAAGCGATCGGCGGCCACGCAACCCAGCCAGGATGTCATCCGCCCGCCGCCGGAAAGGCCGGTGGCATAGACCCGCGCCGGGTCGGCGCAGCCCTGGGCCGCCAGCCAGTCGATCGTCGCCAGCGCGAAGGCCACGTCGTCGGGATCGTTCTTTGTCGGCAGGTGGCCGGTCACCGTCGGCACGCCGGGAATGTTCCAGGCGAATCCGTCCTCGGCGCGTATTCCGGCATCGGCCGCCGCAAGGATGAAGCCGTGGCGGTCCGCGGCGGGCTCGAGCCCCGAGGTCTTGAGGATTGCGCGCGCGCTTCCTCCGCTGCCGTGAAACAGCAGGACGAGCGGCAGGCGCTCGTCCGCTGACCCCGCCGGCACATGAAGCAGCAGGGTCCGGCCGGTGTTTCCGACCAGGACATCCTGCGTCGCGCCAGGCTTGCCGACGCGACAGGCGGCGGTCGCGGGCCCGGCCGCCGCCAAAGCGAACAGCGCCACAAGCACCGCCCCCAGGCGAGCGAGATTCTTCGTTTCCATGGCGCCGTCTCCGTTGCGAACCCGCTTGCACACCGGGCTGCCTGCGTGTTCAAGCAAAATGATGAGCCGGCAGAGCCATTCGACCGACGTCCTGGTGATCGGCTCCGGCGCCGCCGGGCTAACGGCGGCGCTCACGCTGGCGCAGCAGCGCACGGTCACGGTGCTCGCCAAGGGCCCGCTGACCTCGGGCTCGACCGCCTGGGCGCAGGGCGGGATCGCCGCGGTGCTCGATGCCGGCGACACCTTCGAGGACCACATCCGCGATACGAGGGTCGCCGGTGCCGGGCTCAACCGGCGCGAGACGGTGGAGTTCGTGATCGAGCGAGCGCCCAAGGCGATCGCGCGGCTGGTCGAGCTCGGTGTGCCGTTCAACGCCGATGGCGCGAGCCTGCACCTCACGCGCGAGGGCGGGCACAGCCACCGGCGCATCGTCCACGTCAACGACGCGACCGGCTGGGCGGTGCAGGCGGCGCTGCTCAAGGCCTGCGAGGCCAACCCGAACATCACGCTTCTGCCCGACCACAGCTGCATCGACCTCGTCACCGGCCGCAACGAGGAACGCTATTCGGGCTCGGGCCGGGTCTGGGGCGCCTACGCGCTCGACGGCGCTACCGGCCGGGTCCAGGTCTACCGGGCGCGGGCGACGATCATGGCCTCGGGCGGCGCGGGCCGCGTTTACCAGTTCAGCACCGCGCCGCGCGGAGCGACCGGCGACGGCATTGCCATGGCCTGGCGCGCCGGAGCCCGCGTCTCCAACATGGAGATGATGCAGTTCCACCCGACCTGCCTGTACAATCTCGAGGTCAAGAACTTCCTGATCACCGAGGCGGTGCGCGGCGAGGGCGGGCAATTGAAGCACCCGGTCACCGGCCACCGCTTCATGCCCGACTACGACCCGCGCGCCGAGCTCGCCCCGCGCGACGTGGTTGCCCGCGCGATCGACGACCAGATCAAGCGCTTCGGGCTCGACTACGTCCATCTCGACATCAGCCACATGCCGCCCGAGTTCGTGAAGGAGCATTTCCCGACGATCCACGAGAAGCTGCTCGGTCTCGGCATCGACATGACGAAGGAACCGATCCCGGTGGTCCCGGCGCAGCATTACACCTGCGGCGGGATCCTCGTGGGCCTCGACGCGCGCACCGATTTGCCGGGCTTGTGGGCGGCGGGCGAGTGCACCGAGAGCGGACTCCACGGCGCCAACCGCCTCGCCTCGAACAGTCTGCTCGAATGCTTCGTTTTCGGCGAGGCGGCGGGGCGCGACATCCTTGAGTGCTGGGACCGGCTCTACGATCCGCCGGCGATCCGCGAGTGGGACGAAAGCCGGGTGACCGATTCCGACGAGGAAGTGGTCATCAAGCAGAACTGGACCGAGATCCGCCGCTTCATGTGGAACTACGTCGGCATCGTCCGCACCACCAAGCGCCTCGAGCGCGCGGCGCACCGCATCCGGATGCTCACGGACGAGATCGAGGACTACTACGGCCACTTTCGCGTCACCACCGACCTGATCGAATTGCGCAATCTGCTGCAATGCGCCGACCTGATCGTGCAAAGCGCGCTCAAGCGGCACGAGAGCCGGGGCTTGCACTTCATCCTCGACTATCCAAACACCGACCTTGTTGCGCGCGACACGGTGCTGGTGCCCTAGCTGGCCCTATCCGGACAATTGCTAATGGCGCGGGAAACCTGGCAGCTTCGATAGCACGGGCCGAAACGGAGGTGTCGATGAGCCGGCTGCATGTCGAAGCACACAAGATCGGCCGCGTCGGCTGGCTGCGGGCCGCAGTGCTCGGCGCCAACGACGGCATCGTTTCGACCTCGAGCCTTGTGGTCGGGGTGGCGGCAGCCGCGGTCGGCAAGCCGGAAATCCTGCTGGCGGGGTTTGCCGGCCTTGCCGCCGGCGCGCTGTCGATGGCTGCGGGCGAGTACGTTTCGGTCAGCTCGCAGGCCGACACCGAGGCCGCCGATCTCGCCCGCGAGCGCCGCGAACTGGCGGAGCAGCCCGAATTCGAGCTCGACGAGTTGACCGCGGTCTATGTCGGGCGGGGTCTCGAGCCCGACCTCGCGCGCGAGGTTGCCAAGCAGCTGACCGCGAAGGACGCGCTTGCTGCCCATGCGCGCGACGAGCTGGCCTTGTCGGAGCTGACTACGGCGCGACCGCTACAGGCGGCCATGGCCTCGGCGGCGACCTTTTCGGTCGGGGCCGCTTTGCCGCTGGCCATCGCGTGGATCGCGCCTCTGAGCCTGCTCGTGGCCGGCGTAGTCGCCGCCTCGCTCGCCTTCCTCGCCCTGCTCGGCGCGCTGGGCGCTCGCGTCGGTGGCGCGTCGATGCTCAGGGGCGTGGGCCGCGTCGTTTTCTGGGGCGCCGTGGCGATGGCCGTGACCGCCGGTGTCGGGAAGATCTTCGGGACCGTGGTTTAGCCTCCGGCCGTCCGTGCCATCAGCGCCAGCGGCCTCCCGTCGGGATCGTTGAAGAATGCCATCCATTCCTCGCTGCCGTCGGCGTGGCGGTGGATCATGTGCGGGGCGGAGACGAACTCGGCGCCCTTGTCGTTCAGCGTGCGATGCGCGGCGTGGATGTCGGGCACCTCGAAATAGAGGATCGATTCGGGCTTCGCCGCGCCCTGCTGCAGGTACAGACGCGTACCGCCGCAATCGAAGAACGCCATCTCGCCGAACGTGAACAGGTGCGGCAGGCCGAGCACTTCGCGATACCAGACTTCCGAGGCGGCAATGTCCGACACCGTGCGGGCGATCTGGCCGATGCGGCCAAGCTGAGTGTCCATGATTTCCTCCCTTCGCTTGAGCGCGCTGTCGCGGCGCACGCCGTCCCACCGGCGCAGCTCCGCGCGGCTGGCGAGGCCGAGCTTGCCGAGCGCGTTGCCGACGTGGAACTTGACCGCGTCGAGGCTGACCCGGCGCCGCGCGGCGATCTGCCGGTTGGTCAGGCCGTGGCGGACGAACTCGACGACCGCCCATTCGGCGGGGGTGAGCAAATCGTCGCGCGGCGGCCGTCCCGGCCCGTTCCTGGCCATGCGGCCGGTCTACCCCAAGCGGCCGGCAATTACCCTACCCGCGTGCGTTCGCGGAACGCGCGCCAGCTAAGTAAGAAGTATTCTCATTAGCGGTTGACCTGCTGAGAATAGCTCGCAATAGCGCATCCGCCATGAGGAAAACCACCCCCTACAGCTTGCGTCCGGCGCCGGCCAGGACCGCCCTGCTCGCCTCCGCTCTCGGATGCGCGTTCCTCCCCGCCGTCGCCCAGGCCGAGGACCTCGTCGCCGAGGGGCCGGAGATCGTCGTCAACGGCGAGCACGCCGCCGACGGCAATCCCAACGCCGACGCGGAAGCGCCGTACAAGGTCGACAAGTCGGCCGACGGGCGCTTCACGGAAGCGCTGCGCGACACGCCCAAGTCGATCACCGTGATCCCCAAGGAAGTGATCGAGGACCAGGGCGCGACCAGTTTCCGCGAGCTCGCCCGCACCACCCCGGGCGTGACGCTCGGCACCGGCGAGGGCGGCAACGCTTTCGGCGATCGCATTTTCATCCGCGGGTTCGAAGCGAGGAACGACGTCTACATCGACGGGCAGCGCGACCCCGGCGTCTCCAGCCGCGAGATCTTCGCAGTCGAGCAGGTCGAGATCGTCAAGGGTCCGTCGAGCGCATTCATGGGCCGCGGCACCACCGGCGGCTCGGTCGGGCTCGAATCGAAGAAGGCCAAGACCGGCACCGATTTCGTCGTCGGCGAACTGACCGGCGGCACGTCGGACATGGTCCGCGGCACCATCGATGCGAACTACGACCTCGGCGGCGGCGCCGCGCTGCGCGTCAACGGGCTCTACCACACCGGCGACACGCCGGGCCGCGACTTCGTCGACAACGAGCGCTGGGGCGGCTCGGCGGCGCTGGCCTGGAAGCTCTCGCCGACGGTCAGCCTCGATGCCGACTACTACCACTTCCGCAGCGACGGGATGAGCGATTACGGCCACCCGTTCGACGTGACCACGCACGAGCCGTACAAGGTCGATCCCGACAACTTCTACGGCGCGGTCGGCCGCGACTTCAACAAGAACGCCGCCGACATCGGCACCGTGGCGCTCGAGTGGGCGCCGTCCGACGCGGTCAAGCTGCGCAGCCAGACGCGCTACGGCGAAGTGTCGAATCGCTACGTCGTCAGCGTCCCGCGCGCCCCGCGCACGGTGACCAACAACCCGGCCGACCTCGCCGCCGGGTTCGTCCCCGGCCAGCTGGTGGTCGACACCGGCAGTCCGCAGCGCAACGCGACGACCGAGTACCTCGGCAACATCACCACGCTCAATCTCGATCTCGCCACCGGCGGCGTCGGCCACGCGATCGTCCTTGGCGGCGAGCTCAGCAGCGAGGACGTGACCAATCGCCGTTACGCCTTCCCGGCTTTCGTCGAGGACCAGAACGGCAACCCGATCGGCACCCCGAGCGGCTTCACCCGCGACTTGTTCGATCCCGACCCGGTGCTCGGCTACACGATTCCGGTTGCGATCGACCCGAACACGCCACCGGCGACGACCACCGTCGACAGCTGGTCGCTGTTCGCGCTCGACACGCTCAAGTCCGGCGAGAAGTGGCAGCTGCTGCTCGGGTTGCGCTACGACACTTTCGACATTCGCGCCCAAGGCGTTTCGCGCGGCACGCCGTACGACGTGAAGTCCGATGTCGACTTCCTCAATTACCAGGCCAGCCTGCTCTACAAGCCGGCCGAGGCGGTGAGTCTCTACGCCAGCTTCGCCACCAGCGCGAACCCCAGCGGCGAGCAGCTTGATTCGACCAGCCCCGAATACGGCGGCGTGATCGGCGCCGAGAACCTCAAGCCGGAGCACAACAAGGCTTACGAGCTCGGCGCCAAGTGGGAGGCGGCCGGCGGCCACCTTCTGCTGACCGCGGCGGCCTTCCGCATCGACAAGAGCGACGCCCGCGAGAACCAGGGCGGCGGGGTCTACGTCGACGTCGGCAAGCTGCGCAGCCAGGGTTTCGAGCTTGGCGTCAGCGGCAACCTGACCAGCCGCCTCGCGCTGTTCGGCGGCTACACCTTCCTCGACGCCAAGATCGTCGCCAGCGCCGATCCCACGAAGATCGGCAGCCGCTTCGCCAACGTGCCGAAGCACAGCTTCGCGCTGCTCGCCAATTACGCGGTGACCGAAAAGCTGATGCTCGGCGCGCAGGCGCAGTACCGCAGCCGGATCTTCGGCGGCACGCTCGACGCCAACGGCAACAGCCTGCCCGGCTACTGGAAATTCGACCTCGTCGGCCGCTACCATGTGAGCGACCGCGTCGAGCTGCGCGCCAACCTGACCAACCTGACCGACAAGCGCTACTACGACGCGATCTATCGCTCGGGCACGCCGTTCAGCTATGTCGCGCCGGGCCGCCAGGCGACCGTGAGCGTGGCGGTGACGTTGTAGGAGCTTCGATGCTGCTGACCATTCCCGAGGTGCTGTCGCCCCAGGCCGCGCAGAGCTTGCGCGAAAGCATCCTCGCCGCCGAATGGGTCGACGGCAACGCGACCAGCGGGGCCGGCGCGGCCAGCGTCAAGCGCAACCGTCAGTTGCCCGAGCAGGGCGCGGCGACCCAGGCCGCGCAGGCCGAGGTCACCGCCGCGCTGACCGGCAACGCCGCCTTCCTCTCGGCGGCGCTGCCGCACTCGGTGTTCCCGCCGCTGTTCAACCGCTACGGCGAGGGCGAGGAATTCGGCCTCCACGTCGACAACGCGATCCGCTTTCATGGGCCCACCGGCGCGCGCATCCGCACCGACCTCTCGGCGACGCTGTTCCTTACCGACCCGGTCGACTACGATGGCGGCGAGCTCGAGATCGAAGGCAGCTTCGGCACGCTCAGCTACAAGCTCCCCGCCGGGCACATGCTGCTGTACCCTTCGACCAGTTTGCACCGGGTGACCCCGATCACGCGCGGCGAGCGCGTCAGCTGCTTCTTCTGGCTGCAATCGCTGGTCGCCGACCACGCCGCGCGCGAGATGCTCTACGATCTCGACCAGAGCGTCCAGGCGCTGACCGCCGAGCGCGGCAAGGCCGACCGGGAAGTGCTGCGGCTGACCGCGCTCTATCACAACCTGGTCAGGCGCTGGGCCGAGGCCTGATTCGTTACCGGACACCCATTCGTTACCGGTGGCGCGCCATTTGCGACGGATGATTCCACCGCCGGATTCGATTGATTCAAACCCGGCGGGGGACAAAAAATATTTTGGACAACTCATTTTGACTCTTGCGCTGCGCACGAGCCGAGTTTGCTCCACGCGTCGCGGTGTATTGGGGGGCTAGGGCACCCGGCTTGGACGGCCCCGATTGGCGTTAAGCGGCACTTAACCCTCTTGCGTCCGAATCCCGGTTGAATCACTATGGCTAGGTCGAGTTGCAGGGAACACCCACAAGACCTAGATATCTCAAGCGAGCTTAAGGATGCGCGCGAGAGTGAAATCCGGGTCGCGGACAAGCCCTGTGGACCATCGGCTGGGGACAACGAGGGGAAAAGTTTTTCCCTTCTCGGGCATGCGAATTGCTAGGGTGCACGTTCATCCTGCGATTCGAACACAAGCGGAACATCGCGTTTTCGCGAAGGCCGCCAGGAAGACATCGGGGGATAGGGCGATCATGGAATTTCGCAGCGGAGACGAAGCGGCAATGGGCCTCGACTTCTCAGACACGGCGACCGCAGACGGCGCCACCAAGGCCAAGCCCTCCGCGAAGGCGAAGCAGACCGAACAGGCGGCAATGACGATGGACAGGAAAGACGGCACCGACGGGCTGGTGGTCGAACAGGCCGCCGCCGAAGCGATGGCCACGGCCCTGAAGGCCGCCCAGCCGGAAAGCGATTCGAAATCGGTCCACGCGCGCCGTTTCAAGATCGAGACCGATCCATCGCGCGATGCGTTGCTGACCGATTTCGGCAAGGACACGCTGACCGACCGCTACCTGCTGCCGGGCGAAAGCTACCAGGACCTGTTCGCCCGCGTCGCCGATGCCTACGCCGACGACCAGGATCACGCCCAGCGGCTCTACGATTACATCAGCCGCCTGTGGTTCATGCCGGCGACCCCGGTGCTGTCGAACGGCGGCACCGGCCGCGGCCTGCCGATCAGCTGCTACCTCAACTCGGTCGACGACAGCCTCGAAGGCATCGTCGGCACCTGGAACGAGAACGTCTGGCTCGCCAGCCGCGGCGGCGGCATCGGCACATACTGGGGCAACGTGCGCGGCATCGGCGAGCCGGTCGGCCTCAACGGCAAGACCAGCGGCATCATTCCGTTCGTGCGGGTGATGGATTCGCTCACGCTGGCGATCAGCCAGGGCTCGCTGCGGCGCGGCTCGGCCGCCTGCTACCTCGACATCAGCCACCCGGAGATCGAGGAGTTCCTCGAGATCCGCAAGCCCAGCGGAGACTTCAACCGCAAGGCGCTCAACCTGCACCACGGCGTGCTCGTGTCCGACGCGTTCATGGAAGCGGTCCGCGCCGGCGCCGAATGGAACCTGCTGAGCCCGAAGGACGGCTCGGTCCGCGCCACGGTCGACGCGCGCAGCCTGTTCCAGAAGCTGGTCGAAACCCGCCTCGCCACCGGCGAGCCGTACATCGTCTTCTCCGACACCGTGAACCGGATGATGCCCAAGCATCACCGCGACCTCGGGCTCAAGGTCTCGACCTCGAACCTGTGCTCGGAAATTACCCTGCCGACGGGCCGCGACCACCTCGGCAACGATCGCACCGCGGTCTGCTGCCTGTCATCGCTCAACCTCGAGACGTGGGACGAGTGGAACGGCGACAAGACCTTCATCGAGGACGTCATGCGCTTCCTCGACAACGTGCTGCAGGACTACATCGACCGCGCGCCCGACGAGATGGCCCGCGCCAAGTACTCCGCCAGCCGCGAGCGCAGCGTCGGCATGGGCGTGATGGGCTTCCACTCGTTCCTTCAGGCCAAGAACATCGGCTTCGAAAGCCCGATGGCCAAGGTCTGGAACCTGAAGATGTTCAAGCACATCGCCGCTGCGGCCAACGAAGCCTCGATGGTGCTGGCGCAAGAGCGCGGCGCGTGCCCCGATGCCGAAGAGCAAGGCGTGATGGAGCGCTTCAGCTGCAAGATGGCGATCGCCCCGACCGCCTCGATCAGCATCATCTGCGGCGGCACCAGCGCGTGCATCGAGCCGATCCCGGCGAACATCTATACCCACAAGACGCTGTCGGGCAGCTTCGTGGTCAAGAACCCGTACCTCGAGAAGCTGCTCGCTTCGAAGAGCAAGGATTCGACCGCGGTGTGGAACTCGATCCTCGAGAAGGCCGGTTCGGTCCAGCACCTCGACTTCCTCAGCCCGGAGGAAAAGGCGGTCTACAAGACGAGCTTCGAGATCGACCAGCGCTGGCTGCTCGAATTCGCCGGCGACCGCACGCCGTACATCGACCAGGCGCAGAGCCTCAACCTGTTCATCCCCGCCGACGTCGACAAGTGGGACCTGGCGATGCTCCACTTCCAGGCATGGGAGAAGGGCATCAAGTCGCTCTACTACTTGCGCAGCAAGAGCGTGCAGCGCGCCGGTTTCGCCGGCGGGGTCGAGGCCGACAACACCTCCGACTTGCCGAAGATCGAGCTCAGCGCCGGCGACCAGACCGACTACGAGGAGTGTCTCGCCTGCCAGTGAGGCAGGCGAGAATGCTCAGCCCGCTTCTTCTTCCTCGAACATCACCGCGTTGGCGCCGGTAGCGCTGAGTCGCACCTGGTTGCCTTCGATGTCGGCGACGAGGCCGAGGGAGATGTAGTGGTGGTGCTGGGCGTGCTGGCCCTCGGCGCCTTCGATCTGCGCGGCCGAGTCGGCCTTCGTCAGCTTGATCCGCTCGCCGTCGACATGGTCGACCGTGCCCACGTGCACGCCGTCGGCGCCGATCACTTCCATGTGCTCTTTGATTGCGTTTGCGTCAGTCATCGGTAGTCTCCTGTTCAAGGGTTCGCCTGGGCAACGCATAAGCCGGCGAATGGGTGCATGTCGCATAGTAGATATACGACATGAGGAGAGGAGAGCCGCATGAATCGTGGGCTGTCGCGCACCGTTGTCGTTCTGGCGATGTTGTTGCTTGCCGCCTGCGCGCGGCAGGCACCCGACGCGGTCAGCCATGCGCCCGAGACGCCCGGCTTCCTGCTCGGGCTGTGGCACGGCTTCGTGTTTCCGTGGGCATGGATCGGCTCGCTGTTCGATCCCAAGATCGCCGTCTACG
The DNA here is from genome assembly GCF_011320115.1 of Croceibacterium segetis. Taxonomy (GTDB): domain Bacteria; phylum Pseudomonadota; class Alphaproteobacteria; order Sphingomonadales; family Sphingomonadaceae; genus Croceibacterium_B; species Croceibacterium_B segetis. The sequence continues at coordinate 10,677 of NZ_JAANOZ010000006.1, read as the reverse complement.
CGGTGCCCAACAACGGCGGGTGGTACGATTTCGGTTATTTCGTGGGTATAACGGTGCTCGGCGGCGGGTCGTGGTTCGGCTCGAAGCGGCACGGCAGATCCTGAAGTTTGGGCATACCGGGAGGTTCACATGGCAAGCATGATCCCCACCACTACCTCTTTCGCGCTGGCGGCGGCGACGCTGGCGATGGCCGTTCCGGCCGGCGCGCGCACGGTCAACAGCTGGGACGTGGTTCCGAACCAGCAGACCTGCACGATGATCTCGACTTTCGAGGACGACGTGTCGATCGGGCTGATCTGGTCGCCGAAGACCGGCGAGCTCGGCTTCATGGCCACGCTGCCGCGCCCGAGCGGGGTGGGTGAGCGGCCGGCGGCCGCGCTCGCGCTCACCTTCGACGGCGACGCCCCGCTCACCGATTGGGAGGACCAGCACGCGGCGGTCGTCGCCGGCGCGGACAGCGACGCGGTGATCGCCAACTGGGGCGCCGAGCACTCCGCCGAACTGGCCAAGACGGTGGGCAGCGCGGGTCACGTCGTGGTGCGCGTCGGCGGTCGGACGGTCGGGCGATACGACCTCTCCGGCAGCAGCGCGGCCTATCGCGAGCTCACCCATTGCGGCAGCCAGATCGCCTCCCGCTAAGCCGCGGCGCGGCGCAAGTCTCGCAAGCGTAACGGCTTTTCGCAAAACGGCTCGTCGCAAACCGCGGGTCGCGGTGGGCAATTCTTAACCATTTGCCGGATAGACCAGCCCGCATGGGTACGATCATCCGAGGCAACAAGTACCACGGCGTGGCCGATCACGGCCTGTCGCGCTACTTCGCGCTGTACACCACGCAGCTCGGCTGGCTCCTGCTCGGGGTTTATTTCCTGCGCAACGCCTACTGGCCCTCGAGCTGCACCCCGCACACGATCGTCGACATCTTCGCCTGCTCGACGCGGCTGCCCGAAAGCCGCCATTTCGTCGAGACCGCGCTGTTCACCTGGCTGTGGTCGACGCCGATCCTGCTGCTGCTCGACGTGTCGCGCCGCTACCGCGCCTGGGTCGACAAGCGCAACAGCTGAGCGCTACTTGCCGAGGGGGACCGAGTCCTCGTCGGCTTCCACTTCATCGCTGGCAAACCCCGGGGCCTTGTTGCCGAGCGCGTCGCGCGCGGTCGGCTTGTCCTGCGGTTCGGGATCGGCGCCGCCCTGCTTTTCCTTCGGCCTAGCCATCGCCCGCGCCTCGTCCTCGCGCGGGCCGGTGCGCGGCGGTTCGCCGGGGGCCTGGTGATCGCTCAGGGTGACGTCGCGCGAATCGTCGGGTTCGTATTCGCCCATGATCAGGCTCCTTTCTCGATGTCTTCCTGAGGTTCCTCGTCCGCCCGCTCGGGCTGGACGCGTTCGTTCCAGTCGACCTGCGGGTCGGGCGCGTCGGGGGTCACGTCGCCCTCGCGGTTCTCGATGTCGTCGGCGGGATAGCGCCCGGGCTGCGGGGCGGCGCCGGTCTCGATATCGGCCTGCTCGTGATCCTGCGCCTCGCGGTCTTCGGTGGCCTCCTCGGGGATCTCCTGCGGCATCACTGCGTTCTCCTTCGCCGAATCAACCGCCGCCGCGCGCCGCCGTTCCGCCGCTTGCGACGAGCCGCCCGCCGCGGCGGCGGTTTTCCCCAACCGCGAACCCTCACCCCCCTTCGCGCGGGGGCCTCGCGGGCATAGCGTGCGAGGTTCGGACGCCGCGCTTTGGGGGTGCGCGATTCGGCTAGCCAAGCCCGGTCGAACGCCCCACAATAAGCCTCGCCGGCGCCCGCAATTTGCTAGGAATTCGGCCCCTTAGGCACTATATCTAGGGGCTGTCGCTGACCGGAGACACCAGATGCCGCTGCTCGAAGCCCGCAAGACCTACAAGCCCTTCGAATACCCGTGGGCCTACGAGTTCTGGAAGCGCCAGCAGCAGATCCACTGGATGCCCGAGGAAGTGCCGCTGGGCGAGGATTGCCGCGACTGGGCGCAGAAGCTTTCGGACCACGAGCGCAACCTGCTCACCCAGATCTTCCGCTTCTTCACCCAGGCCGACATCGACGTGCAGAACTGCTACCACGAGCAGTACGGCCGGGTGTTCAAGCCGACCGAGATCAAGATGATGCTCGCCGCCTTCTCCAACATGGAGACGGTGCACATCGCCGCCTACAGCCACCTGCTCGACACCATCGGCATGCCCGAAAGCGAATACGGCATGTTCCTCGAATACGAGGAGATGAAGGCCAAGCACGATTACCTCGAGCAGTTCGGCGTCGACAGCGACGAGGATATCGCCCGCACCCTGGCGATGTTCGGCGGCTTCACCGAAGGGCTGCAGCTGTTCGCCAGCTTCGCCATGCTGATGAACTTCCCGCGCTTCAACAAGATGAAGGGCATGGGCCAGATCATCAGCTGGAGCGTGCGCGACGAAAGCCTGCACTGCGAAGGCATCACCAAGCTGTTCCACGCCTTCTGCAAGGAACGCGGCTGCCTGACCAAGGCGGTCAAGGAAGACATCATCGACATGTGCCAGAAGACGGTGCGGCTGGAGGATGCCTTCATCGACCTCGCCTTCGAGCAGGGCCCGGTCCCGGGGATGAGCGCCAAGGAGATCAAGAAGTATATCCGCTACATCGCCGACTGGCGGCTGGGCCAGCTCGGCCTGCCGAGCATCTACATGGTCGACGACCACCCGCTCCCCTGGCTTGCCCCGCTGCTCAACGGCGTCGAGCACGCCAACTTCTTCGAAACCCGCGCCACCGAATACTCGAAGGCCGCGACCCGCGGGAACTGGCAGGACGTCTGGTCGAGCTTCGACCAGCGCCGCAAGGCCAAGGACAGCGCCGCGAACGAGGTCGGCGAGGCGGACGGGCCGGGGCTGTTTGGAGATGACGCCGGCGCGGGAGAGACGCAGGCGGCGGAGTGACGGGCACGGACAACAATCGCGTTCTTCTTGATGCTATCATCGAGCAGCGAAAGAGCGAACAGGCGTCGGATTACGACGACGCGAACTATTTCGAGCTCTTTACTGCTGAGAACATCCTAAAGCAGGAGGCTCTCACATACGATGAGCTTGGGTCGGGGTTAGTTGGCGCTGGCGGCGACGGTGGGCTAGACGCCATATATTTCCTCATCGACGGACGACTTGTCCGCGAAGATACCATCCAAACCTCTACAAGAAGCTTGCCCGCGCACTCCGCGATGCTGGCGCGCCGACCCCACAGGATTGAGTGGAGCCGAGATGGCCAAGTTCGATCCCCTTGCCAACTATTGCCGTCAGCAAACCCTGAGAGAGTTCGAGCTGTCGTTCCACAAGATCGAGGCCCTGATTGGGGCGAAGCTGCCCGCCAGCGCACTTCAACCCCAATACTGGGCCAATGTCGTAGACGGCACCGGTCCTGTGCGTTCCGCCATGCGCGACACAGCATATGAGACCTTTCTCGTGAAGGACTCACGGCGAGTGCGCTTCCAACGCAAGTTCTAGTCTTCTTTCACCGCCTATAATCCCGCCGCTCCGCGCCGTCGGAAGCAACGCTGGCCAAAGGTCAAACCGGCCGGAGGCGAGGCAGCAGCGCCGGAACTCCGGGACATCCTGCCCAATTCATCCGTACGGCGAATTGGCATCAGACCTCTTCACTCCATCCTAACCTTCACCTGCGACAATCGCGGGCATGTTGCGCGTGCTAAAATTCGGTGCGGGCCTGCTGGTTGGCGCGTTGGTGCTCGCCCGGTTCGGGCTGCTCGGCGATGCGGCGGCCCTGGCGATGGCCGGCGCACCGGAGCGGCATATGTCCGCCGACAACCCGTGGTCGAAGGACTATGTCGCGGTCGCGTCGCCAGCAACCCGGAGCAGCTATTACCCCAACTGCGCTGCCGCATGGCGGGCTGGCGCAGCGCCCATCGAGGAGGGAGAACCCGGATATCGCTTCGAGCTCGATGGTGACGGTGACGGCATCGCCTGCGAGCCCTATCACGGCCGCTAACACCAACTCCCGCGATACCCCTTCCACTCCTCCGCCAGCCCTTCGTCCACCAGCGTCTCGCCCAGGCTCGCGCCGGCGCGGGTGACGACGCGCAACGAGCGGCCATACTTGTCGTAGGCGCGCCCGCTGCCGTCGTTGTTGGCCGCGAGCGTGAAGGGCCCCTGGTTGAGCAGCGCGAGCAGGCGGTCGGTCGCCCGCGCGCCGAGCGCGGCCTCGCTGGCGCAGTCGGGCTCGCTCACCTCGGGGGCGTTGATGTCGGCGATGCGGATCTTCTCGCCGCCGTACCAGAAGGTGTCGCCGTCGACGACGCAGTTCACTCGCACCGGTCCGTTGCAGCGGTCGAAATAGGCGGTCTCGCTGTCGTGAGCGGCGGCGCGGTGCGGGGCCGGCAGCGTGACCCCGCCTGCGCCGGGAATGCCGAACAGGAACACCGCCGTGAACGTCGCCAGCGGCAGCGCGACCATGATCGCCGTAATCCCGAACTTCCCGCGCGGTCGGCGCGGACGGTTGACGACCGCGCGCAGCGGCACCGCCCTGAACGGCCTGCGAAAGGGAACGACATTGCCGCGGTGACGGGCCATGCCGCGCATAGTGCGCGCGGGCCGGTCACCAGACGATTAAAGGGCGAGCGCCCAGCCCCCCTTACGCTTGCTCCGCCTTCGCCTGCGCGGTGAAGTCGAAGGCCAGCTTCTCCTCCCACTGGTCGCCCATGGCCTTGTCGATGGCGGAGAGCTCGCCGTAGCACGCCTCCAGCGTGGCGAGGTCCGCCGCGCGCAGGCGGGCGGTCGTCACGCGGCGGGTGAGCGCCTCCAGCTCGCGCCGGCGGCGGTAGAACCAGTTCGACTTCTCGACCAGCCGCAATTGCCCGGCCACGGTCGCCGCGAATGCCGGGATCAGCGCGACGACCCCGACCACCGCGCGGTCGACCCCGCTGGCGAGCGCGAGCACGCCCGCGCCGATGCTGCCGACCAGCGAGGCGAGCATGATCGCATAGCCCCAGAAGTAATAGCGCCGGCCCATCGCGTGCGAGCGCTTGGCCTTTTCCCGGCAATCGGCGATCAGGGCATCGAGCTCCGCGCCCGTGTCGGCATCGGCCATGGCTCCCCCCTCCGTGCTTTCCCCCCGCGTCGCGCCGCGGCAGGGGCATTCTAACCCGCCGGATCGGTCACCGCCAATAGTCCCGCCGCCCTTCGTACATTCCCGCATGGCGCCGGCGCCCCTCTTGGGGCGAGATCGGCCTTCTCAACGCCCGCCGGTGCGGGCACCGATGGGAGAGACGAGATGGCCGATCAACCGAGGGGAACCTACAACCCGCGCACCCTGTTCGTGGTGATCGTCGTGGTGCTGGCCACCGCCGCGGCGGTCTTGTGGGCGACGGGCTTCTTCGCCGCCCCGGCGCCGCCGCCGAACACCCGCATGGTCGACAAGGTCGACGTCAAGGACGAGAGCGGCGGCACGTTCATCGTCACCGACCCCAACGCACCCGGCGTCAAGGTCACGGTGCCGACCGTCACGATGACCGACGTGCCGGCGACCCCCAAGCCGGCGGCGAAGGCCTCTCCGGCCGCGAAGTAGCGGCGGACGGGCGCGGCGGCGCCTGAACCGGGGCGCGCGCTCCCGCTTGACTTCGCCCCGCCACGGTCCACCCTCCGCCGATGGCCGACCTCACCCGGATCCCCGCCCTCGCGCAGCAATGGATGGACGCGTGGATCGCGCAGGACCGCGCGGCGCTCGAGCCGTTCATGGCGCCGGACTACGCGCTCGTCGGCGCGGCCTTCGCCGGGCAGGCGATGGAGCGGGCGACCTGGCTCGAGGTGGCGATCGGCGGCTACGTCGCGCAATCGTGCACTTTCGCCGATCCGCTGGTGCGGGAGATTTCCGCCGGCCCGCCGCGCGTCGCGGCAATGGACGCGGTGTGGACGCAGGTGGCGCAGAGGGGCGAGCACGACCTTTCCGGCCGCTACTGGATCAGCGACCTGTGGCGCGAGGGCGGGCCGCACGGCTGGCAGGTCGTGCTGCGCAGCTCCGCCGCGCTCGATGCCATGGCGGCTTCGAAGCAGGCCTTTGCCGAGCGCTGAGGCGCGCCCGGCTCACCCCCACAGGCTGTAGGCCGCCGTCCCCGCCACCAACGCCGCGATCAGCGCCCAGGCGGCGAGCCTGGTCCAGTCGCGCTTGGGGCCTTTGGGCGGGCGCGGCGGGCCCCCGCCGCCGCCGTAGTCCTCCGGCCTGGTCCATCGCCGGGGACGCGGGCGGAAGGGAATCACGTTGGACCTGGGGCGGGGCATGGCGCCACCCTGGCGCATCGCGCCCGGGTGCGGCAAGCGGCCGTTCGCCGTCCTGCCCTCAGGATCGGGCCGATGCGGAGGCGCGCCGCGCGGCGGATTTTCCATCAAAATGCGCGGCGCGCGGAAGAACCGTTTCCTACACGCCGCGAGTCTGGAACAGTCCCGCGCGACTCTCGTCGACGGGCCCGGGCCAGGCTGGCGAATCGCCGTTCGCGCCGCTCGCTTGCCGATCGGCGCATGGCGCGCTCGGCGGCGTTTCGGGTTGGAGAAGTGTCACCCGTCGCCCGGGGCAAAAACCCAGGACTTCCGCGGGTTTGCCGGGCGACACATGGGTGACAGGGTCCGAAAAGTGTCACCCGGCGGTGGTGCGGCAAGCCGTTCGGAATCCGGGCCGAGGCGTGGAACCGATCACCGAGATGATTCACGGGGGCGACATGTTGCGAGTATAAAGGACTCTTCGAACCGGTCGCCCTGCCGAGGCGACCCGGGACGAAGATGGAGTGGGACATGAGCATGGGTCGGGTGGATCGCCGACTGGCCGGGCGCTACGCGCTGGCGTTCGGGAACGGCGCGGTCAGCGTCGAGCTCGAGGCGTCGGACCGCGCAGGCGCGTTCGTCACCGCGCAGCGCATCGTCAAGGACGGGCGCCCGGCCACCTTGCTCGAAGACGGCGTGCCGCTCGCCAGCCTGAGCTATTCGCCGGAGGGGTTCTGGACCGTTTCGGAAGTGGCCGGCGAGGTCGCCTGAGCCTCTGCGGCGGTGATCAGCGCTTCCTCGGCGATCAGCGCGTCGCCGGCGAGCAGGAAGCGGGTTCGCCCGATCAGCCGCCTGGCGCTGTCGAGGCTTTCCTGAAGTTCGCAGACCGCTTCGCGAGCGGCGTCCGCATCGCCCTTACGCTTCCTTGTCACCACCCTGGCACTCGACTCGTTGCGCGAGCGGCCCCGAGCTCGCTTGGCACCCCGGGCCGCGGTGACGAAATTCCGCGCGTCCGACGTCTTTCGATTGTCGCCGCGCGGCGACGGGGGAGGGGGTAGGGGTCGCCGCGCGGTCAATCGGTAACCGCGGGGCTGTCCGCTCGGTTCCCTCGGTTCGCGGAATCTTTTAACATGGCGCAAGTTCCGCGGCGGAACGCGGCCGCGGCGAAAGGGTTGGATGGCCGTTCCCCTTCAGGAGTCGCGCCATGCCCAAGCTCGTGCCCGCCGCGCTGGCGCTCGCCGCCGCACTCTCGGCGGCCTCCCCCGCGCTGGCCGAGCGGACCTCGTTCTTCGTGATGGACGCGATCAAGAGCGACAACGGCGAGATCGCGAACGCCACGCTGGCGAGCCAGCGCGCCGTCTCGCCGGCGGTGCGCGACTTCGCGGCCACGCTGGTCCGCGATCACTCGGCCGCGCGGGTGCAGGCGATCGCCGCCGCGCGCGCCTCGCGGATCGGCATCCCGCGCGGGATGACCGCCGAGGCCCAGCACTTGCGCCGCCGGCTGCTGCGGCTCTCGGGGCCCGAGTTCGACGAGGCCTTCCTCACCGCGATGATCAAGCAGCATCGCAAGGCCTTCATCAAGTACGCCGAGCAGCGGCGAACCGGCGATCCGCTCACCCGCCAGCTCGCCGAGGACGCGCTGCCGCGCCTGAGCGAGCACTTGCGCATGGCGCTCTCGCTGCGCTGACCACTTTGCGAGACCCAAAAGAGCCGATAGGACGGCCCGCATAAGGAGAGGGCCGAAATGAAGGATGTGATCGTGGTCGGCGCCGGGCCGGTGGGAATGCTCACTGCGCTCGCGCTGGCCCAGACCGGGGCGAAAGTGACGGTGCTCGAGCAGGAGCCGGCGATCGTCAATTCCCCGCGCGCCGCGGTCTATTTCCCCTCGACGCTGATCATCCTCGAGGAGCTCGGCCTGCTCGACGAGCTCAACGAGATCGGCTTCCAGAACCGCACCTTCGGCACCCACGTGCCCGAGTTCAACTACTCTTCGGTCGTCACCACGGAGCCGATCGAGGGCATCCCCTACGACTACCAGCTCCACGCCGGCCAGCACGACGTCGCCCGGGTGGCGATGGAGCATGCGATAAGGCTCGGGGTCGAGGTGCTGTTCAACCACGAGGTCGTCGCGCTGGAGGATGGCCCCGGCGGCGTGACCATCACCACCCGCGGCGAGGAAGGCGAGCAGCAGTTCCGCGCCACGTGGCTGATCGGTGCCGACGGCGCGCGCAGCACGGTGCGCAAGCTCGCCGGCATCGCTTTCGAGGGCCACACCTGGCCCGAGCGCTTCGTCGCCACCAACGTGAAGTTCGACTTCACCCGGCTCGGCTACCAGCAGGCGAACTTCGTCTGCGACCCGGTCAACATGGCGGTGATCGCCCAGCTCGACCGCGAGGGCCTGTGGCGCTGCACTTACATGGAGGACTCCTCGCTCCCGCTGGAGGCTTACGAGGACCGCATCCACCAGCGCTACGAATGGTTCATGCGCGGCAGCAAGGACTACCAGATCGTCTCGTCGAGCCCGTACATGCTGCACCAGCGCGCGGCGGAGACGCTGCACAAGGGCCACGTGCTGCTTGCGGGTGATGCCGCGCACGCGACCAATCCGTGCGGCGGGCTCGGACTGACCTCGGGCGTATGGACCGGGATGGTGCTCGCCGACGTGCTCGGCGCGGTGCTGCGCGGCGAGGAAGACGAGTCCATCCTCGACCGCTTCTCCGACGAACGGCGCAAGATCTTCTGGGACGTGGTCAGCCCGGCGGCGACCGAGAACAAGCGCATGCTGCAGGAACGCGATCCGGCGCAGCGGCAGAAGGACCTCGCCGCCATCAAGGCGCTGTCGGAGGACCCGGACTCGGGCGCGATGCTGATGCTCTTCGCTTACAAGGTCATCGGCGACGTTCTGCGGCCGAACTCGCGCTGGAAGGACGCCGATCCGACCCCGCGGGTCGTTCCGCATATCGCCGCGCGCCGCGGGCAGATCCACTGATGGCCCGCAGCTACCGCCCCGCCGATCTCCACGCCGCCGGCGCCGGGCGGCCGCTGGAGCTCGCCGCGCAGGGGTTCTTGTGGACCGGCGGCGAGATTGTCGAGCATCCGAGCGCCGGCCCGGTGATGCGCGGGCAGCAATACGTCGAATACTGGATCCCGCGCGAACTCAGCCACGAATGGCCGCTCGTGCTGGTCCACGGCGGCGGCGGGCAGGGGACCGATTTCCTCGGCACGGCGGACGGCCGCGAAGGCTGGGTCCACTGGTTCGTCCGTCGCGGCTGGGCGGTCTACGTGGTCGACCGCCCGCAGCACGGCCGCTCGCCTTTCAATCCGGCGGTGCAAGGCGAGATGGGCGGGGTGCCGCCGACTGTGTTCCTCGAGAAGATGTTCACCCGACCCGAAGACTTCGCCGACAACTACCCGCAGGCCCCGCTGCACGACAAATGGCCGGGCGACGGGACGGTGGACGATCCGGCGTTCCGCCACTTCCTCGCCGGCACCGGCCCGACGCTTGCCGACCCGGTACAAAGCCAGAAGGATGCCCAGCGCGCCGGCGCCGAGCTGCTCGACCTGATCGGCCCGGCGGTGGTCCTGACCCATTCCGCGGGCGGCCCGCCCGGCTGGCTGATCGCCGACGCGCGACCGGAGCTGGTCAAGGCGCTGGTCGCCGCCGAGCCGCTCGGCCCGCCGTTCACCGCGCTCAGCGGGCCCTTGCCTTACGGAATCGCCAACGCCCCGCTCACTTACGACCCACCGCTCGGCGAAGGCGACACGCTCGAATGGGAGGAGCGGCCATCACCCGGCGAAGGGCTGGTCGCCGGCAAGGTGCAGAGGGAGCCGGCGCGGCGTCTGCCCAATCTCGCGCAAGTGCCGATCGTCGTCGTCACCGCCGAAGCCAGCTGGATGGCCGCCGACAACCACGCGATGGTCGATTTCCTTGCCCAGGCCGGCTGCCGGGTCGAGCACTTGCGGCTGGAGGGCAAGGGCGTCCACGGCAACGGCCATGCGCTGCAGCTGGAATCCAACAGCGACGAGGTGGCGGCGGTGATCGAGGGCTGGCTGCTCGAGCTCGGCCTGTAAGAAAAGTCTCGCCATTGAGCCAAATTGACAGTATCAAATAGGTCCGAGGAGAGGTTGGTGCGCTCGATTCTCATAGGCTTAGGCGTCTTGCTCGCGGCTCCCGCGGCCGCCCAGGACGCATACCCCGCGGAAGGGGACCTCCCGGCGCAGCCCGCGGTCAACCGCCCGGCGACGCCGATCCCGCCCGCGCAATTTGACAAGATGATCCCGAAGCATCCTGGTCAGCTCGGCGTGCTCGCCCCGGCGAACATTGCCAAGCCGCGGCCCAAGGCGCCGTTCGATGTGACGGGGACGTGGTTCATCGATCTGCGCGAGGGGTTTGCCAAGTTCATGTTCGGGCCGCCGTACCCGAAGTTCTACAAGGAAG
>NZ_JAANOZ010000005.1 GCF_011320115.1 Croceibacterium segetis | reverse complement strand
TCATCGACGTGTTCATCTGCAAGCTGCGCAAGAAGCTTTCGAGCGCCTGCGGCGGCGAGAATTACATCGAAACCGTCTGGGGCCGCGGCTACGTGCTGCGCGATCCGGGCGAAGAGGCGGAAGCCGCCTGACTATCTCCTGAGTCTTCCTTGGATGGGACGTGAAAGGCCCGCTTCCGAATGGAGGCGGGCCGTTTCATTATCCCCTCAGCCGCGGCGGCGCTGCAAGCGCCGGACGGCAACCCCGGCGGCATAAGGCAGGCCGACCAACAAGGCGCGATAGACGATTACGAAAAGCAGCCCGGTCAGACCGAGATAAGTCAGCCCGGCGACTGTGGTCACGGCAGTCCAGCCGAGCACGACGATGGCGATCCCCTTGAGATGGCGCCGGTCGATCCGGCCCGACTGCCAGCCCACGACTACGGCAGTGATCGCGGCGATGAAATCCATTCCGTTTACCTAGCGGGCTGCCGGCGGCGTGGCAAAAGCCTTCCGGCGCCGGCGTTTCGTGCTAGGCGCGCGACGCCATGACCGCGCACAAACCCGGCGATCCCACCACCCTCAACCGGCTCTACGGCCGCAGCCAGGGGCGTCCGCTGCGCAAGGCGCAACAGGGCTTGCTCGAAACTCTGCTGCCGCAGATCGCGGTGCCGAGCGACGGCCCGGTGACCGCCGAGCGATTGTTCGGCGATGCGCGTCCGCTGCACTTCGAGATCGGCTTCGGCGGCGGCGAGCATATGGCACAGCGGGCCGACATGCTGCCCGACCATGGCTTCATCGGGGCCGAGCCGTTCCTCAACGGGGTCGCCCAGGCGCTGGTGCACGTCGGCGGCGACAACGGCGCGCACCCGCCGCTGGCCAACGTGCGCCTGCACCACGGCGACGCGCTGCAAGTGCTGAGCCGGGTGCCCGACGGGGCGCTTTCGCTCCTCTACCTGCTCCACCCCGACCCCTGGCCCAAGGCGCGCCATGCCAAGCGGCGGATGATGAACGACGGTCCGCTCGATCTCATCGCCGCCAAGCTCAAGCCGGGCGGCGAGTTCCGCTTCGGCACCGACCACCCGGTCTACTTGCGCCACGCGCTGATCGTCATGCGCCGCCATTCGGAGCAATTCGAGTGGCTGGTCGAGGGGCCGCAAAGCTGGCAGCAGCGCCCCGGCGGCTGGCCCGAGACACGCTACGAGGCCAAGGCGCGCAAGCTCGGACACGAGGTGTGCTATTTCCGCTACCGGCGGCGGTGAGCGCCCGTTCAGCGTCATGAAACCGAAGCGGTGGCAACGCGTTTAGCTTGCAAACGGAACGATCGGAGAGCGCCGCACACGCGGCGCGAACTTTATGCGCAACCTATTCAGGATGATTTTCGCCGCCGTGGCCCTGACGGCAGCGGCGCCCCTGCTCTCGGCAGAACCGAAAGGGGACGAGCCGGTCGCGGTCCCGCGCAACATCAAGCAGGGCATCGACTTCGTCTATGTCGACCCCGACATGAGTTCGGTCGCCTCGCGGCACCAGAAGCCGCGCAACTGGCTCGCCCGCCTGTTCAAGGGCGACAACCGCAATACGCCCAATGTAGTGTTCCAGCGGCTTTCCGATGGCCTCGAACAGTACGAAGCGTCGTGGGGCCGGCTACCGCAGGTCAAGATTCCCGCCGGACCGGTGCTCAAGCTCGGGTCGACCGGCAAGCGCGTGGCGCTGCTGCGCACCCGCCTAGGTCTGCCGCCCGGCGACGGCTATGGTCAGGACCTGTTCCAGCGGGTCTCGGATTATCAGCGCGTCCACGGGCTCGAGCCGGTCGACGGGATCGCCGGAAAGGGCACGCTCGCGTCGCTCAACCAGGGCGCCGATTATTACGAGCGGCGGATCGCGATCAACATGGAGCGCGCCTGGCGCTTGCCGGCGACTCGCGCCTTCGATCGCTACGTGGTGATCGATTCGGGCTCGGCCATGGCCTATCTGTTCGACCGCGACCGGATCGCCGACAGCATGCGGGTGGTCGTCGGCTCGCCCAAGACCAAGACGCCGATGATGGCCGTGCTGATGCGCACCGCCAAAGTGCATCCTTACTGGAACGTCCCGCCCGAACTGATTCGCTCGCTCACCGCCGCGCGAATCCGCGAGCAGGGCCTCTCTTACCTCGACAGCTTCCATTACGAGGTCCTCGCCAACTGGTCCCCCGACGCGCCGGTGATCGATCCCAAGACCGTGAACTGGCGAAAGATCGCCGCCGACAAGGCCGCGGGCAACATTCGCGTGCGGCAGCTGCCGGGCCCGTGGAATTCGATGGGCGACATGAAGTTCGAGATGCCCAACGATTACGGCATCTACCTGCACGACACCCCGCATAAAGAGCTGTTTGCGGAGGATGAGCGCCACCTCAGCAACGGCTGCGTGCGCCTGTCCGACTATCGCCGTTTCGCCGACTGGGTGTTCGGCCGGATGCCGCAGGCCACTTCGCCGCGCGAGCAGGAATTCACGCTGCCCAAGCCGGTGCCGGTCTACATGACCTACCTGACGGTCGAACCGACCGCCAACGGTGTGGTATTCCGCCCCGACGTGTATGGCTTCGATGCGCTGGCGATGCCGCAGATGTTCGGCGGTGCGAGCCAGATCGCTTCGGCATCGTAGGAGGAACAAGATCGCCAAGCGGCGCGCCCTGATCATCGGAGCCTCGCGCGGAATCGGCCTCGGCCTTGCCGAGGAGCTCGCCGAGCGCGGCTGGCATGTTTTCGCCAGCCAGCGCAGCGTCAGCGAGCATCTTGGCCGCGCGGCAGAGGACGCCGAAATCGAGGTGGTCACCGCCGACGTGACCGATCCCGCGACGCTCGAGGCGCTTGCCGGCCGGATCGAGCCGGGCTCGCTGGACGTGGTGCTGGTCAACGCCGGCATCATCGGCCCAGAAAGCCAGTCGGTCACCAACGCTACCGCCGACGAAGTCACCGAGATCATGATGACCAACGCGGTCGGTCCGGCGCACGCCGCCATGGTGTTGCTGCCACTTCTGAAGGACGGCGGCACGCTCGCCTTCACCACCTCGCGGATGGGTTCGATCGCGGAGTCGTCGGGCGGTTACGACCTCTATCGGATGAGCAAGGCGGCGCAGAACATCCTCGCCAAGGGGATTTTCGAGCAGGATGCCAAGCGGCGCGGAATTGCCGTACTCTCGCTCCACCCTGGCTGGGTGCAGACCGACATGGGCGGGTCGGGGGCGCACCTGACGGTCGACGAAAGCGTCGCGGGCTTGGCCGACGTGCTCGAAGCCAAGCACGCGCCCGCTCACCGCTTCCTGGCCTACGACGGCAGTGAAATTCCCTGGTAGCGCCTCAGGCGACTTGCGCCGGCGGCTCGCTCCAGGCCCGTTTCTCGCCGACCCATGGCACCTGGCCGTTGATCCACAAGTCGACGTAGACGCTGGCGAAGCGCCATTCCCCGTCGCGCTTTTCGGCCAGCGTGTCCCAAGTTCCCATGCCGAACACGCGGTTCTCGAACGTCTTCACGTCGTGCTGGAGGATCGACCAGAAGCACTTGATGCGCACGCCGCGGTCGCCTTCAGGGGTCATCAGCACCTGGCTCATGCGGTGCTGGCGGCCGAGATAATGATCGGGCTTGTCGTACCACAGTGAATCGGTCGCCCGCTTGAGCCCTTCGCGGCCAACGCAGCGCCCCTGCGGCCAGTGCTCGAGCCAGCCGTCGGGATGGAAACAGTCGGCGTAGCCATCGAGGTCCCCGGTATCGAGCGCCCAGGCGTAGCGCGCCATCAGCTCTTCGATCTCGACGCGGTCCTCGAGCGGTACCTTCGGCTTCATCGCGCTTCCTCCTTGTGTTGTCGCCAGAGCCAGAATGCCGCAATCGCGCCGGTCGCGCCAGTCGCCGCCGCCCACCAGCCGGGCGCCGCCTTGTCGCCGGTCGCCGCGACGAGCGCGGTCACGATCAACGGTCCGAGTCCGCCGAACACCGCGCCGACCGTGTTGTAGATCAGGCCGATCCCCGTCGTGCGCACTTCGGGCGGCAGCAACCGCGACATCGCAAAAGGCAGCGGCGCGGAGATCACGCCCAGCAGCACGGCGGCGGCGAGCTGGACCGCCAGCAAGGCGGCAAAGGAGGGCGCGGCGACCAGCGCCGCGAACAGTGGCCAGATGGCGAGCGTATAGGCGGCGGCGCCGCAGGCGAGGACGGGCAGCGCTCCAACCCGGTCGGCCAGGCGTCCGCAGCCAAGGATGACGAGCGCTTCGGCCGAAGTGGCGACGATCGTCGAAATCTGGGTATCGACCGGCGCGATGCCGAGCTCGCGCACGGCGTAAAGCGGCAGGAAGATCAGGATCAGGTAGAGCGCCGCCGAGCTGATGACGATCAGTCCGGCCATTCCGAGGAGTTCGCTTGGAAAGCGGCCGAAGATCTCCCGCAAGGGCGCGCGCGCGGTCCGGTGAGCCGCAGTCAGCGCTTGGTAGACCGGCGATTCGGCCATCCGCGAGCGCATCCAGAAGCCGACCGGGCCGATCATCGTGCCGAGCGCGAAGACCAGGCGCCAGCCCCAGTTCTCGACCGCGGACTGCGGCAGCAGCAAAGTGAGCGCGAGCACGATTCCCGCGGCAAGGCCGGCGGTGAGTACTTGCGTCGCCATCTGGGTGCTGGCGTAGAGCGCGCGCCGGCCGGGCGGCGCCACTTCGACCAGCATCGCGGTTGCGCTGGCGAATTCGCCGCTGACGGCGAACCCCTGTAGCAGCCGCGCAACCAGGATCAGAGCCGGCGCGGCCATGCCGATAGCCGTATAAGGCGGGGTTACGGCGATCAGCCCGGTTCCGAGTGCCATCAGGATCGCCGTCCAGGCCAGGGCGGCCCGACGTCCGTTGCGGTCGGCATAAAGGCCCCAGAAGAGACCGCCCAACGGTCGCGCGAGGTAGGCGGTGGCAAACCCGCCGAAGGTGAGCAGGGTGGCGGCGAGCGCGCTGTCGGCGGGAAAGTAGAGTCGAGCGAAGATCGCCGCGAAGGCGCTGTAGGCGATGAAGTCGAAGCCTTCGAGCGCGACCCCGAGGTTGCACGCGGCGATCGTCCGCCAGCGTCTCGCTGGGCCGTCTCTGAGCAGCGGTGGCCTCAGCTCACCACGCCGGCGCTCGCCAGCACGGCCAGCGTCAGCAGGTCGGGCGCGGAGGCGGTCATCGGGGCGATCTGGACCGGCTTATCCATGCCGATCAACATCGGCCCGATCACCGCGTTGCCGGCCAGCTCGCGCAGCAGCTTGGCCGAGAGGTTGGCCGATTGCAGCCCGGGCATGACCAGCACGTTGGCCGGCGCCGACAGACGGCTGAAGGGATAGAGCTTCATGACTTGCGGGTTGAGCGCGGCGTCGGGCGCCATCTCGCCTTCGTACTCGAAGCCGGGGTCGTCCTGGTCGAGGATATGGACCGCGTCGCGAATGTTCTCGAGCCATTTTCCGGGCGGGTTGCCGAAAGTTGAGTAGCTGAGGAAAGCCACCCGCGGCTCGTGCCCAAGGCGGCGGGCGACCTTGGCCGTCTCGCGCGCGATGTGCGCCAGTCCCTCGGCGCTCGGGCGCTCGTTGATCGTCGTGTCGGCGAGGAACACGGTATAGTTCTTGCCGATCATCAGGTGAATGCCGAACGGCAGCGAATTGGGCTTGGGATCGAGCACCAGGCTGACCTCGCGCATCGTCTGCGCGAATGGGCGCGTAAGGCCCGAGATCATCGCGTCGCCATGGTCGAGCGCGACCAGCAGCGAGGCGAACACGTTGCGATCCTGGTTGACCATCCGGCGCACGTCGCGCTCGGTATAGCCGCGGCGCTGCAGTCGCCCGTAGAGATATGCGACCATGGCCGGGACATAGGTGCTGTCGGCCGAGTTCTGGATCTCGAAGCTGTCGGGATCGGTGACGCCCAACTCGCGCAGCTTGTCCTTCACTGCCTGCGTGCGGCCGACCAGCACCGGGGTGCCGTAGCCGAAGTCGCGCAGCTGGATCGCCGCGCGCAGGGCGATGTCTTCCTCAGCCTCGGCGAAGACGACGCGCTTGGGCGCGCGCTTGGCTTCCTCGTAGACGTGAGTCAGCACAGAGGTGGTCGGGTTGAGCCGCGCGCGCAAGGACACGCGGTAGGCGTCGAAGTCCTCGATCGGTTTTTGCGCCACGCCGGAATCCATCGCCGCCTTGGCGACAGCGGAGGACACCGTCTCCATCAACCGCGGATCGAACGGGGCGGGAATGATGTAATCGCGCCCGAACTGGCGATCGACGCCATAGGCCGCGGCGACCTCGTCCGGCACCCGCTCGCGAGCCAGCGCGGCGATCGCATGCGCGGCGGCGATCTTCATCTCCTCGTTGATCGCCGTCGCCCGCACGTCGAGCGCGCCGCGGAAGATGAACGGGAAGCCGAGCACATTGTTGACCTGGTTCGGATAGTCCGAGCGGCCGGTGGCGATGATCGCGTCGGGCCGCACGGCTTTGGCATCGTCGGGCGTGATCTCGGGATCGGGATTGGCCATCGCGAAGATGATCGGCTGCTTGGCCATCTTCTCGACCCACGCGGGCTTGAGCGCGCCGGCCGCCGACAGGCCGAGGAAGACGTCGGCACCGTTGAGCGCCTCTTCCAGGGTGCGGCGGTCGGTGTCGACCGCATGCGCGCTCTTCCACTGGTCGACGTTGTCGCGCCCGCGATAGATCACGCCCTTGCGGTCGCACATGATGACATTGTCGTTGGGCACGCCGAGCGCCTTGATCAGCGCGGTGCAGGCGATCGCCGAGGCGCCGGCGCCGTTGACCACCATCCTGACGTCCTTGAAATCGCGGCCGGTCAAGTGGCAGGCGTTGATCAGCCCGGCGGCGGCGATGATCGCGGTGCCGTGCTGGTCGTCATGCATGACCGGGATCTTCATCCGCTCGCGCAGGGCCTGCTCGATGACGAAGCACTCGGGCGCGGCGATATCTTCGAGATTGATGCCCCCGAAGCTCGGCTCCATCAGCGCGACGGCGTTGATGAACGCCTCGGGGTCCTCGGTGGCGAGCTCGATGTCGATCGAATCGACATCGGCGAAGCGCTTGAACAGCACCGCCTTGCCTTCCATCACCGGCTTGCTGGCGAGCGCACCGAGGTTGCCCATGCCGAGGATGGCGGTGCCGTTGGTGATGACCGCGACGAGGTTGCCCTTGGCGGTATATTCGTACGCCGCCAGAGGGTCCTTGGCGATCGCCTCGACCGGCGCGGCGACGCCCGGCGAATAGGCCAGGCTGAGGTCGCGCTGGGTGGCGACGGGCTTCGACGGGATGATCTCGATCTTACCGGGGCGCCCGGTCTCGTGGTAGAACAGCGCCTCACGCGTGGTGAAGCTGGAATTCGTCTCGTCGGCCAAGCGTCGTCTCCTCGGGCGGAAGCCCTAACGCGCCGCACGGCCTTGGCATAGGGGAAAGCTTTCGCCCGGGTGTTCCCGAATCGGAACGGGCGCGGCTAGGCCAAACGCATGGCAGGCACCGCCACCCCGATGATGGCGCAATACCTCGCGCTCAAGCGCGAGGCCGGCGATTGCCTGCTGTTCTACCGCATGGGCGACTTCTTCGAGCTGTTCTTCGACGACGCCAACACGGCCTCGCAAGTGCTCGACATCGCGCTGACCAGCCGCGGCGAGCACGACGGCAAGCCGATCCCGATGTGCGGCGTGCCGGTGCATGCAGCGGAGGGTTATCTCGCCCGGCTGATCAAGGCCGGCTGCCGGGTGGCGATCGCCGAGCAGACTGAGAGCCCCGAGGAAGCGCGCAAGCGCGGCGGCTCGAAGACACTCGTGGCGCGCGATATCGTCCGCTTCGTCACCGCCGGCACGCTGACCGAGGAAGCGCTGCTCGAACCGCGCCGGGCGAACGTGCTCGCAGCGGTGTGCGAGGTTCGCGGCGTGTGCGGCCTGGCCGCGTGCGACATCTCGACCGGACGGATGGAGCTGGAGGAATGCGCGCCCGAGGCCTTGCCTGCGACGCTCGCCCGGATCTCGGCGAGCGAGCTGATCGCGCCCGAGGGGTGGGACGGCATGCCGGCGGAGGCGATCCCGCGCCCGTCGCGCGATTTCGCCAGCGACGAAGGGGAGGCGCGGCTGAAAGCCGTCCACGGCGTCGCCACGCTCGACGGGTTCGGGCAATTCGGCCGCGCGATGCTGGCGGCGGCGGGCGGGCTGATCGCTTATCTCGACCATGCGGGGCGCGGGCACTTGCCGCTGCTGCTGCCTCCGGTGGCGCAGGACGGCGCCACGCGGCTGGCGATGGACGCGGCGACGCGCGCCAGCCTGGAGGTGCTCGAAGCGCAAGGCGGCGGGCGCGCCGGGAGTCTGCTGGCGGCGGTCGACCGCTGCGTGACCGGCGCGGGCGCGCGGCAACTGGCCGAGGACCTCTCCGCCCCGCTGACCGACAAGGCGGCGATCGTCGAGCGGCTGGCGCTTGTGCAGTGGTTCCACGCCGACCCGCTGCTGCGCGCCGACGTGCGCGACGTGCTGCGGCACTTGCCCGACATCGGCCGCGCGCTCGGCCGGGTGGTCGCCGGTCGCGGCAGCCCGCGCGATCTCGGCCAGCTGCGCGACGGCCTCGGCGAGGCGCGCCGCATCCGCGACCACCTCGCCGCCAAGCCCGAACGCCCGGCGTTGCTCGACCGCTTGCTGCCGAGCCTCGGCGGGCACGGCGCGCTGACCGATCTGCTGTCGCGCGCGCTGGTGCCCTCGCCGCCGACCGAGCGCGGCCAGGGCGGCTTCATCGCCGAAGGGCATGATGCGGCGCTCGACGAGCTACGCCTCGTATCCTCCAATTCGCGCCGAGCGATCGCCGCATTGGAATCGAAGTACCGCGACGAAACCGGCATTTCGGCGCTCAAGATCCGTCACAACGGCGTATTGGGCTATTTCATCGAGGTTCCGGCGCGGCATGCCGACGCATTGATGGCGCCGGACAGCGGCTTCACCCACCGCCAGACGATGGCCGGAGCCGTGCGGTTCAACTCGCTGTCGCTGCACGAAGAGGCGAGCCGCATCGCCGAGGCAGGTGGTCATGCGCTGGCGGCCGAGGAGGCGCATTTCGAGGAACTGGTCGGCGAAGTCGTCGCCGCGCGCCAGCCGATCGCCGCGACCGCCGCCGCGCTGGCGCGGATCGATGTGTCGGCCGGTCAGGCCGAGCGCGCGGCCGAAGGCGGCTGGTGCCGGCCCGAGATCGTCGCCGAGCCGTGCCTCGAAATCGAAGGCGGGCGGCATCCGGTGGTCGAAGCGGCCCTGGCTCAGGCCGGCGAGCGGTTCGTGGCCAATGACTGCGCGCTGTCGACCGCTGACCGGCTGTGGCTGATCGGCGGGCCCAACATGGGCGGCAAGTCGACCTTCCTGAGGCAGAACGCCCTGATCGTGCTGCTGGCCCAGGCCGGAGGCTATGTGCCGGCGGCACGGGCGAAGGTCGGCCTCGTCGACCGCCTGTTCAGCCGCGTCGGCGCGAGCGACAACCTCGCGCGCGGACGCTCGACCTTCATGGTCGAAATGGTCGAGACCGCGGCGATTCTCGCGCAGGCGACGGAGCGCAGCTTCGTGATCCTCGACGAAGTGGGTCGCGGCACCTCGACTTACGATGGGTTGGCGCTCGCCTGGGCGGTGGTCGAGGCTGTGCATGAAACCAATCGCTGCCGGTGCCTGTTCGCCACCCATTACCACGAGCTCTCACGGCTCGCGGAAACCTGTGATGCGCTGTCGCTCCACCACGTCCGGGCACGCGAATGGAAGGGCGACCTGGTGCTGCTCCACGAGCTGGCTGAAGGGCCGGCTGATCGCAGCTACGGGCTGGCGGTCGCCAAGCTGGCGGGCGTGCCGAAAACCGTCGTGGCCCGCGCCAAGTCAGTGCTCGACCGGCTAGAGAAGGGCCGTGCGCAGACCGGCGGACTGGCGGCGGGCCTTGGCGACCTGCCGCTGTTCGCCGCCGCTGCCGAACTCGAGGAAGAGCAGTGCGACGAGCTGCGCGAGCGATTGCAGGCGCTCGATGTCGACGCGCTCACGCCGAAGGCCGCGCTCGAGTTGCTGTACGATCTGAAGCGCGAAGCCAGCGAAGGCTAGCTGCCGTCGCTCGGCAAGTCGTCGACCCGATTTTCCTCGCCGTACTTGTCCTCGTTGTCGTCGAGGTTCTCCTCTCCGGCGTAGGCGTCCATGTCGATCCGGCCCGACTGCTCCATGTCGCGCATGTGATCGATCAGGTCCTGCGTCGAATCGTCTTCGATCCCGCCGTGGACCTTGGTGCTGTCGAGGGGGCTGGCCTGGCCGGCGCGGTTACGCGCCTCTTCGGCGATCGACTGCGCCTGGCTCGGCTCGTCGTCCTGTTCGTCGTTGTGCATTTCGGGCGCGTCGTCGGACGTCGGTTCGCGAGCGATCATGGATGAATCTCCTTTGCAGCCAAACCCGCGGCACAGGGCGCGCGTTCCCGCGAAACTGCGTCCGCAATGATCGGCTCGCTATCGGTAGATTCCCGCGCTCAGCGGTTGGCGCCGGGCTGCCACAAGACGTCGCCCTCGCCGCCCGCATTGATGGCGCGCGCAAGCACGAACAGGTAATCCGACAAACGGTTGACGAACGCCAGCGCGGCCGGGTTGACCGGCGCCCCGGAGGCGAGCGCAGTCATCGCCCGCTCGGCCCGGCGCACCGCCGCCCGTGCGACATGGACCCGCGCCGCGGCCTCACTGCCGCCCGGGAGGATGAAGCTGCGCAGGGGTTCGAGGCTCTCGTTGAGCGCGTCGATCCGCGATTCGAGCCATTCGCCCTGCGCCGCGACGATCCGCAGCACCATCTCCGAGGGCGCGAAGTCCTCGCCCGGCGTCGCCAAATCGGCGCCCAGGTCGAACAGGTCGTTCTGCAAGCGCTGCACGTCGCTGGCAGCCTCGCCCTGAAGCACCACAGCCGCCAATCCCAGCGCCGAATTTGCCTCGTCGACCGCGCCAATCGCTTCCATCCGCGCGTCGTGCTTGGGCACGCGGCTGCCGTCGACCAGCCCGGTCGTGCCGTCGTCGCCGGTGCGGGTGTAGATCTTGTTGAGACGGACCATCGTTCCGGCCCGCCGGATCAGTGGTTGAGCATGAGCAGGATCGCCACGATGACGATCGCGAGAGCCTGGAACTTGATCCGGTTCATCATCATCCGGTTCTGCAACAGCTGCATGTCCTTCTGCCGCTCGCCGCCGGCGTCGATGTCGGCGCGGTGCGATTGCAGGAAGGCGACAATCCCGCGGACGAGCGAGACGACGACGAAGATCATCGCCGCGACGAGGAGGATGACAAGGATGGTGTTCATGGCACCCGATCTAGGCCTTCGCCGAGCGTAATGCCAGCCGGGAGGCGCCCGGCGCGCAGCAAATCCGCCAGCGCCCGCCCGTCCTCGCCGGCGCGGCGGCGGTCGACCAGCGAAGGAGAGCCGCGCCGCTTGGCGAGCTTGGTGCCGGTTTCGTCGAGCAGCAGCGGGTGGTGGTGCCAGGCCGGAACCGGCAGATCGAGCAACGCCTGAAGCAACCGATGGACATGCGTCGCAGGAAACAAGTCTATGCCGCGCGTGACCAGTGTGACGCCGTCGGCCGAGTCGTCGATCGTCACGGCGAGGTGATAGCTCGCCGGAGTCTCGGCCTCCCTGCGCACCAGCACTACGTCGCCGAGCAGCTCGGGCCGCGCCGCCTGCTCGCCCGCGCGTTCGTCGAGCCAGGTCAGCGGCCCGGTTCGCCGGAGTGCTTCGGCGACATCGAGCCGCCAGGCGGCTGCGGCGTGATCGACCGGGGTGCCTCGGCAGGTTCCGGGATAGACCGGTCCATCGGGACCTCCTTCGGTCGCCGCCGCCGCGATCTCGGCACGCGTGCACCGGCAGGGATAGAGCAGGCCCTCGCGCCGCAGCCACTCCGCTGCTTGCGCATAGGCCGTCACCCGCGTCGATTGCGCCGGCACTTCCTCCCATTCGAGCCCGAGCCAGGCGAGGTCCGCGCGAAACGCTTCGGCCAACTCCGGCCGCGAGCGGGCGCCGTCGATGTCCTCGATCCTCAGGAGGAAGCGCCCGCCGCGGGCCTTTGCCAGATCGTGCGCGACGATCGCCGAGTAGGCGTGGCCGAGATGCAAGGGCCCGTTCGGGCTGGGGGCAAAGCGAGTGACGATCACGGTGCTTCCTAGCCCGCGCGCGGGCCCGCTACACCCGCAAATCCGCCAAACGGCTGTGGATTCGCGCCTTGTAACGGGGTTGACGCATTTCGGCGCAAATGCTCCCTTGCTTCCCAAGGAGGACACTCGGCGTGTTCAAGGCCGACCTGATCGAGCGCGCGGCCCATTTCCGCAGCGCGATGGAAGACCCCACCAGGCGGCTGGAAAGCTGTCCGGCGCTGGTGCTGAACGCCGATTACACGCCGCTCTCATACTATCCATTGAGCCTTTGGCCGTGGCAGACGGCAATCAAGGCGATCTTCCTCGAGCGGGTCGACATCGTCGCCAGCTACGAGCGGCTGGTCCACTCGCCGAGCCTCGACATGCAGATCCCAAGCGTGATCGCGCTCAGGCAATACGTCCGGCCGAGCGAATTCCCGGCATTCACCCGCTTCAACGTCTTCCTGCGCGACCGCTTCAGCTGCCAGTACTGCGGCAGCGAGCAGCACCTGACCTTCGACCACGTCATGCCGCGCCGGCTCGGCGGGCGGACCACGTGGGAGAACATCCTCACGGCATGCGCCCCGTGCAACATGAAGAAGGGCGGCCGCACGCCTGCGCAGGCGAACATGCACCCGCTGGTCCATCCGATCCGCCCGACCCACTGGCAACTGCAACAGCACGGCAAGAAGTTCCCACCGAACTATCTGCACGAGACATGGCGCGACTGGCTTTACTGGGACATCGAGCTGGAGGCTTAACGCCTGCCCGTCAGGTCACCGCTCTCCGCGTCGTGAACTCTTCCCGCTCCCACTCGCCGCTCGCCAGCACTTCGCTGAGCGCTTGGGCGGCGTGCCAGCAGTCTTCGAAGCGAATGTAAGCGGGCGACAGTCCGAGACGGAGAACGTCCGGCTCGCGGAAGTCGGGGATCACTCCGCGCCCGATCAGCGCCTGGGCGATCGCGTAGGCCTCGGGGTGACGGTACGAGAGCTGGCTGCCGCGAGGGCCCGGGCCCTCGGGGCTGATGCACGGCAGGTCGGGCGCACCCTGGGCGATGGCGGCGCGGAGGAAGTCGGACAGCGCGCGCGATTTCGCATGCAGCCGCTCGATGCCGATCTCGGCGATCAGCCGCACGCCTTCCTCGAGCGCGGCGAGGCCGAGGATCGGCGGGGTGCCGGTGAGCAGGCGTTCGATGCCGGGCGCCGGGGTGTAGTCGTCGACGAAGGCGAACGGCGCGGCGTGGCTCATCCAGCCGGTCAGCGGTTGCTGCAGCGCCGCCTGGTGGCGCTTGGCGACGAAAGCGAAGGCGGGCGCGCCGGGGCCGCCGTTGAAATACTTGTAGCCGCAGCCGACGGCGAGATCGGCGTTGCCGCCATTCAGGTCGACCGGCACCGCCCCGGCGCTGTGCGACAGGTCCCACAGCACCAGCGCGCCCACGTCATGCGCCGCGCGAGTCAGCTTGGCCATGTTGTGCATCGCGCCGGTCTTGTAGTGAACGTGGGTCAGCAGCAGTAGCGCGACGCTGTCGTCGAGCGCCGCTTCGAGCGCTTCCCGCTCTACGAGCCGCTTCGCGGCCAACCCCTGCGCCTCGAGCCCGGCGATCAGGTAGAGGTCTGTCGGGAAGTTACCCGGCTCGCTCAGCACAACCTTGCGCCCGGGCCGCATCGCCAGCGCCGCGGCGATCAGTTTGAACAGGTTCACCGAGGTCGAATCGCAGGCGATCACCTCGTCCGCCTGCGCCCCGATCAGCGGCGCGATCATCGCCCCGATGCGACGCGGCATGCCGATCCAGTCGGCGCTGTTCCAGCTGCGGACCAGCCCCTCGCCCCATTCGCGGCGGATTACCTCGCCGAGCCGAGCCGCTGTGCCCAACGGCAGCGCACCGAGCGAATTGCCGTCGAGGTAGACCACCCCCGGCGGAATCGCGAACTGCTTGCGGTAGCCGGCGATCGGATCGGCCGCGTCGAGCGCGCGGGCGTCGGCGAGACTCGGAATCAAATCTCGGTCCTCACCGCGAGCAGCTCGGGGAAGAAGCCCTTCTTGAGCACCGACTCTAGATAGGGCACGCCCGCCGTGCCGCCGGTGCCCGGCTTGAAGCCGATGATCCGCTCAACGGTCTTGAGGTGTCCGAAGCGCCAGCGCTGGAAGTGGTATTCGAGGTCGACCAGCTTCTCGGCCAGCTCGTAGAGGTCCCAGTATTGGTCGGGGTCGCGATAGATTTGCGCCCAGGCCTCGGTGATCGCCTGATTGGCCTCATGCGGCCGCTCCAGCCCGCGTTCGAGCACTTCGGCCGGGATGGCGAACCCGCGCCGGGTGAGCAGGCGCAGGGCTTCGTCGTAGAGGCTGGGCCGTCCCAATTCGGCCCGCAATTCTCCGGCCACTTCGGGTGTCGCTTCGTGCATCGTCACCATGTCCGGATCGCGCCCGCCGAGCATGAATTCCATCAGCCGATACTGCGCCGACTGAAACCCGCTCGACCGCCCGAGAAACGGGCGGACTTGTGAGTAATCGTGCGGCGTCATCGTGCTCAGCACGTCCCAGTTGCCGATCAGTTGCTGTTGCGCGCGGGCGACGCGACTGAGCATTTTAAAGGCCGGGCGCAACTCGTCGGCAGCGATCAGCTCGCGCGCGCCGGCGAGTTCGTGCAGGCAAAGCTTGAGCCACAGCTCGCTCGCCTGGTGGACGACGATGAACAGCATCTCGTCGTGCGCACCCGACACCGGATGCTGCGCCGAGAGAACACGGTCCAGATCGAGGTAACTCGCGTAAGTGACGTCCCGGCCCATGCAGGAAGCTATAAGCCGGAGACGGTTGAAAGTGAAACTACCCTTCGATCACGCGGGTATGCGGATGATGCTTGTCGAGGTGCCGCTTGACGACGCGAAGGTTGCGGGTGTTGGAGCGGAACAGGAAGTCGAGCGCGTCACCGGCGAACGGAACCAGCCCGATGGCGGTGTCGAACCCGACATTGCCGGCCATCCGCCACAGCTTCCACTTGGGCATGCCGAGGTTCTTCGCTTCCCACACCAGGTAGGCGCCGAACGCGGCGCCGACGAAATCGCCGATCACCGGAATAAGCCCGACGATCGCGTCGAGGCCGAACTCGTAACCCAGGCCGGGGACCTTGAAACCGTGCTCGAGCAGTTTCTCGACCGCCTCAATCCGCCGGCGGACCGAGGCCGGGTCGGTTCCGGTCGGCAGCGAGGCCGCCATCGGGCGGGGGCGCTGCGGTGATAGTTCGGCGCGATCCATCGAGGTTATTTGGGGATCGTCGCCATGTCGGGCAAGGGATGCCAGGCCCACGCGTTCGAGGCGAACCCGTCGACGGTGCCGCGCACCATCGACCAGCGCAGCGGCGCGCCGATCGGGATGTACACGTTGGCCGCGCTCAGCAGGCCTTCGGCGCGGGCGAGATCGTCGGCTCGCGTCTGGGCATCCGGCGCCGCGAGCGCTGATTCGACGGCCGCGTCCGCCTCCGAATTGCAGAGGCCGCGATGGAGCGAGCAATTGAACTGGTTGAGAAACCAGCGCGGCTCGGCATAGCGGGCGATCCGGTCGACCAGCGTCAGGTCGGCCGGCTCGCCCTCGGCGACGCGCACCAGCGTGACGCCGATCTGGCCGAGCTGGGCGGACAACTCGTTGAATAGCATAACAAATCCGGGCTCGTCGGCGAGCGCGATGGTCAGCTGCGGCGGTTTGCCCTTGCCCGCGCCGGCGCGCCAGGCCGCCACGCGGCTGGCTGCGGCGCCGCGGCGCTGGTCGATGCTGGCTCCGGCCCAGCGCTCAGATACCTTCGCGCCGGCGACTGCCGCCGGAACGATTCGCGTGCTCGGCACCCAGCCGCCGATGTTGAAGCGCGACATCAGCGCCGGCCGGTCGATCGCCAAAGCCAGCGCCTCGCGGTTCTGCGGCAGCGCGAGGAAGCCGCGCTCGCGCATGACCTGCATGCCGAACAGGCCGATCACGTTGTCGAGTCGCAAGTTGCCGCGCGACAGGGGGCCGGGATCCGCCAGCGGCCAGGAAGCGATCGTGCCGCCGAGCACGACGTCGACCTCGCCTTGGTCAAACGCGGCCAGCGCGGCCTTCGCAGGGAGGGCTTCGACGCCAACCGCGCGGACGTGCCGCTGCCAGCCCTCCTCCTGCGGCTGGCCGCGCATTTCCGGGGGCCTGAACGTCAACTCGGTCGGCTGACGCCCCATCGCGGTGTCCGGGCGCGCTCGTTCGATCACCATCGGACCGGCCTGGAAACCCCGGTGAGAGAGCGCCAGCTCGGGTTGCGCCAGCAAGCGCAGGAAATCGGGCATCGGCGCTTTCAGGTCGATCTCGACGACCCGGCCGGCCATCGCCTTGACCTCGTCGACCGGCCCCAGGTCGAGTCCGAGCGAAGTTCCGCGCAGGCCGCGGATTACCTGCCGAATGGCCTCGCGCGCGCTTTCGCCGGTAAGTTCGGCGCCGTCGGGCCAGGTCCCTTCGCGCAGGCGGAAAATATAGCTCTTGCCATCGTCGGCGACGATCCACCGGTCGGCCAGGGCCGGTTCGATCTCGCCTTGCGCGTCGAGCGCGACGAGGCCGGCGCCGGTTGCGCCGCGAACCACCTGCGCGCCTTCGGACAACCTCAGGCCACCGGCAAAAACCTCGTCCTTGTCGCCGATGATCGCAATGTCGAGCGGGCCGTCCGAATGGCCGCACGCGGCCAGCGACAGCAGCGCGCCCGTTACAACCGCTTTGAGAAGTCGCCCTTGCATGAAGGCAGGCTAAGCCTTCGGCGGTCGTGGCGAAAGGTCAGATCTTGCGCAAGTTCGCTGTGTACAGGTCGAGCGGCGGGCGGGTGAAGCGTGGACTTGAAAGGTCGGGCGCGCCGGCGGCGATCGGGGCGCGCGCCACCTTGGGATCGATTTCCTCGACGAAGGCGATGCCGAACCGGTCGTCCTGCTTCCAGGCGACCGTCCCCTCGACCCAGCCAATGTTGCGCAGGCCGACGGAAACCAGCACACCGCGCACCACCGGAGCATCGCCTTCGGCCATCATGCCGCCGGCGGAAAGATTGCGGACCTTGACGCGGTGCTCGCCGCCGCTGCCGCCGTCGATGCGCACCTGGGCGATCAACAGCAAGCTGTCGCGTTCGACCTGGCGAGTTTCGACATTGGCCATCTCGCGGGGCTCTCCTGGTTAGCTGGACACGGCGCGAACGCTGGCCCGCGCGCAATTCGTGTTTCGAGCGTATTCGCCGACTGTGGTTTTCGATTGTTTAACGCCGCGCAAGTATTTGCAAAAACGTCCCGAACCGGGTCAGTCGTCGCGCGAAACCTTTTCGCGCCGCTCGTGCGCCTGCTGGGCTTCGACCGTCATCGTTGCGATCGGCCGGGCGATCAGGCGGTTGATTCCGATCGGTTCGCCAGTGACTTCGCACCAGCCGTATTCGCCTTCGTCGATTCGACGCAGCGCCGCATCGATCTTGGCGATGAGCTTGCGCTGGCGGTCGCGAGTGCGCAGCTCGATACCCCAGTCTGTCTCGCTCGAGGCGCGGTCGTTGAGGTCGGGCTCGCGGATTGGCCCGTCCTGCAGCGATTGCAGGGTGAACTCCGAGGCCGAGAGAATCGATTTCTTCCATTCGAGCAGCAGCACACGAAAATAATTCAGCTGCTGCTCCGACATGTACGCTTCGTCTTCGGTCGGCGTGTAGTCGGCGTCGAGCGCACGTTTGGCCTTGGCCAGGACGTCGATCTCATCACCCAATACAGATGCCATTCGGGCACCTCCGCAACTGGTCAGTCCCACCCCGGCCGATGCTGTGATTCAGCCGCGTTCGCACGCGCCGCCGACCCGGATGGCGCGGCCTATACGGACAGCACCGATGGCGCACAAGCGGCAACGCAAGTGCCTTAATCGGAAAATGATTAAGCGCTGCCGAACGGTCGCAAGGGATGTGGTTAACAATTCCCCGAGGCCGTTAACCATTTGTTGAGGGCGCCGGGTGGAACACTGGTGCAGCAAGCCGGCAGCGGGGGCGCTCGGCAAATTCTTGGGGAGAGCGATCATGGAACTGGCCAAGATCGATAACGTGAAATCAATCCGCAGCGCCGAAGCCGTTGCCGCCGACCTGCTGGTCGCCAAGTGCCTGGCGGCCGCCGCCAAGGGCAGCAACAGCGCCTACTTCGACCTCGGTGTCGCCTTTTCGATCGGCAGCCACGGTGTCGCCTGCGACCTGATCGAGGCGCACAAGTGGTTCAACCTCGCCGCCGCGCAGGGGCACGAAGAAGCCGCTTGGTGCCGCGCCGACATTTCCGACGAAATGAGCGCACGCGAGATCGCCGAGGCGCAGCGCCGCGCGCGGCAGTGGCTGGGAGCCGGGGAGCGGCGTGCCGCCTAACCTATTTGGTAATTATTTCTTGACATCGTCACGCTAATCGGTTACAAGCACAGAAGCTCGCGATAGTGCGATTCGTCACCCGCCCTTCCGGAACGGCGTGCGGGTGCCGAGATAAAGGCTCTCCTGCGCCACGCCTTCGCGCTCGCGCTCGAGGAAGTCGGCGATCGCCTCGCGAAAGCCCGGATCGGCGATCCAGTGCGCCGACCACGTGCGCACCGGCTCGTAGCCCCGCGCCAGCTTGTGCCCGCCTTGCGCCCCCGCCTCAACCCGTTGCAAGCCGCGCGCGATCGCCGCGTCGATCGCCTGGTAATAGCACAGCTCGAAATGGAGGAACGGCTTGTCGCGGGTGCAGCCCCAGTAGCGGCCGTAGAGCGCGTCCGCGCCGATGAAGTTGAGCGCCCCGGCGATCGCGTCGCCATTCTCGTAAGCCAGCACCAGCAGGACCCGCTCGCCCATCCGCTCGCCAAACAAGTCGAACGCCGAACGTGTCAGGTACGGATGGCCCCACTTCCGCGCGCCGGTGTCCTGGTAGAATTGCCAGAATGCGTCCCAGTGCTCTGGGCGCAAGTCGCCGCCAGTCAAGTGGCGGATCTCGACCCCCTCCTGCGCCCGCGCGCGTTCCTTGCGCAGCTCCTTGCGCTTGCGCGAGGACAGTTGGGCGAGGAAGTCCTCGAAGCTGGCGTAGCCGCGGTTCTCCCAGTGGAACTGGATGTCGTTCCTCAGCAGCCAGCCGGCGCGTTCGAACAGGTGCCGCTGCTCGGGCTCGATGAAGGTCGCGTGG
Organism: Croceibacterium segetis; assembly: GCF_011320115.1. Classification (GTDB taxonomy): domain Bacteria; phylum Pseudomonadota; class Alphaproteobacteria; order Sphingomonadales; family Sphingomonadaceae; genus Croceibacterium_B; species Croceibacterium_B segetis. Next base: position 246,980 of record NZ_JAANOZ010000005.1, on the reverse strand, counting down.
GCGGAGGAGAGGCCTTGCTGCGCACACAATTGCTCGGCCGCTCGCAGCAGCGGCGTGGCATAGGCCTCGTCTTCGAGCAGGAGCCGCGGCCCGGTCGCCGGCGTGAACGGCGCGGCGATCTGCAGCTTGGGGTAGTAGCGCCCGCCCGCGCGATGCCAGGCATCGGCCCAGGCGTGGTCGAACACGTATTCGCCCTGACTGTGGCTCTTGACGTAAGCCGGCAGCGCCGCGTGGAGCGTGCCGCGCCCGTCCTCGATCACGACCGGCACCGGGTCCCACCCGGTGCCTAGCCCGACGCTGCCCGAATCTTCGAGCGCGGTGAGGAACGCGTGGCTCATGAAGGGATTGCCCGATCCCGCGAGCCGATCCCACTCCTCGGCATCAATCGCGCCGACGGCTGGAGCAACGCGGGCAATGAGGTCGGAATCGGCCATCGCGCCGATATTACAGGTTCTTGCCGTTCTCCGCGACACCTTCGCCCTCGACGATCGGTGCGTCGGCACATTGCATGGCGCGTTCGCGCAGGGCGGCGCTGCGCACCGTCCAGGTGAGCACCGGCAAGCCGCGCCGGCGCTGCGCGGCGGCGAAGGAGCTCGGCAGGTCGCGCACGTCGTAGGCGAGGAAGTCGGGCCCGGCCTGCCACAGCGCGAGGCGGCGGCGCACGGACCCCGAGAAGGTGCGCGCGCCTTCCTCGGTTACTACCAGGCCGCGCACGATGTGCGGGGCGTGGCGGCGGAACCAGCCGCCGACGCGAGGGTCGAAGCTCATCACGGCGACCGGGCCGCGGTAACCTTCGACATCGCGCCGCACGGCGAGGCACAGCGCGGCGACCCGGCGTTCGCGGCGGGTCTTGATCTCGATCAGCAGGGGAACCTGGCCGCGGATCATGCCGAGAAAGTCGCTCAGGCGCGGGATGCGGTCATTGCCGCCGCCGAGCGCGATCTGGGCCAGCGCCGCGGCGCTGCGTCCCGCGACCGGGCCGGATTCGCCGGTGAGCCGGTCGAGATCCCGGTCGTGGAATACCATCGCGCGGCCGTCGCTCGTCTGCTGGACATCGCACTCAATGCCCATCCCGTGCGAGATCGCCGCCGAGAACGCCGAAAGCGAATTTTCCGGGGCCTCGCCGCCGTGAAGGCCGCGGTGGGCGTAGTCGCGGCCTTTCAGCCAGCCGATGCGCGCCGGATCGGGCGCGGGCGAGAGCCAGCCGTCAAGCGCTGCCCAAGGCAACGATCGCGTCCACCTCGACCGCCGCGCCGAGCGGAAGGGCCGGTACGCCGACGGCGCTGCGGGCGTGCTTGCCGGCGTCGCCGAACACCTCGACCATCAGGTCCGAGGCGCCGTTGGCGACCTTCGGCTGATCGGTGAAAACGGTGGCGGAATTGACGAAAGCGCCGAGCTTGACCACCCGCTCGACCCGGTCGAGCGAGCCGAGCGCGGCGTTGAGTTGCGCGAGGATCATCAGTCCGCAGGCGCGCGCGGCGCGGGCGCCGAGGTCGAGATCGACGTCCTCACCGAGCCGGCCGGTGACCAGCGCGCCGTCGATGAACGGCAATTGCCCGGAGACGTGCGCGAGGCCGCCGACGACCACCACCGGGACGTAGCTCGCTACTGGCGCGGCGGGTTGCGGCAGCACGATGCCGAGTTCGGCGAGGCGTTGGGCGATGCTCATACTTTCGTTCCATGCAACGTTTCGAGCAGCCAGGGCAAGGCTTCCGCCCAGGTGTCGATCCTGGCGTGGGCGTGACCGGCGTCGAGAGCACAAGGGATGTGCGGCGCGATCGCCGGCTCGCCGCAGAAGTGCAGGCGCGAGATCTTGGGCAGGACTTCCGCCGCCGAAGCGTGGTGGTGCGCGAGGTCGTCGATGAACACCGCGCGCGAGGGAGCGAACTCGTCGACGATACGCCGCAAGGCCTCACCCTTGGGCCCCTGGTTGGTGACGACCCTGGTGGCGATGCCGTGCTCGCGCAACTGCGCCGCCCGGGCTGCGTTGTAGCGGTCCTGAAGGTTGGTCAGCACAACCACGTCGGCCTCGCGCTGCAGTTCGGCGATCGCCTCGACGGCCCCGGGGATCGCCGTCTGGCGGGCCATCTCGTCGTCGAAGAAAGCATCGAGGAACTGCCACTTCTCGTCGAAGCTCAGCGGCTCGGTCCGGCCGGGCAGGACGAACGTTTCGGCAAAGGGATTGCCGCTCAGGTCGAACTCGACCCCATGCTGCTCTGCCATCCACTCACGGAAGTGGCGCACCATGTGCAGGAGCACTTCGTCGCAATCGGTGACCACCAGAGGCCGGCTCATCGCCGGAGCCTTTCGCGCGCCGCCGGGATCGCCGCGGGGTCGACACCGAGCGCTTCGGCGGCTGCGAGCAGGTCGGGCTCGTGCGCACAAAGGAACTCGAGCACCGACAATTGCAGCGCCGGCGTTTCGATTCCGCCGCGCAATTGCTTGGGCGTCAGGCCGGTCAGGTCGAGAAATCGCCGGGCGCGCTTCTCATTCGTAAGCACCCAGGCGAGCGCGCTAAGGGCTAATCCTGAGGGGTCGGGCGGGATCGATTGATTAGCTTTGAGAATTGTAAGTTATCCACAAGTAGGGTATTTGCTATCCACAAACTTTCGCCGGGGGGCGGAAGGGGATCGGGGGCGCAATGACGCAGAGAATCCTCGTTGTCGAGGACAACGACTTGAACCGAAAGCTGTTCTGCGACGTCTTGCAGGCCAGCGGTTTCGACGTCGAACCGGTAGCGGATGGCGGCATGGCGATCGAGAGGGCGCGATCCTTCGTCCCCAATCTGGTGATCATGGACATCCAGCTGCAGGACATCTCCGGCCTCGACCTGATCGCCGGGATGAAGAACGATGTGGCGCTGTGCGACATCCCTGTGCTGGCGGTGACCGCCTATGCCGGCAAGGGCGACGAGGAACGGATTCGGCAGGTCGGCGCCGAGGGATACCTCGCCAAGCCGGTGTCGATCGTGCCGTTCATGAACGCCGTGAAGGGCCTGCTTGACCGCTCGGCCGCGCCCGCCCCGCTGCCGCTGCACGCTTGACATTCGTTTAGCCAAGCCGCTTTTGCGCCGCATTCCATTCATAGGAGTGCGCGCATGGATCGTGCCGAAGTCGACGAGCGTATCCGCAAGCTGATCGAGCCCTTCAACAAGAAGGGCGTGACGATCGCGGACGGGACGACGTTCGCCGGCGACCTCGAGTTCGACAGCCTGACGGTGATGGATTTCGTCGCGGCGATCGAGGACGAGTTCGACATCATCATCAGCATGAACCAGCAGGCCGAGATCGAAACCTGGGGCCAGCTGGTCGACGCCGTGTTCCGTCTGCAGAACACCTGAGCGCACAATGAGCGAAGGTATCAGCCAGCCCGACGCCCCCCTCCAGGCCGACCAGCCGACACCGGTGGGCGACCTGTTCAGCAAGTTCGACGCGCTGATCAAGCAGCGCGAGGACCTGCTCGCCAACGGGGTCGAGGATCCGTTCAGCCTGGTGATGGAGAAAGTGCTCAGCCCCACCCGGGCGATCTGCAACGGGCGCGACACGATCCTGCTCGGCACTTACAATTACATGGGCATGACCTTCGATCGGGACGTGATCGAGGCGGGCAAGAAAGCGCTCGAGGAATTCGGCTCGGGCACCACCGGCAGCCGCGTCCTCAATGGCACTTACCGGGGCCACAAGGAGTGCGAGCAGGCGCTCAAGGACTTCTACGCGATGGATCACGCGATGGTCTTCTCGACCGGCTATCAAGCCAACCTCGGGATCATCGCGACGATCGCCGGCAAAGGCGACTACGTCGTGCTCGACATCGACTCGCACGCCAGCATTTGGGACGGCTGCGCGATGGGCAACGCCGAGATCGTGCCGTTCAAGCACAACGACCTCGAAGCGCTCGACAACCGGCTGCGGCGGATTCCCGAAGGGGCGGGCAAGCTGGTCGTGCTGGAAGGCGTCTACTCCATGCTCGGCGATGTTGCCCCGCTCAGGGAGATGGTCGCCATCGCCAAGAAGCACGGCGCGATGGTGCTGGTCGACGAAGCGCATTCGATGGGCTTCATCGGCCCCAACGGGCGCGGCGTGGCCGAAGAGCAGGGGGTGATCGACGAGGTCGATTTCATCATCGGCACCTTCTCGAAATCGGTCGGCACGGTGGGCGGCTTCTGCGTTTCCAACCATCCGAAGTTCGAAATCCTGCGGCTGGTCTGCCGCCCGTACGTGTTCACCGCCAGCCTGCCGCCGAGCGTGGTCGCCACCGCGGCGACTTCGATCCGCAAGCTGATGCACGGCTCCAACAAGCGGGCGCACTTGTGGGAGAATTCCAAGCGTCTCCACGGCGGGCTTACCGAACTCGGCTTCACGCTCGGCACCAAGGAGCCGCAAAGCGCGATCGTCGCGGTGATCATGCCCGACCTCGAGCACGGCGCGGCGATGTGGGAGGCGCTGCTGCACGAGGGACTTTACGTCAATCTCGCCCGGCCGCCGGCGACGCCTGCCGGGATGACCCTGCTGCGCTGCTCGCTCTGCGCCGAGCACTCGGCCGAGGAAGTCGAGACGATCCTCGGCATGTTCGCGCGCGCCGGGAAAGCGGTCGGGATTATCTAGCGCGGCGCGGCTGGGGGGTCGGTATGAAGCGGTACTGGACGGCGGCGGTGGCTTCGGCGGCGCTGGCCGCGGCGGGCGCGGCGCAGGACGCGCCGACAAAGCCCGAGCCCGCCGACCACGCGGCGCAGATGCCGGCGGCCCACGATGCGCATTCGCATTCCGACAACCTCAAGCCCAAGGTGCCGACGCTGCTGACCGGCTATGGCACCGGCGGCTTCACGGTGACCACGAGCGTGCCGCAGGCACAGGCGTTCTTTTCCAACGGCATGGAGCTCGGCGCCGCCTTCGCCCACAGCGCGGCAGGCGCGGCGATGGAGCAGGCCGTGGCGCTCGATCCCAATTGCGCGATGTGCAAATGGGGCCAGGCGCTCGTCGAAGGCCCGACGATCAACTACGGCAAGGACAAGGACGAGCGTAAGCCGCTCCTCGCGCTGGCCCGCGAGGCCGAAGTCCTGGCCGTGCAAGGCGGCACCTCGAAGGAGCGCGAGCTGACCGCCGCGCTGGTCGAGCGTTATCGCTCGGGCAACCCCTACAAGCGCGACGCCGCTTACGCCCAGGCGATGCTCGCGGTGCAGGTTCAGTTCCCCGACGACAACGAGATCGCCGTCCTCACCGCCGACGCGCTGATGGTCGATTCGTTCAACGCCTTCTCCCAGGGGAAGGGCGACTTCGACCACGCCAAGATCGAACGCGCGGCGGCGCTGCTCGAGGGCGTTCTCGCGCGCGATCCGAACCACACCCCGGCGATCCACTTCTACATCCACGCCGAGGAAGCGCTGGCCCAGCCGCAGAAGGCCGAGCCCTACGCCGACAAGCTCGGCGCGCTGGCTCCGCGGGCCAGCCATCTCGTGCATATGTCGGGTCACACCTGGTACTGGCTCGGGCGCTACGAGGACACCGCGCAGGCCAACGCGCGGGCGGTCGAGCTGGGAATCGAGAACGCCAAGCGGCTCGACCTGCCCGGGCCCGACGGTGTCTGGGGCCTGCCGTACCATTCGCACAACGTGCTCTACGGGCTCGGCGGGGCGCTGATGGCCGGTGACGCCAGGATCGGGCTCGACCTCGCCCGGCCGCTGGTCGAAGTCGCCGCCGCGCGCGACGAGGGCAGCCCGACGATGCAGCTGATGGCGGCGCTCGGCTACGAGGCGGTGGCGCGCTTCGATCCCCAGTCGGTCGCCAAACTGGCCGAACCGAAGCTGCCCTACCTCAAGGCCGCGTGGCATTACGCCCGCGGCGAGGCGGCGGCGAGCGCGGGCGACGCCGCGGCGGTCAAGGCGGAGATGGACGCGCTTCCGGCGACCATCGCCAAGCCGAAGAAACACGATTCGAAGGCGCCCGAGCAGATGCTCGGGGTCATGCGCGCGGTCCTTGCCGGGCGCATGGCGATGCTCGGCGGCGACCCGAGGGCGGCGGCGGAGCACTTCCGCCAGGCGGCCGAGATCGAGGAAACGCCCGAGTTCAACGACTTCACCGACCCGCCGGCGTTCTGGTACCCGGTGCGCCGCGACGTCGCCGCCGCGCTGCTTGCCGCGGGCGACGCGGCGGGCGCGAAGGAAGCCGCCGAAGCCTCGCTCAAGTTGCGGACGAAGGACCCGGTCGCCGAAGCGCTGCGGACCAGGGCCGACGCCGCCGCCCTGGCGGCGCGCTAAGACCTCAGGCGTAAGTCGGGTCGAGCTTGGCGGCGGCGCACTGGTCGCTCGCCGAGGTCCCGCTGCCGGCGACGTCGACGGCGTAGAACAGCCCGGCAATCACCAGCAGCACGGCAACCACGACGTAGGCGAAGTACTTGTCGATGAAGGTCTTGATCGGCGGGCCGAAGACCTTGAACAGCACCCCGATGCCGAAGAAGATCGCCCCGCGCGAAAGCAGGCTGGCGAGGACGAACTTGCCGAGCGGGAAATTGATGAACCCGGCGGTCACCGTCAGCAGCAGGAACGGGATCGGCGTCGCGCCCTTGAGCACGATGATCTCCACCCCGTAAGCCTTGAGGTAGCACGCCGCGACCGGGAACTTGCGGGTCAGGCCGAGCGCGCCGAGCAGTTCCTGACCGATGCTGTCGTAGAGAAAGTGGCCGACGAAATAGCCGAACACCCCGCCGGCGATCGAAGCCACCGTGGTGATCGCCGCATAGCGCACCGCGCGGCCGGGCTGCGACAGGCACAGGACCGCGAGCAGCGGATGCGGCGGAAAAGGAAACAGCCCGCCGTCGGCAAAGGCGAAGAACGCCAGCCACCAGCCGGCATGCGGATGCGCCGCCTTGTCGAGAACCCAGTCGTAGAGGCGGCGCAGCATCGGCGCGCCCTAGGCGAGCGGCGATTCGGGCGCAAGCGGGGCTTGTCGAGTGGTGGCCGCGTTGTCGACGCGGAAGCGCGAACGGCCCTCGCCGAGCTGATCACGGCACTTGCCGACGCGGGGATCTTTCCATCGAGCTGACGCAACTCAGCTTTCGTTCGCGTAAGTCAGCGGATCCCGGAGGCCGGCCTCGGCAAAGCCCTTGAGCCGCAGCCGGCAACTGTCGCACATACCGCAAGCCAAGCCGTCTGGAGTGGGATCGTAACACGACCAGCTCATCCCCGGATCGAGATCGAGACGCGCGGCCTCGGCGGCGATCTCCGCCTTGCCAAGGTGCTGCAGGGGGGCGTGAATCGCAAACGATCCGCTTTCGACACCAGCCTTGGTGGCCAACCGGGCGGTTTCGGCGAAGCTGGCGATAAATTCGGGCCGACAATCCGGGTAGCCTGAATAATCGAGCGCATTGACGCCGATGAAGATGTCCCGCGCGCCGAGGGCCTCGGCCCAGGCCAGCGTCAGCGAGAGAAAGACGAGATTGCGCGCCGGGACATAGGTCACCGGAATTCCGCCGCTGAGGCCTCCCTTTGGCACGTCGATCACATCCGTCAGCGCGGAGCCTCCAAAGGCGCGCAGGTCGAGCCGCAGGATCACGTGGCGCTTCACGCCGAGCGCGGCCGCGACCCGTTCGGCCGACTCGAGTTCGCGGCGATGCCGCTGGCTGTAGTCGATTGTCAGCGCGTGGAGTTCGTAGCCCTGCTCGTGCGCCAGTCCGGCGGTGACCATCGAGTCGAGACCGCCCGACAACAGCACCACGGCGCGGCGCTCGGTCCCCCGATGTGGCGAAGTGACGGCCATGCTGCAGCGCTAAGTCGCGCGTGCGCGGGCCGCAAGCGACATCAGTCCTCGATCAGGAATTCGCGCGAGCAAAAGGCGCAATCGACACGGATGATCCCCTTCTCGTCGCGCATATCCTTGCGGTCTTCCTTCGAGAACCTCGCGAGCACCTCCTCGAAGTGAACCACCGAACAGCGGCAACCGCGCGTGATGGCTTCACCCTTCAAGACAAGCACCTCGCGCTCCTCATGGAACAATCGCCAGACAAGCGTTTCGAGGCTCAGTTCGGGATCAACGAGTTCCTCTTCGGTGAGACTGCCCGCCAAGGCCACGACGTGATCCCACTCCAGATGACTCGCCCTGTGGTGGAGACGCTCCCCCCCTCCCTCGCCCTCGGCGAGATGCTGGACTAGCAAGCCTGCACCGATGATCCCGCCAATGCCTCCGCGAACGCCGATCCGGATCAGCGTGGGAACCTGCTCACTCTGAGCAAAGTATTGCTCGACCGAGTGGGCCAGCGAGTGGCCGTGCAACGGGACGATGCCTTGATAGCGCTGGCCCGACGCCTCGAGATCGAAAGTGATCGCCAGATAGCCGCCTTCGAACATTTCGCTCAGCGACGGATTCGTGCCGAGCTCGGCGAAGCGCTCCTCATCATGCCGCGCATAGCCGCGCAATTCGCCGCCCCGGTAATCGCAGACCAGCAGATTGACGATGCCATCGTGCGCCTGAGCCTGCAGCGTTAGCTGGCTGCCTTCGTCCTTTAACAAGGCACCCATCAACGCGGTCAGCACCAACGCTTCGCTCAGCAAGTGCTTCAGCGCGGGAGGATAAGGATGCGCTGCGAGAATATCCTCGAGCGCCGGCCCGAGCCTGACGATGCGGCCGCGGGCGTTCCGGTCGGGCAACGTGAATTGCAGCAGGCGATCGAAGCCCGTCTCGGCTCCGTTGTCGATTTCACTGGTCATCGCGCGACCATATGGTGATCGGTCAGCGGGTTTGAAGGCAGGCGCTCAGAGCTTGCCGAAGCACCACAGCAAGACCGACTTCTGGGCGTGGATACGATTTTCGGCTTCGTCGAAGACTACCGATCGCGGCCCTTCGAACACGCTTTCGCTGACCTCTTCGCCGACGTGAGCCGGTAGGCAATGCAGGAATTTCGCATCGCCTTTCGCCCCGCTCATCAGCGAGTCGTTGACCTGGAAGGGTGCCATCGCGGCGAGCTTGTTGTGGGTGTGTTCCTGGCCCATCGACACCCAGGTGTCAGTGAGGACGATATCGGCGCCCGCCACCGCTTCGGTTGCGTCATTAGTCAGTGTCACCTGAGCTCCGTTCGCGCGTGCCCACGCGACGATCTCTTCAGCCGGTTCGTATCCTTGCGGGGTCCCGACCCGCACGTTGAACTTCATCAGGCCGGCGGCCTCGAGGATGGAGTGGAGCACGTTGTTGCCGTCGCCGAGCCAGGCGGCCTCGAGCCCCGGCAGCGCCTTGCCCTGCTCGATAACGGTCAGCAAGTCGGCAACCACCTGACAGGGATGCGACAGGTCCGTCAATCCATTGATCACCGGAACCGAGGCGTAACGGGCCATTTCCTCGATCTTCGCGTGATCGTCGGTGCGGACCATGATCGCATCGACCATCCGGCTGAGCACGCGGGCGGTGTCGGCGATCGTCTCACCCCGCCCGAGCTGAGTATTCGCCGCGTCGAGCACCAGCGAGCTTCCGCCGAGCTGGCGAATGGCGATGTCGAAGCTTACCCGCGTACGAGTCGAGTTCTTCTCGAAGATCATCCCCAACACGTGGCCGGCGAGCGGCTGGTCGGCATCGGGCCTGCCCTTCGGCCAGGCGGCGCGAGCGGCTTTGCGGTCGATCGCATCGGCCAGCATCGCCGCGATCGCATCACCGCCTGCGTCCGACAAATTGAGGAAGTGCCGGACCGTCATCTCAAACCTCCGCCGGCTGGTAATCGGCAGCGCCCGCCGAGAGCTTCTCGAAGAATTCGTCGATCTCGGCGTCACCGATGACCAGCGGGGGCAGGATCCGCAACGTCTGGTCACCCGCGGCAACGGTCAGCAACTGATGGGTGTCGCGCAGGTGCTGCATGAACGGCCGCGGTTCGACCTTCATCTTGAGGCCGAGCATCAGACCTTTGCCCCGCACGGATTCGAACAGGTCCGGGTAATTGCCGATGAACTGCTCAAGCCGGGTGCGGATGCGCTCGCCCTTCTCGCGCACCTCGGCGAGAAACTTGTCGTTCGCCACGGCATCGAGCACGGCCATCCCCGCGGCCATCGCCAGCGGATTGCCGCCGTAGGTCGATCCGTGCGTGCCGAAAGTCATCCCGCGCGCCGCCTTTTCCGTCGCCAGACACGCGCCGAGCGGAAATCCCCCGCCGATGCCTTTGGCGATCGCCATCACGTCCGGCTCGATGCCGACCTGCTCGTAAAAGAACATCGTGCCCGTGCGCGCCACCCCGCATTGCACTTCGTCGAGCACCAGCATCAGGTCGTTCTCGTCGGCCAACTCGCGCAAGCCGCGGAGGAACTCCTCGGTGCCGGTGCGGATTCCGCCCTCGCCTTGAATCGGCTCGACAAGGAATCCCGCGGTGTGCGGCCCCATCGCCGCCTTCACGCCCTCGAGGTCGTTGAACTCGACGTACTTGAAGCCGGGCAGAAGCGGCGAGAAGCCTTTGTGCATCTTCTCCTGGTTCGACGCGCTGATCGTCGCCATCGTCCGCCCATGGAACGCGTTGTTGAAGGTGATCAGCTCAAACTTTTGGTCGTTGCCGGCCGACTGGTGGTAGGCACGCGCCGTCTTGATCGCGCACTCGACCGCTTCGGCGCCCGAGTTCGTGAAGAAGACCGTGTCGGCGAAAGTTAGGTCGGCCAATCGCCGGGCCAGCGCTTCGCCTTGCGGGCTCCCATACAGGTTCGAGACGTGCATCAACGTCGCCGCCTGCTGCTGGATCGCGCCGATCAGCCCCGGATGGGAATGCCCGAGCAGGTTGACCGCGATACCTGCGGCGAAGTCGAGATAGCGCGTACCGTCCTCGTCGATCAAATGGCAGTGCTCGCCGCGGACGGGCCGAACGCCACACCGGGGGTAGACGGGCATCAGCGGGGTGATCGACATGGCAACAGCTTTCCTCGAATTCGAATGACACGGGTGGAATGACAAATGGCGGCCCTGCCGGGCCGCCATTTGCGTCCGTTTATGGACTTGCCCCGACCCGGTCAAACAACCGGGCGCTGAGCGGGCGTGTCAGCCCTGAACGGGCACAAGGTTGACCGCCGAGTATTTGCCTCGTCGGTCGACCTCGAGATCGAATTCGAACCGGTCGCCTTCGTTTATTCCCGGCAGGCCCGAGCGTTCGACCGCGCTGATGTGGACGAACGCATCCTCCTTGCCGTCATCACGAGTGATGAAGCCAAAGCCCTTCATCGCGTTGAAGAACTTGACCGTGCCGGTGGCCTTTTCGCCCGTGAGTTCGCGCTGCGGCGCCTTCGGCGCCACCGCAATGACATCGCCGACAACCTGCAAGTCGGCTGCGGAAATCTTGCCGCCGCGGTCGACCAGGTTGAATTGCAGTTCCTGACCTTCGGCCAGACCTTCGAGGCCGGCACGCTCGACCTGGCTGATGTGGACGAACACGTCCTCGCCGCCTTCGTCGCGCTGAATGAAGCCGAAGCCCTTCTGGGTGTTGAAAAATTTGACCTTGCCCTGGCCGGTACCGACCACCTGGGCGGGCATGCCGCCGCCGCGCGGAGCACCGCCATCGCCACCGCCGCGGAAACCGCCGCCGCCAGCACCGCCGCCACCGCCTCGGAAACCACCGCCGCTGCCGCGGTCATCGGAGAACCGACTGCCGCCGCCGAACCGGTCACCACCGCCGAACTGCGGCGCACCCCCATCCTGGAACGGATCAAACGTTTCTTCGCCGAATCCATCCCGCTTGTCGCGTCCCCGGCCGCGACGACCTCTATCGTAACCCATCTAACGCACGTACCTTCGCTTCGCCCTCATCCAACGCCCGGCGCTATGGACGAAAAACGCCGAACCGCTAACGGAGGCGATCCCCCCGCATTATCGCCGTTTGCCTATAGCGTAAAATGAGCATTGTGCGAACAATTTAACAGCGGCTGAGAGCACCGGTGTCGGCCGTGCCGTTTTCGCTCGCTTGCCACAGGGGCGATGCTTCGGCACAAGCCGGCCATGGACCTGATTTCACTGGCCGCAGATCCTTCGGCCTGGTTCGCGCTGCTGACCCTGGTCGTTCTCGAAGTGGTTCTCGGGATCGACAATCTGGTCTTCATCGCCATTCTCTCGAACAAGCTGCCGAAATCGCAGCAGTCTCGCGCTCGCCGCATCGGGCTGGCGCTTGCCTTGGTCATGCGCATTGCCCTGTTGATGCTGATCGGCTGGCTTGTCACCCTCACAAGACCGGTTTTCGATCTGGGCTTGCAAGGGGCGCCGGACGCGCACGGAGAATTGAGCTTCGAGACGGCATTCTCGGGACGCGATCTCATCCTTCTCGCCGGCGGGCTGTTCCTCTTGTGGAAGGCGACGAAGGAAATTCACCATAATATGGACCCGGAGGAGAGTTCGGGCGAATTGCTCGACAAGGACATGGGCGTGGCGCAAATCGGCCTTACGGCCGCGATTGCTCAGATCATCGCCCTTGACCTGGTGTTCTCCGTCGATTCAATCCTCACGGCCGTGGGGATGACCGACCAGATTCCAATCATGGTTCTGGCGGTCGTGATCACTGTCGGGATAATGCTGTTCGCCGCCGACCCGCTGGCAAGATTCATCGACAAGAATCCGACGCTGGTGATGTTGGCTCTGGCTTTCCTGGTTATGATCGGACTGGTGCTGATCGCCGACGGCTTCGGTTTCCACGTACCCAAGGGATACATCTACGTGGCCATGGTTTTCTCCGTCGGGGTTGAGTTGCTCAACATGGCCAGCCGCAATCGCCGCAAGCGCGCGAGTAAATCGAAGGCAGAACCATGAGCGATTTCCGCAAGCTGTCCGACAGCGTTCTCGCCAGCCCGCAATTGACGCTGGCGGACGTGGCGGAGGCGAGTGCCATGGGTGTCACGTTGATCGTCAATAACCGTCCCGAACGCGAAGCGGAGGACCAGACCTCCGGCCCGGCCATCGAAGCCGCCGCGCGCGCCGCTGGAATGGATTATCTGGCGATCCCGATCACCCCCGGGGCATTCGACGACGCTCAAGTGCGGGCGATGGCCCACGCGCTGAGCCAGGCGAGAGGAAGCGTCCTCGCATACTGTCGTACCGGCACGCGCTCGACGCTCCTGTGGGCACTCGCGCAGGCGGCGAACCGCAAGCCGCTCAAGGCGATTGCCTCCGCCGCATCCGCGGCCGGCTACGACATCTCGCCGGTCCTCCCGGCGATGGTTGAGCTGTCCCGGCGCGCGCAAGGCTAGGCCGAACTCCACTGCCTCTAAAAAGAAAGGGGCCGGAGGATTGCTCCTCCGGCCCCTTGCTTTGGCTGATGCCGAGAGTGCTTAGAAGCCCGAACCGGGCCCATAAGTGATCTCGACGCGGCGGTTCTGCAGCTCGCGCACACCGTCCGCAGTTGGCACACGCGGCATTGTCTCACCAAACGCCTGGCTGGTGATCGCACTGCCCGCGATGCCGTGGCTGGTGAGATACTCCGTGACGCTGGCGTTCCGGCGTTGCGACAGACCCATGTTGTACTGCGCCGAACCCGACCGGTCGGTGTGACCGGCGAGCATGATCGGCACGGTCCCGCAGTTGGCGTATGCCGTCACCGCGCTGTCGAGGATGGTCGCCGCTTCAGGCGTGATGTCCGACTTATCCCAGTCGAAGAACACGATGTACGGCCCCTTGTTGCATACCGCTGCCGGAGGCGGGGGCGGGGGCGGCGGAGGCGGCGGAGGCGGCGGCGGAGGCGGCGGCGGAGGCGGAGGCGGAGGCGGCGGAGGCGGTGCCGCACCGCCGAAATTCGCGATCAAGCTCACCAGGAAGGTGCTCGTTGCCATTTCGGTGTAATGACGCTCACCCGACAGGTCGCGAAGGTGGAAGCTTCCCGTGTTGAGGTACTTGTACTTCAACCCGATTTCGCCCCAGCTCGTGATCGGCATGCGAACTTGCGCGATCCCCTGATAGGCCCACGCGCTGTCGCTGTCCTTCATCAGGCCCGAGCCCGTCGCATCGAACAGATTCGTGGAAAGGAAGGCGCGTCCAGCGCCAACCCCGACGGCCAGAGCGACACCGCCATCCTCACCGCCCAAGTCGAGCAGCGCGTTGACCATTGCGGTCGTCAGGTGGGACTCGCCGCCAAGGTTCTGCGTTAAACCGCAGCAAATCTCGGTGATGCTCTTGGGATCGAATTCCTGATAAGCCACTTCGGCTTCAGTACGGATCTTGCCCCAATCGAAGCCGACGAACGCGCCCAGCTCGTAGCCGTCCTTTTCCTTCTCTCGAAGGACCGGGGTAACTTCACTGTTGATCCGGTGAGCTTCCGGATCGGTATAACCGATGTCGGCACCGAAATAGCCTTGGCCATCACGGGCCATCGCGGGTGCGGCCAGCGCCGTCGCTGCCACAGCCATACCTAGGGCAATCTTCCTCATGGGACCTCCTTCAAAATCCGCTGCGCATCTTTCGCAACGATCTTGCCAATTTTTCAATATTAAAATTGCGAACTGCTGCGACGCTACATCGACCCTCACGTCCACAAGAAGACTTTTTCCGCCATCCCGTTAGTGCAAGATGCGCGAATTGTTCCAGCAATACCGCCGCTTTCGCGCGAAAAAATCGCTGAGAACATGAACTGTTGCGAAATTATCACGCCCCCTTTGCAATTGCCCCTGTCTATGCGGCGCGGCATGCGAGCCAGCGCTCATGGTGCCCGCAGAGCCATACTCCGGAACCAGCCCATCCGTCCATTAATAATGCTGAGGGCGCGTCCCGGTCGCCGGCCGCATTCATAAAAAGGGGGCCGGAGCGCGTGGCTCCGGCCCATTCAAGTCTACGTTCGCAGGAGGAACGTCGGGAGGCGAGGCCGAGGGGAGAGGAGAGAGGTCTCGGCCCCGCCAAAGTGGTTGATCAGTAGTTGTAAGCGCGCTCCCCGTGCTCGCCGATGTCGAGGCCCTCGAGCTCGACTTCCGGCGCGACCCTGAGGCCGGTGAGCGCCTTGGCGACGGTGATTGCGATGGCGGTACCGACGGCGGCCCAGGCGATCGTCGTCGCCACGGTCAAGAATTGGACCTTGAGCTGTGCAGCCATGCCCATCCAGCTATCGCCGCTCGGGCCGCCGAGCGCGGCGGAGTAGACGATGCCAGTGCCCAAAGCGCCGACCATTCCGCCCACGCCGTGCACCCCAAAGGTGTCGAGTGCGTCGTCGTAGCCGAGCTTCGGCTTGAGCTTGGTGACCGCGAAATAGCAGACAAACGCGGCGACGGTGCACAGGACGATCGCGCCGAGCGGTCCGGAGTTGCCGGCCGCCGGTGTGACGGCGACCAGGCCCACGACGATGCCCGAGCAGAAGCCGAGTGCCGAGGCCTTGTGACCTGCGATCTTCTCGGCGACCATCCACGCCAGGCCGCCCGCGGCCGTTCCGACGAAGGTGTTCATCATCGCCAGCCCGGCCGAGCCGTTGGCTTCGAGCGCGGAGCCGGCGTTGAAGCCGAACCAGCCGACCCACAGCAGGCCGGTGCCGATCGCCGTCATCGTCAGCGAGTGCGGCGGCATCGGCTCACCGGGATAGCCCATGCGTTTGCCGAGCATCAGGCAGGCGACAAGTGCCGAAACGCCCGAGTTGATGTGCACCACGGTGCCGCCCGCGAAGTCGAGCGCGCCCATGCCGAAGAAGAGGCCGCTGCCCGCCCAGACCATATGGGCGATCGGGAAGTAGACGATCGTCAGCCAGATCGCGGCGAAGACCATGACCGCCGAAAACTTGAGGCGTTCGACGACTGATCCTAGCACCAGCGCGACCGTGATGGCCGCAAAGGTCATCTGGAAGCAGACGAAGACGTACTCGGGGATAGCCACGCCGGCGGTAAAGGTCGCCGCCGTGCTGTCCGGGCCGATACCCATCAGGAAGGCCTTGTCGAAGTTCGAGATGAACTGCTTGATGAAGTCCCCGGAGAAGTCGTTGCCGAACGACATCGAGTAACCCCACCCGACCCAGATCAGCATGGCGAGGGCGCCGACGGCGCCCACCTGGGTCATCACCGAAAGCATGTTCTTGGTCCGGACCAGGCCGCCGTAGAACAGCGCGAGGCCGGGGACGATCATCATCAGGACGAGCAGCGAGGATGTCATCATCCAGGCGGTGTCGCCCTTGTCGACGGTCGGCGCCGCCGCAGCGGCGGCGTCCTGCGCCCAGGCGGCGGTTGCGACGAACATCGAGGCCCCAATGGCCCCGGCGCCGCAGAGAAATTTGCGGATCATGATATTTCCCCTCATGTCTCTCAGAGCGCGGTGTCGCCGGTCTCGCCGGTGCGAATGCGGGTGGCGGTGGCCAGGTCGAGGACGAAGATCTTCCCGTCGCCGATGCTGTCGGTACTGGCGGCTTGCTGGATGGTCTCGACCACTTGCGGCGCGAGCGCGTCGCTCGCGGCAATTTCGAGTTTCACCTTGGGCAGCATGTTGGTGGAGTATTCCGCGCCGCGGTAGATCTCCGTCTGCCCCTTCTGCCGCCCAAAGCCCTTGACCTCTGTCACCGTCATCCCGGCGACGCCGATGGCACCGAGCGCCTCGCGGACCTCGTCGAGCTTGAACGGCTTGATGATGGCGATGATGAATTTCATCACTGACCCCTCTTGCTTGCCGGATCGCTTCCGGCCGGGGCCAGCTACGCAATTTGCGTGCCAATTCATGTTGCGGTGCAATATCGCGCGCTTTCGGTCTGCGCACCCCGCGCCCTCGCCTCGCGATTAGGCAACCTGCCTACGAATTAGGCAGCAATTGTCAGCCGCGCCATCACCGGCAGGTGGTCCGAGGCCACGGCGGCCAGCGCGCTGTGGTGCACGCCGACGCTTTCGCAGCTCCATCCTTGCGAATGGACGATTCGGTCGAGCTGCGCGAGCGGGCGGCGGCTGGGATAGCTGCGTCCTGGAGAGAGAACCGTCCAGCCTTCGCCGAAAGCGGTGAAGCACCTGGGACGCTGCGACCATTCGTTGAAGTCGCCCATCAGCACCGCCGGCCCTTCGCGTTGGCTCATGTGCAGCTGGATGGCCTGAATCTGGTGCATCCGGCGAATGCCCGACAAGTCGAGGTGCATGCCGACCACGTGAAGCGGATTTCCATCGACCCGCAGATGCGCGCAGACCGCGCCGCGCGGCTCGAGCCGGGGCAGGTCGATCGGCTCGGCGGCCGCGATCTCGATCCCGCGGCGCACGAGGATGGCGTTGCCGTGCCAGCCGATGCTCGCCGCTTTCATGCGCAACGGCGCCGGGCACCAGCCATGCTCCTCGAGCGCCTGGCGCGGCAGGACGGACGCCCGCAGGCCGAACCGCCGATCGACTTCCTGCAACGCGACGATGTCGGCGTCGATCTCGCGCAGCACCGCGAGAATGCGTTCGGGATCGCGCCGGCCGTCGAGGCCGACCGCCTTGTGGATATTGTAACTGGCGAAAGTGAGCTGCACGGTCGGGTAAGAGTGCTCAGTCGGCCGGCGCGGTTCCCGGCGCGCCGGGGATGTAGCGGTCGGTCGTCTTGATCGGCAAGCCGTCGATGCTCTGCCGGTGATTACGCGCCTTGCCCGCCCAAATGTTCGGATCGGCCTTGGCGTGGCTCTTCAGCAGCGTCGGTCGCTCGCGTTCCAGGCTCATCAGCGGCACGCCGTAGCCGCAGCTCGTCATCACCCCTTCGACCGCGATATCGAAGATCTGTCGCGTGCCCGGAAGCAGGGTGAAATGCGGCGCGAGCTTCTCCCACTCGCCGTCCCACGGGACGACCGGCTGACCCTTCCCGTAGATGCGCAGGACCCGCGCCGGCTGCTGGAAATTGCAGAACATCAGCGTGATCCGCCCGTCCGCCATGAGGTGGGCGTTGGTCTCGTTGCCCGAGCCGCCGAGGTCGAGGTACCCGACACGCGTCGGCGAAAGGATGCGGAAGCAGTCGTAGCCTTTGGGGCTCAGATTGATCCGCGCGCCCTCCGCCGCCGTGGCGACGAAAAACACCGGCTGCTGTGCGATCATCGCGCTGTGCCGTTCGGTCAGCGCGTCGAAGAAATCGGCCATGTGGCACGGCTATCGTCCCGGCGGGGCGACCGCAAGGTTAGCGTTCCTTGGTCGCCGAGAAGACCAGTTCAGGATTCTTTTCCTGTTGATAGCCGACGTCCCATGGGCTCTTCGCCATGAACACCGGGTCGCCGTCGCGATCCTTGGCGAGGTTGGCGCGGTTGAATTCGGCGAACGTGTCGAGCGCCGCCTGCGGCCCCTTGAGCCAGCGCGCGGTAGCAAACGGCGAGGCCTCGAGCGCGGCTTCGACCTTGTATTCGGCCTCGAGCCGGCTGACGAGCACCTCGAGCTGCAGCTGCCCGACCACACCGACCACCCACTGTGCGCCGAACTCCGGGTAGAACACTTGGATCACGCCCTCTTCCGAAAGGTCGTCGAGCGCCTTGCGCAACTGCTTGGTCTTGGTCGGGTCCTTGAGCTGGACCCGGCGGAGGATTTCCGGCGCGAAATTGGGCAGCCCAGTGAAGCGCACGTCGTTTTTCTCGCTCAGCGTGTCACCGACCCGCAGCGTGCCGTGATTGGGAATGCCGATAATGTCGCCCGCCTCGGCGGTATCGGCGATCTCGCGGTCCTGGGCGAAGAACAGGATAGGCGCGTGCACAGCGATCGGTTTGCCGGAGCCCGAAGGGGTCAGCTTCATGCCGCGTTTGAAGGTGCCCGACACCATGCGCATGAAGGCGATGCGGTCGCGGTGCTGTGGGTCCATGTTGGCCTGGACCTTGAACACGAAGCCGGTGACCTCGTCGCGCTCCGGACTGATCGGCCCATTCGCGCTCGGCTGCGGGCGCGGCGGCGGCGCGTACTTGGCGATCGCATCGATCAGCTCGGCCACGCCGAAGTTCTTCAGCGCCGAGCCGAAATAGACCGGCGTCAGGTCGCCGTGGCGGTAAGCTTCGACGTCGAACTCGGGATAGCCGCCGCGGGCTAGCTCGATCTCGTCAGCGATCCCGGGGGGCAGCTCGGCGCCGGTGTCGCGTTTGCCGAGGAATTCCTTGCTCGGCCCTTCCGGGCGGCTGATCGCGCCGGTCGCGAAATCGAGCACGCCTTCGAACATCCCGCCCATGCCGACCGGCCAGCTTTGCGGCGAGACGTCGAGCGCGAGCAAGTCGGCCACTTCGTCGAGCAGCTCGAACGGCGAGCGGCCCTCGCGGTCGACCTTGTTGACGAAGGTAATGATCGGCACCGAGCGCAGCCGGCAGACTTCGAACAGCTTGCGCGTCTGCGGCTCGATGCCCTTGGCAGCGTCGAGCACCATGATCGCCGAATCCACCGCGGTCAGCGTGCGGTAGGTGTCTTCGGAAAAGTCTTCGTGGCCGGGCGTATCGAGCAAGTTGAAGACGATGCCGTCGCGCTCGAAGGTCATCACCGAGCTGGTCACCGAGATGCCGCGCTGCTGTTCGATCTTCATCCAGTCCGACCGTGCACGCCGCGCAGCCCCGCGCGCCTTGACCTCACCGGCGAGATGGATCGCGCCGCCCTGAAGCAACAGCTTCTCGGTAAGCGTGGTCTTCCCCGCGTCGGGGTGCGAGATGATCGCGAAGGTACGACGGTTGGACATGGAGGCGCGCGGTTAGCGGTGCCCCCGCGGCGCGTCCACCGTCTTTACATGAGACTATAATCTCGTTATGCGATATATATCCAACTTCAGGGGTGATTCGCATGCTGACTCCGGCCCAGATGGACGCCAAGCTCGACGAGCACTTCGGCTTCGAAGCGCGCGACGATGTCGAGGGCGTCCTGTCGACCCTCACCGACGACGTCGAGCACGACATCGTCGGCTGGCCGCTCGGCCCGAGCCGCAGCCCGGCCCAGGCGCGCGCGTTCTACGAAAGCCTGTTCGCCGATCTCGCTGAGGGCCAGGTCCGCAGCGTGCGCCGGCTTTATGGCGATGGCTTCATGGTCGACGAATCGATCTGGCGCGGCAAGGCCGTGGGCCGCCCGTTCGGCTTCGAGGGTCGCGGCCGCCCGCTCGAATTCCGCCTGCTCCACGTCCTGCGCTTCGCCGAAGACGGCAGGATCGCCGGCGAGCAGGTCTGGCTCGACAGCGCCGCTATCGCGCAGCAACTGGCGTGAGAGCCAACCAAAAGGCGCGCACCCGGCAGGCGATCGTCCGCGCCGCGGGCGCCTTGCTCAAGCGCGGGAGCAAGCCGAGCCTCGACGAGATCGCCGAGGAGGCCATGGTCTCGCGCGCTACGGCCTACCGCTACTTCCCCGGTCTCGACGCGCTGCTGAGCGAGGCGGCGGTCGACCTGATGGTTCCCGAGGCGACCGACCTGTTCGACGCCCAGGCCCCAAGCGATCCGTTCGATCGCATCGCGCTGGTCGACGACACCTTCGACAAGGCCTGCCGCGCGCAAGAAGTGCCGCTGCGGCTGATGCTCGCGCGCATGCTCGAGCGCTCGATAGGCCGCGCGGCGGACGAGCCGCCGCTGCGCCAGAATCGCCGGGTGCCGCTGCTCGAGCAGGCGCTCGCGCCGTTCGAGCCGCGCCTCGGCTGGACGCGCACCACGCGGCTGGCGCAAGCGCTGGCGATGGTCGTTGGCACTGAGGGCTTCCTCGCGCTCAACGACGTCGTCGGCCTCGGCGAGAACGAGGCGCGCGAAGTGCGTCGGTGGGCGATAGACGCGCTTGTCGCAGCAGCTCTCAGCGAGGCCTATTCGCCGGGCTAGCTGCCGATTCCGCTATTTACTTGGCGTTAGGCCCGCGCTCGTCAGCGGGCGAACATGCGCGCCCGCGGCATGACTTTCTCTAAAAGGGGAGCGCCTGGCCGGCGGCAATCAACGCCAGGGCACAAGCGGCCACGATGACCGAACGCGCCGCTTCGACGGTGTCGAACGTAACTTGGCGAGCGTAGGCGACGGCGCGGGTCATGGCGGGAATTGTCCGCCACAATCGCTAACGAAGCGCTAACGCGGCCGCCTGGGCACCTGCTGGCTGGCGCAATGGAAGCTGCCGCCGCCGGTGAGCACGGCATCGGCCGGGATGCCGATCGTCGCGCGGTCGGGAAACAGCTCGCCGATGGCGGCGACCCCGTCGGCGTCGTGGACCGTTGCGTAAGTCGGCACGACAACGATGTCGTTGCAGACGGCAAAGTTCATGTAGCTGGCCGGCTCGACCTGGCTACCCGCTTCGATCCTCCCCGGTGAAGGGACGTCGCGGACGATCAGCCCGAAGCCGCGCGCGCGCGCGCGGGCATCTTCATAGATCGCCGCGTTGGGATCGTCGGGGCCTGTCGCCAGAGGGATCGCCAGCTCGCCGGGGGCGACGAAGCGGGCAAGGTTGTCGACATGCCCGTCGGTGTGGTCGCAGACGAGCCCCTCGCCGAGCCACAGAACGTCGCGCAGGCCCAACTCAAGCCGGAGGCGTTCCTCGATGTCCGCCCGCGACAGACTAGGGTTGCGATTCGGATTGAGCAGGCATTGCTCGGTGGTGACCGCCAGCCCCATGCCGTCGGTCTCGATCGCCCCTCCCTCGAGAATCCAGTCTGATAGTTCGAGCGGCAGGCCGGCCGCCTTGGCGAGCGATGCGCCGACTTCCTGATCGCCGTCCATGTCGTCGTACTTGCCGCCCCAGCCGTTGAAGCCGAACTTGCGGGCGAACCGTCTGCCGGTCGTGTCGAACAGAACCAGGGGCCCAGTATCGCGCAACCAGATGTCGCCATATGGGTGCCGCTCAAGCACGACCGACCCGCTCACCAGCCCCCGCGCGTGTGCTTCGTTGGCCGCGTCGTGCACCACAAGTCGGACCTGCTGCCCGGTCTCGGCGACGGCGTTGGCATAAGCGGCGATCTGCTGTTGCGCCGGAACCAGTGACTCTTCCCACAACGATGCGTCGTGCGGAAAGCCGATCCAGATCCATTCCTGCTCGGAGAATTCGGCCGGCATCGGTAGCGGTGTGGTCATCGAAGGGGCATCCCAAGGGCTCGGCGTGGCAACGGCGTCGGACGTTCCCTTGGCAAAGCCGCCGCCGCGCCACAAGCGCCCCTTGCCCTTACCGCCCAGCCCATGCAGGTGAGGAGCGATGACCCATCTCTCGCAAGCGGACTGGGCGGGCGCGCTTGCGCGGGCGCGAGGGCATGCTCCGTTCCTCGCGCTCGGGCTCGACCGGCAGCCCGAGCTCGAGGCGCTGTTGGCCCAGGGCCACGGCGACCAGGCGCTCGCCCATGCCCGCGCAGTGGGCGAAGACGACGATGTGGGCGGCGGCTTGCGCCGCGAACGCTCGGCGCTGGCCGTGGCGCTTGCCGTCGGCGACCTTGCCGGCGCCTTTGCCCTGCCGCGCGTGATGCGTGAATTGAGCAACTTCGCCGACCGCGCGCTCGATGCCGCGATGACCGAGGCGATTCGGCGGCGCGTGCCCACTGCCGAAGCTGTGGGCTTTACGGCGCTCGCGCTCGGTAAGCAGGGTGCGCGGGAGCTTAACTACAGTTCCGACATTGACCCCATCCTCCTCTACGATCCCGGCTGCCTGCCACGACGGGAACGTGACGAACCGGCCGAGGCCGCCCAACGCTACGCCCGCGCTCTGCTCGCACTGCTGAGCGAGCAGACCGCCGATGGCTACGTCTTCCGCGTCGACCTCCGCCTGCGCCCGGCGTCGGAAGTGAGTCCGCTGGCGATTTCGTTCGACGCCGCGCTGACGCATTACGAGAGCTCGGCACTCGCCTGGGAGCGCGCCGCCTTCATTCGCGCGCGAGCGGCTGCCGGCGATGTCGCCGCCGGCGAAGCCTTCCTCGCCGCGATTTCCCCGTTCGTCTGGCGCCGCAGCCTCGATTTCACCGCACTCGAGGAAATCCGCCGGCTGACCGCGCGGATTCGCGACCACCACAAGGGGCCAGCCGAGCCGGGGCCCGGCTACGATCTTAAGCGCGGGCGCGGCGGCATCCGGGAGATCGAATTCTTCGCCCAGACCCAGCAGCTAATCCACGGCGGCCGCCACCCGGCGCTGCAAGTGCGCGGCACCCGGGCCGCGCTTGACGCGCTCGCCGAAGCGGGGATCGTCTCGCCTGGCGACGCCGCCATGCTCGGCGAGAGCTACGACCGCCTCCGCGTCGTCGAGCACCGCCTCCAGATGGTCGATGACCGACAGACCCATTCGCTGCCCATCGAGACCGCCGCGATCGACAATGTCGCGCGTCTCGATGGCCTCCCGGATGGAACCGCGCTGATCGACGAGCTGCGAGCGATCACGGCGCGCGTGGCGTCACGCTACGACACGCTTCTGGGCGGCGACGAGGACCGCCCGGCGCGTCCTTCCGCGCGCGACGAGGCGACCGTCGCGCGGATCGAGGTCCGCATCGACAAATGGCGTGACACCTTGCGCACGCTGCGCGGCTCCGAGGCGCGGGCGGCGCTCGCGGCGCTGCGGCCGGCGCTGGTCGAGGCGCTCGCTGCCGCGCCCGAGCCCGAGCGGGCGATGACTCGTCTCGAAACCGTGCTCGAGCGTGTCTCCACCGCGATCAACCTGTTCCGCCTGTTCGAAGCCCGGCCGGGCCTCCTCGACCAGGTCCTGCGCCTCGTCACCCTCGCCGAGCCGCTCGCCGAAGGCCTCGGTCGCCATCCCGAATGGCTCGATGCGCTGATCGATACCCGCGCGCTCGACCTGCCGAGTTCGGTGGACGAGCTGGCCGTCCAGATGCGCGAGGCGCCGGAGGACTACGAGCGGCGGCTCGACCGGATTCGTGCGGTCGTCGGCGAGGCGCGCTTTGCGCTGGGGGTGCAACTGGTTGAGGCGCAGCACGATCCGCTGGAAATCGCCGCCGGCCTCGCCCGCGTGGCCGAAGCAGCGCTGGACAGCGGGGCATCCGCGGCAATCGAGGAGTTCGAGGCGGTGCACGGTCGCATCGCTGGCGGCGACCTGCTCGTTCTCGGGCTCGGCCGCCTCGGCGGCGGCGCGCTCACACACGCTTCCGATCTCGACGTGATCTACCTCTTTACCGGAGAGATCGGAGCCGAATCGGACGGCCAACGCCCGCTGACGGCGTCGCTCTATTTCAACCGCCTGGCGCAGCGTGTGACCGCCGCGCTAAGCGTGCCGACCGCTGCCGGCGCTCTCTACGAAATCGACACCCGACTGCGTCCGCAAGGGACGCAAGGGCCGCTGGCCGTCAGCCTGGACAGCTTCGCGCGCTACCAGCGCAAGGACGCCTGGACCTGGGAGCACATGGCGCTTGCTCGCGCGCGGCCGCTGTTCGGTCCGGACGCCGCGAAAGCCGAGCTGCAGCGGATCATCGACGCGGTACTGCGACAGGAGCGCGAGCCCGAGAAGTTGCGCGCCGACGTCCTCAAGATGCGCGGCGAGATCGCCGCCAACAAGAAGCCCACCGGCCCGCTCGACGCCAAGCTGCAGCGCGGCGGTCTGATCGATTGCGAATTCATCATCCATTACCTGCAGCTGCGCGAGCGCATCGGCTTCACTCCGGATCTCGGCCGGGCAATCGCCGAGCTCTCCCTCGCTGGGCTGCTACCGGCTCAGTTCGGCGCGCAGCACGACTTGCTCACGCGTCTGCTGGTCGCTGCCCGCCTGCTGGCGCCCGACGGGCAAGTCCCACCTGAAGGCGCGGGGCGCGTGCTCGCCGCCGCCTGCGGAGCGCGCGATTTCGCCGCACTCTTGCGCGCGGTGGAAGAAGCGCGGCATGGAGTCGCGGAAGCCTGGGCCGAGACTTTCGGCCAAGACCTGGAGGACAGGACATGACCACTCGTCCGGACGTCGGCGACACGATCCCCGACATCGCGCTCGAAACGCCCGGCGGCGGCAGCGTGCGGCCATCGGATTTTCGTGGCCGACCGCTGGTGATGTTCTTCTACCCGAAGGACGACACGCCTGGCTGCACCACCGAGAACAAGGACTTCTCTGCGCTCGCCGCAGAGTTCGAAAGGGCGGGCGTCGCTTTGCTCGGGGTGAGCAAGGATCCGCCGAAGAAGCACGAGAAGTTCACCACCAAATACGGCCTTGTTGCTCCGCTGGCGTCCGACCCGGTAGAGAATGGCCTCGCCGATGCGCTCGGCATCTGGGCGGAAAAGCGGCTATACGGCCGCACCTACATGGGGATGGAGCGCACCACTTATCTCGTGGATCCGGAGGGCAGGATTGTCCAAGTGTGGCGCAAGGTGAAGGTCAAGGGGCATGCCGAAGCGGTGCTGGCGGCCGCCAACGCGACCTTCCCAATACAAGACTGACGTCGCCCCTTCAAGGGAACGGCTTGTTGCTCCTCAGGAAGCTTGGCATAAGGCGCCGGGGTCCCTGTTCGCTTGCTGCGTGAGGGTGGTTCAAGAGCTTTGCCACATCGGAAGGGCCCGGCTTCTCCCGTCAAGGTCGAAGCAGAAACTGAAAGCGGATTGCCGAACGTGGTCGCCCATCCCAAGGTTACGGCAGTCATCCCTGCTCACAACATGGCATCTTACATCGAGCGGGCGCTCGGCAGCGCGCTCGGCCAGACCTATTCGAATCTGGACATTCTCGTCATCGACGACGGTTCCGACGACGACACCGCGCGGATCGCTCGGCGCATCGCCGACGAGCATCCCCATGTCCGCGTCGTCACGACGGAGAATGCCGGCGTGGCCGCGGCGCGCAACCTCGGCACGCAAATGGCGGATTCGCTCTATGTCGCCTATCTCGATGCCGACGACCTTTGGCACCCGCTGAAGATCGAGAAGCAGGTGGAAGCTCTGGCCGCTCACGGCCACAGCCCCGCATGGGGCTCATGCTATACGCTGCACCGGATGATCGATAGCTTCGACATCGTCCTCGACGATGCCCCTTCGTCGCACGAGCGGGGCGATTTCTTCGAAGAGCACCTCGTGTGGAACCCGGTCGGCAACGGCAGCAACCTGCTTGTGCGGCGCGACCTCGCGCTGGCCGTCGGAGGATTCAATTCCGAGTATGCCAAGGCCGGCATCGGCGGGTGCGAGGACCTAGAATTTCAGCTGAAATTGCTTCGCCGCTCGAAGATGGAACTCGTCCGCGAATTCCTCGTCGGGTATCGCCTTCATACCGCCCAGATGTCCAGCGACATCGTCATGATGCGGCTGAGCAAGCTCGCCGTGATCAAGAATATCGTCGGCGACGAAGGCCTGGCCGAAGAGGTGCGCGAGCGAGCGCTCGTCCAGGCTTACCTCACGCTGGCGAAGGGCTATTTTCTGGTCCGTGACTGGCGCGCAGCGGCAAAGTCGGTGGCTGCCAGCTTTGCCGTCGACCGAATCGAGACGACGAGGAAATTCGGCAGGTTCTTCCGCCGCGAATTCGGTTACTGGGGCGTCCAATTGAAGCGACTGCTGCAGCCACCTGCGACGAAAGGCGAACCGCTGCGGTCTTTCGCCGCCTTCGGACCTTGCGAACGCCTCGATGTTCGCACGCGCCACAAGCTGGGGTATCGCTCGTCTCTCACAAGGCAGGCGGAAGCCCGATCAAGTCGCCAACCTCAGGCGGTCCAGGGGCCCGCGAGTCAAAACCCGATCAATTAGACCGGCCGGTCGGTCGCTTTTGCGACGAATCATTGACGGCATGATTCGCCATTGAGCGATATGCGCCAAGCGTTCCTTGAGCCGTTCCTCGCGCACGGTAAGCCGTGCGCACGATTGTGCCCGAATTCGGATGATTGGCTATCTGATAGCGATCCATAGCCGCCATTCAACGACTCGCCGCGCCGAGCAGCCGGTTGGTCGCGCAGTTGGGGCGCTGGTGTTGCGTAGTTAACTTTTTCCCCGTTACCTCCCAACCAGCGAGACGGGCGGGGGGTTCCGACCATCTCCAAAAAATTCGCGAGGCCCAGATCTGTGAACGGTTCGGGCGCCTCTGATGGGATTCACCGGCCACATATGCGGCCGGCCAAGGACGGGAACTAGGTCGCATGCTTATCAACCGGGCCATTCGCGCTGTCGCAGGCCTCGCCATCGCGGCGGGCGCGATCGCGGCTCATCCGGCGATGGCCAACGACGCCTCGGCAACCGGCACCGCGGCCACGACGCAGATCTCCGGCGCCATCAAGGGCGAAGCGGCCGGTCCGCTTGGCCGGGGCGACAAGGAATTCACCCAACTGTTCGCCAGCTGGAAGAAGCTCGACAGCCCGGGCAGCCGGATCGGGGCGCCGCAGCCGATGGTGGCCGTGCCCTCGATCGCGCCGGTCCAGGGATTCCGCCTGAGCAGCTCTTTCGGCGAGCGCGAGCACCCGATCCTCGGCGGCACCCGCATGCACAAAGGTCTCGACCTGGCGGTCGCCTCGGGCACCCCGGTTCTCGCTCCTGCCGACGGGGTTGTCGAAAAGGCTTCGTGGTTCAGCAGCTACGGCAATTTCATCGAGATCGCCCACGGCGGGGACATGGAAACCCGCTACGGCCACCTGTCGGCATACAACGTCGTCGAAGGCCAGCAGGTCCACAAGGGTGACGTGATCGGGTACGTCGGCAGCACCGGTCGCTCGACCGGTCCGCACCTGCATTACGAAGTGCGCATCGACGGCGAGGCGGTCGATCCCACCCCCTACATGCAGCTGGGCACGCTGGCGGTTGCTGCGAACGCCACGGCGCTCGGCGGCGGCGACGACGAATAACGCTTTCCTGGACGGCTGGCGAAAGGGCGGCGAGCGATCTCGCCGCCGTTTTCGTTTGCCCTAACGCGCCAGCAGGCGCTCGGCCATCGCGCGCACCTCTGCGCCCATGTCGGGGCGTTCGAGCGCGAGCGCCAGCGTCGCCTCGACGAAGCCGGTCTTGCTTCCGCAATCGAACCGGCGCCCGTTGAACGTGACCGCGTGGAACGGCTGCTGCCCGATCATCCGGGCCATCGCGTCGGTCAGCTGGATCTCGCCGCCGGCGCCTTTTTCCTGGTTCTCGAGCGTGCGCATGACTTCCGGCTGGAGGATGTAGCGGCCCGAGACGATCTTATTCGACGGCGCCAGTTCAACAGGCGGCTTCTCGACCAGGCCGCGGACCTCGGTCAGCGCGCCGCGGGTTTCGCCGGGATCGATCACGCCGTAGCTCGAGACTTCCTCGCGCGGCAGTTCGAGCACGCTGATCAGGTTGCCGCCGACCTCGTTATAGGCCTCGACCATCTGCGCCATGCAGCCCGGCGTGCCGACCATCAACTCGTCGGGAAGGATGATCGCGAACGGTTCGTCGCCGACGATCGCCCGCGCGCACCAGATCGCGTGACCCAGCCCGAGTGGAACCTGCTGGCGGACTGTGATGATGTCGCCGGGTGTGAACCGGGTCGGCTCGAGGATCGCCATGTCCTTGCCGCGCTCGCTCATCGTCGCCTCGAGCTCGTAGGCTACATCGAAGTGCTCGACGATGGCGGTCTTGCCGCGGCCGGTGACGAAGATCATCTGCTCGATGCCGGCCTCGCGTGCCTCGTCGACCGCGTACTGGATCAGCGGCCGGTCGACGATCGGCAGCAGTTCCTTGGGGATCGCCTTGGTCGCGGGGAGGAAGCGGGTTCCCAGTCCGGCAACCGGGAACACCGCTTTGCGGATCGGCTTGCGGGGGCTGGTCATGCGCGCGGCGATACGGGTGCGGCGGGCCTGCCGTCAATGGCGCAGCGCGGCCCGAGCGGGTCCCGATTCACGACGTCCCGAGTGGACCCAAGGCGGGCGCCGAGCGTTGCAGGTGGCGAAGGAAAGAAGGAGATCGTCATGGCTCTGCTCAAGCTCGCCGCGCTCGGGGCGCTCGGCTACGTTGCCTACAAGTATTACGAAAGCCAGCAGTCGCGTTCGCCGGCTGCGTTCGCCACCGGTCAGCCCGGCGACGAGAACTTCGCCAAGGTGCGCGACGCGGGGCCCGAGGCGATGGCCGACAAGCCCAAACGCACATGGGAGAAGACCGACGAGGAAGTCGACCAGAGCTTCCCCGCGTCGGACCCGCCCTCGAACTACTGAGCACCGTTCGCCACCAGCCAGAGGCGGATCGCGCCGGCGAGCCCGGGCGGGGTGTCGGCGCGAATTCGTTCCTCGTCGATCCGCGCGACCAGCGCGTTGAGCGGCACGCCTTCGCGCATCGCCGCGGCGCGAAGCATGTTCCAGAACAGCGGTTCGAGGCTGATCGAGGTCTTGTGCCCGGCGATCTCGACCGAACGCTTGACCGGCGGGTGGTAGGGCACGTCGCTCAACGGTCCGGGCCGAGCATCGTCTCCGGCCGCACGATGCGGTCGTAGTCCTCCGGGCTGACCGCGCCGCTGGCGAGCGCCGCCTCGCGCAAGGTGATCGCTTGCTCATGCGCCGCCTTGGCGATCTTGGCCGCCTTGTCGTAGCCGATCGTCGGCGCCAGCGCGGTGACCAGCATTAACGAGCGCTCAACCCCGGCGTTGATGTTCTCGCGCCGCGGTTCGAGACCTTCGAGCAAATGTTCGGTGAAGCTCGCCGACGCGTCGGCCAGCAGCCGCACCGATTGAAGGAAGGCGCTGGCCATCGCCGGGCGGTAGGTGTTGAGTTCGAACTGGCCCTGGCTGTCGGCGAACTGGATCGCCGCCTGGTTGCCGAACACTTGCGCGCAGACTTGCGTCAGCGCTTCGCATTGCGTCGGGTTGACCTTGCCGGGCATGATCGACGAACCTGGTTCGTTTTCCGGGAGCGCCAGCTCGCCGAGGCCCGAGCGCGGGCCCGAGCCGAGCAGCCGGATGTCATTGGCGATCTTGTGGAGCGCCGCCGCCAGGGTGGCGAGCGCGCCGTGGGCAAACAACAGCGCGTCCTGCGAAGCGAGCGCCTCAAACTTGTTCGGCGCACTGACGAACGGCAACCCGGTCGCCTCGGCGATCTCGGCGGCGACGAGGTCGGCAAAGCCCTTCGGGGCATTGAGCCCGGTACCGACCGCCGTCCCGCCTTGGGCCAGTTGATAGAGCCCGGGCAACGTCAGTTCGACGCGCTCGATCCCGGCCTCGACCTGGCGCGCATAACCGGAGAACTCCTGCCCCAGCGTCAGCGGCGTCGCGTCCTGCGTGTGCGTGCGCCCGATCTTGACGATGGCGTCCCAGGCTTGACTCTTAGAGGCCAGTTGCGCGTGCATCGCTTTGAGCGCCGGCACCAACTCGCCGGTCACTTCCCGCGCGGCGGCGATATGCATCGCGCTCGGGAAGGTATCGTTGGACGACTGGCTCATGTTGACGTGGTCGTTCGGGTGCACCGGGCTCTTCGCCCCGAGCTCGCCGCCGAGCGCGAGGTTGGCCTTGTTGGCGATGACCTCGTTGGCGTTCATGTTGCTCTGCGTGCCCGAGCCGGTCTGCCACACGACCAGCGGGAACTCGCCGTCGAGCCTGCCAGCGGCGACTTCGGCGGCGGCGGCTTCAATCGCGCCGGCCAGTCTGTTGTCGAGCAGGCCCAGCTTGCGGTTCGCGCGCGCCGCCGCGCCCTTGATCACCCCGAGGGCGTGCACCACCGGCAGCGGCATCCGTTCGCCGCCGATGCGGAAGTTCTCCAGGCTGCGCTGGGTCTGCGCTCCCCATAGCCGCTCGGCCGGAACGGCGATCTCGCCGAAGCTGTCGGTTTCGATGCGCGTCTTGCTCATCCCTGCAACCTAGTGGCGCGAGCGCCGAAAGTCCCGGGCAATGCGAACGCCGCCGTCAATACATGTGCTGCCCGCCGTTGATGCTGAGCGTCGAGCCCGTGACGAACCCGGCGTGCTCCGAGCACAGGAAGGTCACCCCGCGGGCGATCTCCTCGGCATGGCCGAGGCGGCCGACCGGAATCCGCGCGACGATCTTCTCGAGCACGTTCTCCGGTACCGCGGCGACCATGTCGGTGTCGATGTAGCCCGGGGCGATCGCGTTGACGGTGATCCCGAAGCGCGCCCCTTCCTGCGCCAGCGCCTTGGTGAAGCCATGGATGCCGCTCTTCGCCGCCGCATAGTTGACCTGGCCATACTGACCGGCCTGGCCGTTGATCGAGCCGATGTTGACGATCCGGCCCCAGCCGCGCTCCTTCATCCCGGCAAAGCAGCCTTTGGCCATGTTGAAGCAGCCGCCGAGGTTGATCCGCATCACATCGTACCAGTCCTCGAAACTCATCTTGAGCAGCGTGGCGTCGCGGGTGATTCCGGCGTTGTTGACCAGCACGTCGATCGGGCCGACTTCGCTCGCCACTCGGGCGCAGCCGTCGACGCACGCCTGGTGATCGCCGACGTCCCACTTGTAAGCGGGGATGCCGGTCTCGCCCGTGAAGACGCGGGCCTTTTCGTCGTTGCCGGCGTAGTTCGCAACCACCGTAAGCCCCTCTGCCTTGAGCGCTTCGCTGATGGCCCTGCCGATACCCCGGGTACCTCCGGTGACGATGGCTACGCGCGACATAGAATCTCCTTCAGGTCTCGATGACTCCGCTCCGAAGCCCTGCCTAGCCGGAGCCCTGCCTTCCGCAAAGAAAAACCCCGCCGAAGCGGGGTGCATCGGCGAGCCGGCGCGACGCGTCAGAAGCGGAACTGCGTTCCCACGTAGAACGCCTGGCTGTCCTGCGGCGTCGGCTCGGCGGCCGGGGCGATGCGGTCGCGATCCTGCGAATAGCGCAAGCCGGCTGAGACATCGAGGTTGCGGGTCAGGCGATAGCTGGTGGCGACGTCGAGCGACTGTTCGCCCAAGGCTTCGCGAGTGCGCGGAGTGACGCCGGGCTTTTCCTCGTGGGCGAGCGCGACGCGCGAAACCAGCCGGCTCTGCTCCGGCTGCAACGGCGCCGGCTTGAAGCTCGACAAGTCCGGGATCGCCGCGTCGGAAAGCTTCTTCGAGAGCACCGTCGGCTGGGCGAAGCTCTGGTACCCGCGTGCGAGGCCGAGGTTATAGCGCGCCGAAACGATCCGCACACCGGCGGCGCCGCCCATCTGGTCCTGCGCGGAGGCAATCGCCGAGCGCACCTGGATCGCTTGTGCCGATTCCTCGCCG
This sequence comes from Croceibacterium segetis, assembly GCF_011320115.1. Classification (GTDB taxonomy): domain Bacteria; phylum Pseudomonadota; class Alphaproteobacteria; order Sphingomonadales; family Sphingomonadaceae; genus Croceibacterium_B; species Croceibacterium_B segetis. The sequence goes on along the minus strand of NZ_JAANOZ010000005.1, from coordinate 215,161 downwards.
ACCCGCACCGCGACGGTCAACGAGCGCTTGCCCCGCTCGGCAACTCGGGCCGGCGTGAAGCGCGTCATCCGTGCTATCCCGGTCGCCCGTTCGGCCACGAAGCGGGCAAGCTTGGGATCGACCGACGCCGGGGTGAAGGAAAAATCGCTACTCGCGAGGTTCAGGCCGCCCTTGTCGAGGGCGTCGAGGGCAAAGCCCGCGGTCGGCGCGACGGCGAGAACGAGCGCGACAGCCGCGACGGACGCGGTCAGGCCGCCCCGTTTGCTGCTGTAACGCTTATGCCCCATGACGCGCACGCCTTTCTTACCGAGCGAGTGCCTCACCTCCCTTGACGCTTGTCGGCCTGAACGGTTCCTGACCGCTCACAGACTCGACGCACGTCCAGTGGTGTTGGCGGACGATAGGCACAAGACGGGGCCCGCGCAAAGCGCTGAATCCGATTCGACTCCGTTGTTTTGCAAGGGTGTTGCATGCGGCCCACAGAATTCGCTTGCGGTTAAGCGGCCGTTCACTGGCCAAGCGGCCATTCACGGGCCGTTCCCGCGCCACCTTGCCGCGCGCGGCGGGCAAGCTATAGAGGCGCTCACGGGCGGGCGTGCCCGCCAGTATGACAGGACCGAGAATGGCATTTCCGACGATCTCCACCGCAGCTCTTCGTCATTTGGCCCTGCGCCCCGCTGTCGGGATTGCCTTCGTCGCCGCGCTCGGCCTCCCCCTCGGCGGCTGCGCCCACAAGCCCAAGAGCCGCGCCGGCGACGTCGCCTCGGCCTCGATCACCTCGATCGGCGTCAATTCCTATTTGTGGCGCGCCAGCCTCGAGACACTTTCCTTCATGCCGCTGACCCAGGCCGACAGCGCCGGCGGGGTGATCGTCACCGACTGGTATTCCAACCCCAGCAACCCCAGCGAGCGGGTCAAGCTGTCGGTTTCGATCCTCGACCGGGACTTGCGCGCCGACGCCCTGCGCGTCGCCGCCAGCCGCGAAGTGCTGCAGAACGGCACCTGGGTCGCCGCCCCGGTGCAGGCCGCGACCGTGCAGAAGCTCGAAGACATCATCCTCACCAAGGCCCGCGACCTCAGGCGTTCCGATATCGGCTAAACTCGCTTAGGGGCAGCCCATGAGCGAGACCCGATTCGATCCGTCACAAGCCGACGGTCGCTGGCAGCGTGCGTGGGACGAGGCGCAGACCTTCCGCGCCGACGACGCCAGCGAACGCCCGCGTTGCTACGTCCTCGAGATGTTCCCCTACCCGTCGGGGCGGATCCACATCGGCCACGTGCGCAACTACACGATGGGCGATGTGATCGCGCGCTACAAGCGGATGCGCGGACACGAGGTGCTCCACCCGATGGGCTGGGACGCGTTCGGCATGCCGGCAGAGAACGCCGCCATCGAGCAGAAGGTTCACCCCCGCAGCTGGACTTACCAGAACATCGCCAACATGAAGGCGCAGCTGAAACGCCTCGGCTTCGCGCTCGACTGGAGCCGCGAATTGGCGACCTGCGATCCCGCCTACTACGGACACGAACAGGCACTGTTCATCGACCTCTACGAAGCCGGCCTGGTCTATCGCAAGGAAAGCGCGGTTAACTGGGACCCGGTCGACCAGACGGTGCTTGCAAACGAACAGGTGATCGACGGCAAGGGCTGGCGCTCGGGTGCGCCGGTCGAAAAGCGCAAGCTCAGCCAGTGGTTCCTCAAGATAACCGCCTTCGCGCAGGAGCTGCTCGACGGGCTCGATAAGCTGGACGGCTGGCCCGAGAAGGTCCGGGTGATGCAGGAGAACTGGATCGGCAAGAGCCAGGGCCTGCAGTTCGGTTTCACCTTGTCCGACGGCAGCAAGCTGGAGGTTTATACCACCCGGCCTGACACGATCTTCGGCGCCAGCTTCGTCGCCGTCGCGCCCGACCATCCGGTCGCCCAGGCGGTCGCCGAGAACGACCCGCAGGCGGCGGCGTTTATCGAGCTGTGCAAGCAGGGCGGTACCACCGCGGCCGAGCTGGAGACGGCCGAGAAGCTCGGCTACGACACCGGCCTCAAGGCGATCCACCCGTTCACCAACGACCGGCTACCGGTCTACATCGCCAATTTCGTGCTGATGGAATACGGCACCGGGGCGATCATGGCAGTGCCCGGGCACGACCAGCGCGATTTCGACTTCGCCAGCAAATACGGCTTGCCGATCCGGCGCGTCATCGCCCCAAGCGCGGCCGAGGCCGGTGCGCCGCTGAGCGAAGCCTACACCGGCGACGGCGTGTGCGTGAATTCCGACTTCCTCGACACCATGCCGACTGACGTCGCCAAGCGCGAAGTGATCGGCCGCGCCGAGCAGCATCGCTGGGGCGAAGGCCGGACCGTCTGGCGCCTGCGCGACTGGGGCGTCAGCCGCCAGCGCTACTGGGGTACGCCGATTCCGTTCATCCACTGCGAGAAATGCGGCGTGGTGGCGGTGCCGAAGGACCAGCTGCCGGTCGTGCTGCCCGAGGACGTCGACATTTCGCAGCCCGGCAACCCGCTGGTGCGCCATCCGACCTGGAAGCACGTCCATTGCCCGAGCTGCGGCGGCGCGGCCGTGCGCGAGACCGACACGCTCGACACGTTCGTCGACAGCTCGTGGTACTTCCTGCGCTTCGCCAGCCAGCCGGCCGACAAGCCCTTCGACCCCGAGGTCGTCGCCAAGTGGTTGCCGGTCGACCAGTACATCGGCGGCATTGAGCATGCGATCCTGCACCTGCTCTACGCCCGCTTCTGGACCCGCGCGCTCGCCCGCATCGGCAAGCTCGAGGTCACCGAACCGTTCGCCAGCCTGTTCACTCAAGGAATGGTGACACACGAGACCTATTCGCGCGAGGAACATGGGCGCGAGGTGTTCTATAGCCCCGGCGACGTGCTCCGCACCGCCACCGGCGCGACACTGAAGGACGGCAGCCCGCTGACTATCGGGCGCGTGATCAAGATGTCCAAGTCGAAGAAGAACACCGTCGACCCGGACGAGATCGTCGCCCGCTACGGCGCCGACGCGGTGCGCTGGTTCATGCTCTCCGACAGCCCACCCGAGCGCGACCTGCCGTGGTCCGAAGCCGGGATCGAGGGCTGCTGGCGCTTCGTCCAGCGGCTGTGGCGCCTGTTCGGCCAGCACGACGCCGGCGCAAGCGGCGAGGACAAGGCGCTCGCGCGCAAGACCCACCAGGCGATCGCCGCGGTCGCCGAGGACATCGAGGCGCTCGCGTTCAACAAGGCTGTCGCCCGGATTTACGAGCTGACCAGCGCGATCGAGAAGGCACCCCCGTCGGCCGAGCGCAACGCCGCAATTCGCACCGCGCTGTTGCTCGCCGCCCCGATGATGCCGCACCTCGCCGAGGAGGGCTGGGCCGCGCTTGGACAACAGGGCCTGGTTGCCGACGCGTCGTGGCCCGAGACCGATCCTGCGCTCCTGGTCGAGGACGAGGTGACCATCGCCATCCAGCACAAGGGCAAGCTTCGCGACACCCTGACCGCTCCCAAGGGCGCGTCCACGGAAGCGCTCGAAGCGCTTGCGCTGGGAAGCGAGAAAGTCCAGCGTTCGCTGGGCGGGGCGGAAGTGCGCAAGGTGATCGTCGTGCCCGACCGGCTGGTTAACATCGTCACATGAGACGTCTCGCGCTCCCCCTCGCCGCGCTGCTGGCGCTGACCGGTTGCGGCTTGCGGCCGATGTATGCCGGCGGCAGCGGGGGCGCGGTGTCGCAGGGCCTCGCTGCGATCGAGGTTTCGCCGATCCAGGGCAAGGCCGGCTGGCTGGTGCGCAATGCGCTCAACGACCGGCTCGAGCAGTCGGGCACCCGCGGGGCGCCGCGCTACCGGCTCGACGTGTTGCTCGACGACAAGCTCCAGGGCCTCGGCCTGATCAGCGACGACACCATCGGCCGAGAACGGCGCACGCTACGCGCGCGCTACCAGCTGGTCGACCTGGCGAGCGGCGAGATCGTGCTCGACGCTTCGGCCGGCTCGGATGCCGGCATCGACGTGGTCTCGAGCGAGTACGCTACCATCGCCGCGGAGAACACCGCGCTCGAAAACCTGTCGAGAGACGTCGCCGACCGAATAGTCGCCCGGCTCGCGCTGGCGCTGCGCTCGCCTCAGTCGTGAAGGCCACCCAGAAGGACTTCCGCCAGGTCGCGCCGCGCGCCGCCCGCGAGTGCCGGATCTTCTTCTTCTGCGGTCCCGACGAGGCCGGTGCCGCGGCAGCCGCAACGGCCATCGCCGCGTTGCTGCCCGATGCCGGTGAGCGGCTCGAGCTCTCGGGGGGCGAGCTGCGGCCCGACCCCGCCCGGCTCGGCGACGAGTCCCGCTCCGGCTCGTTGTTCGGCGACGCGCGGCACATCTATGTCCGCGCCAACGGCGACGACGTGCAGGACGCGGTGCGCCTGCTGCTCGAGACGATCGACGCCGGCGACGGCGACGGAGCCTGCCCGGTTCTGATCGTGGCCAGCGCGGCGACCGACAAGTCACGCACCGCCAAGCTACTCGAAAAGCGTGGCGATGCGCTGGTTGCCATGTTCTACCCTCCGGATCTGTCCACGATAGCCGCCGAGGTGAGCCGAATGGCCGGGGCCGCCGGGCTCAAGATGACCGGCGGCCTCCACGAACGGATCGCGCGCGCCTGCGGGCTCGACTTGCGCCTCGCGCAGTCGGAGATCGACAAGCTGGCGCTCTATTGCGACGCCTCGCCGCAAGCGCCGAAAGAGGTTCGCGGCGAAGATCTCGACGCCATCGGCGCGGGGACAGAGGAAGAAGGCTTCATGCCGCTCGTCAACGCGGTGCTGTCAGGCGACGCCGCGCGCGTTCCCGCCGAGCTCAGGCGCATGCGCGAGCTGTCGCTGGGTGCCGTCGGCGTGTTGCTGGCGTTCGAACGGCGGGCGGCCCAGCTGGCCCAACTGGCCGGGCGGCTCGGGACGCGTTCGAACATCGGCGAATTCGTCGACGGCGAGCGCCGTTCGGGGCGCATATTCTGGCGCGATGCCGGCGATCTCAAGGCCCAGCTGGCCTTCTGGCGCGGCAAGCGGCTCGACCGATTGGTGAGGCGACTTGCCGCCACCCACCGCACGCTGCTGGGCAATAGCGCAGCCGCCGAAACCTTGTTGGCGCAGGAACTATCTGAAATCGCGCGCAAACCAGTAAATCAACCGAAAAACCGCTGACCTGTTGGAATTGAGACAGGCTTCCGCCGGCGGCTTCTTTGGCTTGTCAGTGGCCGATGGTTACCTAGGTAGTCGCTTCAGCCGGAGTTGCGGGGCCGAAGCGATGAACTTGCCATTGATCGAGCAAATAGTGGAATCCGAGGAAGGCCCGCCACCGGCTTATCGACTTCGCTCGAGCGCCGGTGACTTCGCTTCTATCTCGGACAGATGGTGGCCGACACTGCGGTATTGTTCGCGGCTTACCTGATTGCCGATTACCCTTACCAAGGCATGGCCTTCTTCCGCCAGAACACGCTGGCAGAAGTGACCCTCCCGGCGCAGTTGCCGTTACCGAACTTCCTTACCATCGTGCTGTACAACGGGAGCTACACCTTGGACTCGCTCAAGGACTGGAGGCTCGGAGCGATCCGTGCGCCGGCAGCCTTGGCCATTTCCACGGCGCTGTCCAATTTCATCATTTACTTCGTCTGGTTGCATACCACCTTTTCACGCATCACCTTACATCATCGCCGTACTCATCACCGGGCTGATGTTCATCGGATCGCGGCGGGCGGCGGGCGGGATAATCCGGCACCGGCTGGGTGGGAATCCGCTCAATGTGCTCGTTATCGGCGACGGTGAGCCAGCTTTCAGCTTGCCCGACAGCTTCTTCGTCAACGCCCGGGAACGAGGCTTGCGCCCGGCCCTCGACGATCCCCACGCGCTCGACCTTCTGGCGCGCCACGTCCGCAACATGGACCAGGTCATCGTCAGCTGCCCGCCTGAGCGGCGCCTCGAGTGGGCGAACGTCTTGAAAGGCGCCGGGGTTCACGGCGAGGTGCTGTTTGAGTTCATGCGCGAGATCGGCGCGCTCGGGGTGATCCAGCGAGCCGAGATCAATACGACCACGCTGCTCGTCTCGGCCGGTCCGCTGGGCCTGCGCGCCCGCGCTGCGAAGCGGCTGCTCGACGTCTCCGTATCGGTCGCCGCGTTGATCGTCGCGTTGCCGATCCTGGCCATCGCCGCCGCCGCCATCAAAGTGGAAGATGGCGGCCCGATCCTGTTTCGCCAGAACCGTGTCGGCCGCCGCAATCAGTTGTTCTCGATCTACAAGCTGAGGACCATGAAAGTCGATCGCGCCGATGGCGACGGGCGCCGCTCGGCAAGCAAGGACGACGACCGGGTGACGCGGGTCGGCCGCTGGCTGCGCCGCACCAGCATCGACGAGCTGCCGCAGCTGTTCAACGTGCTCAGAGGCGACATGAGCCTCGTCGGCCCACGCCCGCATGCGACCGGATCGCTGGCCGGGGAAAAGCTCTTCTGGGAAGTCGATCAGCGCTACTGCCAGCGGCATTCGCTGCGTCCAGGGCTGACGGGTCTGGCCCAGATCCGCGGCTTCCGCGGCGCGACCGATCACGAGGACGATCTGACCTCTCGGCTCCAGCCCGACCTCGAATACATCAACGGCTGGACCATCCTGCGCGACGTGCGCATTCTCCTCGCCACCGCGATGGTCCTGCTTCACGACCGCGCCTTCTAGGCCGCGAGCCTTGCGGCGAGGCGGCGCAGCCGCCATGAGGCCGGGCGTGCCCCAAGCCGGTTTTCACAGCTTGTCCGACGGCCGCCGGATCGCCTTCCGCGAGGCAGCGGGAGGTGCCCCTGCGATGGTATTCCTACCGGGCTACATGTCGGACATGGCCGGCAGCAAAGCGACCGCGCTGTTCGAGTGGTGCGAGCGCAGCGGCCGCGGTTGTCTGCTGTTCGATTACTCGGGCCGCGGCGAGAGTCCGGGCGATTTCGCCGACGGCACTTTGTCTCGGTGGGCTGAAGAAGCGGTCGCGATCATCGAATCGCGGCTCGACGGACAAGTCGTCCTGGTCGGCTCTTCGATGGGCGGGTGGCTGATGCTGCTTGCCGCGCGCCGGCTCGGCTCACGCGTGACGGCGCTTGTGGGCGTTGCCGCGGCGCCCGACTTCACCGGCTGGGGCTACGACGCAGCGCAAAAGGCGCGCCTGGCTGCAGGCGAGACGCTGCTGCTGGACAATCCGTATGGCCCCGAGCCGACACCGGTACATGCGGCCTTCTGGGCCGACGGCGAGGCGCTGCACCAGCTGGACGGCGAAATCCCCTTCGACGGCCCCGTCAGGCTGCTTCACGGGCAGGAAGATGGCGACGTGCCCCCCGAGATATCGCTCCGTCTCGCAGCCGCCCTGCGTTCACAAGATGTGCAGGTCACGCTGGTCAAAGGCGGCGACCACCGGCTCTCGCGCGAGCAGGACATCGCCCTGCTGCTGCACACAGTCGCCGGGCTAATCTGAAGGTTGCCCTCGATGATTCTTTCCGCCCTCGCCCTGATCGTTGCCCAGGCCGCCACGGTCGCCACGGCGCCTGCGCATACGACAGAGCAGGCGCGGCTGGCCGAATGCCTCGCGCAGGCGCGGACCGACCCGGCGACGGCCATCACCACCGCGGGCCTCTGGCTGATCGAAGCCAACGGTGCCGGCAAGGCGCTGCCGCATCAGTGCCTAGGCCAGGCCTATGTCAGCGTACTGCGCTGGGATGCCGCACACGACGCCTTCCTCGCCGCGCGCGATGCGGCGCTGAGCAGCGACTACGCGGTCCGTGCGCGTCTCGGCGCGATGGCTGGCAACGCGGCGCTGGCCGGAAACGACCTTGCGACGGCCCTGGCCGACCTCGACAAGGCGGTCGCTGACGCTGCGCTGGCCGAAGACAAACCGCTTGCCGGCTCGATCGCCGCCGACAAGGCGCGCGCGCTGGTCGGGCTCGAGCGTGCCGACGAGGCTGCCGCGACTCTCCAGCAGGCGCGCGCCGATGCCCCGCAAAACGCCGATGTCTGGCTCCTCTCGGCGACGCTGTCGCGGCGCAGGGGCGACCTCAACGACGCCCAGGCACAGATCGAAGCCGCCGCCGGGCTGGCTCCGAAGGATCCCGCCGTCGGCCTCGAGGCGGGAGTGATCGCTGCGCTCGCCGGCAATGACGAGGCCGCGCGCAAGAGCTGGGACGCGGTGGTGGCGCTCGCGCCCGACGGTCCCGAGGCCAAGAGCGCCAGGGCCAATCTCGCCGAGATCGGAGGCGCCGGACAATGATCCCGCTGTCGGTCCTCGACCTCGTGCCCGTACGCGAAGGCGGCGGCGTTGGGGAGGCGCTAGCCGAGGCGGGCAGGCTGGCGGCGGCGGCCGAGGCGGCAGGCTACAAACGCTTCTGGGTCGCCGAGCATCATGCCTCGCCGGGGATCGCCGGGGGGGCAGTGTCGGTCGTATTGGCGCATATCGGGCATTGCACCCGCACGATCCGCATCGGCGCGGGTGGGATCATGCTGCCCAATCACAATCCGTTCGTCATCGCCGAGCAGTTCGGCGCCCTCGACGCGCTGTTCCCGGGCCGGGTCGACCTCGGGCTCGGCCGCGCGCCGGGCGCGGCGCCGATCCTGGCCCAGGCGCTGCGCAAGGATCTTGGGCGCGCCGCCGAATATTTCCCGCAGGACGTCGTCGAGCTGCGCGCACTCTTCACCGGCGACATCGACCTGCCGATCCAGGCGACGCCCGGCTTCGGGGCGAATGTGGAGCTGTGGATTCTCGGCTCGAGCCTGTTCGGTGCGCAGCTCGCCGCGCGGCTCGGTCTGCCTTACGCCTTCGCCAGTCACTTCGCGCCCGACCATCTCGATTCCGCGCTCGAAGCGTACCGCGCCCAGTTCCGTCCCTCCGCAGCATTCGCCCAGCCGCACGCGATGGCGGCGATGACGGTGATTTGCGCCGATACCGACGCGGAAGCCGAGCTGCTTGCCTCGTCGCAAGACCAGGCCTTCGTCCGCCTGCGCAGCGGCGATCCCGGCAAGCTGCCGCCGCCGATCTCCGGCTATCGCGCCACGCTGCCCGAGTCCGCCCAGGCCATGCTCGAACGGCTGTCGGTCGCGCGCGCGGTGGGCTCGCCGGAGACGGTGGCGGCGAAAATCGGCCGCTTCGTCGAACGAACCCGCGCCGACGAGATCATCGTGTCGGGTGCGACTCACGATCCCGCGGCGCGGCGCCGCTCGCTTGAATTGACGATGCAGGCCGTTGCTCGATGACAAAGGTGCGACTAAAGCGGCGCGCAAACTCGTTTCAAATGTAACGAAGGGCAGGGCGGCGATGGCGGACGGCGAGGCGGAGAAGCGGCTCTCGAAAGCGCAGAAAGCTCTCGCTCTTCAGCTGCGCGAGCGATTGACTGCTTCGCTGCTACCCGGCGAAGCGGCGTTGCCTGCCGAGCGACTCGCCGACGCCGCCGACTTCCTCCTCGAAGCGGCGCTCGTGCGGACCGACGGCGAGCCGTCGTTCCTTCTCCGCAGCGCGCCCGGCGGACGCTTCATGCGCATCGCGGTGGTCAACGACGACATGCCGTTCCTGGTCGATTCGGTTGCCGCCGCCATTGCAGCCGAGGGCCTGGCCATCGATTTGCTGGTTCATCCGATCGTCCCTGTCGAACGCAAGGCCGGCAAGCTGATCGCGCTTCCCCACGACGCGCCGGCGCAGGAATCTATGATCTATCTCGAAACCGCGCGGGTCGACGCCAAAGAGCGCCGCGCGCTCGAAAAGGCGCTCGCGACGACGCTCGGCGACGTCCGCGCCGCGGTCGCCGATTGGCCGTCGATGGTCGAACGGATCGAAGCCGACGCCGACTCGCTCGGCGACCCCGAAGGCGCCGAGCTGCTCCGCTGGCTAGGCGGCGGCATGCTCACGCTGCTGGGCCACGTCACGCGCAAACCCGGCGGAGGCACCAGCGAGGCGCTCGGCATCTGCCGCAAGAGCGCCCGCGAACTGCTCGCTGCCGACAGCTACGCGCGCGCCTTCGCCTGGTTCGACGCCAACGGCGGCCCCGGCCCGCTGATCGTCAAGGCCAACCGCCTGTCGAAAGTCCACCGCCGCGTACCGCTCGACCTGTTCATCGTTCCGGTGCGCGAGAAAGGCCGGGTCGCAGCGCTGTCGGTTCACGCCGGCGTGTGGACCAGCGCCGCGCTCGGCACCCCACCGAACGAGGTCCCGGTGCTGCGTCGCCAGCTCGCCGCGACGATGGCCGAGTTCGATTTTGCGCCGATGAGCCACGACGGCAAGGCGCTGGTCCACGCGCTGACATCGCTGCCGCACGACCTGGTGATCGGCTTCGCGCACGCCGATCTGACCCGCGTCGCCACTGCGATGATGGCGCTCGCCGACCGCCCGCGCCCGCGCGTCGAACTCGTCGCGGCGCCGCTCGCGCGGCACTTGTTCGCCTTCGTGTGGCTCCCGCGCGACACCCTCTCGACCGAGGTGCGCGAACAGGTCCAGACGCTCCTCGAAGAAGAAACCAGGGCTGATACGCTAGACTGGAGCCTGATCGTCGAAGGCGGCAACCTGGCGATGCTGCGTTATGTCCTGGACTTCCGCCGCCATGACGACACGCCCGACCAGGCCGCGATCGGCCGCCGTTTGCAGACGATGCTGCTCGGTTGGCGCGAGGCGGTCGAAGGGGCGCTGGCGACGAGCACCGAACCGGGCCGAGCCGCCGCGCTTGCCGCGCGCTATGCCGACGCCTTCCCGCAGGGCTATCGCAGCGTGTTCGGCCCCGCCGAGGCGGCGCACGACATCGAACGCCTGCGCCATCTCGCCCCGCTCGATCCCGACCGCCCGCTCGGCCGCGATGCCCGGCTCTACCGGCTCGCCAGCGATGCGGCAGGCGAACTGCACCTGAAGATCTACCAGCAGGGCGGCTCGATGCCGCTGTCCGACGCGGTTCCGGCGCTTGAGAACTTCGGCTTCCGGGTGCTTTCCGAGCTGCCGACCCAGCTCGTCGGCGGCGAGCAGGCCACCGTGCACGATTTCAAGCTGGTGCTCCGCGGCGACGATCCGGCCGACGTCCTGGCACGCGCCGATGCAATCGAGCTGGCCATCTCGGCCGTGCTCAACGGCCTCGCCGAAGACGACGTGTTCAACCGGCTGGTGGTCGACACCGCGCTCGAATCGCGCGAGGCCAATTGGCTGCGCGCGTTCTATCGCTACCTGCGCCAGGGCGGGCTGCCATTCACCATCTACACCGTGGTCGATGCCTTGCGCGCCGCGCCCGACGTCACTCGCGGGCTCGTCCGGCTGCTGCACGTGTGCCACGACCCCAATTTCGGGAGCGACCGCCAGGCCGCCGGCGCAGAGGCCCACGAGGCGGTCCGCCAGGGCCTCGCCCACGTCGTCGCGATCAACGACGACCGCCTGCTGCGGCTCTACTGGGCGACCATCGGCGCGGTCGTCCGAACCAACGCCTTTGCACCCGCCTCGCGCGAAGCGATCGCCTTCAAGTTCGATTCCAGCCGTGTGCCGGGCCTGCCCAAGCCCGTGCCATGGCGCGAGGTGTGGGTCTATTCGCGCCGTGTCGAGGGCATCCACTTGCGCGTCGGGCCGGTCGCTCGCGGCGGCATTCGCTGGTCCGACCGCCGCGACGACTTCCGCACCGAGATCCTCGGGCTGATGAAGGCGCAGCGGGTCAAGAATGCGGTCATCGTCCCGACCGGCGCCAAGGGCGGGTTCTATCCCAAGCAGTTGCCCGATCCGGCGGAACACCGCGACGCGTGGTTCGCCGAGGGGCGGGCGAGCTACGAGGTGTTCATCCGCAGCCTGCTGTCGCTGACCGACAACATCGTGAACGACAAGGTCGTCCATCCCGACTGCGTCGTCGTCCACGATGGCGACGATCCCTACTTCGTCGTCGCCGCCGACAAGGGCACGGCGACTTACTCCGACGTGGCCAACGCGCTGGCCGAGGAGCGCGACTTCTGGCTCGGCGATGCCTTCGCCAGCGGCGGCTCGCACGGCTACGACCACAAGGAGATGGGCATCACCGCGCGCGGGGCGTGGATTTCGGTCCAGCGCCATTTCCTTGAGATGGGCGTCGACGTGCAGAGCGAACCGGTGCGGGTCGCCGGCTGCGGCGACATGTCCGGCGACGTGTTCGGCAACGGCATGCTGCTTTCGAAATCGCTCAAGCTCATCGCGGCTTTCGACCATCGGCACGTGTTCCTCGACCCCGACCCGGATCCGACAGCGAGCTGGAAAGAGCGGCGGCGGCTGTTCCGCCTGCCGCGCTCGAGCTGGGCGGATTACAACGAAAAGCTGCTCAGCAAGGGCGGCGGGATCTTCCCGCGAACGATGAAGCGCATCGCCATCTCCAGGGAAGCGGCCGCCGCGCTCGGCACCGAGCGGCGGGAGTTCGAACCCGATGCACTGATCAACGCGATCCTCAAGGCGCCGGTCGATCTCCTGTGGTTCGGGGGCATCGGCACATATTTGCGGGCAAGCAGCGAGACCGATGCGCAAGTCGGCGACCCGGCGAACGACGCGCTGCGCGTCACCGGCGAGGAGGTGCGCGCGAAGGTCATCGGCGAAGGCGCCAATCTCGGCGTGACGCAAGCCGGGCGGATTGAGTTCGCCCTCCACGGCGGGCGCATCAACACCGACTTCATCGACAATTCGGCCGGCGTCGATTGCTCGGACAACGAGGTCAATATCAAGATCGCGCTGATCGCCGCGCAGCGCGCCGGGCGCCTCTCGGAAACGCGGCGCAACACGCTGCTCGCCGAAATGACGGAGAGCGTCTCCGAGCTGGTCCTCGAGGACAACCGGCTGCAGGCCCTCGCGCTGTCGATCGCCCAGACCGGAGGCGCCAAGGCGGTCGCCTCGCAAACCCGGCTTATGGAGACGCTCGAGGACGGGGGTGCGCTCGACCGCAAGACCGAAGGGCTCGCGACAAGCGACGTGCTTGCGCGGCGCGCGCTCGACGGGCGCGGCCTCACCCGGCCCGAGCTTGCCGTGTTGCTGTCGACCACCAAGCTCGTTCTGCAAGATGCGATGGAAGCGAGCGATCTCGCGCAGGACCCCGCCTTCGAGCCGCTGCTGCTCGGCGACTTCCCGCCCGAGATGCAAGGGCCTTTCAAGGCCCGCATCCTGCAGCACCGGCTGCGCAATGAATTGGTCGCTACGGTGGTCGCCAACAAGGTCATCAACCGCATGGGGCTGGTCCATCCGTTCGAGCTGGCCGAGGAAGAAGGCGCCAGTCTCGATCAGGTTTGCTCGGCGTTCGCTTCGGCCTGCGTACTGCTCGGACTCGATGAAGTCTGGCAGGGGCTGGACACCGCCAGGATGCCCGAGACCGCCCGCATCGCGTTGTTCGAGCAAGCCGCGCTCGCTTTGCGCAGCCATATGGCCGACTTACTTCGGGCCGGCGGGGCGATGATTGCGCCAAGCCAGGCGATCGCCGAGCTCCGGCCTGGCGTTGCCGAACTGGACGCGCACGTCGAAGAACTGCTCGAAAATGAGACGCGCGATCACGCCCGGCGCATCGCCCTCGAACTTGCCGGCATGGGCGCGCCCGAGCGCTGCGCGCGCAGGGTCGCCCGACTGTTCGAGATGGACGGCGCGATCGGTCTCGCCGGCCTCGCTCGCGACAGCGACATCGCTCCCAAGCTGCTGGCCCGCGCGTTCGTCGATCTCGGCGCGCGGCTCGGGCTCGACTGGGCCCAGTCGACCGCCGCGGTGATGAGCCCGTCGGACCCGTGGGAGCGCTTGCTCGTTGCCGGTCTGGCGCGCGATTTCCAGCAGATGCGGCTCGATTTCCTGCGCACGCTCGCCCGCCGCAAGTCCGGCAAGGAGGACCTGCCCGGGCTGATCGAGACCTGGGCAGCAAGCCACGCGACACCGATCCGGCAATTCCGTGCGATGGTCGGCCGGGCGCAGTCCGCCGCGCCGGTCGCCCCAGCGATGCTGGCACAGATCGCCAGCCAGGCACGGAGCGTCCTCAAGCGCTGATCCATGCTTGACGCGCGGCCCGCTTTCGCCGAGCGCAGGCGGATGAGCAGCGCCGATCTCGTAATCGTCGGCACCGGCCACGGCGGTGCCCAGGCAGCGATCGCCTTGCGTCAGAACGGCTTTTCCGGCTCGATCCTGATGCTCAGCCGCGATCCCGAGCCACCTTACGAGCGGCCGCCACTGTCGAAGGAATATCTCGCCGGCGACAAGCCGTTCGAGCGGATGCTGATCCGCCCAGAGCCGTTCTGGGCCGGCAAGGACATCGCTCTCAGGCTCGCCTGCGCGGTGACCAAGGTCGACCCTGCGGCGAAAGAGCTCACCGTCGTCGGCGGCGAGACGATCGCTTACGGCTCGCTGGTGTGGGCCGCCGGCGGCGACCCGCGGCGCTTGTCGTGCCCCGGGGCCGATCTCGGGGGAATTCACGCGGTGCGCGACAAGGCCGACGTCGACCGAATGAAGGCCGAACTGGAGGCCGGAGCGCGGCAAGTCGTGGTCATCGGCGGCGGCTACATCGGGCTCGAGGCGGCCGCCGTTCTCACGAAGCTTGGCTGCGAGGTCACCTTACTCGAAGCGCAGGAGCGCGTGCTGAGCCGGGTCGCAGGGGAGGATTTGTCGCGCTTCTACGAGAACGAACATCGAGGCCACGGCGTCGATGTGCGGCTCGGCGCGGAAGTGGACGTGATCGAGGGCGACGGCGATCGCGTGACTGCGGTCAAGCTTACCTCTGGAGCAACGCTGGAATGCGACATGCTCGTCGTCGGCATCGGCATCGTCCCGGCGGTCGGTCCGCTGATCGCCGCCGGCGCGGCGGGCGCCAACGGGGTCGAGGTGGACCCTTATTGCCGCACCAGCCTGCCGGACATTTACGCCATCGGCGATTGCGCCGCGCATGCCAGTCCCTACGCGGGCGGCGCGGTGGTCCGCCTCGAAAGCGTGCAGAACGCGACCGACATGGCCAGTTGCGCGGCGAAGGCAATCTGCGGCGATCCCCAGCCCTATGCAGCACTGCCGTGGTTCTGGTCGAACCAGTACGACCTGCGCCTGCAGACTGCCGGCCTCAGTCTCGGACACGACGCCACCGTGCTGCGCGGCGATCCGGCGTCGCGCAGTTTCTCGGTGATCTACCTGAAAGAAGGGCGGGTGATCGCCCTCGATTGCGTCAACCGCACCAAGGACTACGCGCAAGGCCGCCAGCTGGTCGAGGATCGCGCGGTGATCGCCCCGGAGGTGCTGCTCGACACCGAGACCGAGCTCAAGGCGATGCTTTAAGTCGGCCGAGCGCCCAGCGCGCCGCCTCGGCAATCACGGGATCGGAATCGACGGCCAATCGCCGCACCGGCTCGATCAACCCACCTTCACCGCTGTTGCCTGCCGCGATCAAGCAATTGCGCACGAAGCGATTGCGGCCGATGCGCTTGATCGGCGAACCGGAGAACTTCTGCCGAAAAGCGGCGTCGTCTAGCGTCAGCAACTGCGCGAGGTCGGGCGCGACGAGCTCCTCGCGGGGCACGAAATCGTGATGCCGCTGCGCCGTATCGGCGAACTTGTTCCACGGGCACACAGCAAGGCAATCGTCGCAGCCGTAAATGCGGTTGCCGAGCGCTTCGCGGAACTCCTCGGGGATCGGCCCTTTGTGCTCGATCGTCAGGTAGGAGATGCAGCGCCGTGCATCGAGCCGGTAAGGGCCCGGGAAGGCGTCGGTCGGGCACGCGGCCTGGCAGGCGTTGCAGCTGCCGCAGCGTTCTTCGTGCGGGTCATCGGGCACAAACGGTAGCGTGGTGTAGATAGCCCCGAGAAACAGCCAGCTTCCGTGCTCGCGGCTGACGAGATTGGTGTGCTTGCCCTGCCAGCCGATCCCCGCCGCCTCGCCGAGCGGCTTTTCCATCACCGGCGCCGTGTCGACGAAGACCTTGAGGGAAGTGTCCGGCACTTGCTCGACGATCCAGCGGGCCAGCGCCTTGAGCGCCTTCTTGACCGTGTCGTGGTAATCGCGGCCCTGCGCGTAAACCGAGATCCGCGCCTTCTCCGGGTGTGCCGCCAGCGCCATGGGTTCGACCCCCGGCGCGTAGCTCATGCCGAGCGCGATCACGCTTTGCGCCTCGGGCCACATCGACTGCGGGCCTTGGCGTACATCGGCGCGGTTCTCCATCCACGCCATTTCGCCGTGGAGTCCGGCCGCGAGCCATTCCCGCAAGCGCCGGCCGCGGAGCGGATCGTCCTTGGCCGGCGCGAAACCGACCGCGACGAAGCCGAGTTCGTGCGCTCTGGCCTTCAGCCGCTGCTTGAGGTCATCGGTGTCCACCGCGTTAACCACAATCGCCCTTGCTCGCGTTTACCCGCGCCGTGTACCGCCGGCGCGATGGACGCAGCGCTAGGCCAAGCCCCCACCTGTCGCAACGCCGCCGGTTCGCTCGCCATCGAAGCGCATGGCCTGGTCAAGCGTTTCGACGGCACGCTCGCGGTCGCCGGGATAGACCTCGAGGTCCCCGAAGGGGCGATCTACGGGGTGCTCGGCCCCAACGGCGCCGGCAAGACGACCATGCTGCGCATCCTGCTCGGCATCATTGACCCCGACGAGGGCACGCGCCGGGTGCTCGGGCACGAAAGGCCGCAGGATATCGCCCGGTTGATCGGCTACCTGCCCGAGGAGCGCGGGCTCTATCCCTCGATGAAGGCTTACGAGGCGATCGCCTTCATGGGCGCTCTCCGCGGGCTGCCGCTCAAGATCGGCCG
This sequence comes from Croceibacterium segetis, assembly GCF_011320115.1. Lineage (GTDB taxonomy): Bacteria > Pseudomonadota > Alphaproteobacteria > Sphingomonadales > Sphingomonadaceae > Croceibacterium_B > Croceibacterium_B segetis. Next base: position 198,446 of record NZ_JAANOZ010000005.1, on the reverse strand, counting down.
CGAGCGCGGGCGCGAGCTGCTCGAAAATCACGGTCTCGGCTATGCGGCCGATCGGCAGATTCGCCACCTCTCCAAAGGGATGGCGCAGACCGTCCAGTTGCTCGGCACCCTGGTCCACGAGCCGCGGCTGGTGGTGCTCGACGAGCCGTTCTCCGGGCTCGACGCGATCAACCAGGGCAAGCTCGAACGGCTGATCCACTCGCTCGCCGAAAAGGGCACCACAGTGATCTTCTCGACCCACGTGATCGCCCATGCCGAACGGCTGTGCGAGAACGTCGCCATCATTGCCGGCGGCAAGGTTCCCTACGCCGGCTCGGTCGACGCCGCGCGCGACCGCATTCCGGCGCAGGTTCGCCTCGAAACCGCGAGCAAGGACGGGCCGTGGCGCGTCGCCCTGCCGCCGGCTGCGCGAGTTGAGGGCAATTTCTGGAATTTCCCGCTGCCGGAAAGCGGCATCGAGCCGCTGCTGCGCGCGCTGATCGAGGGCAACGCGGGGATTCTCTCGCTCTCGATCGAACGCGCCGGGCTGCACGATGCCTTCGTCGCCATCGCCGGCGAGGCCGCCGCACGCGCACTCGAAGTAGAAAGCCCGGTGGAGGCGCGGCGATGAGCGACACGACTCCGAAATCCCGCCTGCCGCTGTGGCGCGCGGCGTGGGTCATCGCCCGGCGCGACTTCGTCGCCGTCCTGTTCAGCCGGACATTCTTCTTCTTCCTGCTCGGGCCTCTATTCCCGCTGCTGGTCGGCGGGCTCGCCGGCGGGATCGGCAATGCGCTCGACAAGAGTTCGGGCATGCCCGAGATCGGCATCGCCATGGCCTCTCCGGACATCGACGCGATGCTCAGGGCCCACGGCGATCTCGCACCGGTGCTCGCTTATTCGCTTCCGCAGCTACGTGTGCTGGAGCGCCTCGCGCCGGACGAGAGCTTCGACGCCCGGGCCTACCTCGAGCGCAAGCAGGACAACGTCGCGGCCGTGATTACCGGTACGCCGGCGCATCCCGTACTGACCGCGCCCGAAGGGCGGCTCGATATGTTCACCGGCGACGTGGCCCTGATGGCTGCGAGTGCGCTCAAGCAGGCGCCGAGCGTCTATCCCACGGTCGCCACGGTCAAGGTCGCAACTAGCGGCGCTAGCCAGAAGCGCGCCCGCATTGCCACCGCTCAAGCCGGCCAGACACTGCTGTTCCTGCTGATCATGCTGCTCGCGGGCATGGTGCTTTCGAATCTGGTCGAAGAAAAGGCCAACAAGATCATTGAAATCCTCGCCGCGGCGATCCCGATGGACGCGGTGTTCATGGGCAAGCTGTTCGCCATGCTCGGCGTGTCGCTGGTCGGCATCTCGGTGTGGGCCACGGTGATCGGCTCGCTGCTCGGCCTGGCGGATATGGGCGGGGCGATGGCCGGCTGGATCGATCCGTCGCACTTGCCCGTTCCGGGGGTCGGCTGGCCAATGTTCTTCCTCCTCGGCGTAGCCTACTTCTCGATGGGCTACCTGCTGCTCGGCTCGATCTTCCTGTCCATCGGCTCGCTGGCGACGACCGTGCGCGAGGTGCAGACGCTGTCGATGCCGGTGACGATGGCGCAAGTGCTGCTGTTCTTCTTCGCCAGCTATTCAATGGCTCATCCAGGGGAACCGGTCGAAGTGCTCGCCATGGCTTTCCCGTTGAGCTCGCCGTTCGCGATGCTCGCCCGCGCCGCGCAGGAGCCGGCGCTGTGGCCGCACGTCGTGGCGCTCGCCTGGCAGGCCTTGTGGGTGGCGATGGCCGTTCGCATCGGCGCGCGGCTGTTCCGGCGGCGAGTGATGAAATCGGGTCCGCAGCCGGTCAAACGGCGCGGGCTTTTCAGGCGCGCCGGCCGAGCCGAGCTTGAAGAATCATCTCGTATTCCGATATAGTTGCCGTTCAGCGCCGGTTTCTGAAACGCAGATAGAGTCCCCGATCATGATCGACCAACAGCAAACCCGCCGCACCGCGTTGACCTGGCTTGGCGCCGGGGCGGCCGCCTCTTTCCTCACGGCCTGCGGCTCTCCCGCTCAGGCGAAGGGCTTCAAGATCAACTACAGCGACGCCGAATGGAGGAAGCGGCTGACCAAGGCGCAGTATTACATCTTGCGCGAGGAAGGCACCGAGCAGCCGTTCAGCTCATCGCTGCTCAACGAGCACCGCAAGGGCACTTTTCTGTGCGCCGGATGCGACAACGAGCTGTTCTCCTCGGCGACCAAGTTCGAAAGCGGAACCGGTTGGCCGAGCTTCTGGCAACCTTTGCCCGGAGCGGTCGGCACCACGACCGATTTCAAGCTCGGCTACCCGCGCACCGAGGTGCATTGCGCCGATTGCGGCGGGCACTTGGGACACGTGTTCAAGGACGGTCCCAAGCCGACCGGCTTGCGTTATTGCATGGATGGCGACGGAATGAAGTTCCGCCCGACCTAAGGTCAGGCCGACAAGCGCTCGAGCGCAATACCCTGGGCGAAGGCCGCGATGCGCGCGAGATCGGCAAACTGGAAAGTGTTGTCGAAGATCAGTCCGTAATACCTGCCGTTGCGCCAGCGCACTTTGGCGACGATCTCAGGCAGGATGTTGCTCGACAGACGCAAGCGCTGATCGATCGCCAGCCGCGCGGCACATTCCACTTGTGCGCCTTGCAGCGAGATATTCTTGATCGTCGCATCGAAACGACCGGTCAGGCCGGCCAGCGTCGCCGGCATGTCGAGATTGAGACGGATCGGCCGCTTCGGCCATTTGCTGTGGCCCGACAGGACCCGGGACAACTCGACCGGGGAAGCGAAGCGGAAGCCGGCCCGCCCCTCCTGTTCCCACACCGGTTCGATCGGCAGTTGCTCGCCGTTCGGCATCTCAAGTTTCAGCGACTTGTCGCGTGGCAGGGGATGGAACAGCCGAACGCTGACGCCGGTTGCCGAAACATCGCTCACCACGCACAGGAACTCGCCCGCGACGCCGGTAATCTTGGCGGTGCGGATGAGCGGCGTGTAGCGCTTCGCCTCGCGGTGCTCGGCGTCGGCAAGCGCCGCGGCGGCCTGCCCCGCCGCGCTCGGGTCTTCGTGCGCAGAAAGCGACATTCGCAAGCTCTTCCCAGTCTCCGGCGCCCTTTCGCCGGCTAGTCCCATCCTAGAGTCTGCCAGCGTTTACCTTGCGGAAATGCTAATGTTACTTGCGCAGTTTACCTTATGATTGGAATCAATGGGTTAGATCGGTCACATCCGGCTAATCCCACCCTCGTTCGAGAAAGCGCGCGGCGCACGCGGCAAGAAAGGCCGCGCCGCGCGGCAGAACCGTTTCATCGACCAGCATGCGGTTCGAATGGATTCCGCAGCAGTGGCGCCAGTCGGCGCCGGCCTCGGCGACGCCGAGAAACGCCATCATCCCCGGCACCTTGGCGAGGACATAGGAGAAGTCCTCCGCACCCATGATCGGCGCGGGCAGGTGCATGAACGCGCCCTCGGGCAGCGCCGTCGCCACCGCTTCGGCCAGTGCCACTGCGCGCGCGTCGTTGACCGTCGGCGGGAAGCCCTCGGTGATCGTCACCTCGGCGGTGCAGTCGTGCGCCGAGGCGATGTTTTCCGCGAGCTGTCTCGTCGCTTGCGCCACCGCTGCACGATTGGCCGGCGACAGCGTGCGGATGGTTCCCTTCAGCCGCGCCCGGTCCGGAATGATGTTGTGCGCGCTGCCGGCGTCCATCTGCGTGACGGTGACGACGACCGCATCGGCGGCGTCGAACCGCCGCGTGACCATCGCCTGCAGCGCCAGCACGATCTCGCAGGCGACGGGCACCGGATCCCGCGTGTCGTGCGGCATCGAAGCATGGCCGCCGCGCCCGACGACCGAGATCTCGAGCATGTCCGCCGAGGCGAGCAGCGTACCCGCGCGGCTGCCGATCATCCCGTGCGGAGCGTTGGGCATGATGTGCAGCGCGAAGGCGGCTTCGGGCAACGGGTCGAGCAGCCCGTCGTCGAGCATGAAACGAGCCCCGTGATAGCCTTCCTCACCCGGCTGAAACATGAAGCGCACCTCGCCGGCGAGCTCATCGGCGCGGGCGGCAAGCAGGCGCGCGGCCCCGGCGAGCATTGCGGTGTGCGTGTCGTGCCCACAGGCGTGCATCCGGCCGACGAGGGTAGAGGCGAACTCCAGCCCGGTGTCTTCATCCATCGGGAGCGCATCCATGTCGCCGCGCAGCAGCACGCTGCGACCGGGCTTGCCCGCACCAAGCACTGCGACCGCACCGGTGCAGGAACGACCTTCGCGCCACTCGAGCGGCAAATCGGCCAGCTCGGCGCGCACCTTGGCGAGAGTCTTGGGCGTTTCGAGGCCCAGCTCGGGCTCAGCATGGATCGCGCGGCGCAGCGCGGTGATGCGGCCGGCGATGCCGCGGGCGTCATCAAGCAGGGCTTCGATCGGCATGGGCGATCCTTGGGCTTGTCAAATGGCAGTGTCGACGGCCGGCGGCGAGTTATCGAGCCGCCTGAGCGTGTAGCGCGTCAGCGCGCCGAGCGCGAGGTAACCGACCGCCCCACCGACCGCGACCGCCCAGGCAATTCCGTGAACTCCATAGGCGTTCACCCATGCCACCAGCGCGATCGCGGCCGCCACGACGGCGACGAAACGCGCCGTGAGGGAATAATGCGGGTGGCCGGTTGCGTGCAGCACCGGCTCGAACGCGACCGCGGCAAGGTCGAAGCTGGCGGCAATCGCCAGCGGCACGAGGAGCGTTCCTCCTCCTCTGAATGCGTCGCCGCCGAGCAAGTCCATGAGCGTGCCGCCCAGCAGCAGTGCGAGGATTACGACGATCACGCCGCCGATGCCCGCGAACAGCGCCGTGCGGTTCGCCAGACGGCGGAACTCGTGGGTGTCGGAAGCGACTCGGGCACGGGCAATCTCGGCGTAGACCGCGCGGGTCAGCATTCCCGCCAGCTTGCCGAGGCTTTGCGCCAGTTGCCGCGCAAGTCGAAACAGGCCGGCTGAGCTGGTGCCGACGAAATAACCGACCGCCAGCAGCGGACCCTGCTTGAGCAAGGCATCGAGCGTCGCGCCGGCGTAGGTGACCCAGAAGAACCGATTGATACGCGGATTCTCGCGAAAGACCTGACGCCAGCCGCTCCGATAGGTGAGGCGGATCGCCTGCGGGCACAGCCGCCGCGCCATGATCCAGTAGAGAGCCGCTTCGAGCAAATCGATCGCCGCCCACGCAATGAGGAAGCGCACCAGGCTGGGCCCGGTCAGCCAAATGGTGACAGCGGCCACGAGGCGCCCGGTCGGCACCACCGCTTCGACGTAGGTCGAAACATCGAAGCGGTCGAGCGCACGAACGATTCCGGTGGGAGCCGAAACCAGGGCCCAGACCGCGGCCACGTTGAACCAGAAGGCGGTCTGGACCAGCCTGTGGTTGAGATGCAGCAGATGGCTGAACTGGAAGAACACGATGTAGGCGAAGATCGTCCCGGCGACCGCCCCCGCAACGTCAAGGAGGCCGGCAAACAGGCTCAGGCGCCAGAAGGCGGCCCAGTCCTCCTTGTGGACATGCTCGGCGCCGTAGCGGACCACGATGCGCCAGGTTTCGAACCCGGCCAACGCGATCAATGCCTGCGAGGTGCCGAAAATCAGCGAAAAGTGGCCGAACGCCTTGAGCCCCAGCGAGCGCGTAAGGATGGCAATGTAAACGAGGCTGAGGAGGCCGCCCACGCTCCGGCCGCCCAGCAGCCAGGCCGTGTTCGCGATGATCCGCGCCAAGGGGGATTGCTCGCGGAGGCCATTGTGCGCGCTAACCATCTCTCGCTGCTGTGGCCGAGCGCGCGGCGCGTTGCAAGCGGCGGCGGCATGGCAAGGCATTGCCACTGACGCTGGCGGACCGTAGAGCGCGAGGCCGCATGATCGAACAGGCCATCGTCCTCAGCGCCGGGCAAGGCTCGCGATTGCTGCCCGTCACCGCGACGATTCCGAAGTGCCTCATCGAGGTGGGCGGCCAAACCCTGCTCGAACGGCAACTGGCCGCCCTGGCCGCTGCGGGCCTCAGGCGCGTGTTGGTGGTGACGGGTTACCGCCACGAGCAGGTCGACCAGGCCCTGCGCCGGCCCCAGCCGCTCGAGGTCGAGACGCGTTTCAACCCGTTCTGGGCCGTGGCGAGCAGCATCGGCAGCGTGTGGATGGCACGCGACCGGCTAGGGGAACCTTTTTGCCTCCTCAACGGCGACACGCTGTTCGACCCGGAAATCCTCGCGGCGGCGCTCTCCGCGCCGGGCGCCACCCTGGGGCTGGTGGTCGAACCTGTTGCCGCGGCCTCGTACGACGACATGCTGGTGCGGACAGAGAACGGCGCCGTGCGTGCCGTGTCCAAGGACCTGCCCGAGGGAGAGGCGACCCATCGCTCGCTCGGCCTGGTCCTGGCCGCAAAGGACTATGCCGATTATGCGCAGGCTCTCGAAGAGCTGATGGCCGAGCGCAGCGGGGCGGGCGCCTATCATCACGACATCGTCGACCGTCTGGCGAAGCGTCGTGTCGTCGCCGCGATCGAGCGCGCCGCGGGGTTCTGGCAGGAAGTCGATCGGCCCGAGGACATCGTTGTCTGGCGCGCCGAACACGAGCCCGGATTTACCGGCTAGGCGTCGGCCAGCCAGGACCTGACCGGCTGGCCGCTGCGCTTGCGCGCCAGGGCCTGGAATAGTCGCACCGCATGGACCAGGCAGCTGACGACGGTCCACACCGCAACCGCGACGATGCCGAGATCGGGCCGGCCGAACGCCATCGAAACGAACAGGATCACCATGTTGGGGTTGCGCCGCGCAGTGATCAACCGGAAGCGGCTGTCGAACCGTTCCCAGACATGGATATGGATTCCGCCGAACCAGGCGATGAAGGCGCCTTCGATTGCGCGCTGCACCCAGTAACCGATGAAGATGGTCGCCTCGACCCACCAGAACAGCGCGTCCGACAATGCGAGGCCGACATGCGCCAGCCCGGTCGCCCAGAACCACCACCAGAACGGTGGATGGACCAGGTCGAGCCCATGGTCGAACACGTTACCCCACCAGCTCGACGTGATCGTGCACCGCGCAAGCTTGCCGTCGACGGTGTCGAGCACCATGAAGGCGAGGCCCAGCGCCAACCCCAGCCAGTAATGCCCATACGCGAAGGCGACGGTGGCGGCGACGCACAGCAAGCCACCGATCGTGGTCACCATGTTCGGGCTCAGGCCGAGCCACGCGGCGAGCCGCGTGAGCCACAGCGCCCATTCGGGCCACAGGTACTTGGTGAGCAGATCGGTGACGCCCTTGTAGGCGCCGAAGTAGCTCGCCCGTTCGCTCGCCCGCACGGTGCCGGGCGTGAGCTCCATCAGGAACGGCCGTTCACGCTTGCGCAACGCACGGTTCTCGATTGTCCCGCCGTCTTCATAGGCCATCAACTCGAACCGCGCTGGCTCGTGGACCGCCGCGCTGCCGCGCATCGCTTCCCGCAACACGGCTGCCTCGTGCTCATCGCGCGCATGGGCGATGGCGGGGACGCCCGCGAGTGTCAGCACCAGACCCGGGTGAACGGCGACATGGTTCAGCCAGGCAGGGTCGGCAGCGATCTCGGCATTGGCCAGCACCACGGGCGCGCCTGCGCCGCCCAGCCCGGCTTTGCGGCCGATCCGTGCATTTCTCTCGGTCATCGTCAGGCCCCAGAGCCGCGTCGGGTTGGCGCCGACGGTTTCGAGGGCGGGCGGGGAAGCAGGCGCAGCCATTCGGGGCGGCGATTAAGGCCCCCTTTCCACTTGCGCAACGGCGCACTAGATTACCACGAGGGCAAGGAAGGGATATTGCGTCGCCACTGCCGGCCGCCGAGCGCTAAACCTCAGTCAGATGAACCACCCGATCAAGACCTTCGATAGCCTGCCTCAGGCCTTGCCCGTGCCGCTGCGCAGCATCGGCCGCGCCGAACCTCGGGCGGTCCCGCTCGTGGGAGTGATCCGCAATCCCCGCAGCTTCCGCAACAAGGGCCTGGCCCCGGAACAGGCCGCGCGAGCGGAGGTGATTACCGAAACCGCGCTCAAGCGCACCGATTTGCTTGAGGTCCTCGCCCGCTTCGCCAGCGCCGGCATCGATTATCTGGCGATCGATGGCGGGGACGGCACCGTGCGCGACGTACTGACGTGGGGCGCTTCGGCCTTCGGTGACGATTGGCCGCCGCTGATCGTGCTGCCCAAGGGCAAGACCAACGCACTCGCCGCGGATCTCGGCCTAACGCCGCAGTGGGAACTCGGTCACGCCCTGGAATTGGCCAGGAAGGACAGCTTTGCGCGACGCCGCACGCTGGTGGTTGCCGAAGCGGAGGACCCGCAGGCGCGTGTCCAGGGCTTCATGCTCGGCGCCGGCGTGTTCACCCGTTCGATCAGCCTCGGCCAGTCGGCGCATCGCTGGGGGGCGTTCAATTCGCTGGCGGTGTTCGTCACCACGTTCTGGACTCTCGCCCAGGCATTCCTCGCCGGTAGCGGAAACGCCTGGCGCCGACCGACCGGTATTCGCGTAACCGACGAGCGCGGCGATCCGATCGCTGGCGACGACCCGCAGCGTTACATCCTGCTGTCGTCGACGCTCGAAAACTTTCCGATGGGACTCAAGCCGTTCGGCGCGATGCGCAAGGGTCTGAAGCTCGCTATCCTCGACCGCCCCTGGCGCAAGAGCCTGCTGCGCGTTCCGCAGATCGCCTTCGGTCGACAGCCCAAGGATCCCGCGCGATTCGGCTACCACTGGCTGGCGCCGGACAGTTACCTGATGACCCTGGACGACCGCTTCATCCTCGACGGCGAAGCCTTTCCGCCCGGAGCCTACCGGGTTTCCCTGGGGCCCGAGCTGCGCTTCGTGGTGCCGTGAGCGAGGCGCTCGCGCAGCGCATCGCCGCGATGCTTGCCCGAGAGGTCGACCCGGCGGTGACAGCCCAGGCGCGCGCCCTCGGCCAAGGTGTCGGGGCTCTGGTGGTGCTGTTCTACGGTTCGAACCTCCGCACCGGTTCACTCGATGGCGTACTCGATTTCTATGTGCTGACGCCCGGCGCGCCCGAAAAGGGCTTATGGCCGCGCGTTTCGTACCGCGAATGGGATGTCGGTGACACCCGGTTGCGCGCCAAGATCGCCACCATGACGATGGCGAAGTTCAACCAAGCGGCCGCCGGCGAAACGCTCGACACGACCATCTGGGCGCGTTTCGTCCAGCCCAGCGCGCTAGTCTGGCAGCGCAACGGTGAAGCGGCAGCGAGTGTGGTGAGGGCGGTTTCCGCCGCGGCGCGGACCGCGGCGCGGCTTGCCATCGCGCTCGGCCCGAACCAAGGGCAGGCCGACGATTACTGGCGAGCGCTGTTCCGCGCGACCTACCGCGCCGAGCTAAGGGTCGAGCCTCCGGGGCGAGAGGATTCGATTCTCGCCGCCCATCGCGAACATTTTGCCGGCCTGCTGGGCGCCGCGCTGGGCTCGGCCGGAGTTGCCTATATCGAGAACGGTTCGACGATCGTGCCGCGCATGAGTGAAGCCGACCGGCGAGAAATCCTTGCCTGGTGGCGCGCGCGTCGACGCCTGGGCAAGTTGCTCAACGCCGCCCGGCTCGCGCGCGCTGCGGGCACGTTCGATGGCGCGGCGCGCTATGCGGCGTGGAAGGTGGAACGCCACACCGGCGTCCCCGTCGAGGTCACCCCGTGGCGCGAGCGGCACCCGCTGCTGGCCGCCCCCGGAGTGCTGTGGCGTGTCTGGCGCCATCGAAACGCCGCGCGATGAGCCTGAAGGCCGTCATCCTCGCCGGCTCGCGCCCCGGAGCAGAAGATCCGGTCGCCGCAGCAGAGGGGGTCGCCCACAAGGTGCTCGCAAAGGTTGCCGGGCACACCCTGCTTGAGCGCGTTGTGCGGGCACTTCGCGACGCGGGGATCGAGGACATCGCCGTCTCCGCCAGTCACCACGCCGTCGAAGCGGAAGCTCGCAGGCTCGGCACCACGGTGCTTTCGACCGCGCGAGGCCCGAGCGAGAGCGTCGGCCTGGCGTTCGAGCGCTTCGGCGCGCCGCTGCTGGTCACCACCGGCGATCATCCGTTGCTCGAGGCAGCCTGGATCAAGGAATTGGTCGCAGGAACGCCGGGCGTCGCCGACGTTTCGCTGATGCTCGCCGAGCGCGGCCGGGTCGAAGCCGCCGCACCCGATACGCATCGCACCTGGCTGACCTTTGCCGACGGGCAGTGGTCGGGTTGCAACCTGTTCCTGCTGGCCAGCCCCACGGCCGAACGTGCGATTGCCGCCTGGAAGCAGGTGGAGGCCGATCGCAAGCGGCCCTGGCGCATCGCCGGACGACTGGGGATCGGCACGCTTTGGAGCTACTGGCGCGGCAAGCTGACTCTCGTCGAAGCCGTCGCGCGCCTCGGCAACAGGCTTGGCGTCAGCGCAGCACTGGTGGCCGCCAGCGACGGCCGCGCGGCGATCGACGTCGACAAGCCCGAGGACCTCGCGCTAGTCCGACGGATAGCCGAATTCCGTCAGAAATAACGCATCTGGATCGAAATTGACTTTACGCCGTCGGCGACCGCGAAAGCCGTCTGCTTGTAGCTCGGCTTGCCGAGATTGAGGATGCTGATCGACGGATTGTTCGACATCCCGCCGCCGTCTGCACGAAGATCGGTCTTGCCGTTGCCGTTGACGTCGTGGCGTACGGCGATGGCATAAGTGCCCTTGCCCGGCACCGGCATGCAAACCGTTTCCGAAGTGCCGTGGACCGGGACTTCGATGCGGTTGAGCCAGCGGCCGGTCTTCAGCCAGTCCGCTTCGGTGCCGCGATAGAGCTGCACCCGCAGAATGCCCTTCGCCGGGGTTATCCCGCTTATGCGGACGTTCACCGCCGGCCCGCCCGCGCGGCAGTTCGCCGGTTCATCGGCGATCTTGTTGCGGAACTGGGCGGCCGCAGGGGCGGCGATCGCGACCACCGCAAGAACAAGAGCGGCCGTTGCTTTGCCGAGGAATCGTTTCACGATACTACTCCGAAAATCCGTTTCTTGCGCCACGCATCATGGGAGAATCCCAGGTCAATTCCACCTGGACCACAAGACGCTTGATGCCTGGGATAGGGGCTTTTTTGGCCACCTCGCACTGAACAACGTCTTAATCCGTCGCGAAGGGGACGTTCAGCCTGCGGTTGCTCGGGCGTTTGGCTCGAGCACCGCCGCCTGGCCTGAAGCCGCGAGCTCTTCCCTCATCCATTCGAACGTGAGACGGACCCCCTCCTCGTAGGGAACATGGCAGGTCCATCCGGGAAGTACCTTTCGCGCGATCGTGAGATCGGGGCAGCGGTTAGCGCTCGCAGCCGGCGCTCGACGAAAGGAAACGCCACCAGCGCAAGGACGAAGCATCCCGTGACTATCAGGCTCAACCGCACGTCGAGCCAAAACAGGATCAGCGCGATGACCCCCACCGCAATTCCCGACGATACCAGCGAAAGCAGCGAGCGAATCCACACGGTAAGGTGCCAGGCGTCGGAATAGAACACGTTCAGCAAGCGCGCGCCGTCCTGCCGCAGCAGGAAGGGATAATCGACCTTGAGCAGCTTTCCCGCCACGGCGCAGCGTATCGCGTGGGCCAATTGCTCCACGAGCTTGGTCTGGAGGGCGGTATTCAGGACCTGAACCAGCGCTTTTGCGACGAACAGGGCGACGACTGCGCCGCCAAGCACCGTCGCGCGCGAGGCGATTGTCCAGCCCGCGGTAACATCGGCAATGTCGCGGATCGCCGCCGGAGTGGCCGACGGAAGGTTCTGGCTCAGCAGGAGCGACAGAAGCGGGATCAGTAGGCCCGCGCCAAGCCCTTCGCAGAGCGAGGATGCGAATCCCAGCAGGACAACCCACGGGAACAGACTGCCGTTGCGACGGAAAAGCTCGAAAAAGCGGAGACCGCCCCCCGGCGCGTAAAGGCTTGCGCAAACCATGCGTGTCTCTGTCCTGCCCGGCCATGCCGAGCACTTACGCGTTTCGCGTGGAGACTCACAAGCCGATAGCTTGGCGCACCTTGAAGCGTGTGGAAAAGGACCTTGCCGCGCTTGTTGCGTCTGTGGGCAGTGTTAAGGCCTCAAAGGGAGCCATGCCCGCAACCTTGATCTCCCCATCGATCCTGTCGGCCGATTTCGCCCGGCTCGGGGAGGAAGTGCGAGCGATCGACGAAGCCGGGGCCGACTGGATCCACATCGACGTGATGGATGGGCATTACGTGCCCAACCTGACCATCGGCCCGGCGGTAGTGAAGGCCCTCCGGCCGCACAGCGCCAAGCCGTTCGACGTCCACCTGATGGTCAGCCCGGTCGACCAGTGGCTTGAAGCCTTCGCCGAAGCGGGGGCAGACGTGATCACGGTCCACCCCGAAGCGGGCCCGCACATCCATCGCACCCTCCAGGCCATCCGCGCTCTGGGCAAGAAGGCCGGGGTTTCGCTCAATCCCGGAACGCCGGCGAAGATGCTCGATTACCTGATCGAGGAGGTCGACCTGGTGCTGGTGATGAGCGTCAATCCGGGCTTCGGCGGGCAAAGCTTCATTGCCAGCCAGCTCAAGAAGATTGCCGCCGTGCGCAAGATGATCGACAGCGCCGGCCGCGACGTCCGGCTCGAGGTCGACGGTGGGGTAACGCCCGAGACCGCGCGGCAGTGCATCGAAGCCGGGGCCGACGTGCTCGTCGCCGGGTCGGCCGTGTTCAAGGGCGGACCGGCTGCCTATGCCGGCAACATCGCCGCCCTCAAGAGCGCCGCGCCATGAGCGAGAGCCTGCTCCAGCCGCGGCTGGCGCTGGAACGCGAGGACCCCGCGGAAGGATTATCGATGGCGATCCCGCTCGATCCCGATCCGCCCGAGCCACTGGTGGAAGCCTCGCCGCCGGTGCCGGATGCGATCGAACCCGGGCGCGCGCTGGCGCTGGGTGACTTCGCCCCACCCGAGACCTCTCCCGGCGAGCGGCTGATCCGCTTCGCTTACCGGCTCGGCGTTCCCGGTCCCACCCTGGTCGCGCCGTTTCGCAAGCGCGCCGCACCGCGCCTGCTGGCGACGGTCGAGAACCCTCTCTCCGGCGACCGGGTCGGCGGAATGGCGCTTCGCGCCGGGCACTTCCTGATCCACGGAATCAAGGTGCCGATCGGGCAAATGGACTTCTCCTCGGTGGCCCGGCTGACGCCGCCGTTCGAGCGCACGATCCACGGGTTCTCTTGGCTTGCCGATCTCGATGCCTGCGCGCCGCGCCAGCAGTGCACCGCCACCGCCGAGCGTATCCTGACCTCCTGGCTCGATGCCAATCCCCATCCGGCCAAGGGCACGGCCTGGAAGGTCGGCCACACGGGGCATCGCGTGCTCGGCTGGCTGGTCCACGCCCCACTGCTGCTTTCAGGGAGCGACAAGCGCTTGCGGCGGCGCACCCTCGCCGCGCTGGCGGACACCGCGCGCTGGCTCGACCGCAATGTCGGCAAGGCCGAGGACCGCCTCGCCGAGCTCGCCGGGTGGTGCGCGATCGTGGCCGCCGGGCTGCTGCTGCCCGACGGCAAGCCGCGGCGGCTGTTCGGCGAGGCCGGGCTGGTCCGCGCGCTCGGTGAAGTCGTCGGTACCGACGGCGGCGTGCTGTCGCGCAGCCCGCTCGACCAGATGGAAGCGATCGCCCTGCTGGTCCAGCTCGGCGCCTGCTACCGCGCGACCCGCCGCGACCCGCCGCAAGCGATCGAGACGATGGAGCGGATGCTCGTTCCGCCGCTGCTCACGCTGCTCCATGCCGATGGCGGGCTGGGCAACTGGCAAGGCGCCGGCGCGGCTCCCGCCGAGCGCATCGCCGCGCTCGTCAAGGCGAGCGGCGTGCGCAGCCGACCCCTGCGCGACGCGCGCCAGTGGGGCTATCAAAGAATTGCCGCCGGGCGCAGCGTGCTGCAGTTCGACGCCGCGCCGCCACCGCTCGCACGACACACCCGGTTTGGTTGCGCCTCGACCCTGGCCTTCGAGCTGTCGCACGGCACGCAGCGGCTGATCGTCAATTGCGGAGGCGCGGCGTTTGCCGGCGGGATGGTCCCGGTGCGGATCGAGCAGGGCCTGCGCGGGACCGCCGCGCACTCGACGCTGGTGCTCGGCGAGGCCAATTCGACTTCGGTGCTGATCAATGGCAAGCTCGGCAGCGGCGTCGGCGAAGTCGAGGTCGACCGCCGGCTGGTCGAAAGCGGCCAGGCGACGGCAACCCGGCTGGAGGCAAGCCACGATGGCTATGCCCAACGTTTCGGCCTCATCCATCGCCGCATCCTGATCCTGCGCGACGACGGCACCGAGCTGCGCGGCGAGGACTTGCTGGTGCCCGCCGGGCGCCGGGCCAAGCGCGGCAAGATTCCTTACGCGATCCGCTTCCATCTCGGCCCTGGCATCGAGGCAACGCTGACGGACAGCAAGCGCGGCGTGCACCTCGCGCTTCCCGACGGCAGTTATTGGCAGTTCCTGTCGATCTCGGGCGAAGTCATGGTCGACGAAAGCCTGTGGGTCGATGGCGACGGACGCCCTCACGCAGTGGCGCAACTGGTGATAGAGGGCATGGAATCGCGCGGTGGGGGAAGCTTCTCCTGGCTGCTCAAGAGACTGGGCTGAATTAGTGCAATGACCGACGTGACAATCAAGCGGGCGCTGCTGTCCGTGTCCGACAAGAGCGGCCTCGCCGACCTGGGCAGCAAGCTCGCCAAGGCCGGGGTCGAGCTGATCTCGACAGGCGGCACCGCGAGGGCGCTCCGCGAGGCCGGGCTCGACGTGCGCGACGTGTCCGACGTCACCGGCTTTCCCGAGATGATGGACGGGCGCGTGAAGACCCTCCACCCGGCGATCCACGGCGGGCTGCTGGCGGTGCGCGACGATCCCGAGCATGCCGCGGCGATGGAGGCGCACGACATCGGCGCGATCGACCTCGTGGTGGTCAATCTCTATCCCTTCGAGGAAACCGTGATGCGCGGCGCCGACCGCGACACGGTGATCGAGAACATCGACATCGGCGGGCCGAGCATGGTCCGCTCGGCGGCAAAGAACCACCGCTACGTCACCATCGTTACCGACGCGGCCGACTACGACGCGCTCTACAATGAGCTTGCCGCGCACGACGGCGCGACGACACTTGAGTTTCGCAAGGCGATGGCAGCCAAGGCCTTTGCCGCCACTGCGGCCTACGATGCGATGATCAGCCAGTGGTTCGCGTTCGCCGACCAGCGGCAGACCTTCCCGGACATGATCGCCCTCAACGGCCGCAAGCTCGCCGAGCTGCGTTACGGCGAGAACCCTCACCAAACGGCGGCGGTCTACGCGCCGGTCGGCCCGCATGTCTCCGGCTTGCCCCAGGCGGAGCAGGTCCAGGGCAAGGAGCTCAGCTACAACAACTACAATGACGCCGACGCCGCGCTCGAGCTGATCGCCGAATTCAAAGACGGCGACCCGGCAGTGGTGATCGTCAAGCACGCCAACCCGTGCGGCGTCGCACAAGGAGCGACTTTGTTGCAGGCGTGGACCGCTGCCCTGCAGTGCGACAGCGTCTCGGCGTTCGGCGGGATCGTCGCGGTCAATCGACCGCTCGACGGCAGCACGGCCGAGGCGATCTGCGAGATCTTCACCGAAGTCGTCGTAGCCCCTGGAGCCGACGACGCAGCAAAGGCGGCCTTCGCGCGAAAGAAGAACCTGCGCTTGCTGCTGATCGACGAGCTCCCCAATGCCCGGCGCGGCGGCCTGCTGGTCAAGCCGATCGCCGGCGGTCTTCTCGTTCAGAGCCGCGACAACGGCGCGATCTCGGCCGCCGACCTCAAGGTCGTAACCGCGCGCGAACCGACCGAACAGGAACTTAAAGACTGCCTGTTTGCCTGGACCGTCGCCCGCCATGTGAAGTCCAACGCCATCGTTTACGCCAAGGACGGCGCGACCGCCGGCATCGGCGCCGGGCAGATGAACCGCCGCGACAGCGCGCGGATCGCCGCCATCAAGGCACGCGAGGCGGCCGAGACCTATGGTTGGCATGAACCGAGGACGGTCGGCAGCGCGGTCGCCTCCGACGCCTTCTTCCCCTTTGCCGACGGCCTCCTCGCCGCCGCCGAAGCGGGGGCGACGGCGGTGATCCAGCCGGGCGGATCGATGCGCGACGACGAGGTGATCGCCGCCGCCGACGCCGCCGGCCTGGCGATGGTCTTCACCGGAATGCGCCACTTCCGGCACTGATCTCGCCGGTTTTCGGCAGTTCGTCGCATTGCGCGACCGCTTGGTCGCGCCTGACGGTGACATGAACAACGACTTCAATCTTTGGCAAGCCTCCCTTCGGCAGGACGGGAGGGCAAATTCAGACGCAAACCTCGAAAGACCACCCGATGGGCCTGTTCAAACCCGACCTTTACCGCGCCTTCTTCCTCGGCTTCGGGATCACGGCCCTGCTTATGGCTGCCCAATTCGTTCCGCAGCTGGTATAAGGCCGGAATGCGAATCAAACTCCTGCTCGCCGCTGCGGCACTCGCCGCCACCGCCTGCCAAGGCCCTGCAATCGCTGCCGAAAACGTCGTCGCCGCGCCCGCGGCGACGCGCGTTGCGCACGAGACGCCCGGGCTCAAGACGGCGATCTTTTCGGGCGGGTGCTTCTGGGGTGTCGAGGCCGTGTTCAGCCACATCAAGGGCGTGCACAGCGCGGTCTCGGGCTACGACGGAGGCAGCAAGGCCGACGCCGATTACGAGACCGTGTCGAGCGGTTCCACCGGCCATCGCGAGTCGGTCAAGGTCGTCTACGACCCCAAGGTCGTCCGTTACGACCAACTGCTGCAGGTGTTTTTCTCGGTCGTCGCCGATCCCACGCTGCGCAATCGCCAGGGCCCCGACGAAGGCACGCAGTACAACGCCGCGCTGGTGCCGCTGAGCAAGGAACAGAGCGCCGTGGCGGCGGCCTACCTCGCGCAGATGAAGGCGAGCGGGAAATGGAAGTCGCCGATCGTCACCGCGATCGCCCCCGCCAAGCCGTTCTACCCGGCCGAGGGCTACCACCAGGATTTCGCGCTCAGGAATCCGAACCACGCCTATATCAAGTACTGGGACTTGCCCAAGGTAGAGGCGCTCAAGAAGCTCTACCCCTCGCTCTATAGCCCGACGTTCCAGACCGGCTGATTGCCGCGCGCGCCCCGGCGCCCTATATCGGGCGCATGGCCGGGCACACCCATCGCGAACATTCGGGCGACAAGCTCGTCACCGAAGCCGAACAGGTGCTCACCGCCGCCGGCGAGCAGTGGACGCAGATGCGCGCCGACGTGTTCGAGGCGCTCGCCGATCATGAGCGGCCGGCCTCGGCCTACGACGTCGCCGAAGAGCTCGGCAAGCGACGCGGGCGCCGGGTGGCGGCGAACAGCGTCTACCGCATCCTCGACCTGTTCGTGCGCACCAACCTCGCCAACCGCATCGAGAGCGCCAACGCCTACCTGGTCAACACCCATCCCGGGTGCCGGCACGACTGCATCTACCTGATCTGCGACGATTGCGGGCAGGCGCTGCATCTCGACGACGACAAGCTGACCGATGCCTTGCGCGAGGCCGGGCGCCGGCACGGCTTCGCCGACGTGCGCCCGGTGGTCGAGCTGCGCGGGCTGTGCAACGATTGCGCCAGCTAGCTCAGCAATTCCTCAGGCAAACATCACTCCCCGTTCATCGACACTTGTGATTTGCCCGTGTAAGCGCCGCACATGACGTCAGGTCCAGCAACGCCGCTGCTCGATACCGTGCAAGTTCCGGCAGACATTCGCAGACTCGAACAATGGCAGCTGCGCCAGCTCGCCGACGAGCTGCGCAGCGAGATGATCGACGCCGTCGGCAGCACCGGCGGGCACCTCGGCTCAGGGCTCGGCGTGGTCGAGCTGACGGTCGCGCTGCATTACGTGTTCGACACGCCGCGGGACCGGCTGGTGTGGGACGTCGGCCACCAGGCCTATCCGCACAAGATCGTCACCGGCCGGCGCGACCGCATCCGCACCTTGCGCCAGGCCGGCGGGCTGTCGGGCTTCACCAGGCGCAGCGAGAGCGAATACGACCCGTTCGGCGCGGCCCATTCATCGACCTCGATCAGCGCCGCGCTCGGCTTCGCCATCGCCAACAAGCTGAACGGCCAACCCGGCAAGGGGATTGCGGTGATCGGCGACGGAGCGATGAGCGCCGGCATGGCCTACGAGGCGATGAACAACGCCGAAGCGGCCGGCAATCGCCTAATCGTCATTCTCAACGACAACGACATGTCGATCGCCCCGCCGGTCGGCGGCCTGTCGGCCTATCTTGCCCGGCTGGTCTCCTCGCCAAGCTACCTCCACTTGCGGCATTTCGCCAAGAAGGCGATCCGGCGCATCTCGCAGCGCGTGCACGACACCGCGCAGAAGGCCGAGGAATTCACCCGCGGCATGGTCACTGGCGGCACGCTGTTCGAAGAGCTCGGGTTCTACTACGTCGGCCCGATCGACGGTCACAATCTCGACCACCTGATCCCGGTGCTCGAGAACGTCCGCGACGCGGAAGAAGGTCCGATCCTGGTCCACGTCGTGACCAAGAAGGGCAAGGGCTATGCCCCGGCCGAGAACAGCGCCGACAAATACCACGGGGTGCAAAAGTTCGACGTCATCACCGGCGAGCAGAAGAAGGCCAGCGGCGGGCCGCCGGCTTACCAGAACGTGTTCGGCGAAACGCTCGCCAAGCTCGCCGAAACCGACGAGCGCATTTGCGCGATCACCGCCGCGATGCCGAGCGGCACGGGGATCGACAAGTTCGCCGCTACGCATCCCGAGCGCGCATTCGACGTCGGCATCGCCGAGCAGCACGCCGTGACTTTCGCCGCCGGCCTCGCGGCGCAAGGCATGCGTCCGTTCTGCGCGATCTACTCGACCTTTCTCCAGCGCGCCTACGACCAGGTCGTCCACGACGTGGCGATCCAGAACCTGCCGGTCCGCTTCGCCATCGACCGCGCCGGGCTGGTTGGCGCCGACGGCGCGACGCATGCCGGCAGCTTCGACGTGACTTATCTCGCAACGCTGCCGAACTTCGTCGTCATGGCCCCCGCCGATGAAGCCGAGCTGGTCCACATGACCTACACCGCCGCTTGCCACGACGAAGGTCCCATTGCCTTCCGCTACCCGCGCGGTTCCGGCGTCGGCGTGCCCTTGCCGGAGACGCCTGAGCGGCTCTCCATCGGCAAGGGCCGGATCGTGCGCCAGGGCAACAAGATCGCGCTGCTCAGCCTGGGCACGCGGCTGGCCGAATCGCTCAAGGCCGCCGACCAGCTCGAGGCCAAGGGCCTGTCGACCACCGTAGCCGACTTGCGCTTCGCCAAACCGCTCGATTCCGAGCTGATCCGCAAGCTGATGACCACGCACGAAGTCGTGGTCACGGTCGAGGAAGGCAGCATCGGCGGGCTCGGCGCGCATGTCCTCACGCTCGCCAGCGACGCAGGCCTGACCGATGCCGGTCTGAAAATCCGCACGATGCGCCTGCCCGACCTTTTCCTCGACCAGGACGCACCCGAGAAGCAATACAACGAGGCCCACCTCAACGCCCCGCACATCGTCGCGACGGTGCTCAGTGCGCTGCGCCACAACAGCGCCGGCGTCGAGGAAGCGCGAGCCTGACGACCGTTGCCTGACTGGCTGGTCCCGTCACTTCTTGCCGCAGGTTTCATCGCCGTCCTGTTCGCAAAGGCGCATCGAAACACGCGGCTAATGGTCGACCGCACCCGCCAGCGGCGGCGCAATCCCACGGAGAGCGAATTCGTCGCGATGCTGTGCCGCGACGTGAACCCGGAAACGGCCCAGTTCGTGTGGTTCGCGATCATCGAATATCTTCCGCGTTGGCAGCTCACGCCGCACCCTGACGACCACTTGTCCAAAGACCTGCCGATCCACGGCGACGATCCGGCGATGGATTGGCTGCCGAGGTATGCCGCGCTTTACGGAGTTGATTGGAAGGACTGGCCGCAGTGGCCGCGGGAGTGGGAGGGGACCGTCCGCAATTTCGCCCGATGGCTTGAACTGGGCCTTTGGCAGCAAAGCTGATTTGAGAATTTGTCGCACTTCGTCGCACCCACGCGTGCCTGCTTGACCGCCTCCGAAAGCTGCATAGTCTCGTCTCGACAAGGGAGAGGCTCATGAAAACTGCAACGTTCGTCACTTGTGTCGCGATGGCCGGCCTGTTGGCCGCGCCGCAGCCCGCCGCGGCGCAGGCTGGGGCCGCGGTGTTCAAGCCGACGGGGCAATGGGCGCTCGATTATGGTGACGACTACTGCCGGCTGGCGCGCACATTCAGCGACGGCAAGAACGATCTGGCCCTCGCGGTCGAGCGGATCGAACCGGGCCCAATGGCGCGATTGATCCTCGTTTCGGACGCGATCAAGCCGTTCCGCAGCGCCGAGGAGATCGGCTGGCATTTCACCCCGGCCGATCCCGAGCGCAAGGCGCGCTATACCCATTCGACCACGGCCGACGGCAAGCAGTATTACAACCTCGGCCCGTTCATGCTGGCGCCGTTCGCTCCGCCCGCGCCGGGCAGGCCGCCCGGCCCGCCGCCTCCGTTCGATCGGGCCAAGGAACAGGGCGCCGCCAAGGCGATGACCGGCTTCGTTCTCGACAACGGCCTCAACACGCCGGTGGAAGTCGAAACCGGCGACCTGTCGGCCCCGATCGGGGCGCTGCAGGCCTGCGCCGACGACCTCGCCAAGAGCTGGGGCCTCGACCCGGCCAAGCTGCAGTCCCAAACCGCGGGTGCCATCCCCGAAGGCGGCGGCGTCGGCTGGCTGCCGCAAGGCACGGTCGGCTTCGGCGATTTCGGCAAGCTCGCCGGCGGGTCGAACCAGGTGCGCCTGATGGTCGACGCGACTGGCAAGGTCACCTCGTGCACGGTCCATTGGCCGACGCTCGATGCCACGACCAACGACAAGATCTGCAAGGCGGCGCTGGCCAACGCGAAGTTCACGCCGGCCAAGGACGCCAGCGGGCAGCCGATGCCGGGTTACTGGATCGGCAATCCGTTGTTCATGGGGCCGCCGTTCCCGAGCCGCAGGCGCTAGGCGGGCAGGCGCTCGAGCAACTGCACCACATCGCCGTCAGGTAGCTCGGTTTGCCGCAGCGGCGTGAAACCGAGCTTCGCGGCAAGTTTCAGCGACGGCTCGTTGCCCACCGAAATCATGCACACGATCCGCCGCGCGCCATGCTCGCGGTCGAACCAGTCGAGCACGGTGCGCATCGCCTCGCTGGCGAGCCCCTGCCCGACATGGTCGGCGGCGACGATCCAGCCCGCTTCGGGATGATCGTCGAAATCGTCGCCCAGCCCGCGGAAGGTGTGGAACACGCCGCAATTGCCGATCAGCGTCTCGCTGCCCCGCAACCGCAGCATCAGCGGGCCATAGCCGTAGAGAAACCAGCTGCCGGCGCCGCGCGTGAAGCGGGTCGCGTGCTCGTGAAGAGGTGCCGAGGTCCCGAGAAAGCGGCGGGTCGAGGGCTGGAGGACAATGGCGTGCATCGCCTTGAGATCGCTCGCTCTCGGCTGCCACAGCTCGAGGCGCTCGGTGGTCAGGAAAGGCTGGCCCGTCACAGCACTGTGTTAAGCAGATGGATGGCCACTCCGACAAGGCCCCCGACCAGGGTCCCGTTGACGCGGATGAACTGGAGGTCGCGCCCGACCGCGTTCTCGATCCGGTCGGTCACCGTGCGCACATCCCAGCGCTTGACCGTTTCCGAGACCAGCTGGACGATCTGCCCGCCGTAGCGAGTTGCGACCCCGACCGCGGTGCGGCGGGCGAAGCGGTTGACCTGCCGCTGCAGCGCAGGGTCCTCGCGCAGCGCCTGGCCGAGCTCGCCGAGCATGCTCGAGAAGGGCCCGGAAAGCCCGCCCTTGGGATCGCGCGCCGATGAGATCAGCGACAGCCGCAGGCGCTCCCACACGCCGGTCCACCAGGTGCCCAGCGCGGGGTTGGCGAGGAGATCCTGCTTCATGCCCTCGACCTTGGCGCGCAAATCGGCGTCGTGCTGCAAGTCGTGGGCCAGTTGCTCCAACCCTTCCTCGACCTTGCGGCGGAGCGGATGCTCGGGATCGACCAGCACAGCCGCCAGCAGGCGATAGAGCCCGTCGAGCACCGAATTGGCCAGGCGCTCGTCAAGGCCGGTCCAGCGAACCACCGAGTTGGCTTGCTGATGGATGATCTGGCGGACCATCTCCTCGTTGTCCTCGAGCGTCAGGCCGGCCCAGCGAATGAGCGATTCGAGCAACGGCAGATGACGCTTGTCGGCGATCGCCGCCGTCAGCATCTGCCCGAGCAGCGGCGAGATCTCGAGCCGTTCGAGCTGGTGGAGCAGGCCCGCCTTCACTTGCCCGCCGAGCCGCTCCGGATCGAGCGAATCGAGCATCTCGGCAACCAGCTCGCCGGCCCCGCCGCGGATCCGTGAAACACCCTCGCGCCCGGGACTGGCGAGAAAATCGCCCGCCGCCTGGGCGAGGTTCATCGCCCGCATGCGCCGGGCGACGACCACCGGAATGAGGAAGTTCGATTGCAGAAACCGCGCCATCGAATCGGCGATCCGGTCCTTGTTCTCGGGGATAATCGCGGTGTGCGGGATCGGGACGCCGAGCGGGTGGCGGAACAGCGCCGTGACCGCGAACCAGTCGGCGAGCCCGCCGACCATCGCCGCTTCAGAGAAAGCGAGCACCCAGTCCCAGAGCGGATGCGTGCCTTGCTGGCTGCGGGCGAGCGCGAAGAGGGCCGCCATCGCGACCAGCAAGCCGGTGGCCGCGCGCCGCATGCGCCGCGCGCGGTCGGGCGGGAGGGGGGTGCGGAAAGGCACCGGAGCGGTTGACGGGCCGGTCACGCTGAAGACCTAGCCCCTTGTCACTCGGCCGGGTAGCCCTCCGCCGAGCCTTCCTGCTTGTGCTCGGGCCGGTAGGTCAGCACCCGGTGGCGCAGCCACGGGCCGAGGCGCTTTTCGAGGCCGTCGGCGAGGCTGAACCCCGCCGGGACGATCAGCAGCGTGAGCATCGTCGAGAGCAGCAGGCCGCCAATCACGGTGGTGCCCATCGGCGCGCGCCACGCGGCGTCGCCCGAAAGCGAGATCGCCGTCGGCACCATTCCCGCAGTCATCGCCACGGTGGTCATCAAGATCGGCTGCGCGCGCTTGTGCCCGGCGTCGATGATCGCCTGGCGCTTGGGCACGCCGGCGGCCATTTCCTCGATCGCGAAGTCGATCAGCAGGATCGAATTCTTGGCGACGATGCCGAGCAGCATCAGCAAGCCGATGTACACCGAGATCGAGATCGGGTTGGGCGAGCCTTGCGTGACGTAGCCGGTGATCGCCAGCGCCAGCAGCCCGCCGAGCGGCGCCAGCAGCAACGAGGTCATGTTGACCAGCGGGGAGACGAACCGGCGGTAGAGCAGCACCAGCACCGCGAAGACCATCAGGATGCCGGCGATCACCGCGATGATGAAGTTCTGGATCAGCTCGCCCTGCCACTTCTCGTTGCCGACCGGCTTGTTGGACACCCCGGCGGGCAAGTTCTTCATGACCGGCAGCGCTTTGATCGCGTTCATCACCGGGCCGCTGACGGCCCCCGGCGCAAGGTCGGCACCGACGAAGATGCGCCGGGCCTGGTTGAAGCGCTGGATCTGCGTCGGGCCCGCGCCGAAGCGGATTGCCGCCACTCGCTTCAGCGGTACCGAGCCGCCCGCCGCGGTCGGGACCGGCATGTTCTCGATCGTGGCGATACTCTCGCGCGAGGACTTGGCAAGCACGACGCGGATCGGGATCTGCCGGTCGGACAGCGAGAACTTGGCGGCGTTCTGGTCGATCTCGCCCAGCGTCGCGATGCGGATCGCCTGGCTGAGCGCGCTGGTGGTCACGCCGAGCTGGGCCGCCAGGTCCAGCCGCGGTTCGATCACCAGCTCAGGGCGCTGCATGTCGGCGGCGATGCGCGGCGCGACCGCACCGGGCACGCTGGCCATCTGTTCGACAAGGGTCTGCGCGGTGCGGTTGAGCACGACCGGGTCGGAGCCGGTCAACATCACCGAGATGTCGCGTCCGGTGCCGCCGCCGTTCTGCGAGGCGAAGGTGACCCGCGCATCGGCGATCTTCTGCAGTTGCGGCATGACCTTGCGCTCCCAGTCGGGGCTCTTCATCGGCCGGTCTTCCTTGAGCACGACGAACAGCCGCGCCTGTCCCTCGTTGATCCGCTCAAGGACGCGGTCGACCTCGTCGGTCTGCGCTTCGAGGATCGCCGTCGCGCGGTCGGCCACCGCCTCGGTCGCCTCGATGGTGGTCCCGGGGACCATCTCGATGTTGACGCGGCTGGTGTCGCTGTCGGTAATGGGCTGGAATTGCTGCGGCATCTTCGTGAGCAGCAGGGCGGTGATCGTCAGCGCGACCACCCCGGCGACGAACATCCACGCCCGATGGTCGCGATAGCGCGAACGGATGATCGTCCGGTAATACTGGTGCCATTCGGCAAAGCGCGGGCCGAAGAGACTGGAGATCGGACCGGTCAGCAGGCGGACGACGACGAGCCCGGTGAGTAACAAGCCGAACTTGATGAGAACTCCGCCGGGAAGGAACTGCCCGCCAATGCGAACGAACAGGTAGCCGCAAAGGACATAGAGGACGAAGAATCCGAACTCGACCGGGCCGTACCAACCCTCCGAAGCGACCGGCTGGGTGCGAGCGCGATAGGCCTCCACCTTCTCGGTGTTGAGCGTCCACTTGAGGATCGACATGTAGCGATCCATCATCGGACCCTCGCCGTGCGACTGGTGCCCCTTGGCCTTGAGGAAATAGGCCGCGACCATGGGTGTGATCATTCGCGCGACGGCCAGGCTGGTAAGCACCGCGGCGACGATCGTCAGGCCGAAGTTCTTGAAGAACTGTCCGGAAATGCCCGGCATCAGGCCGACCGGGAGGAACACCGCGACGATCGACAGGCTGGTCGCGACCACCGCCAGCCCGATCTCGTCGGCGGCGTCGATCGACGCCTGGTAGGCGCTCTTGCCCATGCGCATGTGGCGCACGATGTTCTCGATCTCGACGATCGCGTCGTCGACCAGCACACCGGCGACCAGGCTCAAGGCGAGCAGCGAGAGCTCGTTGAGCGTGAACCCGAGCAGGTCCATGAACCAGAAGGTCGGGATCGCCGAGAGGGGGATCGCCAGCGCCGAAATCATCGTCGCGCGCCAGTCGCGCAGGAACAGGAAAACCACGATGACCGCGAGGATCGCGCCTTCGATCATCGCCTCCATCGAGGTTTCGTATTGCTGCTTGGTGTAGTCGACGCTGGTATAGAGCTGGGTGATGTCGATGCCGGGATTCTCCGCCTCTATCGACTTCAGCTCCTTGATCGCGGCGTCGTACACGGTGACGTCGGAGGCGCCCTTGGCCCGTTCGATACCGAAAGTGACGACCTGGCGGCCCTTCATCTTGGCGATCGATTTCTGCTCGGAGAAGCCGTCGTAGACCTTGCCGACCTGGTCGAGCCGGATCGTGCGGCCGCCACCCAGATTGATCCGCGTGTTGGACAGTTCCAGCGCGTTGCCGGCATTGCCAAGCACGCGCACCGACTGACGCGAGCCGGCGATCTGCGCTGCACCGCCGGCCGCGTCGGTGTTCACCTGGCGCAGGGCTTGGTTGACCGCGCTGGCCGTCACACCGAGGGATTGCATCTTCGCCGGGTCGAGCACCACGCGGATCTCGCGGTCAACGCCGCCCGCGCGGCTGACGGTGGCCATGCCTTCGATCGACAGCAGCCGGCGCGAGATTGTGTCGTCGATGAACCAGCTCAGCTGTTCCATCGTCATGTCGTCGGCGCTAACCGCGAAATAGCCGATCGGGCCGTTGCCGCCGGCTTCGATCTTGGTCACCCGCGGCTCGAGGATCCCGTCAGGCAAGTCGCCGCGCACCTGGTCGAGCGCGTTTTTGACTTCGTTGACCGCGTTATTGGAATCGGTGCCGATGACGAAAGTGACGGTGGTGTTGCTGTTGCCTTCGCTGGCGGTCGACTGGATTTCGTCGACCCCGTTGACCGAACGGACCGCCGCTTCGACCTTCTGGGTAATCTGCGTCTCGATTTCGGTCGGCGCGGCGCCGGGCTGACTGATGGAGACGTTGACCGCGGGAAAATCGATGTCCGGCGAGTTGTTGACGTCCATGCGGCTGAACGACACCAGTCCGGCGAGCGTCAGGCCAATGAAGAAGACGATGGGGACGATCGGGTTGCGGATCGACCACGCGGATATGTTGCGAAAGTTCATGCTTGGACCGGCGTCCTACCGCTTGGTCGGCAGGACTGGCCGCACCTTGTCGCCCGGATTGAGGAACCCGCCGGCGCGCAGGACGACGTGCTCGGTCCCCGACAGGCCGGCGACGATCGCCGTGCCTTCGTCGGTGACCGTGCCGGTCTTCACGGCGCGGCGTTCGATCTTGTTGTCCTTGCCGACGACGTAGACGTAGCTGCCTTTGGTGTCCGACATGATCGCGCTTTCAGGCAGCCGCGGGGCGACCACGGTCCCGCCGTCGATCACCGCCGAGGCGAACCCGCCAGGATGGATCGCCGGATCGTACGGCAAGGCGACCCGGACCACACCCTGTCGATCGGTCGGGTCGATCGTCGGTTCCTTCTTCCAGATCTGCCCGGTGAAAGCCCTGTCGGATCCCACGGGCGTGACCTGGGCCGTCGAACCGACGGCAATCGACCCCAGATCGTCCTCGCCGACTTTGGCGAGCAGTTCCATCTGGCCGTCCTGGGCCATCGTGAACGGCGGGTTCTGGCCGCCGGCGCCGAGCACCTGGCCGACCTCGACGTTACGGTCCAGGATCAGGCCGCCCACCGGGGCGACGATGTTGAGCCGCGCGTTGCGGGCGAGCAACTCGCGATAGGAAGCCTGGGCCACCTTGACCCGGGCGACGGCAGCGTCGCGGGTCGAGGTCAGGCGATCGACGTCGGCCTTCGAGATGAACCCGCGGTCGACCAGCTTGAGCGCGCGGTCGAGATTGGACTGTGCCAGCGACGCGTCGGCCTTGGCGACCTCGATCTGCGCGGCCGAGCCCGCGGCCTGCTCGTTCTGCACCGAACGGTCGATCACTGCGAGGACCTGGCCGCGGCGAACCCAGTCGCCGACCTGCACCGGCACCGAAATCACCCGACCGCCTTCGCCGACCACGCCGACCGCGACTTCATGGGTCGCGGCGAGCGAGCCGGTGGCGTTGATCAGACCGGTCACAGTCGTCCGCCCGGGCTCCACCACGGTCACCGTGGGAGCGGCGTTCTGCGTCGAGGGCTCGAGGGCGGTGTCGCCGTCCGCGCCGCGCGACATCATCCACGCGGCAAGCGCCAGCAGCACCGCTGCGACGACGACGACCACGATGATCCGCCGGCGCCGCGCGCGCCTGCCGTCGACCTCGATCTCTTCGACCAGCGTGCCAGGCGCGCCGCTCAGATCTGCCATTGTCGTCTCGTAGTTCATCGCAAGTCGTAAGTCCCGCTGGCCCAGCGATGCGGGGCCATATCATAGTTGAGCGCGCACCGCATATCAAAGGCAGCGCTTCCGAAAGGCGCATAGAGCGCACGCCCGGGCCATGCAATCCGCGCTTCTATCAAAAGCGCTTGGGAGCCGACGAGTAATAAATTGTCGTAAAATGAAAGAGCGGGCCCGCGATACCGCGAGCCCGCCCGTCGTTGTTTCGAATGTTCGCTTTAGCGCACGCGTCCACGCTGGACGAGGTTAACGATCGCGAGCAGGACGATGGCGCCGATGATGGCGATGATGAAACCGCCGAGATTGAACGTCTGGATGCTTCCACCGATGCCGATCAGCGGGGCGATGACGGCGTTGCCGATGATCGCGCCGATGATGCCGACGACGATGTTCCAAAAGATACCCATCGAGCCATCGCGAGCCATTACCATGCTCGCCAGCCAGCCGGCGACGCCGCCGACGATAATTGCGACAATCCAGCCCATACTCCGGTCCTCCTGTTCTTCGCGCATCACGCGCGTTGTCCCGGATAAACCACAGGGCGTGCAATGCGTTCCCCGCCTCCGCCGGCCGAGCTGAGCTTGGGCCGGACGGGAGCGGACGAATCTGCCTAAGCCGGAGCCTCAGTACTTGAGCTGGCGCTCGTAGAGATCGCGGTAATGCTGGATGCGGGTGACCCGCAGGCCCTGCATGCCCGAGCGGTCGACAGCGCGCTGCCACGAGGCGAATTCCTCGAGCGTCAGATTATAGCGCTCGAGCACCTCGTCGATCGTCAGCAGGCCGCCGTTGACCGCCGCGACGACCTCCGCCTTGCGCCGCACGACCCACCGCTTGGTCTCGGGCGCAGGTAAGTCGTCGATCGTCAGCGGCTCCCCGAGGGGGCCGATCACTTGCGCGGGACGGATTTTCTGGTTTTCGATCATTAGGTCCTCGGGTCGTCGCTCGCGGCGCCGTTCGTGTTGGGGCGACCCATGCCGCCGGCAGCTTTGCCATTGGCTAAATCATCTAAGTTAATGTCCGGTTTGCCGTCGCCGAGTTCGGCGATGTGGCGGGCCGAATCCGGATCGAAGCTGGCCCCCCCGGCCGTCTCCCCTATACCGAGCTCGGTCCTCAGCTCGCGCACGGCGTCGAACCGCGCGACGAGGTCCTGCCACGACACCGGGCGCAGACGGCCCGGCCCCACGGAAGCCTTGTCGAGCGGCCGCGAGGCAGCGGCGCCAGGAAGCTTGCCTTCGAACATGCGACGGGGTCTAGACCGCCAAGCGTCAAGAACAGGTAAAGCCGCGATTTACTCTGCGTTAGGCCGGGTTAACGCGGCGACGCCGTCTTTGCGGTGAGCGACCGGGCGGTGTATGGGCGCGGCGCGATGACCGCCCCTGCTTTTTTCGGCCCCCTCGGCCTGATCGAGGACCCCGCGGCGCTGTTCGACCTGCCGCGCGCGGCGGCCCAGTGCCGGATCGTCGTCGCCATGTCCGGCGGCGTCGACAGCTCCGTGGTCGCCGCGCTCGCGGCCAGGAGCGGGGCCGAGGTGATCGGCATCACGCTGCAGCTCTACGATTACGGCGCCGCCACCGGGCGCAAGGGCGCGTGCTGCGCCGGCGACGACATCCGCGACGCCCGGACGGTCGCGGACCGGCTCGGTTTCGCGCATTACGTGTTCGACCACGAGAGCGCCTTCCGCGAGGAGGTGGTCGAGCGCTTCGCCGACGATTACCTCGCCGGGCGCACGCCGATTCCATGCATCCGCTGCAACATGGGTCCCAAGTTCACCGACTTGCTGCGGATGGCCAAGGAGCTCGGCGCCGACTGCCTCGCCACCGGGCACTACGTTCGCCGGGTCATGGGCATCGCCGGGCCCGAGTTGTGGCGCGCGCGAGATCCGGCCCGCGACCAGTCGTACTTCCTCTACGCGACGACCGAAGTGCAACTCGATTACCTGCGCTTCCCGCTCGGCGACTTGCCGAAGGACGAGGTCCGCCGGATCGCCGGCGAGTTCGGCCTTGCGGTGGCCGCCAAGCCCGACAGCCAGGACATCTGCTTCGTGCCCGACGGGGACTATGCCCGCATCGTCAAGTCGCTGCGTCCCGCAGGCGCGCGTCCGGGGCGGATCGTCCATGCCGAAACCGGCGAAACGCTCGGCGAGCACGCGGGCGTGATCCATTTCACCGTCGGCCAGCGCCGCGGGCTTGAGATCGGCGGGCAGCCCGAACCGCTCTACGTGATCGCGCTCGATGCCGAGGCGGCCGAGGTCCATGTCGGGCCCAAGCGCCTGCTCGCCGTCGGCGCCGCCCGCCTCATCGAGACCAACCGCATCGGCCCGCTGCCCGACGGACCGCTGACGGCAAAGGTGCGCTCGCTCGCCAAGCCGGTGCCGGTCGCGCTCGAAGGGCCCGTTGGCGACGGCGCGGCGGCGACGATACGCTTTACCCAGCCCGAATTCGGCGTCGCGCCGGGCCAGGCCGCCGTGCTTTATTCAGGCGACCGGGTCATCGGCGGCGGCTGGATCGAAGCGACCGAGCCCTATTCGTCCCACGGGTCGAGCACGCAGCCGAAGCCCTTGCGGTAGTGCGCGGTCTCGCTGGCGATCAGCGGGACGTAGCCGGTGACGCTGCGCTCGTCCTCATCGTCGCTGACGAACACCGCCTCCATTCGCGGCTCGAAATCCTTCTTGCAATCCTTCAGGCTGCGTCCGGCGACGTAACGGCAGGCGCAGGCGTTGCGCGCGCCGACGGCGGCGCCGGTTTCGGCGAAGCCGTAAAGCGGCGCGCGGTAGAGCCAGCCGAGCGCGGCGAGCGCGAGCACGAGGACCAGCACGACCTTGAGCCAGGTCGGCCGCCTGCGCGATCCTCCAGTCTTTGCGGTTGCCATGCGTTCCTGCCTGGGGGATGGATGCGCGCCGATGCCGCGCCGCGCCTTTCCTAGCCTTGCCGCCCTCCTGCTGCCAGCCCTCTTGCTGGCGGGTTGCGGCGAGCCCGCGCCTTCGCAGCCGGCCTTGTCGCCGGCCGCGCTAGAGGCCGTCGCAAAGAACCCCGGCGTCCCACGCGAGAAGCTGGCCCGAGCGGTTGACGAGCTGTTCACCCGCGACGGCATCGGCGAAACCCGCGCGGTGCTGGTGCTCCACGACGGCGTGGTCGCGGCCGAGCGTTACGGCGAAGGTTACAGTCCGCGCACGAAGTTCCTCGGCTGGTCGATGTCGAAGACCGTCACCGGGGTGATTATCGGCGCGCTGGTCGCCGAAGGGCGGCTGCGGCTCGACGACCCGCCGCCGATCCCCGCCTGGCAGCGCCCCGGCGATCCGCGCGGCGAGATCACCCTGCGCCACCTGCTGCAAATGCGCTCGGGCCTCAGGCACAAGGAGAACAGCGAACCGATCTACGAATCGGGCGAAGTGCGGATGCTGTTCCGCGACGGGCGCGACGACATGGCCGCTTGGGCCGAGGCGCAGCCGCTCACGCACGAGCCGGGCAAGGTGTTCACTTATTCGACGCCTACGGGCGTGATTCTGGCCGACATCGCCGCGCGGGTGCTCGCGACCGGCGCCAAGCCCGATGCGCGGCGGCAAGCAGTCGCCGAGTTTTTTGAATCGCGCGTGTCCGGCCCGCTCGGTGCGCCTTCGTTCACGCCCGAATACGATGCCGCCGGGACGATGATCGGCGGGAGCATGATCTGGGCCACCGCGCGCGACTGGGGCAAGTTCGGCGAGATGCTGCGACACAAGGGGTCGGTGAACGGCGCCCAGCTGGTGCCGAGGGCGTGGATCGAGTTCATGACCACGCCGAGCCCGCGCTCGGCCGATTACGGCGCGATGACGTGGCTCAACCGGCCATCGGGCGGCAAACGTGACGAACTCTATGCCAAGCAGGGCCCGCACGACGCCTTCGCACTGGTCGGTCATCTCGGGCAATACGTGATCGTCTCGCCCTCGCAGGGGCTGACCATCGTCCGCCTCGGCAAGACCGACGGCAAGGACCGGCCGGCGCTGATCGATTCGCTGGCGAAGATCGCCGCGCTCTATCCCTCGAGATAGAAGCTACCCTCGACCACCGTCGCGCAGTGGCCGTTGAGCCACGCTTGGTCGCCCTTGAGCCGGCAGGTCAGGTCGCCGCCGCGGCGCGAGGCCTGGTGCGCGGAGAAGCTCGTCCGGCCGAGCCGAGCCGCCCAGAACGGGGTCAGCGCGGCGTGCGCCGAGCCGGTCACGCTGTCCTCGTCGACCCCGCCGCCGGGGACGAACACCCGGCTGACGACGTCGGTGCGGTCGCCAGGCGCGGTGCAGATGAACTGGTCGTCGCCGAGCGCGGCGAGGCCCTTGAGGTCGGGCGCCAGCGCGCGGACCTCGGCTTCGCTGGCGAACAGGTAGATCCCGTAGCGGTCGCGGCTGCGCCAGACTTCCTGCGGTCTCGCGCCAAGCAGTGCGACCGCCTCGGGCCACTCGCCGGGTTCGGTGGCGATCGTCGGCAGGGCGAGCTCGTAACCACCGCCGGCGGCCCGGCGGACCTCGAGATTGCCGGCCTTGCGTGTGCGGAAGGTCACCCGCTCGCCGCCGTCCCGCTCGAGCAGGACATGACCCGCGGCCAGCGTGGCGTGGCCGCACAGGCGTATCTCACAGGCCGGGGTAAACCAGCGCAGTTCCCAGTCGGCGGCGCCGGTTTCGTCCTTCACGACGAAGGCGGTTTCGGCGAACATGTTCTCCTCGGCGATCGCTTGCAGCACCGCGTCCTGCAGCCAGTGACCGAGCGGCATCACAGCCGCCTGGTTGCCGGCGAAGGCGCGCGCCGCGAAGGCGTCGACGTGCCAGTAAGGAAGCTTCACCTTGGCTCCTCAACCAAACCGGGAAGCAGCTCTTCGGCAGCGGCGCCGGTCTCGTTTAAGAGCCCTTCGGGGTCGGGGTGAATCAGCACCTCCACTCCCGGAAACTCACCCTCGATGCGTTCCTCGAGCTCGTCCATAACTCGGTGCGCTTCGGCGACGGTCATGTCGCCCTTCACCATCGCGTGAAACTGGACGAAATCGTGCGCGCCGCTCGTCCGGGTGCGCAAGTCGTGGACACCCTTGAGTTCGGGATGCTTGGCCAGCACCGCTAGAAATTGCTCGCGCTTTTCGGCCGGCCATTCCTTGTCCATCAGGTGATCGAGCGCCTCACTGGAAGCACGCCAACCGCCCCAGGCGAGCCACAGGGCAATGGCAAGGCCAAACAGCGGGTCGGCGCCGCCAATGCCCAAGTAGTGGTCGAGCGCGAGCGCAGCGATGACACCGAGGTTGAGGAACAGGTCCGACTTGTAATGCACGTTGTCGGTCTTGATCGCGAGGCTTCCGGTCCGGCGGATCACTTGCCGCTGCCACCAGAGCAGCACGAATGTTCCGGCGATTGCGATCAGCGACACGAGAATGCCTTCGCTCGCACCTGCCACACGGTGCCCACCGAGCAGCTGCTCGATCGCTCGAAAAGCGAGGCCGAACGCGGAAAGGGAAATGAGCACCACCTGGAACATCGCCGCCAGCGCCTCGGCCTTGCCGTGGCCGAAACGATGCTCGCGGTCGGCCGGCTGAGCGGCGATCCACACGCCGATCAGCGTGGCCACGCTGGCGACGAGGTCGAGCGCGGTGTCGGCGAGACTGCCGAGCATGGCGGTCGAATCGGTCTGCAGCACGGCCCACACCTTCATGCCGAGGAGCAGCAGCGCCATCGTGATCGAGGCCAGCGCGGCGCTGCGGGTGAGCCGGGCGCGTGCCTGCGGGTCGTCGGTCATGGGTAAAGCAGCGCGCTGCTCCAGCGCTCGCCATCGCGGACGAAGCGGCGGCGTT
Source organism: Croceibacterium segetis (assembly GCF_011320115.1). GTDB lineage: Bacteria > Pseudomonadota > Alphaproteobacteria > Sphingomonadales > Sphingomonadaceae > Croceibacterium_B > Croceibacterium_B segetis. Next base: position 165,148 of record NZ_JAANOZ010000005.1, on the reverse strand, counting down.
CGTGGAGGCGGTTGGGACGGTCGAGCCAGAACTCGATGGTCGCGGGGGAAAGGCGGAAGCCGGTCCAGTGGGGCGGGCGCGGGATGTCCTGGTCGACGTATTCCACGGCAAGCTGCTCGACCCGGTTGAGGTAGGTCTGCCGCGAATCGAGCGGGCGCGACTGGTCGGAGGCGGCGGAGCCGAGCTGGGACACCCGCGGGCGCGAGTGGAAATAGGCGTCGGCCTCTGCCGGGGTCACTTCGCTGAGCGAGCCCTCGACCCGCACCTGCCGGCGCAGGCTCTTCCAGTGGAACAGCAGCGCGGCGTGCGGGTTTTCGGCGATCTCCTGCCCCTTGCGGCTTTCCGCGTTGGTGTAGAACACGAAGCCGTCGGGCCCGTGCCCCTTGAGCAGCACCATTCTCACCGAGGGGCGGCCGTCCGCCGTCGCGGTAGCGAGCGCCATCGCATTGGCGTCGTTCGGCTCGCTCCCCCGCGCCTCGGCGAACCACGCCTCGAACAGCGCCAGCGGGTCGTCGTGCGGGATGGCGTCTTGTTCAGCCTGCATGCCGCAGCCCTAGACTCGGTGAACGATCGAGGAAAGCGCTGCTTGCACGGACGCACTGTTACACTTAGCTAACACGCCATGGCCGATCCTTATGCAACCTTGGGCGTGGCGCGCGGTGCGAGCGAGAAGGACATCAAGTCCGCCTACCGCAAGCTCGCCAAGGAGCTGCACCCCGACCGCAACACCGACAACCCCAAAGCGGCGGAGCGCTTCTCCGACGTCACCAAGGCCTATGACCTGCTGTCCGACGCCGACAAGCGGGCGAAGTTCGACCGCGGCGAGATCGACGCCGACGGCAACCCGGCGATGCCCTTCGGCATGGGCGGCGGCGGGTTTCGCCCGGGCGCCGGCGGCGCGCGCGGTTTCTCGGCGCAGGACTTCGAGGGCTTCAGCGGCGCCGAGGGGCTCGATATCGGCGACATCTTCGAAGGATTGTTCGGCGGCCGCACCGGCGCGCCGGGCGGAATGGGCGGCGGCCGTCGCCCGCCGCCGCGCAAGGGCGCCAACGTCCAGTACCGGCTGCGCGTGCCGTTCGCCGACGCCGCCGGGCTCAAGCCGCAGCGGATCACGCTCGGCGACGGCAAGACGCTCGACCTCAAGCTGCCCGCCGGAGTCGAGGACGGCACGCAGATGCGCCTCTCCGGCAAAGGCGAGCCCGGCCCGGCCGGCAACGGTGACGCGCTGGTGACGATCATGATCGAGCCGCATCCTTTCTTCCGCCGGGACGGCGACGACGTGCGGCTCGAGCTGCCGATCACGCTCGACGAGGCGGTCCAGGGCGCCAAGGTCAAGGTCCCGACGGTCGACGGCGCGGTGATGCTCACGGTCGCGCCGGGCTCGGGCTCGGGCAAAGTCTTGCGCCTCAAGGGCAAGGGCTTCACCCGCAAGGGCGGCGGCCGCGGCGACCAGCTCGTCGCCCTCGAGATCGAGCTGCCTGAAGACGTGACCGAGCTCGCCGGCAAGCTCGACGGCTGGCGCGATACCCGGAACGTGCGCGCGAAGCTCGGCGTTTGACCCGGCGGGCGCTCCGCACCCCAACTCGACAGCCCGCGCCCTGCTGTCCATAAGCCGGAACGATGGAGCTCCACGGCCTTCCCGACATCGACAAGCACGGCCCGCCGGTCGAGGACCTGTCGCCCGAGGGACGCCGCAAGGCCGCCCTGCTCCACCGGGCGGGCTTCCAGGAACAGATGCGCGAGACCGTCGGCCCCGGATCGCGCGTGTTCTGCGTCGTCAAGCGGGTTCTCGTCGGCACCTACAACGACGGCTTCATCCATGCCGGCAACCTCGCCTACATGGCGGTGCTGGCGATCTTCCCGTTCTTCATCACCGGCGCGGCGATCTTCTCGGTGATCGGCGAGCAGAGCCAACGCGCGGCATCGATCAACGCGATCCTCTACGCGCTCCCGCCGGTCGTCGGCGACGTGATCGGCCCGGTAGCGCGCACGGTGATCCAGCAGCGCACCGGGTGGCTGCTGTGGATCGGCGGCCTGGTCGGGCTGTGGACCGTCGGCAGCCTGATCGAGACGATCCGCGACGTTCTGCGCCGCGCCTACGGCACCGAGCCGACCTCGGCGTTCTGGAAGTATCGCTTGTTCTCCACCGGTATCATCATCGCCGCGGTGGTCATGCTGATGCTGAGCCTGATCGCGCAAGTCGTGATCGGCGCCGCGCAGGAAGTAATCGATGCCTACTTCCCGCAGCTCGGCGACTTGCTCGGCTCGCTCGCGCTGTCGCGCGTGGTGCCGGCGTTCGGCCTGTACGGCTCGCTTTACCTGCTGTTCTATACGCTGACGCCGTTCGCCTATCGCCGGCCGCGCTATCCCAAATGGCCCGGCGCGCTGCTGGTCACTCTCTGGTGGATCCTCGTCGCGCTGGCGCTGCCGCCGCTGCTGCGCAGCGTGTTCAGCTACAACCTCACTTACGGCTCGCTCGCCGGGATCATGATCGCGTTATTCTTTTTCTGGCTCGTCGGCCTGGGGATGGTTATGGGCGCCGAACTCAACGCGGCGCTGGCCGAGACGCCCGAAGAAGAGCAGGACCTGATCGGCCAGGCCGACAATCGCGTCCGCGCGGCGCAAGTTGACGAGAAGCAACGGGAGGAAGGTACCGAATGACCGGGCTGATGGACGGCAAGCGCGGGTTGATCATGGGCCTCGCCAACGACAAGTCGCTCGCCTGGGGCATCGCCCAGAAGCTGCGCGAGCACGGCGCGGAAATGGCCTTCTCCTACCAGGGCGAAGCGCTCGCCAAACGCGTGGTCCCACTCGCCGCGGAACTCGGCTCGGACTTCACCTTCGATTGCGACGTCTCCGACATGGCCTCCCTCGACGCCGCGTTCGAAACCCTGAAACAGCGCTGGAACACGCTCGATTTCGTGGTTCACGCGATCGGGTTTTCCGACAAGAGCCAGCTGCGCGGCAAGTTCTACGACACTACGCTCGACAACTTCCTGCTGACGATGAACGTCTCGGCCTACTCGCTGGTCGCGGTCGCGCAGCGGGCCCGCGCGATGATGCCAAACGGCGGGTCGATCCTCACGCTTACCTACTACGGCGCCGAGAAGGTCGTGCCGCACTACAACGTGATGGGCGTGGCCAAGGCGGCGCTCGAGACCAGCGTGCGCTACCTCGCCAACGACCTCGGGCCGGAGAACATCCGCGTCAACGCGATCTCGGCCGGTCCGATCCAGACGCTGGCGGCGCGCGGGATCGGCGATTTCAACTACATCCTTAAGTGGAACCAGCTGAACTCGCCGCTGCGCCGCAACGTCACCATCGAGGACGTCGGCGGCGCGGGGCTGTACATGCTCTCGGACCTTGCGTCGGGGGTTACCGGCGAGGTCCACTTCGTGGACGGGGGCTACAACGTCATCGGCATGAAGCAAGAAGACGCGCCGGATATCGCGCTGGTGTGAGAGGCTAATCGACCAGGCGCGCGGCCTTGCCATCGAAGCACGGCCTAATTCCTTGATACACGGGAAGTTACAGGGAAAAATCGCCAAATCGCACGCTATCGCGGTCTCGAGCGAGCCTGAGAACTACCGGATTCCGTCGTTCCTGCGAACGAATTCCCTAGCATTGGAACAAGGAAGATTCAGGAAACCGGCAGGGATTTTTCCGCTCAAAGCAATCTAACCCTCGGTAGCACCGAAGACAATTCTCACCGGCCTCCCACTTGACGAACGGCCCACGTGTGCCAAAGATATGCATCGTCCTAAGGCAGAGTGCACCGCGCAATCCCGCGAAAGCAAGCAGCGACAGGGCAATTTTATCAAATCGCCACGCAATTGCGGGCGGGATGGTAGTTGTCTGCTTGTGTGCTGCATAACTCTGCCCCGCCCTCCTTGCTGACGAAGCAAGAAGGATATCAGGAATGACTTACTCCCAGACTGCCCGGAAGACACTTGCACTTCCCAATGAACTCACCGCGCTCGACCAGCGCCTCGGTCCGATCGAATACCGACCGATCAGTTCCCTGAGCGACTACAAGAACAATCCGCGCAAGCATCCCGACGAACAGCTCGCGAAGCTCGCCGCCTCGATCAGGGAGTTCGGGTTCGCGATGCCGGTGCTGGTTGACGAGGATAGCACGATCATTGCCGGCGAGGCTCGAATTGCCGCAGCCAAACGCGCTGGCCTTGTCGAAGTGCCGGTGATCGTGGCGCACCACTGGAGCTCCGCCCAGGTGCGCGCCTACCGGCTCGCCGACAACAGGCTCGCCGGGCTGTCGAAGTGGGATGCCGGTGCGCTGGCGATTGAATTCGCTGCCATCATCGACATCGATGAGACTCCCATCGAAATCTTGGGCTGGGAAACCGGCGAGATCGATCCGATCATCGGCGGTGCGGGCTGTGACGGGAATTCGGTCGACCCGGCAGACGAGCAACTCGAACTTCCGGCCGAGCCGGTCAGCCGGGCGGGCGACCTATGGGTGTTAGGACACCATCGGTTGCTTTGTGGCTCCAGCCTCGATGCCGCGGCGTGGGTCGCGCTTATGGCGGGCGAGATTGCCGCAATGGCCTTCTCCAACCCCCGCTACGACGTCCAAGTGTCTGACCGCGTCTGCGGCGTAGGCAAGGCGAGCCACGCCGAGTTCGCGGTGGCCTCGGACAAGATGACCAAGGATGAGTTCACGCGCTTTCTCACTGATTTCACCGCGAGGATGCTGCCGCATCTCAAGGATGGCGCCATGCTCGATCTGTGCATGGACTGGCGTCACATGGGCGAGCTCTTGGCGGCGATCGAAGTCAATGACCTGTCGCTGCTCAACTTGTGCGTGTGGAACGGGACCAACGGAGGCATGGGTTCGCTCTACCGCTCGAAGCACGAACTGGTCTTCATCGCCAAGACGGGCAAAGCGCCACACACCAACAACGTCGAGCTGGGCAAGCACGGTCGCTACCGCACGAACGTCTGGGACTATGCCGGTGTGAACACCTTCGGGAAGAGCCGCATGGCTGACCTGACCGATCACCCGACAGTCAAGCCGGTCGCGCTGGTGGCCGACGCCATCCGCGACGTGACGCGGCCCGGCGAGATCGTGCTCGATGCTTTCATGGGATCCGGCACGACCATCCTTGCCGCAGAGCGAACGAAGCGGCGCGGGTTCGGGATCGAGATCGCGCCCGGATACGTCGACGTGGCGATCCGCCGATGGGAAGCCATGAGCGGCGAACAGACCGTGCTCGAGAGGACCGGCCAGACGTTTGCTGAAATCGCCGACGAGCGCTCCGCAGCGTAAGGAAGCGGCAAGACGCCTGCTTCGATCGAGCCCCTCGCCACCGACCTCTGAGGACAGGGCTTCGGCATGTCAGATCGGCGTGCGGGACCTCCCCCTCACATCCAGATTCCAGGAGACTTCTGATGCCTATCGTTCCCATCACCCCAGACCCATCGTCCAACCACAACCCTCCCCCGCCCCGCGTGCGCGTCCGTACCCGTTCGGCCCCAGCAGCAGAGCCGGTTGATCAACAAGCTGATGAGCCGGCACGTCTCGACCAGCGAGATTACGAGGTCGGCTACAAGAAGCCGCCCAAACACACCCGGTTCAGGCCAGGCCAGTCTGGCAACTCGAAGGGTCGGCCCAGGAAGGCCAAGGGCCTAAACACGCTAGTCCGCGAGACGCTTGGCGGCAAGATCGCTGTCCGCACCGGTGAGGGCACGAAGCGGATCAGCCGGATCGAAGCCGTCCTGCAGAAAACCCTCGAACAGGCGATGAAGGGCAATCCGCGTGCGCAGTTGGAGCTGATCAAGCTCTGGAAGAACGCTGTCCCTGAGACGAACGAACTCGAAGGTGCGGCCAACGCGCCCGAAGAGGATCTCACCGCTGCCGACCTCGCGATCCTGCAGGCGCTGCGCGAAGAGTTGACCGGCACGGGAGACGGGCAATGACCCGTCATGATCCCGCCCTCCTCTCAACGGCGCGGCGGCAATTCTTTCCCCTGTTTCTGGTGAAGGCCTTCGAAACACTCCACTCAGGTGATCCTCCGCTCGAGCTCGGTTGGTACCTGAAGGCCCTCTGCCATGCGCTCGAACAGGTCCATGCCGGCGCTGAACGTCGGCTGGTGGTCACGATGCCGCCGAGGCATCTGAAGTCCGTGACGACCTCGGTTGCATGGGTTGCATGGACCCTCGGTCATGATCCCAGGACCAAGATCATGGTCGCCAGCTACAGCCAGGACCTGGCCCGCTACCACTCGAACCAGACCCGGATGCTGATGGAGTGCGACTGGTACAAGAGGGACTTTCCGAAAACGCGGATCAGTGACCGCGGCAACCGGGCGCTCGAACTGGAAACCACCGCTGGTGGCGAGCGCAAGGCGGTCTCGGTCGGGGGTTCAATCACGGGATTTGGTGCCGACATCATCATCGTCGACGACTGCATGAAGGCCGACGAGGCACGCAGCCCGACCCAGCGCCAAGAGGTGCGTAACTGGTACGATAACACGCTTCTTAGCCGCCTCAACGACAAGGCCACGGGTCGCATCATCTCGATCCAGCAGCGCCTGCATGAAGACGACTTGCCGGCGTACATGCTCGAGAAGGGCTACCGCCATCTCAACCTGCCGGCGATCGCGGAGAAGGAAGAGGAGGTGGCCATCGGTACCGGCCGGGTGCACGTTCGCAAGGTCGGCGATCTCCTTAATCCTGCGCGGGAAGACCGCGCGACGCTCGACCAGCTCCGACGGGACCTCGGCCCCGTGGTGTTCTCGGCCCAGTACCAGCAGAAGCCGGTCACCGCCGAGGGCAACATGATCCGCCTCGACTGGTTGGGCACCTATGACGAAGCGCCCGGGCGTCGCGAGTTCCTCAAGGTGGTGCAGAGCTGGGATACGGGCATGACGTCGGCGCCCACCAGCGACTACTCGGCCTGCACCACGTGGGGATTCGAGCGCACCTGCCGCAAGTGGTATCTGCTGGACGTTTTCCGCAAGCGTCTTGATTTTCCTGATCTGAAACGCGCGGTTCTCGAGCTCCACAAGCGCTACCGGGCAGACAGGATAATCATGGAAGAAGCCGGGAGCGGATACGCGCTCTACCAAGACCTTCGCTCGACCGGAAAGCCGTGGCCGATCATGGTGAAGTCGCAGGTCAGCAAGGAAGAACGGTTCAACGGCTGCCTCGGTGAAGTTGAGGCAGGGCATTTCCTGCTCCCGCGCGAGGCGCCGTGGCTGCATGACTTCCGCGACGAGTTGCGAGCGTTTCCGCAAGGCAAGTATGACGATCGGGTCGACAGTTTCAGTCAGTTCGTGAAGTACCAGCTTGCCACCTGACGCTGGGTGCTCACCGAATACATGCCCGATGGGCGAGCGCGCCAAGCGGTGAGACACCATACCAGGCCTTGGTGACGACGGAAGCCATGGCTCGCGAAGGCTGATCGGCTTAGGCTTCTCAGGCCCCATTCAAGGCAAGCCTGCCGGCATCAAGACAATTTCCACAACCTTGGGGCTGACGAATGCCCTTTAAGTCGATTGCGCAATGAACCCTTAGGCATCGAGCGGACACTGAGGATCTGGAGATCCAATGGCGAAAGCTCTGTTTTCCTCTCAACGCGAGGGCATCGAATATTCGCGGCGCGCGACGTCTTACGAGCTTCTTGGTAAATCTCAGCACCTCACGTTCCACTCGCCGACATGCGCTTGGCAGGGAAAACGTGGAAGGTGGCGCGCGCCATCGGGTAGTATTCGGGCGGGAGCCATGACGACGCGGGAACCAGTTTCTGATATCTCGGCAGAAAACCCCATCAACGCCCTTCGAAGCTCAAGCCACGCCAGGCGCCACACAAATCGTCGCTTTCAAATCACGACCGACGTCTCAAAGTCCTAAGCTGAAGGTGCCACGAAACAGACGCCAGATCCGGCGTCTAATGGCTGGAAAGATCATGGCGCGAGGCAGCTCGGTCGGCACGCAGTCGTGCGCAATTTGCTGAATTTTGCCCCTTAGGGTGGGCGTCCACATGAATCGCTCTTTGACGGAGCATCGGGTAATCGCGTGCGCCGTCGAAGGCGTTAGGTCAGCAATCAGCTTGAGCGCTAGCGGGGGTACATTTCGGCGCGATCGTTGCAAGACATCTTCCGGGACGATGTCGCGAGCCAGCGAGCACGCGATATGCAGGGCAGCATAGGCATATGGCAGCGTGGCAGTCCGCTCGCCAAACTCTAAGAATTCGTCCCAGCCGAAGGCTTCCAATCGTTGGGCCTTCCTGATGAACAAGACCAGTTCGACCAGCCTAAGCATCCGGAGGTTTCCGACGGGGCAGCCTGCGTGACAGGCCAAGAAAAGTACCGTCGGGACCGCAGCGATCGCAGAGGCGTGGCAACCAGGGCGCCAGCAGTGTGTTGTGCTTTGGCTGATCAGTTCATCTAGTGGGATGATGGGCGCGCCCTGCGCGTACCGTCGATTTGTCGAGGTGTGTAAATCGATTCCCCAAGGATCATCGCGATGAACAAATGCCAGACTCTTTGGGGTGAGCGCGGATGAACTGTGTCGCCAGAGTTGCTCATCCGGCAGCTTGGTCTCCTGTTCCGGTGAGTACCCGAGTCCCCTCAAGACGCGCTGGGCGGCCAACTTGTCGGAAGGGGCGATAAGCAGATCGATATCCGACATCGGTCGGGTACCCGGAGTCGGAAAACACTCGAATGCGGTGTGCATTCCCTTTAACACGGTCACGTCTATGCCGTTCTCATCCATGCGCGCGAGCACCTCTATGCACCGCGCCGTGAGAGTCTCCATCCGGAGAGAATTCTCCTGGAAGTGTCGCGCTAAAATGTCGCTCGTGGTTTCGGACGCACTCAACAGCCCCTGTGAGCACCAATATCCCAACAGGGGGCCCAAACCCGAAGTGTAGGCAGCAATCCCGATTGCGTTTGCGTCACCTTTCAGGGGGCCGAGCGCTTGTCCCGAAGCCAATATCTGCCGAATCATCCGTTCGATCGAATCCAGCGCGCTTTGCCAAGCTTCGGTGGCAACGTCATGCCAAAGCCACAGTGGGAGGCCTCGGCGAATGGCCAAGGAGGAGCGGTTTTTGAACTCCGCTTCAGTCAGCAGCTGAGTTGCGGAATGCTTATGAATCATCTTTTATCCGATAACGAACGATGAACTCTTGTGCGGCGATGGCCACGAGGCGGTTCAATTGAACCCGATCTTTTTGGATCGAGGCCGGCCCGGGCTACGGCGGCTCGTGCTTCCCCAAGGATACCCTGGCCCTGCTCAAGACCGGTCACGATTACCAAGCGCCGCTCAGGGTCGTCGAGGCGGTCGTGCTGACCAACGACAACCGCAAGCGTGCGATGGGCCGGAAAGTCGTCCAGGCGCTCGGCGGCGAAACCCATGGGAAGGCCGCGGGGGTGCTGGGCCTGACGTTCAAGGCCAACACCGACGACATGCCGGATTCGCCGCCGCTGGCGATCGTCCACGCGCTGCAGGACGCGGAGGATGAACGTGCGCGCCTACGATCCCGAAGGCATGGGGCAGGCCGTCAAGCTGCTCGACGACGTGACTTATTGCACGAACGCTTACGACGCGCTGGAAGGTGCCAGCGCGACCGTTATCGTGACCGAATGGGATGCTTTCCGCGCCCTCGATTTTGCTCGCATGGGCGAAGTCCTGGCCGAAAAGCTGCTGGTTCACTTGCGCAACCTCTATTATCGGGACGAGGTCGAGCGGCACGGTTTCAGGCATATCATCGTCAGGGGGTTAGTGGGACGAACCGACCAAAAGTACCACCTCCAAGACCAAGTCAGCGCACGCGCTGAGCCACTCGTTGCGCAAGGATCAGCCTCTCAGACGCTCCAAGGTAAAACCCTGATTAAAAGCGACTCCCGTCCGAGCAGACGGGGGTTGGTTGAAAAGTGTCCGCTCCGACGGGCGCCGTCGAACAAGATCGTTGGGCCGCTGCATCCTGCAGGCCGAAGTGATGCTCGCGCTCGAGCGCCCGGAGGCCCTCGCCAAGGGGGTGATCCCGCTGGCTGAAGAGCTCGGTTCTGACTCCACTTTCGATTGCGACGTGTCTGACATAGCCGCATTCGACACCCTCAAGCGGCGCTGGGATAGGATACATTTCGTGGCTCACGCGATCGGCTTTTCCGACAAGAGCCAGCTGCGCGGCAAGTTCTGCGACACCACGCTCGATAACTTCCTACTGACGATGAACGTCTCGGCCTATCCGCTGGTCGCGGTGGCGCAGCGGGCGCGGGCGATGATGGCAAACGGCGGGTCGATCCTCACGCTGGCCTACTACGGCGCCGAAAGGTGATCCCGCATTACAACGTGATGGGCGTCGCTAAACCCGCCGAAACCAGCGTGAAATATCTCGCCAACGACCTTCGGCCCGCAAACATCCGCGTGAACGCGATCTCGGCCGGCCCGATCCGTGCCCTGGCCGCGCGCGGGATCGGTGACTTCAGCTACATCCTCAAGCAGAACCAGCAGAACTCGCCGCTGCGGCGCAACGTGAACATCGGAGACGTCGGCGAGGCTGCCTGCTTTGTCGTCAGGTGTGAGGAGGGACTGCACTTCGTGGATGCCGCGATCAAATATAAGCATGAAGCAGGACGATGCACCGCATTAGGACGGCCCGGCGAACGAAACCGCGCGGTCAGTGCGTTTGAGCAGCACATTCTCCTCACTGCGATCCTCGATCTGGTAACCGTGGTCCAGGCAGAGGCGCAGCGCGTCTGTTTCCCCCCAAGCTTCGAGAACTATGATACGGGGGCAGCATGTCTGAAAATACGGTCCAAGAACCTTGTATTCCATGCCTTCGATGTCGATTTTCATCACATCGATATGGGCTGCGATTTCGGAGAGGGACCTGCAGTCGACTTCCCTAAATGCCCCAGCATGCCGCACGACAAATGATGATCCGCCCGCGTTCTTTCTGTCCTGAATATATAGTTTAAGTTTTTCGTGCTTATCGGACACTCCGATGTTGTAAGCTTTGACCGATAGCCGATTCAAACGAATGTTCTCCTCGAGAACCGCGAACGCATCGGGATTGGCCTCAATCGCGATGACCTGTTTGGTCAGGCATGCCGCGCGCAAGCTGAAGGCTCCGATATAGGCCCCCACATCAGCAAAAACGTCATTGGGCCGCACGTGTTCTTCCAGCCAGCGCATCTCGGTTCGATTGTATAACTGCGGATAGAACAGCAGCCCTCCGTCGACTGCCTCTTTCGGATCAAGGCGCATCTTCATGCCCCAGACGTTCGCAATGACGGTCGGACGAGCCTTGCGCAGGTAAATCGGCTTGAGCACCCGATTTATGAGCGCGGTTGCGTGCGGCAGGGGCGGCAATGAGCGGCCCACCGCGCACACCAGCTTCAATTCAGTATCCATCGTTCTTTCCAAGGCGAAAGGGCGTGGCCATAGCAGCGTCTTGCTGACTGCAAAAGAATGCGCTTCAAGGATTTGGTGGATCGGATTGACATACACGCCTGTTCCAACTCCTTGCGGATCGACTGTTGTTTGGCCTAAGGGCGATCGCGATGATTGGGCTTCCACCTCGGACTCGAGTTTTAGTAGCGGCCGTCGCTGTCCTGACCGGCACCTTGCCGGTCGCGAGCCCGGCTGCCGCGCAGCGGATCGTAGAGCAGGCGATTTCCGGAGATTACCGAGTTTGCACCTACCAACGAACCGTCGGCAATGAGGAAAGGGTCCTGCAGCTTCCGCTTGGAGAACCCTGCCCTCCGTTCGCATCAGACGTCGCCTCGAACAGGTCGGGTTCGGCGCCGCCCCCTTCCGCTCGCCTGACCCGCACGGAAATCAGAAGCGATACGCGGATTTGTACGTATTCTCAGAGTCGCGCTAGCTGGAGCATTGACGTTCCTCTCAGCAACTACTGTCCATTGGCCGCCGGCATGCTTCAGAAGCGGTAGCGGCCTCTCCCGAAAGCATACCCGCGAGCAAAGCAGGCGCCCAAGATCCTATGTCAGTGGCAGCCGCTGCCGCGACGATATCGCTCTAGGTTTTCAATCTACAATCGGAGCTGGATTAATGCGATTTGCAGAGAACCCGGTGATCGTCGTGGTCGGGCTGGGTTACGTCGGCCTGCCCCTGGCGGTGGCTTTAGCAGAGCATTTCACAACCATCGGATTCGATATCGACACAAGCCGCATCGAAGAGCTCACCAACGGGCATGATCGGACCTGCGAACTGCCGAGCGAAAGGATTCTTCAATCGTCTCTTCGACTTACCTCCGATGTCGCCGCGGCCAACGGGGCCAATATTTACATCATCACAGTGCCGACGCCGGTAGATGCGGACAACAAGCCGGATCTGCGGCCCGTGATGGCGGCGTCCCGAACTATCGCCGGGATGATCGATCCCGAAAAGCTTGCCATCGTCGTCTACGAAAGCACGGTCTACCCTGGGGTGACCGAAGAGGTGTGCGGGCCAATAATCGAAGCCGAAGGCGGTCTTCGCCGGGGCGAAAATTTTTTCCTCGGCTACAGTCCCGAGCGCATCAACCCGGGCGACCGCGAGCATACAGTGGACCGTATCGTAAAGGTCGTAGCCGGTGAAAATGAAACCGTCACCGAGGAGCTGGCGCGAGTCTATTCGCGAGTAACCTCGGCAGGGGTGTTTCGCGCTGTCTCCATCAAGACGGCGGAAGCGGCCAAGGTTATCGAAAACGCGCAGCGTGACATCAACATCGCCTTCATGAACGAAGTCGCCCGGATCTTTCACAAGCTCGGGCTGTCGGTGTGGGACGTTCTCGAGGCGGCGCGCACGAAATGGAACTTCCTCAAGTTCGAACCAGGGCTGGTTGGTGGTCACTGCATTGGTGTCGATCCCTACTATCTGAGCCATCTTGCTCAAATGATCGGGCACGAGCCAAAGGTGATTCTTGCCGGACGGGAGACTAATGACAGCATGGGAAGCTGGGTCGCGGCAGAGATGGATGGCGGCCTGGGAGGCAAGCCGTCGAGAATTCTGGTGCTGGGCATCACCTTCAAGGAAAACGTTCCCGACGTGCGCAATTCAAAAGTCATCGACATTGTTCGCGCACTGCGCGAGCGCGGCCACGACGTTGCGGTCCACGATCCCTTGGCCGACCCGACCGAAACCATGGCGGAATATGGTATCGCCCTGTCGGCGGATGCGCTGGAACAAAGTTATGACGCGGTACTCGGGGCCGTTGCCCACGATGAATATCGGGCTCTGGGGCTCTCCGAGCTCGACAGACTACTCGCAAATGGGGGTTTGCTCGCGGACCTGAAGGGCATTTGGCGGCATACCGAAGTGAGCGCGTCGACGACGCGCTGGAACCTCTGAGCGGAGACGAAAATGCCCACCTTGGTCACCGGCGCCGCCGGCTTCATCGGCTTTCACGTAGCGCAACGGATGCTCGCGCGAGGCGACGAAATCATCGGCATCGATTCAATCAACGACTATTACGACCCGCAGCTCAAGCGTGATCGTCTGCAGGAACTTAAATCGGCGTTTGGCGAATCATTTCGGTTCGTCCGTGTTGATTTCGCCGATCTCGAGGCGCTGACGCGCGCGCTCGAGGGTTTGGAATTCGATCGGATCATCCACCTCGGGGCCCAGGCGGGGGTGCGCTATTCGATCGAGAACCCGCACGCGTACGTGCAAGCCAACCTGGTGGGCCATTTGAACCTTCTCGAAGTGGCGCGGCATCAGAGAGCGAGCCACATGGTCTACGCGTCGTCGTCATCGGTGTACGGAAATAACAAGACCCTGCCGTTTCGCGTGGAGGATCGGGTCGATCATCCCATTTCGCTCTACGCAGCGACGAAGAAGGCCGACGAGCTGATGAGCGAGACGTACGCTCACCTCTACCGCGTGCCGCTAACCGGGCTGCGCTTCTTCACCGTCTATGGCCCATGGGGACGTCCCGACATGGCCATGTGGATTTTCACTCGCAAGATCCTGAGCGGGCAGCCCATTCAGGTGTTCAATCACGGTCAAATGCGCCGCGATTTCACCTATATTGATGACATTGTTACTGGCGTGGTTGCTTGCCACGACAATCCGCCGACCGATGACGGTGCACCCAAGGCCGGTGGCAGCCTGGCGCCGCATCGGTTGTACAACATCGGCAATCACCGATCGGAAGATTTGATGCGAATGATCGAGCTGCTGGAGCAGTCTTGCGGTTGCAAGGCTGATTTCGACTTTCAGCCCATGCAGCCCGGCGATGTGCCGGAAACGTTCGCGGATATCAGCGCAATCCAGCAGGATCTCGGCTTCCAGCCGGGTACGGCGATAGATGTCGGCGTACCTCGGTTTGTCGACTGGTACCGCCGTTATCACCGTCTATGAGGCCAAGCCGGCACGCCAAAGCCTGCCGGCAAGAGATGCAAGTCAGTTGACTACCCGAAGCGGCGCTCCGGCGCCGATTTGAGGAACCGGAGGAACTACGGCGGCCCCGATCTTTGGCTTGAATTCGGGAACGAGGGCCTGAAGGTGCGCCAGAAGGCGCGCGACGTCGCGATCGCGCAAGGTGCTGAGCAACTCATGGAGCCGCTCGTCCAGTTCACTGGAAGGGAGGCAGTTTTCGTGCGCCTTGAAGATACGAGGGTGGCTGGTGGCTTCGGCGCTTTCCCCGATCAACAGTTCTTCGTAGAGCTTCTCGCCAGGACGCAGGCCGATGATGTTGATCTCAATGTCCCCGTCCGGACGTTGCGCGTCGCGGACTAGGAGACCGCTAAGCTCGATCATTGCGCGAGCCAATTCGTAAACCCTGACCGCTTCGCCCATCTCCAAAAGAAAGACTTCGCCCCCTCGGGCCAGCGCTCCCGCCTGGATGACCAGCTGCGCGGCTTCTGGGATGGTCATGAAATATCGCGTTACCTCTGGGTGGGTTAACGTGACCGGCCCGCCGCTCCTGATCTGTTCCCGAAATACCGGAACCACGGAACCGCTTGAGCCGAGCACGTTGCCGAAACGGACCATGGAATAGGTCGTATTCTCGCTACGCTGGTGCATGGCCTGCAGGACCAACTCCGCAACTCGCTTGCTGGCTCCCATGACATTGGTCGGTCGCACGGCTTTGTCAGTGCTGATCAACACGAAATCGGCGACACCGTGCAGCAATGAGACCTCGGCCACATTTCGCGTTCCGAAGATATTGGTCCGGATTGCCTCGGCCGGATTCTGCTCACTGAGCGGAACGTGCTTGTAAGCCGCCGCGTGATAGACCGTTTGCGGTCGCCATGTGGTGAACACCTCGTCAAGGCGGTCGCGGTCTCGCACGCAACCCAGCAGGGGAACGATTTCAGGCGGAACGCCGCGGGTGTTGAGTGCCAGCCGGCGCAGCTGTCTTTCCAGAGCGAATATGCCGCTCTCGCTGATATCGTACAGCAACAGGGCCGTGGGGCCCAGATCAATGATCTGTCTGCACAACTCGCTGCCGATCGATCCCGCTGCACCTGTTACCAGCACCACGCGGTCTGCAATCTTCTTGCGCAGGAGATCAACATCGGGGTCGACGGTCTCACGTCCGAGCAAGTCTTCGATTTCGATTTCCCGCAGATCGTTGGCGGTCACCTTTCCTGTGCTGAGATCGTCAAGTGCGGGAAGCGTGCGAACATAAAGCCCGAACTTCTGCAATTCCTGCACAATGGCGTTTCGATGCTCGCGAGATGTCCGCGGCAGTGCGAGCAGGACCTCCTCCAGTCCTCGCGTGACGACCAGTTCAGGCAGATCATGGCGAGAGTAGATGCGAAGCCCCTGCATCGTATGCCCCGCCAAGCTCTCGTCGTCATCGACGAACCCGATAAGCTTCACTCCTTGTCCTGTCTGAAGGGCAGAAGCGAGTTGCCGCCCGACGGCGCCGGCGCCGTAAATTACCGCGCTTCGTCGCGGCCTTCGCACGCGTGCGAGCCCTGACGAGGCAAAGGCCCAACGCCGGAAGAATGCCCGGCTCGATTCCGTGAGAACCAACAGCACGACCGGCTGAATCAGGCTGATCGTGCGCGGCACGTTGGGGGGTACCAGGAGGATGAAAGCGGGTGCGTATACGAGCGAATATATGCCGATGGCCCGAGCAACGGATTCGAAAGAGTGCGTACCGGCAAATCGGACGAGCGCATGGTAAAGTCCCAGTGCCGTAAATATTGGAACAAGCGCTGCAACGCTAATCGCGAATGCAAAAAAGAATTGAATTGGCTGGTCCGGAAGCGTTCCAAGTCGAAGATAGAACGCAATGACGACACTGACGCCCGCTGCCGCGATGTCGTTGGCAACCAGCAGCGCGCGCTTGGCAGGCCTTGGCAGGCTGACAAGAACCGAAAGAAGATCAGACATATCGGGCTTTCATTCGCGACCAAAGCGCCCCTATCTTGCATCCGTGCAACCGCCGGGGCAAGAGTGTGTTCGCGCGCTGCTGATAGTGACTGCTGCACGCGATCACAACTCAATGCGATTAGCCATAATCCATGTCTAAACCAAAATTGCTGTATCTAGTTAATGAAGGTTCATTTTTTGTCTCGCATCGATTGCCCATCGCGCGGGCCGCGAAGGACGCGGGATACGACGTGCTGGTCGCTTGCCCCGACAGCGCCGCAACCGAGCGAATCGAGCGAGCCGGACTTCGCCACGTGCCGATCCGCGGCTATCGCGGACTCGCCGGCGTGATCCGCGAACTCGCAGCCTTGCTCGCTGTCATGCGCCTGCTCAGGCGTGAAAGGCCAGATCTCGTCCATCTCATCACCGCCAAACCGATCCTGTTCGGCGGGATCGCGGCCAGGCTCGCCGCAATCCCTGTCGTTGCCGCGATTTCCGGCATGGGTTATGCGTTCACGGGGCCTGAAGACCGTGTCCCACGTTTGAAGAGAGTGCTTCTAGCCGGGTACCGGGCGGCGCTTCACCGCCCCAAGGCTTACGCGATATTCCAGAATGACGCGGATCGATCGTTCTTTCGGCAGCAAAATATATGCTGGCCGGGGCGAGACCTTCTCATCCCCGGGTCGGGCGTGGATTTGGACCTGTTCGATCCAAAACCTCCGCCACAACGCCGGCCGCGAGTCGTGTTGCCGGCACGAATGTTGCGCGACAAGGGCGTGTTCGAGTTCGTGGAGGCCGCGCGCTTGCTCCGTGAGCAAGGCTACGAAGCGGATTTCTGCCTCCAGGGAAGCCCGGATGGCGGCAATCCCACGACCATACCGGAAGAGACGTTACGAGATTGGGATAGATCGGGAGTAATTCGCTGGAACGGTCATTCGGACAACGTTCCCGGCTTTCTCGAGTTGGCCGACATCGTGGTGCTGCCGTCATATCGAGAGGGCTTGCCCAAGACGTTGATCGACGCGGCAGCGGCGGGACGGCCGACCGTGACTACGGATCTGCCAGGTTGCAGGGCTGCTATCCTGCCCGAACAAACCGGACTTCTGTGCGCTGCGGCCGACGCACGAGACCTGGCTGAGAAGATCGCGATGCTTCTCGACGACCCTGTCCGGCGGCTTGAGATGGGGCGCAAGGGCCGCGCATTCGCCGAGCAGCGCTTCGACATCCGAACGATCGTTGCCCAGCACCTCGACGTTTACGGGCAAGCCCTGTCGTGATGCAAATTGCGATAACCGGCGCCAACGGGTTCATCGGCTCTCACCTCGTTCGCGCAATCTTGGGCCAAGGCGACGTACCTGTGGCGATCAATCGTACCGGGACGCCCTCCGCCGAACCTGGCGCGGCGATCGCTCGCGCAGGCGGCGATTGCAGCGATGCGCAACTGCTGGCCGCCGCCTTCGCAGGCTGCAGTTGTGTCGTGCATTTGGCCGACAGCCCCTTGCGTCATCGAAAGGGGCTGTCGGCGCATACTGCTGCAGATCGAGCGGCTGCAATCGTCAGCGCAATGCAGTTGGCTGGCACCTCCAGAATCATTTACGCCAGCAGCATTTACGCGCGCCCCGGATTGCGGTCGGCATCGGTCTACGGCCAGTCGAAGTCACGGGCCGAGGACGTTTTCGCCGGCTTCGGCTTTGTGGTCCCTATTATCTTGCGTCTGCCGCCTGTTTACGGGGAGGGAGGGGGCGGAGGTTATGCACTGCTCGAGCGCGCAGTCCGATGCGGGCTGCCGCTTCCCTTCTCAAACATGACGGCCCATCGCTCGTATCTCGACGTGCAGGCCTTGAGCCGATTGATTCTTCATCTGCTGGCGCTCTCGAATGACGCTTGGGATAGGGTGGCAGCCGCCGGCCCCATCGAACCGTCCGACGGTCCACCTATGGGGACCGCGGATCTAGTCCGAACGATCGCCGCAAAGTATGGCCGCCAGGCAAGCTTGTTTCCCTTGCCGACGAAGCTTGGGTCGCTCGGGAGATTGGTGGGCTTCGACATGCGCTCGCTTTCGCGACCGCTCGTCGCGCAAGACCCCCAAGAAGTCGAGCAGATTACCGGGTGGCGAGCCGACGCGCCTTTGTCGCGTTGAAGACAAAGAGGTAGCCCGCCTGCGCACTAAAGAGGGTCTCGGTCTAATTGTGAGCTGCGGGTGAGCGGATTGCATCACCGTTGCCCGCGCCGGTCCCTGTCCGCCATAGCAGTTCGAGGTCGCGCCGAAGAGACCACCGTACGAGATACTCCGCGTCCGCCGCGGCGAGCCGCTCGGGCGTAGACATGTCTAGGCCTCTGATCTGCGCCGGCCCGGTGATCCCCGGCCGTAGCTGCATGACACCGGCTTGCGCCCGAGCCTCTATCAGCACCGCTTGGCTTGGAAGGCAGGGGCGAGGGCCGACGAAGCTCATGTCCCCGCGAATGACATTGATGAGCTGCGGAATTTCGTCGAGTTTAAGACGGCGGAGCAGGGAACCAATGCGTGTAAGCTGGCCTCGCGAGGCGAGGTGCGACGGAATGTCGCGGCTGCCTTGGCGCATGGTCCTGAATTTGTAGATCGTGAACGGGGCGCCGTAGCGCCCCACCCGCGTCTGTCTGAAAACGGCCGGCCCGCGACTGTCAATACGGATAGCCATGGCGACGACCGCGGCGGGTAAGAGAAGAATAGGTGCGAGCAATAGTGCGCAGACAAGGTCGAACCTTCTTTTCGCGCGTTCCGCACGAAGAGTGGAAGCTCGTTCGGCTGTCTCGTCCTCGCCCTGTATCGGGATTCGAGTCACGCCTGCTCCGCCAGCTCGATCCGAAGTTCGCCGCCGGACGATGGCGTGTCGAGGTCGCCGAATGAACTTGATGCATTCGTCGTGGCGTTCTCGAGCCAGGCCTGAAACATCAGCACGTCCCAAAGCTGGTAATGCCAGCGTCGCGCTCCGGTCGAATGCTCCGACCACATTTTTTCGATCGGGCTGGGATTGAGATACCCTTCCTGTCGTAGACGGCTGGGATCCAGCAAGGCCGACGCCCAATCCCGGAGCGGACCCCGGAGCCATTCCTCGATCGGCACCCCAAACCCCATTTTCGGCCGGTCGATTAGATTTCGAGGCACATGCCGATCAAGGACTTGGCGCAGGATATGCTTGCCGGTCGACCCGCGAATCTTCGCGGACATCGGAACTTTCCAAGCAAATTCGATGAGCCGCGGGTCGAGGAAGGGAACACGGCTCTCGAGGCTGGTGGCCATGGAGGCGCGATCAACCTTCACCAGGATGTCGTCAGGCAGGTAGGTCAATGTGTCGAGGTACATCATCCATTCGCGAAAGTCTGCGAACTCGGGGATTTGACTACCCCACACTTTGGGCTCCTGACCGCCGACGACAAGCTCGGCCGGCTTGTCGGTGTGCGATGCCAAGCGACGGTAAACCGCCTCCTGCGTGTATTCCTTCAAGATCTGGGCCACCTTCGGAAGCCTGTCACCAAAATTAAGATTGCGTAACTGCGGCACGACGCTGGAGATCGAATTGGCGACACGGCCGGTCAGGTGAGCCGAAAGAACCGCCGACAGAGCACCTCGGGCGGATCGAGGCACCCGCGAGAGCGCGTTCCAGATGCGCGCCCCCAGCACGTACCGGTTATAGCCGCCAAACAGTTCATCGCCGGCATCGTCCGAAAGGCTGACAGTCACATGTCGTCGCGTCAGCTCCGAAAGAAGCAAGGTCGGAATTTGAGACGAATCCGAAAACGGCTCGTCCCAGATCCGCGGCATCCTTGGAACGAGATCGAGCGCATCGCGTGGCCGGACGTAAAGCTCGGTGTGCTCGGTGCCTAAGTGCTCCGCCACGGCGCGGGCGTGCTCTGCCTCGTTGAATCTTGCTTCGTCGAAACCGATCGTGAAGGTTTGAACTGGCCGGGTGGACTGCGCCTGCATCATGGCAACGATGGTGGCCGAATCGACTCCTCCTGAGAGAAATGCGCCTAGGGGCACGTCGGCCGTCATTCGAATGCCTACAGCGTCCAGCAACAGCGCTTCGAGCCGATCCACGAGATCGGGAGTGTTGGGGAAGGGCTCGGAAGCCCCAGCGAGCGCCACCTCGCGTAAGCTCCAGTATGCGCGCGGCTCGCCTATCTCGCCGCTGGCGCCGTCGATCTCCACGTAATGCCCGGGCAACAGCTTCGCAATTCCGGTCCAGATACTTCTGGGGGCAGGGATGTAATTGAACCGAAAGAACGATGTAAGCGCTTGCCGGTCAAGCTCCCCGCGGAAGTCAGGATGCTCCTGAAGGGCTTTGAGTTCGGAGCCAAACAGGGTGGTTCCCTTGGAACGGCCGTAATAAAGCGGTTTCTCGCCTACCCGGTCCCGCGCCAAGATCATCTTGCGCACGCGCCGATCCCAAAGCGCGAACGCGAACATCCCGTTGAGGTGAGCGAGCGCGCCTTCAACCCCCCAATGCTCAATAGCTGCAAGTAGGACCTCGGTGTCTGAGTGACCGCGCCATGGACCTGCGGCTCCACTCTCTTCCAGAGTCTGGCGCAGGTCGGGGAAATTGTAGATCTCACCATTGTAGACGATCACATATCGTCCCGAAGCCGAAGTCATTGGCTGGTGTCCGGCAGGCGAGAGATCGATGATGGCCAGACGACAATGCCCCAGCGCCACGCCTGCTTCCGTATCGATCCAGGCACCGCTGTCATCCGGGCCCCGGTGATCGATCTTTGCCGACATGCGCCGAACGAGCGAAATTCCAGCCTCTTCGCGAGCGGTAGGACCGAGGAATCCAACAATACCGCACATATTCGCTATTTCTCCAAAGATCCCCAGCGCCAGGCCGCGGCCCACGAGAGGAGCCTCGCCAGGCGTGTAGACATTTTATCCACGCGGAGCAAAAGGTTGTCTGAGCTATGAATCCATTGCACCAACGGCGGTTCGCCTGGGTAACCTGGCCGAGTTGCCCGATCGCACGGGCAGCTTCCAGCCGGTCGCGCCCTCAAACGCCCGCAGATCGATAAAGGGCATCGAAGCGCGCTTTCACGGTCGGGAGCGAGAACAACTCCCGCATCCTCTCAAGACCGCGCAGCGCCATTCGCGCACGCCCCTCCGGCCCGACTTCGAGCAACTTGCGTATTCCGTCGGCGATTGAATTCGGAGCCGTGTCGCCGCAGACGACGCCTGCATCGCCAACGATGAACGCGGAGTCTCCGACTGGCGTTACGACACAGGGGACGCCACATGCGAGCGCTTCTCCAACGACATTTGGGAAGCTTTCGGCATGGGAGACATTCGCGGCGATGTCCAACATGCACATCACCCTCGCAACATCGGTCCTTTCCCCAAGCGCGAGGAGGCGATCGATCGCGATGCCAGACTGCTCGACAAGCCGATTGAACGGTGCGTGTTCTAAGTCGACGTCCTGGCCGGCCAGCAGGAACCGAACATCGCCACGGTCGCGCGCGATCATCGCAGCCGCGGCAAGAAAACCCTCATGGTTCTTCACAGGGTGGAGGCGCCCGACCGTCCCCACAACGATCTCATCGGCCCTTATGCCGAGAGAGGAGCGCATTTGCCTGCGTACATCGGGCGCCGGCCTGTATTCGTGGAGGCTGAATCCGTTTGGAATAACGAGCCGGCGCGATCGCGGGTAGCCGATAGCTTCGTGTTGAATTGCGCCGGCTTGCGAATTATAGACGATGACGTCGGCGGTTCTCGCCATCATGGCGCCGAGATAAATCAGGAGCCGCGTCCGTGTGCGCTCTCCGGTGAAGTTGAGCGATTGGCGAACGCCCCAAAAAACCGGAAGCTTCTTGCGAGCGACGATCTTGACCAGGCTTGCGGCAATATTGCCGTGCGTCATCCACCCCTGGATTGCCACCGGTCGCGCCTCGTCAACGATGGCAACAAGCCTGCGAAAAGCCGCCACAAGTCCAACGCCGCTGCCTATGTGCAAGGCAAGAACCTCGACACCCGCCCGTTCTATCTCGATTCCGATGGAGTCTTTTGCGCCAAGCGAAACGACAATGTGGCGATAGGTCGATTCACCCGTGACCAGCCTCTGCAGCATCCGCTCGGCGCCGCCGGTGGCCAAACCGGTGATTATATGAACGACTGTCCTGCGCTCATCTGCGCCATCATCGGCTGGCAAGGGACCCCGCCTCACGTATCTCTATCGGAAATCGCCTCGCCATCGCTCGCGATCTAGGAGCGCCCCTGATTTCGCGCAAGACTTCGACGGCAAGTGGGTCACCCCCTATGAACTTCTTTCCGCCTTGCACGCGAAGCATTCTCATGGTTGAGGACCCGTGATGAGCCAAAACACGAAATTCGTTGGAAACGTTGATTCCGCGACAGTGGCCGGGTTTGGCGACGAATGGGACACGTACGATCAACATGATTTGTCACCAGACGACTTTGCGCGGACGTTCGATCGCTACTTTCACATCTTCCCGTTCGCTTCGTTACGATCCGACGCGGAAGGATTTGATCTGGGTTGTGGATCGGGCCGTTGGGCAGAAGGAATCGCTGACAGGGTGGGTCGCCTGCATTGCATCGACCCGGCGCCCAAGGCTCTCGCGGTTGCGCGGCGAAGGCTGGCGGGCAAGCCATCCCCCGAATTTCATCAAGCCGATGCCGGGAACATTCCTCTGCGGGACGAAAGTCAGGATTTCGGCTATTCGCTCGGAGTGCTGCATCACATCCCGGACACTAAGCGTGCGCTTGCGGATTGCGTTCGCAAGTTGAAACATGGCGCTCCTTTCCTGATCTATCTTTATTACCGATTCGACAGCCGCCCATGGTGGTTCCGATGTTTGTGGCGGATCAGCGATCTGAGCCGGCGCGCCATCAGCCGTTTGCCCTTCTCAGCCAGAAAATCGGTTGCGTTGGCGATCGCTGCAGCTGTGTATTGGCCGATGGCCCGATCGGCGGCCGTGTTGGAGCGAGCAGGGGTGGACGTCGCGCCGTTACCGCTAAGTTTCTATCGCAATCTCGACTTTTATTGGATGAAGACCGACGCCCTAGATAGGTTTGGAACGCGGCTTGAGCACCGGTTCACACGCCTGGAGATCGAAAGAATGATGACGGACGCGGGGCTTCGTGACATTCGCTTCAGCGATCGTGAACCGTTTTGGGTGGCGGTCGGGATCAGGGCATAGGCTCCAGGAATGGTCCGATCTCCGTCATTCGGCGGCACCCATCTCGGTCTCGAAGCCCACGCCGATTACCCAGGTGTTCCGGGCTCCCCGCCGACTCTGAAACCCCCCCTTTCGTTTGGTCTGCTTGGACGGCTCCTGCTGGCGGTGGCGTTCGCAGTGGCGTTCACGTCGATAGGATGGAAGGAGATCAATCCTTTCGCCTTTCCGGATCTTGAGAACTATCGCACTGGTTTCGACAGTAATTGGTTCCTGTTCCAGAGCCTCAATCTCTCGCCTTTGGATTTCTTCGTCTCAGAAGGAGTGTGGGTTAGAGGCTTCGACGCCCTCACCTCATACGTCGGTAATATCGACTCGGCGTTCGATATTGTCAGTTTCATCTCCGTCGCGCTGATTGCCTGGTATGTGATCGCGGAAACGCGTTCGCCGCTTTACCTGCCGCTATTGGTCAATCCGGGTTTCGTAAATCTGGTCGAGGAACAGATCAGATCGGGGCTTGCGACGGGAATCTTCCTCCTGGCTGTTCGGGCGCGGAGTCCCGTTTGGTGCGTGCTGTTGGCCCTCGTCGCGGCGTCACTCCATACGGCTTTCTTCCTATTCGGCGGTGTACTGATCTTCTACCGATTGGCTCGAAACCTGCCGTCTTACCGGGCGATAATGCAGCGTCCGTTCGTCGGTGGAGCGACGGTGCTCATCGCCGCAGCAGCGATCACTTGGCTCAGAACGGTGCTGCTTTCGGCGTTGGGCGACGAGAGAGCCTTCACCGTCGAGGAATATAATTCGGGGGTTCTCCTCTCGTTGGCATGGGTCTTGTTCGGCGCCTGGTTCGCGCTTCAAGTCCGTGGCGCGCTCTTTGCGTTTGAGGCGCTGCTCTTGCTGTTCTGCTCGACGTTGGCCTTCATCTCGGCCATTCAAGGGGTCTACGGCGCCCGTTTCTTTGTTATTGCCGCTACCACGTTTCCCGTTCTCGTCTCGCGAGCCAGTCCGCTGATCCGCTGGCCAACGATCGCAGCTTATGCCGTATTCGCGACTGTCTGGTTCATTCTCTGGTTCCAGTGACTCCTGGCCCGCGGCGCTATGCCGAAGACACGCCCTCGCTGGACTCGTGGCGCTCACCTTCACGGGCGCCGCAGCGGCAAGTTGCGCACGTGCGCCGACGTCGAATCTTGCCAACGCCTTGCGCCCGGAACAATTCGGCGCCGGGCAGGGGGCAGACGACACCGCAGCGTTGCAAACCTTCCTCGATCGGCTCGGAAACGGCATGCAGGGCCTTCTCGACGGAAATTACTGGATTTCATCAGAGTTGCGCATAAGGAACAAGCGCGAATTCTCGCTGCGTGGACCCGGCCGCATCACCGTCAGACCGGGCGTCCCTGCCGCATGGGGTCATGGCGGTCTGCGGTTGACAAACTGTTCGGACTTCACGCTCTCAGGTTTTTCCATTGACGGAAATCGCAGAGTTCGCGCGCCGCGCGAGCTGCCTGCCCACAACTTCATCTTTGAAACCTGCAGGCATTTCCAGTGCACCACGCTTACGTCCTTGAACTCAGTCGTGGACGGGTTCATGTTTTACACCGAAACCCCGGCGAAACCGGAAACCCACTGCAGCGATTTTGTCATGCGCGAATGCGTCGCGCGACAAAACTGGCGGCAAGGCTGCTCGGTCGTCCATGGCCGCCGCGGCCAGTTTTTGGGCGGCGTATACGCGCAGACGCACGGCACGGACCCATCCGCAGGGATTGATCTCGAGGCCGACCAAGACTCTCCCTTGCACTCCGTCGACGACATCTTGCTTCAGGGGGTTCGGTTTGAGGGCAATGCCGGCTTTGGATTGCTGGTTTCCGGCGTCGCCCGGCCGCGCGCCGTGCGCGTGGTCGATTGCGTGTTTGTCGACAATGACCGCGGCGCCATTTCATGGGGCGCCGAGAGCGGCGAGATAATCCGACCCACTATCGAGGGGTTCACCGCGTCTGCCCAGCGCGGCGCGATCGACGTGCCTGCCGGTCCGGGGGGCAACGTCGCGATCGCGAGCCCGGTATTCCGCCGAGTGACGGCCGCGGGAGCTGGGCAACCCCTCGTATACGTCCATGCGCAGAGCGCTGGGCTGGTGAAGGTCGATCGGCTTGACGTCGACGATTGCGGCGCAGTGGTCGCTTTCTGGGCGCCCAAGTGCGAATTGAGACGCAGTCAGATCGTCTCGAGCCTGGGCAACTTCGACGGAGCTATTCTGGTTTATGGTCCGGAATGCACGATATCCGGGAACGCGATCTCCAATTTCTATGGAGCGATCATCTACGTTGAGGCCGCCGACGCTGCGATCGTTTCAAACCGACTGTCGAGCCCTCGTGGCAATAGCCGATCGGGCTGCATTCACACGACTGGCAAAAGGTCGCTGATCGTCGACAACTTCATCGAAGCGAATGGCGGATTGACCGCCATCATGGCCCCCGCCTCGGCGACAGTGCGCGGGAACCAAATCCGTGGCTTTCAGGTGGCGCTGAGACGGCTCTAACTTGAACGCCGCCGCGGCAACAGAACCTCGAGATAGGCATCGGTGGTCTGTCGGACGCCGAAGACCTCAGCGCGGCGGACGACGTCCGGATGATCGCTTGCCAACAGGCTCTTTGTCATCGCACTAGCCAGTGCTTCGACATCCCCGACCGGCACCAAGACACCCCATTTCCCGCCGTCCAGAATTTGTGACGGGCCCGTGGGGCAATCGGTGCTCACGACAGGCGTGCCGCACGCCATCGCCTGGATAAGCGTTCCGGGCAGCCCCTCGAAACGGGACGAGAGGACGAAAAGATCGGCCCGACGCATGAGCGGAAAGGGCGGGCTGAGGAATCCCGGCAGGAACACGCGATCCTGCAGGTCGCGCGCGGCGACAAGCGCTTCCAATTCGCCTCGCATGGGGCCTTCGCCGATGATCACAAGCGCAGCGTCGACCTCAGGCCACACACGGTCGAACGCGTCGATCAATGTGGCGAAATCCTTTTGTGGCGAAAGTCGCCCTGCCCCCAAGACAACGCGGCGCCCCTCGGGGAGGGGCGGCCAGAAGGACGGTTCTGCTAAAGCCTGGATGCGAAGCTCATCATCGACCACCGGGTTGGCAATCGCGAACAATCGGTCGCGGGGAACGCCGACCTTCGACGCGAGCTCGTCGATCATCGCCTCGGCCACCGTAACCACGGCGTCTGCTGCAGGATAAAGCAACTTCATCAGCTTCTGAACTATGGTATTTGAAAATCCGTGGCCAAACTGTTCATAGGCAAGATAGCTAACGCGCTCACTCAGGACCACTCGGACACTCGTGCGCGCGAGGCGACCGGCAAGCACAGCTACGATATTGCTATGGCTGAGCGCCGACAGCAGCGTTTTCGGTCGTTCCGCTCGAAGGTACCTGACCAGAGGTGGCAGCGCTCTCGCCATGCGGCGGGCGCGCAGATCGATGATTCTTACACCATCGGCAACGAGGCTGAGGTAGGGTCCCGATTTGTCGACCAGAACGAGATCGACCGCGACCCCGCGCGCCAAAAATTCATTGGCAAGCGTGACCATTACCCGCTCGGCACCGCCGCCGCCGAGGTCGGGCAGGAAAATCGCGATGCGATCGGGGGGAGAGGAGTCAGCGAGTCCCCATTCGGCGCGAATGTCGCTCATCTCGAATTTGCCTCCGCGGAATCTGTCGTGTTTCGCACAAAGATCCGCTCGGATTTCGCCGCATGACGCTCGAGATATTTGTTCGCGGCAAGCCATTCGCTTACAGGCGACGCGCCTTCCACCAGCACCACATCCGGCGAAACCTTGGCCAACGTCTCGCTCCAGAGTACGTTCGCAGAACCGCCCTGCCAAGCATCCGCGCCGATTCTGATAATCACCGGACGCGGCAATTCAACGAAATGATCGGCGTCGCAAAACGAGGCCAAGTCGCCATGCACGGATACATTCGCCACTGACGAAAGCTGGAGATTTCGCTCGAGCAAGGCTCTTTGGTCAGCATCTCTTTCAACGGCGACGAATACGCGGTCGGTGCGTTTGCGCGAGAGATACAGTGAGCAGAAGCCCACGCCCGCTCCAACATCGATGAAGGTGCCGCCTTGCGCCAACTTGTGGCGAACAAATCGAACGCCTCGAGATACGAGAAATCGGGGAAAGAGCAGAGCCGCCACATCGAGCGGAGCGTTCAAATCGAGGCTCATCTTGAAATCGAGAACGTTGGCCTCGAGACGTCTATCTGGGGATGAAGCGACGAGAGCGCAGGCGATGTGGCGAAGCGGGCGACTATCAACGAATCGTGGGAGCGCGCGCGTCACCGATGCGAGGAGCCCGACGCGTCCGTACGCTCGGATTAGATCGCGTCGATACAAGAACGACGCCAACGGGTAGCCTGCAACTGTTGCCAGCTTGCCGAATGCGGTGGCTGGCAGTTTCACTATTTCGATCGGAGTCATTCCCAGGAGCAGCGCAGCGCGGGACATGAGAATGGCCGCTTTCAACCCCCTGCGGCGAAACCTTGTGCCGAAGTGCGCCAGCGCGAAGCGGTTGTATTCAAGGTCCCCCGGAGCGCGTTCCAAACGGTCAAGTCTGCTCAAGCGGCCGTTACCGCTGTCATGGATAAGGAGAACCGGCTCATTGATGAATCTCGTCTTGTAGAATCTGGCAATTTCCAGCCAGATCCTTCCTTCAGGTATAAACCGAGTCGGCAAATCCTCGGGAAACGGGTGCGCAAGAGCGACATCCCGCCGCAGGAAGCCTGCTTTGTCGCCCTGCACATCGAGGCCGAGACCAGCTGTCGCGGAATCAGAATCGAATGGTGACGAAGGAAATCGATCGCCGACAACATTACCTTGTTCGTCCAGGCAGAGGCCGGTTACGCCGACAAACCGATTCCGATCACCCGATGGGAGATCTTGCCACGCAAGATGGAGACGCTCGAGCGCGTCCGGGAGGTATTCGTCATCGGAGTCGAGATTGGCGACGAGTGCACCCGTTGCAGCGCGAATGCCGGCGTTCCATGCGCGGTACTTGCCTAAATTGGGCTGACGCAGGAACTTGATCGGGAAAGGCGCAGCCTCGGCGAAGCGGCGAACCTCTTCTTCCGTTCCGTCTGTGGAGCCGTCGTCGACAATCACCCATTCTAAATCGCGCAACGTCTGCCGTTGGATGCTGTGGAATGCCCGCGCGAGTGTGTCGCGACGATTGAAGGTCGCCGTGAATATCGTGAACAGCGGGGCGTCAGGCATCTCGACCTGCAGCAGCCGCCCTTGAAAAGATAACTCGAGCAGTCTTTCTCACTTCGAAAGGGTCGGTGGCGATCAGGATGACGACGTAGGCCACTCCTCCTGCCAATCCCTTGACGAGCAATGCGGGCAAGGGCGAGGATGCGGTGACCGACGCCATTGCCAGCGCCATCGCTGCACCGGCGATCGCCAACTTTACAAGATCTGGAACGCAAAACGGCATGACCACCGCGTGGCGCGATCCCAGGACGTAACTTAGCACGGCCGCCACGGCAAAGCCGCCTAAGCTGGCTTGCGCCGTGCCGACTGAGCCACGAAGCGGAATGAGCAGGAAATTCAGAACGGCCACGATAACCACCATGATGCCCGCCACTAAAGTGGAGCCGACCGTCCAGCGAGCCAGTTGAAACGAAAGATCGAGATAAAACCCCTTGAGCACGCCCAGGAAGATGGCGGCCGACGCCCAGGGAATTACTGCCGCCGCCTGAGGCTGCAGTCCCTGCCCAACAAAGACCTTGGACAGCGGCTCCGCTGCGAGAGCAAATCCAACCGCCAGCGGGAGGATAACTGCGATCTGAACGCTCGAATACCGTTCGAGCCGCGGCTTCAACTCTTCGCCGTCGCGGGAAAACGCCGCCATAAGACCGGGATAAGCCGCCAGCGAAATCGCACTTCCCATCGCACCTAGGCAAAATTGAACGAGGTCCATTCCCGCCGCAAACTCACCAACCGTCCGCGAATTGGTGAGGGCCTCAAGCATGAATCGATCGAGGGTTCCGACTGCGGAAATCAGCGCCGATGCAGCCGTGAGCGGCAGACCGTATGCGAGCATCTGACGTATCATGCGTCGATGCTCTGCGGCTACCTCTAGGCGCGCGATCCACGAGCCCAGACCGGCGAACAGGGCCGTCAGCGACCACCAGCCCGCAATGGAGAGCAGCACTAGCACCAACGAGTTCGTCAGGTAGGCCACCAGGCCGCCGGCAACGAGGTTCCCTACGGTGCGCGCGAGTTGCAGCGCAAAGTACCCCACAGGCTTCGCCGCAGTGTTCAGCCGATAGCTCATCAGTTCCAAGCCCGCCAGCCCCGGCGTAAGAGCCACAGTTGCCAATGCATAACCCCAACCCCAATCGCGGGCGAAGAGAGGTATGAGAGGCATTACGACGAGAACGCCGATCGCCGCCGAAATTAGAAAGCCAGCCACGGTGGCATTCCTGAGCAGCGCCGCACGGCGGCCCCGGTAGATCGGATGGAAGCGGTAGAACGCTTGCAGGTTCCACGACATCAGCACGACATTGACGAAGCCGGCCAACGATATCGCGAGCGAATAGCGCCCAAAGTCTGCGGGAGACAGGTAGCGCGTGAGGAGTGCCAACGAGGCGAGGGTAAGCGCCGCCGGGAAAGCCCGTGCGGCCACATAGATAGTGATGTCGCGCATCTAGAAAACCGGATGTTCGCTCAATCTCTTAGCGCCCTTCACGACCTCACGGCGCGTGACGCCGGAACCAGGAGATCGGGTAGCCGAATGGTGCTCGTCTTGGCCGGAGAATTCTGATTTGACCAGCGCGGAACCGATCGCCGTTTGCACGTCGCCGGCGCATCGGCCCTTCAATGCGTCCTCACAATGGCGATGTCATCGACCCACGCCGCGATCTCCTGAGGCGGACCGTCGCCCGCCAGGTCGATCGTGAGCCACTGGAAATGGCATTTGTCGGGGACTTCGAAGCGACCGTTGACCTGGCGAGCCGCCGTTCCGGCGCCGCTCGGGCGAATACTCACGAGGCGAAGCTGGTCGTCCGGCGCGCAACGAATCCGCAATGTCGGCCATTCGGCCGGGTCATTCGGAAGATCCCCCATTCTTGCCGATAATTGATAGATGCCGGGTGCGAGCCTGACAAGTTGCCGGGCCGCTTCACCCGACTGGTCGTCGGACGCGGCGACGCGCAACAACAGTCCTCCTCCCGAGGCGTGCTCCCGACTCGCGAATAGATCCGGCTCTTCGCTGAACCACCAGTCAAACGGCGGAAATGCGTCGGGGCCTTCGAAATTTCCGCCGCGCAACGGTGCGCGACTATCCTTCGGCATCGCACCTGTCGCTTGATATACGTTCCATGCGACATCGTATCGCCCGGCCTGAACGAGCCGATTAAGGAGATCCTGATACAAGACGCGGTCGTCCGGTTGGCGGGCATCCAGCAGCCGCGGAGCGAGCTCAGCCGCCAGTCCGAGGTCCCTTCCCTCGCGAACCGCATATGTGGCAAAGGCCTTTTCCCAACCCGGGCGCGCCGAAAGAGTGCGTATCAGCACTACCCGTACGGTCGGGTCTGTCGATGCGGTGACGAGGAACGGGAACAAGTTGGGACGAGCGGAGATCGAAGCCCGCAGCGCAATGTCGAAGTGCTGCATCATGGCCGCACCTTTCCCGCGCGCGCCATTGCGCTGGATGAACCAAAGCTGCGTGAGGGTGTCCCGGCGAGACAGGCGTTGCGCCTCGGACATCAGTGCCGCGGCGCGCTCTTGGGACGCGGGAGTTTGGGAGTCCAGTCCCTGTGCAAGGATCCGGAGGGCAACCGGTTGGAGTGGATCACGGCGGATGGCATCGGACGCGAGTTCATTCGCGACTTTTTGCCCCTGTTCGGAGCCACCGATCTGTTCCGCGAGTTTGGCACGCGCGCCGGCGTTAAACGGTGCGAACTTGAGGGCGATCGCTGGACCGCTACTCGCGAACGCCCCGGCCACCGAAGTTTGAATCGCGAGCACCAGGCCCGTAATTCCCATCACTATCCAAGGCAGATTGTAGAGAATCCCGTGTGGAAAGCCCTTTGGACGCGGCTCGCGCTCGTTCGGTCTGGCGTCAGGACGGGTCCGGTTCACGCTCGCCATATCCATAGCCGTAATCGTAGCCGTAGCCGTAGTCGGCCTTCTTCGCGTCGAACTTCGTCAGAAGGCCGCCGAGGACTCGCGCCCGCGCATCTCGCAACCTGTCGAGCGCCACCTTTGCCATTGTGGCGCGAGTCTGGTGCGATTCGACAACGAAAATGCAGCCTTCGACCCTGCTCGCGAGCAGTGGGGTATCGGCTAGGCCCATCACAGGAGGAGCGTCGATGATGACATGATCGAACATGGATGACAATTCAGCGAGCAATTGCACGAAGCGGGCTCCGGTCAACAACTCGGCTGCGTTGGGAGGCTTCGGCCCGGCACTCAGGAGGGTCAGGTTGAGCGCGGGCTTGGCTTGCAGGAGCGCGGGAAGATCCTCGCTACCCGAAAGATAATTGCTCAGCCCGACCGCGTTCTTGAGGCTGAATATCTCATGCTGAGAGGGCGACCGCATGTCCGCGTCGACAACGATCACGTGGCGCGACGTTCGCGCCAGAGTTCTCGCAAGACCATAGGCCGTGGTCGACTTGCCCTCGCTTGGACGCGTGCTCGTCACCATCAACGTGCGGGGCACGCCGTGGTCGGTCGTGAACGACAAGGTCGTCCGCATCGACAGATATGCTTCCACGATCGGGGACTTTGGATCCTCGAGCTCCTCGACCGGGTCGCCGGTGACAACTTTGGGAATCGTACCAAGCAGCGGCAGCCCTAGATCGGTCTCAAGCTCGCGCGGATCGGAAATTGCCTCATCAGTCTGATCAAACAAGAGCGCTAAGCCCAGCCCGACCAATCCGCCGGCCATCATTGCAATCAGCAAATTCAATACGAGATGCGGCGATGAGGGAATCTGCGGTGGATCAGCCGGGTCGACCACGGAAATATTGTTGACGCCGATACCCCCCGCGACCCCGATTTCCTTATATCGCTGCAGCAGCGCGTCGTAGAGCTGCCTGTTGGTATCCACGTCGCGCTGATAGATATTGTATTGGATCGTGCGGCGACGCAGATCGAGCATGTCCTCTTCGAGGCCACTGACCCGGTTCCGCAACAGCGCCTCCCGTGACGAGGCGGCCCCATAAGTCGATTGCAGTGAACTGCGAACTCGATTCTCCTCACGCGCGATCGACCGATCGAGTTCGGCGATCTGGTCGAGGAGTGCTTGCGCGGGGGGATAGCTTGGGGTGAACTGGGAGAGCATTTTTGCACGATCGGCAGCCAAGCCCGCTCGTCGAGTGCGCAAGTCGGTGATGGCCTGATTGGCGAGTCCCTCCGAGGTGGCACCTCCGGCGCTCCGAAGACGGCTTTGCGCGGTGACACGTGCTGCGATCGCGGCGTTCAGTTCACGATTCGACGCCTCGAGATCTTCGGCTACGAGGGGGTGCTCGACCGTCTCGCCTCCAGGCGATGTCGACGGCACGCTTACGATTTTCTCCTTCGCCGCGTAGGCGACCAGGGTTCGTTCGGAATTCTGCAAGCGCTCACGCAACTGCTTCAAGCGGTTCTCAAGGAAGTTGCGCGCATAGGACGTTGCGTCGAAGCGCCTCTCCAGGGTCGTGTCGATGAAAAGCCGAGTCCAGGCATTCACGATCCGCGCGGAAAAGTTGGCATCCGGACTTGTGAACCTGATCTCCACCAGACGTGAAAGCCGTTGAGGAGAAATACTCTCGTTTTTAAGGATGATCTTGGTTGCCGCGCGGACGCGTTCGTCTCGCGTGCTGGCGTTGCCGCCGGCCAAGCCGGACCTCAACCGGTCCGCCCATTCGGAGGCTCCGAACATGTCGAAGAATACGGGGTCGTCCTGAAGCCGCAAATCGGTGACAATCCGTTGCGCAAGAGTATCCGACTTGAGAAGACCGTATTGCGTCTGGTAGAATTCCAGATCGACCGAACTGTTTTCCGGCTCGACCCCCTGAACGTTCACGACGCGATAGCTTTCGCGTTGGATCTCAAGAGTAGCCGACGCCGTGTATTTCGTGGTCATGAGCAAGGTGACCAGCAAGCCGACAACGGCACCAACCACAACTGATCCGATCAGAAGCCACTTCCAGCGCTTGGCGAGCCGCAGATAGCGCAAGGCAAGAAGAACGCCCTGTTGGCGCCCTCCCGCATCCGCGGAATCGCCCACTCCGGGCGGCCGATCGGTGCCTACAAGGCCTCGATTAAAAGCTACGTCGTTCATCCATTAGACGCCGTTCAATGGTTATTGAGGTAAGCTATTACCGGCGTCACGAGCAAACCGGCCGCCTGAAGAATTTGCGGGAACAGCCTCCGTGCGTCGGATTCACCGACCACCACTACGTCATTAGTGTAGATCTTGGGGTCCTCATATGCACCCAGCCGAATGGCGCGAAGGTCATAAAGAGCCGCCATTTGCCGCCCATTCACAGTGCGAAATACGACAACGTGACTGGTCTTCGCATATTCACTGGTTCCCTGAGCGGTAGCAACGGCGCGCATGAGCGTCATTTGCCCTAGGACAGGATAAATTCCCGGCATCTTGACTTCGCCATCGACGGTAACAGATTGGCTAACGGTTTCCAGCACCGATACCGTTACCTGCGGATTGCGTACGTAACTGCCGCGCAGCCGCGCCTCTATGATTTGAGCCAATTCCTCAGGCGACTGACCGGTAACATCGACCGAACCAGCGATCGGAAGTTCGACATGACCTGCGGCATCGACGCGTACGTCACGGCTCAACTCGGGCAGACCCAGCACGTCCACTGAAATGCGGTCGAAGGGGCCCACGTAATGTGGGCGGCCTCCCGTTGTGACGTCTGTCTTGCTCGGAGGCGGGAGGGTGTCGGGCGTTGCCAGAGCGACCCGGCCGGTATTGACCATCGCCTGAGAGGTACACGCGCCAAGCGACAACAGGGCTAACATAAGCGCGCCCGATGGGGCCAATATTTTGACTAGTTTCACCGGTTATCTCAGCTGCTTGTTGCCGCCGCTCGGGCCACTCTCGGGAGGCGCTCTAGTTACAAAGCCAATGGCGGTAAAGCTCTTTCGCCCCTCCCCCGCCGACCGCTGCGCCGAACGGCGCTCTGCTCAACAAGCCAGCAGCAAGCCACCGCGAAAACCGCCGACATCAGCGGTGTTCGCAACGGATAATCGACAAGGCTGCTCAACAGGACGATGAGCATCATGACCGAGCCCAGCTTCTCGAAGTCTCCGGCTTGGGACGGGCGGCGCCAAATCTTGAAAGCACGAGCCACGTACCATCCAAGGAATGCGAGCAAGATGATGGCGCCAAACAATCCGCCGGTGATCAACAGCTCGAGCAAGTCGTTATGCGCATGATTGAGATATTCGGGTTTGAGCAGGCGCAGTGGTTCGTAGAAACGAAAGACCGGATCGAAACTTCCAAATCCAGAACCGATCGGGAAAAAGTCAGCCGCGATGTGGAGCAACGTCGGCGTATTCGCCACACGCGTCTCTTCGCTCCCACCGTCCACCAGCCGCCGAATGGCTTCGTCGCGCGAAAGGAACACGGCGATCAGCAGGACTGCAACTCCGCTTATTGCCACCACGATCTGCGACCGGCGCTTCCATTTGCCGTGTACGAAGGAAGTCTTGTTTCGTCGCGTCCGCCCGATTTGAAATGCGCAAGCCAATCCAAAGGCACCAAGAAGAATGCCAGCCCGTGAGCCGGTGACAAGGATAAGCGGCATCAAGAATATGCCGACGCTGACCGCCACCCAGAACCTAACAACTCCCCGCCGTTTGTCGTCCTGAGGCATCGCCGACCACACGGCGAGCATCGGCCACGTCATGGCGATCAGCACCGCTTGGTGATTGCGGTTTGAGAACAGACCGACCGCCGAACCGAAGTTGGAGATCTGGTACAGATAAAAGGGGCTTCGTTCGCCGCCGGCGATCTGGGCCAGGCCGAACATGGCGCTGAGCATGGTCCCCAGAATGAGCACCGCGAGAACGGACCGCTTGTGTTCCACGCCCAGCGAGCCGATCCCAATCAGGACGGCCAACGGGACGACCAGGCCCACCAGACTGGCAAGCGTCAAATCTGGCGTGAGGCTGATCGGCCGCCAGGGTTGTTCGATCCCGGCTATCGTTGCGGTCTGAGCGAAAGCTGCGTGCCCAGGCAGGTTGGTCCAAATGGCAGGAGGAAGCGGCACGAGCTGCGCGGCTATCGTTGCAGCAAGCGCCGCCAGCAGTAAGAAAGGCACGCGGATACGGCTCCATTCGATCGGACCGGGGAGGAGCAGCAACCCCACAGCGCAGACCACGGCGAGCGGCTGCAGAAGAATGAGGCTGAAAACGTCGACCCGGGAGGCGCCTCCGAGGACAAAACACGCGGCGAACAGAAGGAGCAGGACAGCCAAGCGTGAATTTTCGAATCGGCGGGTGAACCGCATGCGATCAATTTCCGATTATCGATGTACCCGCTTCGGGCGCTATAGGGTCCGCGCGCCGGTGTAAAGCTGCCCGCATCTTGCGAAAATTTGGGGCACATTGCACCGTGGCTTAAAGCAGCCTAGCAGCGTCAGGAATTATGTCCCAAACACTCGCGAGCCTGTGTGCACTGGTGCTCTACGCACTCATGCTGCTGCCAATGGGGTTAGCGCTGGCAATCCCACGCGCGAGAGCGGCTGCAGGGATAATCTACCCAGCTATCATCCTCCTGATTGGGTTGTACCAAACGGGCATCTTTTCGAGCCAATCGCTGACGCCAACAGCCGACATCGCCCCCGCGGCCGCGGTCGCGAACGATTCGCGGTGCGATAACGTCATGCGCCTCATCGCGCAGGCGGGATTGGCAATCGATAGAACAACACCCGGCCAGGTTGTTCTGCAAGGCCCTGCCTGGGATCAGGTTCCAGAGGCCGTACGGGAGGTGGTCCGCGTCTGCGCCCAGCGGCCCGCTTCGGGCACTGCCTCACCCACTTCGCGAGACAACACTTCGCAAGACAAGGCGCCAACCCCTGGTTGATCGGCCCAGGCACCGCGAGTGTCATAAACGACCTTCCCGGCGCGCTCGGCAAGTGGAACCGACTTGAACAGATCGTGATCGACGAGGACGATCAGAACGCCACAATCCTCGAGGGCGGTGTCGATATCGATTTGGGTCGCGCCGGTACCCTCAAATTCAGGCGGCAGCTCGGCGGCGAAAGGCTCGACGATAGCGATCCTTTCCCCGAAGCGGCGCGCCAGCGTCGCGGCGACCAAGCGCGCGGGGCTTTCGCGAAAATCGTCGATATTGGCTTTGAAAGCGAGCCCAAGGCACGCCACTCGCGCCTGGGGGTTGGTTTCTACCAGCGCGCTCGCGCGCGCGATCACGTGGTGGATCTTGTTGTCATTGACGCCGCGCGCGGTGCGGATCAGCGGGGTCTCCTGCGGCGCGCCGTGGACGATGAACCACGGGTCGACCGCGATGCAATGCCCGCCCACACCCGGCCCGGGCGAGAGGATGTTCACCCGCGGATGGCGGTTGGCCAGGCGGATCACTTCCCACACGTCGAGGTCCATTGCATCGGCCACGACCGACAGCTCGTTGGCGAAGGCGATGTTGACGTCGCGGTAGGCGTTCTCGACCAGCTTGGTCATCTCGGCCGAGCGCGCGTCCGTGGTGACGCAGGTACCGCGCACGAAGCGCTTGTAGAACGTGAGTGCCTTTCTCGCGCAGCGCGGGGTCACACCGCCGATCGAGCGGTCGTTGTGGGTGAGTTCCTCGAGGATGCGGCCGGGCAGCACGCGCTCCGGACAATAGGCGATCGCGATATCGGGCGTGCCGGCGGTAAGCCCGGGCAGCGCCAGGTCGGACCGCACCGCCGCGATCGCATCGCGCAACTGCTCGGTCGTCCCGACGGGCGAGGTCGATTCGAGAATGATCGTGTCGCCCGCCTTGAGCACCTTGGCGACGCTTTCCGCGGCAGCGAGAACGTAGGACAGGTCCGGGGTATGCTGGCCGTCCCTGTGGAACGGGGTCGGCACCGCGATCACGAATACGTCGGCCGTCTCGACCTCGGTCCCGGCGCGCAGCAGGCCGCGCTGGACGACGGCCTGGACAAGCCCATCGAGATCGACCTCCTCGATATGGATGTCGCCGCGGTTGATCGTGTCGACCACCGCCTGGCTGACGTCGACCCCGTGCACGCGCATGCCGGCACGGGCGATCACCGCCGCTGTCGGCAGGCCGATGTAACCGAGCCCGATGACACTGACCTGGGGCAGGTTCTCGCCGCGCATGCTTATTCCTCGCTGTCGTCCGGGCCCGTGTGGCAGCAAGGGATGAAAAATACGGTAACGATCAGGTAGTTGCGAGCAGCCCGACGATCCGCGCGGCGCTGCGCCCATCGCCGAACGGATTGTGGGCGCGGGCCATCGCGGCATAGGCCGCCGGGTCATCCAGCAAGCGCTCGGCCTCGGCGACGATCCGGTCCGCATCGGTACCGACGAGCTTCGCGGTTCCCGCTTCGACACCTTCGGGCCGCTCAGTGGTCTCGCGCATGACCAGCACCGGCTTGCCGAGTGCAGGCGCTTCTTCCTGCACGCCGCCACTGTCGGTCAGCATCAGCGTGGCAAGGTCCAGCAGGCGCGCGAAATGTGGGTAATCGAGCGGCTCGATCAGCGCGACGTTGTCTAGCCCGCCGAGCCTTTCGTTCATTACCGCGCGGACATTGGGGTTGAGATGGACCGGGAAGATCATCGCCAGGTCATTGCGTCCGGCAAGGCGGCGGATTGCATCCGCGATCGCCGCCAT
Organism: Croceibacterium segetis; assembly: GCF_011320115.1. Lineage (GTDB taxonomy): Bacteria > Pseudomonadota > Alphaproteobacteria > Sphingomonadales > Sphingomonadaceae > Croceibacterium_B > Croceibacterium_B segetis. The sequence continues at coordinate 126,835 of NZ_JAANOZ010000005.1, read as the reverse complement.
TCCCTCGCCGAAATTCTCCCGCCGGTGGCTGGTCACGCCGACGATCCGCTTGCCGGCGAAGCGCCGTTCGAGATGAGCGAGCCCGTCGGCGAGCTCGGGTCGCTCGGCGATCTTGGCGGTGATCCAGTGCAACGCATCGATCACCGTGTTGCCGGTAACATGGACCGCCGCCGGATCGACGTTTTCGCGCCGCAGGGCCGCCGCCGAAGTCTCGGTGGGAGCGCAATGAAGTGCGGCGATCGTGCCGATGATCTTGCGGTTGACCTCCTCGGGCCAGGGATGATGGATATTGCCGCTACGCAGCCCCGCCTCGACATGCGCGACGGGGATCTTGCGATAATACGCGGCGATCGCTGCGGTCATTGCCGTAGCGGTGTCGCCCTGGACGACCACCCAATCGGGCCGCTCGGCGTCGAAAATCTTGCCGAGCCCGGTGAGCAGCTCAGCGGTGAGCGCATCGAGCGATTGGTCGGGCCGCATCAGGTCGAGGTCGTGGTCGGGGGCGATGCTGGCGATTTCGAGCACCTGGTCGAGCATCGAGCGGTGCTGTCCGCTAACGCACACGCGGCTTTCGAAGCGCGGATCGGCTTCGAGGGCATGGACCAGCGGGAACAGCTTGATCGCTTCCGGCCGCGTGCCGAATACCGTCAGGATGCGCTTGCGACCGCTCATCCGGCCGCACTAGATTATTTTTATTAATCGCGCACTTACGCTGTCACCGTTGGGTCTTGGCGATGTTGTCGGCCGCCTGGGCGGCGGCTTCGGCCGGCGGAACGCCTTGCGCTTCGAGCCGCGCGCGCTCCTTTTCGAGCGCCTCGACGCGGGCCTGGGTCGCCGCAGCGTCAGCGTCGAGGGTCGACAGGCGTTGCTGGCGCGCCTGCGCGACCAGCTCGGCCATGTGGACGTTGGTTCGCGCGATCTCGCGCTTCTCGGCGTACGCGGCCTCGATCATCTTCGCGGTACAGCCGAGCTCGCCGCCGGCGCCCGTCGGGGTGCACGACAGCGGGCCAAAATCGCCGACCGTCTCGAACGACCTCACCTTATTCGTCCAGGCTTCGTTTTGCGGCCCGTCGAGCTGGCGCAGCGATTCGGGGATGCGGTAGCGCTCGCTTTCGTCGAGACGGGCGCAAACGGTGATCTCGTCGCCGGTCGACGGCGGGCACTGGTCGTCGCCGTAGACGATCAGCTGATTGACCTTCGGCTCGGCCGGCCCTTGCGCCGAGCCGTTTTGCGCCGCGGCGGGACTCGCGGCGAGCGCTGCGAGCGTGAGGAGAGCGAAGCGTTTCATCGTCTTTGTCCTTCGGTGCGGCCCCGCGTATGCCAGCCGGCGAATGAAGCCTCCATCAGGTGAACACCTAGTGAAGCGCTTTGCGCCCACGCGTTGTTCCTCGTCAAATCTTCTCGGAAAGGCGGATCGCCGCGCGGCAGCCGAGGCGGATCGCCGTCGACAGCAGCGCGTAACCCGGGGCTCGTTCGGCCCCGGCAGCGATCGCCAGGTCGCGATGCTCGCGCTCGTCCTCGCGGAATTCACCGATCATCCGGGCCAGCTCGGGGTCCTCGCCGCTTTCGTCGAGTTCGGCGAGCTGGCGGGTATAGTGGCGGTCGATCTCTTCCTCGATCGCCGCGGTGCAGGCCATCGCCGCTTCGGGCCCGATCAGCGCAGTGGCCGCGCCTAGCGCATAGCCGGCGACCGACCAGAACGGCTGCAACGCGGTCGGCCGCGTCCCGCGCCGGGCTACAAGGGCGTCGAACTTAGCGAGGTGGCCGGCTTCCTGCTCGGCCATCGCCCGGATGTCGGGCGAATGCGGCCCGCGATCGCCCATCACCGCCAGCTGCCCGGCATAGATCCGCGTCGCCCCGTATTCGCCGGCCTGGTCGACCCGGATCATCGCTGAACGGTCCTTGCTCACGCCCGGGTTTCCTGGGCACGGCTGCCGAGCAGTACGAAAATGATCACCGCCGCGGCGGTCGAGAAGAGGAAATTGAAGCCGGCGAGCGAAATGCCCAGCAGCGTCCATTGCGGCTCATCGCAGCGGATCAGCGGGGCGTTGAGAATGTCGTCGAGCGAATTGCCCCCGGCGGTGCTGCTGCAGGTGGTGACCCCCTCCCACCACTTGTACTCGACGCCGGCATGATAAGCCCCGAGCAATCCAGCGACCAGGATCGCCAGTCCTGCGAGACCGATCCAGAGCCGTTTGGGCGCGGCAATTGTCGAAGCCAGCGCCAGCGCCAGCGCGGCGAAATGGGCATAGCGTTGCCACCAGCACATCTCGCACGGGAACAGCCCGAAGCCGTACTGTGACAGATAGGCGCCGCCGAGCAGCAGCGCCGGCACGCCGATCGCGAGCCGCTGGGCGAGCTTGTCCGATGCCGTCACCCTGGCGCTCAGCGTTGCGCGGTTCGTACGTTGGCGGTGTGAGCCAACGTCTGCAGCGCGTAATGCAGCTGGAAGTCGTCGATGCCTTGCTTCTTCAACTGCTCGGCGGTCTCGGTGAAGCGCGGATCGGGCTTGGCGTCGTTCTCGAGGTCGTCGTCCTTGAGCGCTGCCTCGTTGACCAGGTGTCGCTTGAGATCGCTTTCGCGATAGGCGTACTTCAGCCGCAGCGCCTCGTCGGGATCGCTGAGCTGGGGCACGCGGATGTCGGGCTTGATGCCGCCTTCCTGCACAGACCGCCCGGCCGGGGTGTAATAGCGCGCGGTGGTCAGCTTGAGCGCGCTGTCCTTGGTCAGCGGCAGCAGCGACTGAACGCTGCCCTTGCCGAAGCTGCGCTCGCCCATGATCAGCGCGCGGTGCTGGTCCTGCAACGCGCCGGCGACGATCTCGCTGGCCGAAGCGGTGCCGCCGTCGATCAGCACGATGATCGGGGTGCCCGCGGCGACGTCGCCGGGGAACATGCTCTCGGCGTCGTAATAGATCGTGTCGCGCTTGTTGCGGCCGCGCTGCGAAACGATCTGCCCGTCGGTGAGGAACAGGTCGCTGAGCGCCACCGCTTCGTCGAGTGAACCGCCCGGGTTCTTGCGCAAGTCGAGCACCAGGCCGCCGAGATGGCCCTTGGCCTGCGCCTTGAGTGCCTTCAGAGCGCCGTTGACGTCGCGGCCAACGTCGCGGCTGAACTCGTTGACGCTGATGTAGCCGATATTGCCGCTCTTGAGCTCCGAGGTGACCGGCTCGAGTTCGATCGTCCCGCGGGTCACGGTGACGTCGAACGGCTCGTCGCGGCCTTCGCGCACCAGCGAGAGGCGAATCGTGCTGCCAGCCGGCCCGCGCATCTGCTCGACCGCGTCGTCGATATCGAGCCCGTAGATCAGCTTGCCGTTGATGTGCGTGATATAGTCGCCTGCCTTGATGCCGGCCTTGTCCGCGGGGCTGCCCTTGAACGGTGAGACCACTTTCACGGCGCCGTCGTCCATCTGCACCGAAATGCCGAGGCCCTGGTAATTGCCGTCGATCATCGTTGTCAGCCGCTCGAAGCCGGCGCCTTCGAGATAAGCCGAGTGGGGGTCGAGCGAGGCGAGCATGCCGTCGATCGCGCCCTTGATCAGCGTCTTGTCGTCGACCGATTCGACATAGTTCGCCTTGATCCGTTCGTAGACCGCGAAGAACTTGGCGAATTCGGGCGAGATGCGGCCGTCCACCTGGGCGAAGCCGGCGGTGGCGGCGGGCAGGAGCGCGACCGAAGTCAGCAGAGCGAGCGCACGCAGCGAGGCGGCAATCTTCATCGGGAATCCTTGCATTTCTGCGCGCCTTCTATCGCGTGAGAGGCCTTAACGCCAGATGAGGCGTGGCCCTCGTCGATATCAGCGCAGATATTGGAGCGGGTTGACCGGCTCGTTGTCGCGCCGCAGCTCGAGCGACACCGTCGGCTGCCCCTGCCCGGCGACGCCGAGCGGCGCGCCGCCGACCAGGCGGTCCCCGACCCGGACGTCGACCCGGGCAAGGCCGGTGACCAGGCTGGTCCAGCCGCCATCGTGCTCGAGGATGACGATGCGGCCATAACCGCGGTAGGGGCCGGCGAAGGCGACGCGCCCCGCACCTGGCGCGACAACCTGGGCGCCGGGGCGCGGGGCGAGGGTGAGGCCGTTGCTGGTCCCGGCGTCCCCGCTCGCTGCGAAGCCGGCCACCGTGCGGCCGGCAACCGGCAGCAGGTACGGCGCCGGCGGGGGGCCGACGCCGCTCACAGCGGATGGCGCTATGGTGACGAGCTGCGCGTCCTCGGGCCGCGCGGGCCGCAGGACCGGGCCGGGCAACGCCGCCAGCCGGCGCCGCAGGGCCCCGGCTCGGTCGAGCTCGCCGACCAGCGAGCTGAGGTCACGCGCCTGTTCGGCGAGCGCCAACGCCCGCTCGCTCTCGCGCGCGGCACTGCCGGTGGCGGTGCGCGAAGCGAGCCGCTGGCGGGTCTCGATGTCCGCCAACTGCCGCTTGCGCCCGGCAAGCGCGAGGCTCTCGTCATGCAAGCCGGCGAGAGCGAGCGCCGCTTGCCGGCGCAGCTCGCGACCGCGCGCGAGCTGCGCCCGCAAGTGCGAGGTGCGCTTGCGGACCACCGGCACCGCGCTCGCCAGCAAGGCGCGGGTGTAGACCATCTCGAGCACCGAGCCGGGCCGCAGCACGGAGAGCGCGACCGGGCGCCGCGAAAACTGCTGCAGCGCGGCGGTCAGCCGCACCACCGGGCGCTGCTCCGCGCCGAGTTGCTCGCGCAGCGCCTGGCGCTCGCGGTCGATCAGGCTGATACGCGCCTGCGCGGCGGCGATCCCGGCCTCTGCCTGCTGGATGCGCGCGGCGAGGGCAGCCGCCTGGCGCGCGGTCTTGTCGGCAGCCTCGACCGCTCGCGCGGCCTGGGCTTCGAGGATCCTGCTGCGCGCTTCGGCCATCCGGCCGTCGGCGAGCGCCTGGCGCAATTCCTCGCGCGTCGCGGCCGGATCGGCGTCAGGCGAGAACTGCACCGCGCCGGCGCCCGCCGCGAGCAGGGCGGCGAGGGGGAACAGGAACGGCGCGCGGTTCATGGCGCTACCCTGCCCGATGATAGGGATGCCCCGCAAGGATGCTGGTCGCGCGGAACAACTGCTCGAGCAGCATCGCCCGGGCGAGGAGGTGCGGCCAGGTCGCGGCGCCGAACGCAAGCAGGACGTCGGCTTCGGCGCGCTCTGCATTTTCGTGCCCATCGGCCGCGCCGATCACAAACCGCGCCTCGCGAATGCCGCCGTCGCGCCAGGTTTCAAGCTGCCTGGCGAGATCTTCCGACGAAAGCTGCCGGCCCTTCTCGTCGAGCAGCACCGTGCGCATGGGCGTTCGCGCTGCAGGGAGGCGACCGCCCGTTTCGGGGAGCTCGGTCAGCTTGAGCGGCCAGGCGATCCGCCTGGCGTAACGCTCGACCAGCTCGGCCTCAGGCGAACGGCCGATCTTGCCGCGGGCGACGACGTGCAGCAGCATCGCCCCGGTCGCGAACGCTCAGGCGCTGCCGGCGGCCGCGGCCGGTTCGTCGCCGAAGCCCCACATCCGCTCGAGATTGTAGAAGCTGCGAACCTCGGGGCGGAACAGGTGGACGACGACATCGCCGGCGTCGATCAGCACCCAGTCGGCCGCCGGCAAGCCCTCGATCCGCGGGCTTCCGTGACCGCGGGCCTTGAGCCGCTCGGCCAGGTGCGTGGCGATCGCGGCGACTTGCCGCGTCGAGCGGCCCGAGGCGATCACCATGAAGTCGGCGATGCTCGACTTGCCCTCCAGCGGGATCGACACGACGTCGAGCGCCTGGTCGTCGTCGAGGCTTTCGAGAACGAGCGCGTGGAGCGAGCCGGGCACGGCGGTTGGAGAAGAGGAGATCTCACCCATGCGGGCGGGTTTCGAGATGCCGGCAGCAGCCGGCGCAGTCTGCGCTGGAGTCATCGCAGCAGTGTGTGCTCCTGAAGCAAGGAATGGCCGACGCAGGTGCGGCTGGCGTCATCCAGCGTGGCTGCCTGCGAAATCGGAAATGAGCGAGTGCGTCACCGCGTCGCGGGGCGGGGGGCCGGCCAGTCGCCGGGCCCAGTCCGGATCCGCCTGGCGCATCGCAGTCGCCGAGCGCGGATCGGGGTCAAAACGCAATTCGATCAGCGCCGGGGCGCTCCATTCCAGCCGGTTTTTCAAGCAGGTCGCGGGCAACCGGTAGCGCCGCAGCCAGGCCATCGCGGGGCTCGCGAGGGCCTTGCCATCATAGCCGGGACGGGCGATCACCGCAATCGGCATCTCCCGGGCCAATCCCCGCCAATCCCGCCACAAGTGCAGCTGGGCGAGATTGTCCGCTCCCATCAGCCAGACGAACCGCCGTTTCGGGTACCGCCGCTTGAGCGCCCGCAACGTATCGATGGTGTAGCGGGTGCCCAGCTGGCGCTCGATCGCGCTCACCCGGATCGGGGCGCGGTGGGCCTGGGCGCGGGCCGAGCGCACGCGCGCGGCGAGCGGCGCCATCCCGGCCTGCGGCTTGAGGGGATTGCCCGGCGAGACCAGCCACCAGACCTCGTCCAGCCCGAGTGCCTCGAGCGCCGCGAGCGAGATTCGGCGGTGCGCCCCGTGCGCCGGATTGAAGCTGCCCCCGAGCAGCCCGGTAAGCGGGCCGGAGCGGTTCACCGCCTCGGCGAAACCTTGTCGGCATAGTACCCGCCCTGCATGTCGAACATCCATCCGGGGTATTCGCGCGGCAATGCGCTCAGATCGGCAAGACCGGCGAGCTCGTCGGCGGTGAGCTCAATCTCGGTGGCGGCGAGGTTCTCGCTCAGCTGCTCGGCGCGCTTGGCGCCGACGATCACAGTCGAGACGACCTCCTGGTGGAGTAGCCAGGCGAGCGCAATCCCCGCAACCGACACGCCCTTGGCCTCGGCCAGCGGGCGCATCGCCTCGACCAGCGCCATTGCGCGGGGCTTGTCGACCACCGGGAAATCGAACGCCGCGCGGCGGCCCTCGCCTTCGATCTCGCCCTCGGCATTGAGCGTGTACTTGCCCGAGAGCAGCCCACCGGCGAGCGGGCTCCAGACCATCAGTCCGACGCCTTCGCTCCTGAGCAGCGGCGCGAGCTCGCGCTCGAGGTCGCGCCCGGCGACGGTGTAATAGGCTTGCAGGCTGACGAACTTGTCCCACCCGCGCCGTTCCTGGATGCCGAGCGCCTTCATGATCTGCCAGGCGGCCCAATTGGACACCCCGACGTAACGCGCCCGGCCGGAGCGGACGATGTCCTCCAGAGCGCGAAGCGCTTCCTCCATCGGCGTGTGCGGATCCCAGGCGTGGATTTGGTAGAGGTCGACGTAGTCGAGCGAGAGGCGCGCGAGGCTGGCGTCGATCTGGTCGAGCAGGTGCTTCTTCGAGAACCCGGATTCCATCTTGCCGGGGCCCATCCCGCCGGTCGCCTTGGTGGCGACGATCGCCTGGCTGCGCGGCAGGCCGAGCGCCTTGAGCGCGCCGCCGACGAATTCCTCCGACTGCCCCTCGGTGTATACATTGGCGGTGTCGATGAAGTTCACGCCGGCGTCGAAGGCCTGCCTGACCAGCGCGGTCGCCGCGTCCTGGTCGAGGCCGTGGACCAGCCCGAAGCGGCTCGCCCGCGTGCCGAAGGTCATCGCCCCAAGGCACAGCTCGGAGACGATCAGGCCGGAACTGCCGAGGCGATTGTAGCGCATGGAGGTCTCCTTCTTCGCCCGCTCTTAGGGGCGAGTAGCGGAGTCGTTCAAGCGCGCTCGTTCAGGGCCGCGTCTGGCCGGTGCCGCGCACGACCCACTTGTAGGTCGTCAGGCCTTCGAGTGCGACCGGGCCGCGCGCGTGCAGGCGGCCGGTGGCGATGCCGATCTCGGCGCCGAGGCCGAACTCGCCGCCATCGGCGAACTGCGTGCTGGCGTTGACCATCACGATCGCGCTGTCGACTTCGGCAAGAAAGCGCTCGGCGGCGGCCTGGTCGGCGGTGACGATCGCGTCGGTATGGCCCGAGGAATGGCGGGCGATATGGTCGAGTGCGGCATCCAGGCCGTCGACCACCGCGACCGAAAGGATGGCGTCGAGATACTCGCAGTCCCAGTCGTTGGCGCTCGCCGGCTTGATCCGCGGATCGATCGCCTGCGCGCGCGCATCGCCGCGCAGCTCGCACCCGGACTCGAGCAAGGCATCGACCACCGCGTGAGCCGCCGGAAAGGCGGTGTCGAGCAGCAGCGTCTCCATCGCCCCGCAGATGCCGGTGCGGCGCATCTTGGCATTGAGCGCGACCTTCTCGGCCATCGCCGGGTCGGCCGCGGCGTGGATGTAGGTGTGGCAAATGCCGTCGAGGTGCGCGAGCACCGGCACGCGGGCATCGTTCTGCACCCGCTCGACGAGCCCCTTGCCGCCGCGCGGCACGATCATGTCGATCAGCCCCGCGGCGCGGAGCATCGCCCCGACCGCCTCGCGGTCCTGCGTCGGCATCAGTTGCACCACCTCGGCCGGGACGCCCGCCTCGGCGAGCCCCTCGGCGAGCGCGGCATGGATCGCGCGGTTCGAGTTGACCGCCTCGCTGCCCCCGCGCAGCAGCACCGCGTTGCCGGCGCGCACGCACAGCGCCGCGGCATCGGCGGTGACGTTGGGGCGGCTTTCGTAGACGATGCCGATCAGCCCGATCGGGATGCGCACGCGCGTGAGATCGAGCCCGCTCGGCACGGTGCTGTGCGAAATCACTTCGCCGACCGGGTCGGGCAGCGCGGCGACCGCTTCGACGGCGGCGGCCATGGCTTCGAGCCTGCCGGGATCGAGCCGCAACCGGTCGAGCAACGCGCCGGTCAACCCGCGCGCTTCGCCGGCAGTGACGTCCTGGGCGTTGGCGGCGAGAATCTTTTCGCCATGGCGGCGCAGCGCCGCGGCGGCGGCCCGCAGCGCGGCGGCCTTCGCCCCCTCGTCCATCCGGGCCAGCACGCGCTGCGCCTTGCGGCCCGCGCGGGCGAGAACGCCGACGAGCGCTTCTGCGTCGAATTGAGGGTCCGGGGCGGTCGACATCGGCGCCCCTTAGCATTGCCGAACGCGTCTGTCAGGCCGGACTCAACGTGGACTCGGTTTTGGCCGATTCGGGTCAGGTTCCCGGCGAAATTGCGATTCCCCGCAACATCTTAACGCTTCACCCCGATTCCCGCTCGACTCGGCGGCGAGTCGGGCTCGTCCGATTTGTCATTAACAATTGTCGCGCTACCGCCGTTGGCGATCGGAACGGGACTCGGGGGTCACCGAAATAATGATTACCGTCGCCGCGGTACGGGAGCGCCTGCAAGGCTGGTTCCCAGACCGCGAATTCTTCATGCGTTCACGCGGACAGGTGCGCTTCGTCACCGTCACGTCGAAGATGCAGATGGCCGCCGCCGGCGGAGCGCTGGCGATTCTGCTCGCCTGGGGCGGGTCGATGGCAGTGATGGGTTTCATGCAATATCACCGCGCCGACCTGCTCGATCGCGAGGCGCAAGTCGCCAAGGCGGAAAATCGCGTCGCCGCCTATCGCGGCGATCTCGGCAAAGTGGCCGACGACCTCAAGCGGCGGCAGGACTTCATCGAAGACGTGTTGCCGATGCTGCCTGACGACGTGCGTCCCGACGAGCATGTCTCCGACAGCCGTGGCGAAGCGGCCAAGACCGTCGACAAGGTCAGCGAATCGATCCCCGAAGCGGCGGGCCTCGCCCGGCTCGAGGCGCGCCAGCTCGCTTTCGTCGAGAATCTCACCCGCTATGCCGATCGCCGCGCCAAGCGCAGCGAACTGGCGCTGCGCAAGCTCGGCCTTGATCCGCGGGCAGTGCTCGCCTCGATGCGCGAAGCGCAGGGCGGCCCGCTCGAGAAGCTCTCGACCAGTCGCGACGGCTCGACCGACCCGCGCTTCGAGCGGCTCGGCCTCAGCCTCGCCCGGATGGACGCGTATGAGCAGGGGCTCGAAGGCATTCCACAGGTCATGCCGGCCGACGGCGGGCTGATCACCTCGACCTTCGGTTATCGCAGCGATCCCTTCACCGGCGGCGGCGCGTTCCACCCCGGACTTGACTTCAAGGGCGCCTACGGCGCGCCGATCCACGCCACCGCCGATGGCCAGGTCAGCTTCGTCGGACAGATCAGGGGCTACGGCAACGTGGTCGAGATCAGTCACGGTAACGGTTTGCTTACGCGTTACGCGCACATGTCGAAGACCATGGCCAAAGTCGGACAGCAAGTTGCCGCGGGAACCGTGATCGGGGCGATCGGCAGCACCGGCCGCTCGACCGGCCCGCACCTCCACTTCGAGGTGCGCATCAACAATCGCGTGGTCAATCCGCGCCCCTTCCTGGAGAAGGCTCCCGATGTTCTCGAAGAAGCCCGCGGAACGATCGCCAGCCGTGGGACCGCGGTCCGTGGCTAGCAGCGCCGGAACCTTCTCGGTGATCGGCGCCGACGTCGTCATCAAGGGCAACGTGTCGGCCAGTGCCGACCTGCATGTCGACGGAACCGTCCAGGGCGATATCTCCTGCGCCTCGCTGGTGCAGGGCGAATCGAGCCTCGTCGAAGGCGCGATCGAAGCCGAGACCGCGCGCCTGTCGGGCCGCGTCAAGGGCACGATCACGGTGCGCGAGCTGGTGATCCTGCGCAGCGCGCGGATCGAAGGTGACGTGCATTACGACACGCTGACGATCGAGCAGGGCGCCCAGGTCGAAGGCCGCTTCGCCGGCGACGCGGCCAAGGCGGCGGCGCCCGTGGTATCCGGCCAGGTTCTCGAGCTCGGCCAGGACGAGGAACAGCGGCTGTCCCTGGCCGGCTGACCGCCGCAGCCCAAGCCGAACAAGAAAGGGGCCGCTCCCGGTTGGAAGCGGCCCCTTCTTTTGTCTTCGGTCCGCAGATCAGGCGTTCGCTTCGTCAGCCTCCGCCGCGCGCTTGGCTTCGAGCCACGCCTCGGCCTCGGCCTCCTGGGCGGCTTCGACAGCGGCCTTGACCGCGGTATCGCGTTCGGCGCGCAGTTCCTCGATCAGCCTGGCGCGATCGTCGCGGCTTTCCTCGACCGCCGTTTCACCGACATCGGTGCCGGCCTTCTTCGCCGCGCGGGCAACCGCCGCGTCAAGCTCGCGCTGCGAGCACAGGCCGAGCGTGACCGGGTCCTTCGGCTGGATGTTCTGGATGTTCCAGTGCGTCCGCTCGCGGATCGCATTGATGGTGTTGCGCGTGGTGCCGATCAGCTTGCCGATCTGCGCGTCGGAAATTTCCGGGTGGTTGCGGATGATCCAGGCGATGCCGTCGGGCTTGTCCTGCCGCTTGGAAACCGGCGTGTAGCGCGGTCCCTTGGTGCGGCTGACGTCGACCGGGGCGCGCTGCATCTTGAGGCTGTAATTCACATCGGCCTGGCCGCGCTCGATTTCGGCGTGGGTCAGCTCGCCCGAGTGCACGGGATCGCGCCCGGTGTACTTCGAGCTGGCGAGGTCGTCGGCCATCGCCTGCACTTCGAGGATGTGCAGCCCGCAGAATTCGGCGATCTGCTCGAAGCTCAGCGAGGTGTTGTCGACCAGCCAGGAAGCGGTCGCGTGCGGCATCAGGGGGGCGGGCTGGGCCACTGTGTTCTCTCCGGTGAAAATAGAAGGGCCGCCCCTCTCGGGACGGCCGCTTGCGGTTCATGTAGGCTTTGCGGCAAGTTACGGCAAGCGATTCAATCCATCGCCACGTAGCCCGGCAGCGCCGCGATCCTGCGGATCCAGGCGCAGACGTTGCGGTAATCCTCCAGCCGGAAGCCCCCGGCTTCGGCGACGTGGGTGTAAGCGTAAAGCGAGATGTCGGCCAGCGTGCAGGACTCGCCGACGAACCAGTCGCGTTTCGTCAATTCCTGCTCCATCAGAGCCAGGGCATCCTCGCCGGCGATCCTCTTGGCCGGGACCTGCGCGCGCTGCTGGTCGGTCAGGTTGGTCTCGCCGACATAGGCGAGCCAGAAGCGCAGCGTGGCGATGTTGGGCTCGTGGTTGTACTGCTCGAAGAACATCCACCTAAGCATGTCGGCGCGCTCGAAGCGGTCGGCCGGAACTAGGTTGCTGCCCTCGGCGAGATAGAAGCACGCCGCGTTGCTTTCCGGCAGAAAGCGGTTGTACACCTGCAGCACCGGGATGCGGCCATTACCGTTGACGTTGGCGAGAAACTCGGGAGTGCGCGTCTCGCCCTTCATGATGTCGTACTCGCGGCGCTCGAGCGGCAGGCCGAGCAGCGCCGCGGTCAGCCGGATCTTGTAGCAATTGCCGCTGCGGCGGTCCTCGTGAAGGATCAGGGCTTCCATTGGATCACTCCTCGAATGCGGGCATTACCTCGCGCGCGAATAGCTCGGCGGTCTGCGCCGCCTCATGTTCGGAAATGTCGCCGAACGCCACTTCGAGCGCAAGGTAGTTGGCCCCCGCCTCGTCACGCGCCCTCCCGACGAAATCGCGCACCGAGGCGGGCGAGCCGGCGAAGGCAAGCCCTTGCTCGACCGCGCCGGCAAAGGTCTGAGCGATCGGAAACGCCGGGCGCCCGAGGTGTTCGACCAGCCAGTTGAAGGAACGGACGAACGGCTGCCACGCGCGCTCGGCGATCCGCTCGGCGTCGGCATCGGTTTCGGCGACGATCAGCTGGCGGGCAAGGCCGATGCACGGCTCCGCCTTGCCGAGCCGGGCCAGCTTCTCTCGATAATCGTCGAACACCTCGCGCGAGCGGGCGTTGGGCACCAGGCAGAGCAAATTGACGTCGTGCTCGGCGGCCCACTGGTTACGGTGGCTCGAGGCGGTGCCGTACCACAGCGGCGGGTGCGGCCGCTGAACGGTGCGGATGCGCAGCGGAACGTCGGGGAGGTTGTAGTAGGTGCCCTTGTGCGCCTTTAGGTCACCCGCGAGCCCCTCGAGGATTATCCCGAGCGCCTCCTCGAACATCGGCCCGAGATCCTCCTCGGCGAGCCCGAAGCGCGAGTGTTCGGCCGGCTGTCCCCCTCGGCCGACGCCGAGCTGGAAGCGCCCGCCCGTCAACTGATCGAGCATGCCGATTTCCTCAAGCAGCCGCACCGGGTGGTGCAGCGGCAGGAGGTAAACCAGCGTGCCGAGCTTGATCGTGCGGGTGTGCTGCGAGGCGGCGGCGAGGAACACCGAGGGGGACGAAGCCATGCCCAGGTCGGTCGCGTGATGCTCGGTCAGGTGATAGCAGTAAAAGCCACGCTTTTCATAGAGTTCGACCAGCCTCAGGCGCTGCTCGTACTGCTCGCCAATGGCCATTCCGTTGGCGTCGATATGGTCGAAAACGCCGAACTTCATCTACCGTTCTCCGCCCCATGGCGAAGGCATGTGATAAGGCACGTCAATGAACACCGCCTCGATCCCGGCGATGGAACCGTCGACGATCTTGAACGCCTCGAGCAGGCAGTACGAGTGCGGGAAATGGTAGAAGCTCCTGACCGGGGTGCCGTCGGTCCACGCGAAGTCGACCAGCTTGCCGCAGTGATCGATGAACCCGCCGGCCAGCACCAGGCCCTTCTCCTCGTCGACCAGCGGGAAGCGGCGGGCGCGCAGGCGGTCGTCGTACCTGTACTGCCCTTTTTCGAACTGTTCGCGGGTGCCGAGCGCGGCCACAGGGTAGTTGGGAAAGCTGTCGCTGTGCGTCGTCTGCATCCCGTTCTCGATGCGCTCGCAGTCGTCGGTGAAGTGGGTGAACAGCTTGCCGTCGTTGAGCTGCAGAGTGTCGAAATAGCCGTCGGCAAGCGCGATCATCCGCTCGCGCGGGGTGCGCTGGGCCGGCGCCACGTCGGCGAGCATCAGCGGACGGGGCTCGATGTAGGTGTCGATGCTCGGGAAGGGACTGTTCTCGACCTTGCGGGTGACGATCGCCTCGACCTCGGCGATCCGGCCGCGCTCGATGCGCAGCCGCAGCGCCATGATCGCCGGTAGCCCATGCTCCTCGATGACCCCGAACCAGGCGACCTGCCCGGTGGCGGGATCGGCCATCTTGAGGTCGTAGTCGCGCCGGCCGCTGGCAGTGTTCCAGGTGCCGTCGCCGATCGCCAGCTGGACGTTGTTTTCGGTGAAAACGACGCGTTCGGCCCATGGCAACCGCGAAGGATCGCGCGCCGCCAAGGCGTCGAGATAGGCCTCGGCGTGCGCGTAGAGCGCCGCGCGATCGGCCTCAGGAAAGCGGTTCGAATTCATCGGTCCTCCATCGTCAGCACGATTTTGCCGACATGCTCGCCCGCTTCCATCCGCGCGTGCGCCGCAGCGGCTTCGCGCAAAGGGAACGCCTTGTCCATTGCCGGGCGCAGACGGCCTGCGGCGACGAACGGCCACACGGTCCGCTCGATCTCCTCGGCCAGCGCGGCCTTGAACGCATCCGAGCGCGCGCGCAGCGTCGAGCCGGTGATCGTCTGCCGCTTGACCATCAACCCGGCCATATTGATCGTTGCCTGCGCACCGCCGAGGACGGCGATGGTCACCAGCCGGCCGTTGACGCCGAGGCAATCGAGATTCCGCTGGGTATAGTCGCCGGCAACCATGTCGAGCGCGAGCTCGGCACCGTTGCCGCCGGTGAGCTTGTTCACTTCCTCGACGAAATCCTGCGTGCGGTAATTGATCGCGTGATCGGCGCCGAGCTCGCGGGCGGCCGCGCACTTCCCGTCGCTGCCGCATGTGACGATCACCCTCAGGTCGAACAGTTTGGCGAGCTTGATTGCCATGGTGCCGATTCCGCTGGTGCCGCCGTGGACCAGCAGGGTTTCGCCGTCGCGGGCGAAGCCGCGCTCGAACACGTTGTGCCACACGGTGAACAGCGTCTCGGGCAGCGCAGCCGCTTCGGCGAGCGAGAGCCCGTCGGGCACCGGCAGGCAATGGCTGGCGACCGCGACGCAATATTCGGCATAGCCGCCGCCGGTAACAAGCGCGCAGACCTTGCGCCCGAGCATCTCCGCCGGCGCGCCTTCGCCGAGCGCGACCACTTCGCCGGCGATCTCCAGTCCCGGAATCGGCGACGCGCCCGGTGGCGGCGGGTAGCGGCCGAGACGCTGGATCACGTCCGGCCGGTTGACCCCGGCGGCGGCGACCTTGACGAGCACCTGCCCGGCGCCCGGGCGCGGCACCGCCGTGTCTTCGGGCCGCAGCACCTCGGGCCCGCCCGGCTGCGCCATCCCGACAGCGGTCATTCGCTCAGGCAATTCCACCGCTTAAGCCCCCTGTTGCATCCGCGCCACGTCCACAGTCCTAACCGCGCGGTGTATTGACAGCAACCGGCGCGCGTTGCGATGCTGCAGCGCAATGGACGCAGAGGAACTCCCGCGCCCGCGCGGCGATGCCGCCAGCCTGCTGGCGAAGGAATCTCTCGACACGTATTCGCAGGATGAGCTGCTGGAGCGCATCGCCACGCTCGAAACCGAGATCGCCCGGGTCAAGGCGCACCACGCCAAAGCGGCCCATCATCGCCAGGCGGCCGACGAGCTTTTCCGGCCGCGAGAGACCGATTGATGGATTCCGCCCCTCGCATTCGCTCCGGGGCGCCCCATATTTCTGTTGCCGGACCGAGACGTTTTCAGGCGGTTAATAGCCGCTTTGCGAAAGTCTCAACCATTGGATCGTATCACTACCTCACGGACACCTGATCATGCCTAGTTTCGCCCAGAGCCTCGAGAAAACCCTGCACGGCGCGTTGCAGAACGCGACCGACCGCAGTCACGAATACGCCACTCTCGAGCACTTGCTGCTTGCTCTGGTCGACGACCCGGACGCCGCCGAAGTGATGACCGCCTGCGGCGTCGATATCGACGAGCTGGCCGGCGTGGTGCGCCAGTACCTCGACCAGGAATACCAGTCGCTCAAGACCGAAGACGACACCGACCCGCAGCCGACCGCCGGGTTCCAGCGGGTGATCCAGCGCGCGATCCTGCACGTGCAGTCGTCGGGCAAGGACACCGTGACGGGCGCCAACGTGCTCGTCGCGCTGTTTTCCGAGCGCGACAGCTACGCCGTCTACTTCCTCCAGCAGCAGGACATGAGCCGGCTCGACGCGGTCAGCTTCATCAGCCACGGGATCGGCAAGGGCGGCAAGCAGCTCGACACCCGCGCGCCGCAAGGCAGCGAGGCGCCGGGCGAAAAAAGCGACGAGAAGCCGGAGAAGGGCAAGAAGGATTCCGCGCTCGACCAGTTCACCGTCAACCTCAACCAGAAGGCCCTCGACGGGAAGGTCGATCCGCTGATCGGCCGCGGGCCGGAGGTCGACCGGACGATCCAGATCCTCTGCCGCCGGTCGAAGAACAACCCGCTCTATGTGGGCGATCCGGGCGTCGGCAAGACCGCCATCGCCGAAGGCCTCGCTCGAAAGATCGTCGAGGGCGACGTGCCCGAAGTGCTGCAGGACGCGGTGATCTACTCGCTCGACATGGGCGCGCTGCTCGCCGGCACGCGTTATCGCGGCGACTTCGAGGAGCGCTTGAAGCAGGTCGTCTCCGAGCTCGAGAAGATGCCCGAAGCAGTGCTGTTCATCGACGAGATTCACACCGTGATCGGTGCCGGCGCGACCAGCGGCGGGGCGATGGATGCCTCGAACCTGCTCAAGCCTGCGCTCTCCAGCGGGGCGATCCGCTGCATCGGCTCGACCACCTACAAGGAATTCCGCAACCACTTCGAGAAGGATCGCGCGCTGCTGCGCCGCTTCCAGAAGATCGACGTCAACGAGCCGACGGTCGAGGACACGATCAAGATCCTCAAGGGGCTCAGAAGCGCGTTCGAGGAACACCACAAGGTCAGCTACACGCCCGACGCGATCAAGACCGCGGTCGAACTGTCGAGCCGCTACATCAACGACCGCAAGCTGCCCGACAAGGCGATCGACGTGATCGACGAGGTCGGCGCGATGCAGATGCTCGTGCCGCCGAGCAAGCGGAAGAAGAAAATCACCGCCAAGGAAATCGAGGCGGTGATCGCGACGATGGCGCGCATTCCGCCCAAGAGCGTGTCGAGCGACGACAAGAAGGCGCTTGAGAGCCTCGGCAAGGACCTCAAGCGCGTCGTGTTCGGCCAGGACGCGGCGATCGAGAGGCTGGCGACGGCGATGAAGCTCAGCCGCGCGGGCCTGCGCGAGCCGGAAAAGCCGATCGGCAGCTTCCTGTTCACCGGCCCCACCGGCGTCGGCAAGACCGAGGTCGCCCGCCAGCTCGCCAGCATCATGGGCATCGAGCTGCAGCGCTTCGACATGTCCGAATACATGGAGCGCCACAGCGTGAGCCGCCTGATCGGCGCGCCTCCGGGCTACGTCGGCTACGACCAGGGCGGCCTGCTGACCGACGCGATCGACCAGCACCCGCATTGCGTACTGCTGCTCGACGAGATCGAAAAGGCGCACCCCGACCTGTTCAACATCCTGCTGCAGGTGATGGACCACGGCCGGCTGACCGACCACCACGGCAAGACAGTCGATTTCCGCAACGTCGTGCTGATCATGACGACCAACGCCGGCGCGGCGGATGCGCAGCGCCAGAGCATCGGCTTCGGCGCAGGCAGCAAGGAGGAAGCGAACGAGGAGGCGGTGAAGAAGATGTTCACCCCCGAGTTCCGCAACCGCCTCGATGCGATCGTGCCGTTCGATTACCTCGGCAGGGAAACCGTCAGCCGGGTGGTCGACAAGTTCATCCTCCAGCTCGAGCTGCAGCTGGCCGATCAGAACGTCCACATCCAGTTCGATTCGGATGCGCGCGACTGGCTCGCCGAGCGCGGTTACGACAAGCTGATGGGCGCCCGGCCGATGTCGCGGCTGATCCAGGAGAAGGTCAAGCAGCCGCTCGCCGAAGAGCTGCTGTTCGGCAAGCTCGCCTCGGGCGGGGAAGTCCACGTCAGCCTCAAGGCCGGCGAGCTGGCTTTCGAGCTGACCCCGGCCCCGCCGAAAGCCTCGAAGCGCAAGCCGAAGAAAGCCGCCGCGAAGAAGAAGCCCGAGGCTTCGGCCTAGGAAGGCTGAGGCAGGGGCATTGCCCAAACTGTCGCCGGGAGCGGCGCTGGGCACGCTCGGGCTCGCCCTGACGCACGCCGCGCTCGCCGCCGACAAGCTCGAGCAGGCTCCGCTCGCCCCGCGAACCGCGGAGAGCGGCGCCCCGCTCGACGCTGTGCAGCAGGCGATGGAAACGCCGCACCTGACGCTGGCGTTGCGGGTCGACCCGGCTAGCGAGAGCATCGCCGGACAGGCGGACTACTCAGTCCGTGCAGCGGCGCCGCTCGACGAGCTCGAGTTCGATCTCGATCCGCGGCTGCCGGTGAGCCGGATCACCCTCGATGGCCGGCCGCTGGCTGCCGACCGGTGGTCGAGCAAGGACGGGCTGGTCAGTATCGAGTTGCCCGCGCCGCTGGCCAAAGGCACCACCGCGCGCGTCGGCATCACCTATGCCGGCAAGCCGCGCATCGCGCCCAAGGCGCCGTGGGACGGCGGCTTCGTGTGGTCGAAGACCGAGAGCGGCAAACCCTGGATCGCCAGCGCGGTGCAGTCGGAAGGCTGCGACCTGTTCTGGCCTTGCCTCGACCACCCGTCGAAGCGCACCGGCCTGCTCGACTTCTACGTTACCGTCCCCGACGGGCTGATCGACGCATCCAACGGCAAGCTGGTCGAGACCATTCGCGGCCAGGGCGTGACCACTTACCACTGGCGCGCGCGGCAGCCGAACGGCTACGGCGTGTCGCTGCAGATCGGCCCTTACGAGCTGGCGCAGGCGGACTATGTGAGCCGCTTCGGCAACAACGTGCCCATCCGTTTCTGGTATCTACCCGGCCACAAGGACGGCGCCGAGAGGCTGGTCGGCGAAGTGAACGACTACCTTGCCTTTTTCGAGAGCGTGATCGGGCCGTATCCCTTCGCCGATGAGAAGGCGGGGTTCGCCGAGACTCCGCACCTCGGCATGGAGCACCAGACGATCAACGCTTACGGCAACGGCTACAAGCGCGCGCCCGAAGGCTACGACTGGCTGATGCACCACGAATTCAGCCACGAATGGTTCGCCAACCAGCTGACCAACGCCGGCAACGCCGACATGTGGCTGCAGGAAGGGCTCGGCAGCTACATGCAGCCGCTCTATCTCAAGTGGAAGAACGGGGACGTCGCCTATGCGGCTTACCTGTGGGACATGCGCAAGAAGGTGAACTCGCGCGTCCCACTCGCCCCCGAAGGCTTCGTCTCGAGTGCCTATTACGACGACGTTGAAGCCGGCTGGGGCAACGACATCTACTACAAGGGCGCGTGGATCATGCACACCTTGCGCGAGACGATCGGCAACGAGGCGTTCTTCGCCGCGACCCGCCGGCTGGTCTATGGGCGCGACGATCCCAGGCCCGGCAACTTCGCGCCGCGCACGGCCAGCACCGCCGATTACCAGCGCCTCGTCGAACAGGTGACCGGCAGGCGGATGGACTGGTTCTTCGACGCCTATTTCCGCGTCGGCCCGCTGCCCCGGCTGATCGAGAGCCGCGAAGGCTCGACGCTCAAGCTGGCGTGGCAGACTGACGCCAAACAACCGTTCGCGATGCCGGTCGAGGTCGAGATAGACGGCAAGCTCGTCAAGCTGCCTATGAGCGGTGGCAAGGGCAGCGTGCGCCTGCCCTCGCCCACCGTCCACGTCGTGCTGGATCCCAACGCCCGCATCCTTCGCTATGACCCGGCGATAGAAGCCTGGCAGAAGCAGGAGGCGGACAACAAGAAGAAGGCCGCCGCAGCCGCGAAGGCGAAAGGCTGACGGCAGCCCGCTTCGTCAGGCCGAAGGATCGCTCCCTCCATCCTTCACCCCGAATGCAAACCGGCACGAGCGCTCACCCCGCGCCATGCAGCTGAGGTGCTCGATGCGCCGTCCCGAGAGCGAGCCGAGCAGTGCGAGGTCGACCGCGCAGATAGCCGGGTCACGCATCGCCAGGTCGTGGAACACGCAGTTGTGCGCTTCGATCTCGTCGCCGCCAGCGTCGGCGAGGTGCGCTTCGTAGCCGAGCTCGCGCAGTAAGGCGGCGATCGACGGGAGCGCGGCGCCGCCCTCGGCAATGCGCGGCTGGAGCTGGCCGGCGATGTCGCGGCCGATTCGCGCCATCGCCTGTGGCAACGCCTCTGGTCCGAGGTGGCGAGCAAGCTCGGCAATCAGGTTGCGGGCCAGCAGCGCGTACTGTCGCGGGAAGAAGGCCGTGCCGGCCTCGCTCAGCCGGAATCCCTGCGAGGGGCGCCCGCGAGTCGAGATCTGTTCGGCGCGCTCGACCATTCCGTTGCGCTCGAGCCCGCCGATGTGCTGGTGGGTGGCGTTGCGCGAGATGCCGAGCTGCGCGGCCAGCGCCGGGATCGACAACGGTGCCGGCGCGTGCAGCAACAACGTGAGGATACGCTCGCGAGTGCCGCCGGGAGAGGTTTCGAGGGTTTGCACGATGCCCGTTCCCTAACGTCCCTCACCCCTTTTACAACTTTGTAATCCTGTATATTGACAAAGATTGAACGGCGGGTCATCCGTGCGGCTCGGCCAACACGACGATGGAGAGAGACGATGCTGCAGTGGGCGGTGATAATTTTCGCAATCGGAGCCATTGGCGGGCTGGTGCTCGCCAGCTCGGTGCTGCGCGGCAAGCTCGCGCCGTGGGCGCTGTCGCTACTCCACGCAGCGCTCGGCGCGACAGGGCTGGTGCTGACCGCTATCGTGGTTTTCGGCGCCGGCGAGACGGCGCCGCAACACGCCGGCCTGGCCCTGCTCCTGCTGGTGATCGCGGCGCTCGGCGGGTTCTTCCTCGCCTCGTTCCACTTGCGCGGGCGACCGGGACCCAAGCCAGTCGTGCTGATCCACGCGGGCGTGGCGGTGATCGGCTTCCTGCTGCTCGCTGGCGGGGCGTTCCGTCTGTTCTGAGGCCTGGGCGATGAAACCCCACCCGATCCATCCCGCGCTGGTGCATTTCCCGCTCGGGCTGCTGCTGACGGCGACGATCGTCGACCTCGCGCATTGGGCCGGACTCTGGACGGAACCCTATTTCGCCGCCTGGCTGATGGCGGCCGGGCTCATCGCCGCGTTACCGGCGATGGCGGCGGGGCTCTACGACTTCGCCAAGCTCGACGAGGCCGTCGTACCGCATGCGCTGCGCCACATGGGCGCGATGGCGCTCTCCTGGCTCGGCTACGCGGTGGCGCTGTACCTGCGGCGCGATGGCCTCATCGCCGCCGCCGATCCCTCGACGGCTAGCCTCGCGATGAGCGTCGCGAGTGCGCTCGTCCTCGGGCTCGGCGGCTGGCTCGGCGGCGAGCTGGTCTACCGCTACGGCGCCGGGCGCATCGACCGCTAAAGGCGCGCAACACAACCGGCAGTGGAACTGTGCGCGATGGCGCGCCATTCTAGCGCCATGCCCGCCGACTTTTCCTGGATCCGAGCCGAGCCCCACGGCATCCACCTCGCGCCGGCCGATTGCTGGATCGATCCCGCGCGGCCGGTGGGGCGGGCGCTGGTCACCCACGGCCACGGCGATCACGCGCGCGGCGGGCATGGCGAGACGATCGCCACCCCGGCGACGCTGGCGATCATGGAGCTGCGCTACCAGACGCGCGAAGGCGCTGCGCCGGTCGAATATGGCCAGACTATCCGCCTGCCCGGCGGAGTCGCCGCGACCTTCATTCCCGCAGGCCACGTACTCGGTTCGGCACAGATCCTTCTCGAGCATGCCGGCGAGCGCGTCATCGTCACCGGCGACTACAAGCGCCGCGCCGATCCGACCTGCCCGCCTTTCGAAGTCACGCCCTGCGACGTGTTCATCACCGAGGCGACCTTCGGCCTGCCGGTGTTCTGCCATCCGCCGGTCGCGCAGGAGGTGGCCAAGCTGACGAAGGCGCTGAGCGATCACCCCGATCGCTGCGTGCTCGTCGGCGCCTACGCGCTCGGTAAGGCGCAGCGGCTGATCGCTGAATTGCGCGCCGCCGGACACCACGCGCCGATCTACCTCCACGGTGCGATGGAACGGATGTGCCGGCTCTACGAGGACTTCGGCGTCGGTCTGGGCGAGCTTCGCCTTGTCGCCGATCATTCGAAGGACGATCTGCGCAGCACCATCGTCGTCTGTCCGCCCGGCGCGCTCAACGACCGCTGGAGCCGGCGCCTGCCCGATCCGATCACGGCGATGGCCAGCGGCTGGATGCGTGTTCGCCAGCGCGCCCGCCAGCGCAACGTCGAGCTGCCGCTGGTAATTTCCGACCACGCCGACTGGGGCGAGCTCACCCGCACCATCGAGGAAGTGAACCCGGCCGAGACCTGGATCACCCACGGCCGCGAGGAGGCGCTGCTGCGCTGGTGCCAGCTCCACCAGCGCCGCGCGCGGGCCCTGGCGCTGGTAGGTTACGAGGACGAGGACGACTAGGTGGAGGAATTCGCCGCCCTCGTCGACGCGCTGGTCTACACCCGCAGCCGCAATGAGAAGCTGCGGCTCATCGCCGAGTACTTGCGCACGACTCCCGATCCCGACCGCGGCTGGGCGCTCGCCGCGATGACCGACGGGCTCAGCTTCCCCGCCGTCAAGGCGAGCACGATCCGCAACCTGATGATGGAGCGCGTCGATCCGGTGCTGTGGGTGCTGAGCCGCGATTTCGTCGGCGATACTGCCGAGACGGCAAGCCTGCTTTGGCCCGAGCCGCAAGCTGACGTCACGCCGCCGCCGAGCGTGACCGAAGCCGTTGATGCGCTTGCCAGCATGACCCGCGTCTCGGTCATGGCCGAGCTGCCGAAGCTGCTCGACCGGCTCGATGCGACGGGCCGCTACGCACTGATCAAGCTCTCCACCGGCGGGATGCGCATCGGCGTTTCGGCGCGCCTCGCCAAGACCGCTTTCGCGCAGGCATTCGGAGTCGCGGTCGAGGATGTCGAGGAATACTGGCACGGGCTCCAGCCACCTTATGCGCCGCTGTTTGCCTGGGCCGCCGACGGCGCGCCCCCGCCCGATTCGGGCGACGTACCGCTCTTCCGCCCGTTCATGCTGGCACACCCGCTCGACGATGTGGTCGTCGACTTGGAAGACTACGTTGCAGAATGGAAGTGGGACGGGATCCGCGTGCAGCTGGTCCATGCGGGAGGCGAAACGCGGCTCTATTCGCGCACCGGCGACGACATTTCCGGCTCCTTCCCGGAAATGGCCGAAGCGCTGACGTTTCCAGCCGTGCTCGACGGTGAACTGCTGGTGCGCGGCTCTCACCAAGGGGGCGCGGCCGGCGGCGCGGCGAGCTTCAATGCGCTGCAGCAGCGGCTCGGGCGCAAGACTGTGAGCGCCAGGATGCTCTCCGAGTATCCGGCGTTCGTGCGGCTGTATGATGTGTTGATCATCGAAGGCGAGGACTTGCGCGAGCTGCCCTGGCACGCGCGCCGGGCCCGTCTCGAGGCGCTGATGCCGCGCCTGCCCTCCGAACGCTTCGATATCTCCGCGGTGGTCGAGGCCAGGCACTTCGAGCACCTCGCCGAAATCCGCTCCGGCGCCCGCGACGAGGCGATCGAAGGACTGATGCTCAAGCGCCGCGACAGTCCTTATGTCGCAGGGCGAAGAACCGGGCTGTGGTACAAGTGGAAACGCGACCCGCTGCTGGTCGACTGCGTGCTGATGTATGCTCAGCGCGGCAACGGCAAGCGGTCGAGCTTCTATTCCGACTACACCTTCGGTTGCTGGGACGGCGATCCCGACACCGGCGCCGAGCTGCTGCCGGTCGGCAAGGCCTATTTTGGCTTCACCGACGAGGAACTGAAGCAGATCGACCGCTACGTCCGCAACCACACCGTCAACCGCTTCGGACCGGTGCGCGAGACCGACCGAAGCCTGGTGTTCGAGGTCGCCTTCGATTCGGTCCACGCCAGCAAGCGCCACAAGTCGGGCCTGGCGATGCGCTTTCCGCGCATTAGCCGCATCCGCTGGGACAAGCCGGCCGAGGAGGCCGACCGGGTCGACGCGCTGCGCGCGCTGATTCGCGACTAGCCAGGCGGCAACTGTACCAGCTTGTCGCGCCCGGTTGCGCCGCGCAACAACCGCAGTCGTGACGTCGCGACCCCGAGGGCCTGGGCGAGCAGCGCCAGCACCGCCTCGGTGGCCTCGCCCTCCTTGGCCTTGGCGCGGACTTTCACCGACAGCACGCCCTCGCTGATCTCGATGGCTTCGACGCGCGCACCGGGCGTGGCACGCACCGCCAGCCGTCCTTGATCGTCGGCCAGCGCGCGGATCGCCTCAGCAGCGGGAAACTCAGCCTTCGGCCTGGCCACGCAGCATGGCCATGTGCCGCTCCGCCAGCCGGCAATAGCGCTCGGTCTGGAAGCGGATCTTCTCGACTTGCGCCTCGTCCTGGGTTCGCAGGAACTTGGCCGGGCGGCCGATCCAGATCTCGCGGGGCGGAATCTGCTTGCCCGGGCTGAGTAGCGCCCCGGCCGCCAGCATCGCGCCCTCGCCGATCCGGCAATCGTCCATCGCCACCGCACCCATGCCGACGAACGCACGGTCCTCCAGCGTGCAGCCGTGGACCACCGCCGTATGGCCGATCACGCAGTCCTGGCCGACGATCGTCGGGCAGCCGTCGGTCTCGGGCCGCGGTCCTTCGACATGGAAGACGCTGCCGTCCTGCACGTTCGAGCGCGCGCCGACGACGATCCGGTGGATGTCGCCGCGCAGCACGCAGTTGTACCAAATGCTCGCCTGCGGCCCGATGGTCACGTCGCCGATGATCCGCGCGCCGGGGGCGATGAAGGCAGTCGCATCGACTTGCGGCACCTTGCCCTCGAACGGCAGGATCGTCGCCCATGGAAAGCGTTCGGCGGCAGTCATGCGGCTTTGGCCCTCGCAGCTTCCCACTCGGCCCGGGCAAGCGAATAGACGATCGTGTCGCGGTCGGGCAAGAAATCGGGGCAGCGGAAATCGAGTTCGGGCCGGCGGTGCATGCCGAGGCGCTCCATCAGGCCCCAGCTCGCGGTGTTTTCCGCGATCGTCAGCGCAATGATGTGCGGCGCTTCGAACTGGTTGAAGCCGGCATCGATCGAGGCGATTGCGGCCTCCTTCGCGTAACCCTTGCCCCAAGCTTCCTGGCGAAAACGCCAGCCCACTTCGAAGTCGCCCATCGGTCCTCCGGCCATGTTGGCGCGCTTGAGGCCGCAGAAGCCGAGCAGCTCGCCGGTGAGATGGCCGCCGTCGCGCTTGCGCTCGACGACCCAGAAGCAATGGCCGTGCTCCTCGGCAACGAGCGGAAGCCGCTCGCGAATCTTGGCTTGGGCTTCCTCGTCAAGCAGACCACCAAGCCAGCGCATCACCGCAGGGGTATTGGTGTGGCGAAAGAAGGGCTTCCAATCCTCATCGCGCCAGTCGCGCAGGATAAGACGCTCGGTCTCGACCCGGAACTCAGGCATGGGCGTCCTGCCAGGCTTCTCGCGTGATCGACCACACCATGGTCGGGTTGTCCTCGTCCGGATAGTCGGGATCGTCGTAATCGAGCTCTGACCGCCTCTGCATGCCGAGGCGCTCCATCACTCGCCAGGAGCCGCGGTTACGCTCCGAGGTTTGCGCGTAGAGGGTTGGCCGGTCGAAGCGGTCGAAAGCCATCGCAACGACAGCCGCGGCAGCTTCGGTCGCGTAGCCATGCCCCCAGCGGTCGGCGCGCAACTGCCAGCCGACCTGGATGCCGCCCTTGAGCCCGTCGGGTGCGCATTCGGTGGCAATCGCAGCTATGCCGCACGTGCCGAGAAACATCGCGTCCTCGCGCATCTCGACCGCGAGAAAACTATATCCGTCCTCGTGCCAATCCCGGTTCAGCTTGGCGAACTTCTCGGCCACTTTATCCGGCGTCTCGATCCCGCCGAGATAAGCCTTGACCTCGGGCGTGTTGAGATGGGTGAGCCAATTGTCGAGGTCGCGCTCCTCCCACAGGCGCAGGTTCAGGCGCGGTGTGGTGAGAATGACCTCAGCCATCGAGCAAGCGGGCCGCGAGCGGCGCGTGATAAGTCAGCACGCCCGCGCAGCCGGCGCGCTTGAAGGCCATCAGCGTCTCGAGCACCAAGGCGTCGCGTTCGCCTGCGCCGGCCGCGGCGGCGGCTTCGAGCATCGCGTATTCGCCGCTTACCTGGTAGGCGAACACCGGCACCTCGAATCGTTCTTTCACGCGGCGGACGATGTCGAGGTAGGGGAGACCCGGCTTGATCATGACGCCGTCGGCGCCCTCGGCGAGGTCCAGCGCGACTTCGCGCAGGGCTTCCTCGGCGTTGGCCGGGTCCATCTGGTAGCTCTTCTTGTCGCCCTTAAGCAACCCGCCCGAGCCGACCGCATCGCGGAACGGGCCGTAGAAGGCGCTGGCGTACTTGGCCGCGTAGCTCATGATCTGGACGTTGGGGTGCCCAGCCATCTCGAGCGCCATGCGGATAGCCTTCACGCGGCCGTCCATCATGTCCGACGGCGCGATGATGTCGGCCCCCGCCTGGGCCTGGTTGAGCGCCTGGTCGACCAGCACCGCCACGGTGTCGTCGTTGACGACGTAGCCTTCCAGGTCGAGCAGACCGTCCTGTCCGTGGCTAGTGTAGGGATCGAGCGCGACGTCGGTGAGGATACCGATGTCGTTCCCGCAGGCATCGCGGATGGCCTTGACCGCGCGGCACATCAGGTTGTCGGGGTTGAGCGCCTCGTCACCTTGGTCGGAGCGCAAGCTCACCGGCGTATTGGGGAACAGCGCAAGGCACGGGATGCCGAGCGTAACCGCCTCCTTTGCCCGCGCGGCGATACCGTCGAGCGACCAGCGCGAGACGCCAGGAAGCGAACCGACCGGTTCCTCGACGCCTTTCCCCTCAGTGACGAACAGCGGCCAGATGAGGTCCGCCGGCGTGAGCACGGTTTCGCGGTAGAGCGCGCGGCTCCAGGCCGTGGCGCGCGGGCGGCGCAGGCGGGTGGCGGGGTAGCTGCCGGTCATGGGCTGCGCTCCTGCCGCAAATCGCCCCCGGCTGCAATCAGCGGTCGGTCAGGAGACCTTCTGCTTGGCGTCGATGCGGTCGATTTCACGGACCGGCTGGCCGGTGGCGATCGGGTCGGGTGTGAGGGGAGTTAGCGCCGCGCCGGGCTGGATTCGCTGAAGCTCGGCGAGCGTGCTGCGAAACGCTGCCAGCTGCGCGCCACTGAGCTGCGCGCGGTTGACGTAAGTAACCGTCGCCGGATTGACCGCCTCCCCGTTCCGGTAGACTTCGAAATGCAGGTGCGCGCCGGTCGACAGCCCCGTCGAGCCGACATAGCCGATCACTTCGCCGCGGCGCACCCGCTCGCCCGGGGTGACCGCGATTCGGCTCATGTGGGCGTAGCCGGTTTCGAGCCCACCGCCGTGGCCGAGCTTGACGAAATTGCCATGCCCACCGTGACGCCCGGCGAATTCGACCGTGCCGTCGCTAACCGCATAGATCGGCGAGCCGTAAGGGGCATGGAAGTCGATCCCGCGATGCATCCGGGTGTAACCGAGCACCGGGTGCCGACGCATGCCATAGCCGGAGGTCTCCCATCCGGGGACTGGGCGCATCAGCCCCTGGCGCGTCTCGCCGACGCCGGAAGCTTCGTAGAACTTGCCGTCGGCGCCCCAACGCATCAGCTGCTTGCGCGGTTTCCCGCCGCGGATCAGCCCGACATACAGCAGCTTGCCCGCCTCGGTCTCGCCGGTGGCGGCGCGCTTGTAGTCCACGATCAGGTCGAACTCGTCGCCGGCGGCAAGGTTGTCGAGGTCCATCTCGCCGTCGAGCGTGCGCAAATACTCCTGCACCGCGCTCGCCGGCGCGCCTGCCGCGCGAGCCGAGCGATAGAGGCTGGTTCCGATGACACCGCGAATCCGCAGAGGGGTGGTGTCGACGGTGATCGGATGCGGCTCCAGCGCCAGACGGCCACCGACGCGCTCGACCGCCAGCTGGAGATCGAAGCGCGCGCGGAAGCTGAGTGAATCGAGCGGGCGCGCCGCCTCGGCCGAAGGCCGCCTGCCGAGCGTGAGATCGATCTGGGTACCTGACGCGATGTCGCCGAGCGGCATCGCGCCCGCAACGAGGCCGGCGATCTGGCCTGCTTCGGTGTCGGAGACCCCGGCGCGTCGGAGCATGCGCTCGAAGCTGTCGCCGACGCCGAGCGTCGCGACCAGGTCGAGCCGCGGACGCTCCGGCGCACCCTTGAGCCGGACGACTTCGCGGGTCGCGCCCATGTGCCTGCCGCTATCGCCGCCGAGGGCTAGCGGCATGATCATCTGGCTGCGGAATTCGTCGCGCGCAGCTTCGTCGATGCGCATCGCCGGCGCGGCCCGGAGGGGAGCGAAATCGGGCCAACCGGCCAGCGCCAGCGCGGTCAAGCCGACCATCGTCGCCGCCCCGCGCAACCACCGCCGCGAGCCGATCTCGCGCGCAAGATCGGGGGCAAATTCGACCTCGGACAAAGCCATCGACGCGCGTTGGCGCCATTGCTCGTAGCGCTCGGCAAGCGCGGCAAAGCGAAAAGTCTTGCCCGGTAGCGGATCGCCGAGGATCTGCGCGTGCGACAGCGCCGCGGCGCCGCCATGGGCGCCGTGATGCGATACGTCGCTTGCGCGGTCCTTGAACAACTGGGCCCTCCCAAGCGCCACGCCGCAGGCGCGGCGCCGCACGATCCGCCGGTTTCGTGAGCGAAAGGGATGCGAGAATAAAGTAAATTTCCACTTAATCCGGTGAGACGAATCCGTTGTGCGACAACCCGTTGCGGAGGGTTGCGAGCGGGCCGCGCAGCCGCCACATTCGCCCAATAGTGAGCGCTTACGACACCGACAGCCGGGTGCGCGCGGTCCTCGGGCCGACCAACACCGGCAAGACCCACCTGGCGATCGAGCGCCTGTGCGGCCATTCGAGCGGCGCGATTGGCTTTCCGTTGCGGCTGTTGGCGCGCGAAGTCTACGACAAGGTCCGGGCGCTCAAGGGCGACAAGCACGTCGCTCTGATCACGGGCGAGGAGCGGATCGAGCCCGAAGGCGCGCGCTATTTGCTGTGCACCGCCGAGGCGATGCCGCGCGACGGCGGGGGCCGCGCGTTCGTCGCGCTCGACGAAGCCCAGCTCGCCGCCGATCCCGAGCGCGGGCACGTGTTCACCGACCGGTTGCTCAACGCCCGTGGTCGCGAGGAGACGATGCTCCTCGGTTCGGCGACCCTCGAGCCGATGGTCCGCGCGCTCGTGCCGCGCGCGCAGATCGAGGACCGGCCGCGCTTCTCGACGCTGACCCACGCTGGATCGACCAAGCTCAGCCGCCTCCCGCCGCGTTCGGCCTTGGTCGCCTTCTCGGCCGAGCAGGTCTACGCGATGGCCGAGATGCTGCGCCGCTTCCGCGGCGGCGCGGCGGTGGTGATGGGCGCGCTGAGCCCCGAGACTCGCAACCGCCAGGTCGAATTGTTCCAGTCGGGCGAGGTCGACTATATTGTCGCCACCGATGCGATCGGCATGGGGCTGAACCTTGACGTCACCCATGTCGCCTTTGCCTCGCTCAGCAAGTTCGACGGCCGCCGGCAGCGACGACTGACCCCGGCGGAGATGGCCCAGATCGCGGGGCGTGCGGGCCGCCACCATCAGGACGGGACCTTCGGGACATTGAGCAGCGGCAAAGGCGGTGGAAAAACCGAATTCGCCGAGGAAGAAATCTACGCAATCGAGGAGCACCGATTCGCGCCGCTGACCCACCTGTTCTGGCGCGAAGCCGAGCCGCGATTCGACACCATCGCGGCGTTGGTTGCCGACCTAGAGGCCGGTCCCGGCGTGGAATCGCTGGTCCCCGCGCCCGAGGCGATCGACCTGGCCGTGCTCAAGCGCCTGGCCGAGGACCCGTTGGTCGTCGCTGGCGTCGCGACGCCCGGGCTGGTCCGCCGTCTGTGGGAAGCCTGCCAGCTGCCCGACTTCCGCCAGCACGGGCCCGACGCTCACGCCCGCTTTGTTTCGAGGCTGTGGCAGGACTTGCGCGACGGCTATCTCGGCGCCGACTATGTCGCCGGGCGCATCGCCGAACTCGACCGCACGCAAGGCGACATCGACACGCTGCAAGGCCGGATCGCGGCGATCCGCAGCTGGGCCTACATCTGCCAGCGGCCCGACTGGGTGCTCGCGCGTGACGAGATGGCTGCGCGCGCCCGCGCGGCCGAGGCTCGGTTGTCCGACGCCTTGCATCAGCGCCTAACGGAACGTTTCGTCAATCGCCGGACCTCGATACTGATGAAGACCATGGGCAAGGATTCGGCATTGCTGCGTGTGGCGCTCGACGAGCACGGTCACGTCACCGTCGAGGGCGAGCCGATCGGCCACCTCGAGGGCTTCCGCTTCGTCGTCGACGCGCTCGCCGGCAGCGAGGAGCGCAAGCTGATGCTCGCCGCGGCGGAGAAGCACATGCCGCGACTGCTGGCGGAGAAGGCGCAGTGGCTTGTGGCGAGCGAGCTCGGCGATCTCACCATCCGGAGTAGTAAGGTGATGCGCGGCGCGCAGGTCGTCGCCACGCTCGAGCGCGGCAAATCGCGCGCGCGGCCGCGGCTCGTGCTGGCCAAGGAACTCAATGTCCTCGAGCCGGTCCACCGCGCGCGGCTGGCCGAGGCGCTCGAGCTGTGGTTCGATGCGGCCCTGGCTCCGCTTGCTCCCTTGCGTACGATTGCGGTGGCGGCGCTCGACATGACGGCCGGGCCGGAAGTGCGCGCTCTGCTGCTTACTCTCGTCGACCGCGCCGGCACCGTGCCCCGCGAGAGCGCCGGGCTTGCTGTCATTCCCAAGGAGAAGCGCCCGCTGCTGCGCCGTCTCGGCGTCACCATCGGGGCGCTCGACGTGTTCGTGCCGGCGCTGCTCAAACCGGGCCCGCGGGCGCTGCTAAAGGAAATCGGCGCCGACGCCCGGCCGGTTCATGCGGCGATGGACGCGGTCATCGCTGGCGGGAAAGCGTTGCCGGCCGGCTATCGGCGGGCGGGAAATCAGGCCATTCGCGTCGACATGGGGGAAAAGCTCTTCCGCGTGGCGCACGAGGCGCGGACTGCGGCGGGGGCGCGTTCGTTCAGGCTTGACCCAGCGCTCGCGACGTCGATGGGGCTGGCGCCGGACAACTTCGTGCGGCTGATGCGCGATGCAGGCTTCCGTCCGGGAGAGCCGCGCAAATTGCAGGAGGGCGCACTCGGCCCGCCGGCCCCGGTGTCGTGGAGCTGGCGCGCGCCGCGCAAGGATCACACACCCGCACCACGTGACAGCGGTCCGCCGCCCGCGGGCGGCGCGTTTGCCGGCCTGGCGCACCTGCTAGGCTGAATGCGGCTCGACCGGCTGCTGTGGTTCCTGCGCTTTGCCAAGACGCGAAGCGCGGCGCAGCGGTGGATCGCCGAGGGACATATTCGCCGCAACGGCGAACGCGTCACCCGGCTGGATCAACCCATCCTCGTGGGGGACGTGCTGACTCTGCCCTTTCGTTCGCGCGTGCTGCCGATAGAAATTCTTGCCCTGCCCGCCCGTCGTGGACCGGCGGAGGAAGCCTCTGCGTGCTACCGCCCGCTTGACGCTGCCGGGCGAGCGCCATAGCACGCCGGAAACGGCGCCAGAGAAGGGAACCGCGAGAGCCATGACCTACGTCGTCACAGACGCCTGCATCAAGTGCAAGTACACCGACTGCGTCGAGGTCTGCCCGGTAGACTGCTTTTACGAAGGCGAGACGATGCTGGTGATCAATCCCAGCGAATGCATCGACTGCGGCGTGTGCGAGCCCGAATGCCCGGCCGAGGCCATCCTCCCCGACACTGAAGGCGGGCTGGAGACCTGGCTCGAGCTCAACACGAAATATTCGGCCGAATGGCCGAACATCACCGAGAAGAAGGACCCGCCCGAAGACGCCGACGAGCACAAGGGCGAAGAGGGCAAGTTCGACAAGTACTTCACGCCGGAGCCGGGTGAAGGCGACTGAACGGGCGCGGGCGATCCGCGCCGATTGATTCAGGTTGACCTGCCGAAATGCCGCCCCGCGCCATGGGGGTGGTAATTTTGTTGCGAATCTGCTATACGATCGTCGCAACTGCCGCAGTTATCCCCAGCTGGCAGCGGTTTGGAT
The DNA here is from genome assembly GCF_011320115.1 of Croceibacterium segetis. Classification (GTDB taxonomy): domain Bacteria; phylum Pseudomonadota; class Alphaproteobacteria; order Sphingomonadales; family Sphingomonadaceae; genus Croceibacterium_B; species Croceibacterium_B segetis. The sequence continues at coordinate 94,848 of NZ_JAANOZ010000005.1, read as the reverse complement.
AAGCAGGAGCCCCCGCTCAACGTCTTCGAAATCCCTGGAGGGGTCGCCCGCACCGATCGTGCGGCCTCGAACGGGATGACGCTTGGGTAAGTTCTTGCCGCAGAAAGGAATATTGAATGGCTGCGAATGCGCCCGCCTTCGACGTCGGCGATTATGTCGTTTACCCCAAGCACGGTGTCGGCCGTGTGATCGAGCTGCAGAAGGAAGAGATCGCCGGCATGCAGCTGGAGCTCTATGTGCTCCGTTTCGAGAAGGAGCGGATGACCCTCCGCGTGCCGGTCAACAAGGTCGAATCGATCGGCATGCGCAAGCTTTCGAGCGACAAGACGCTCAAGGAAGCGATGGAGACGCTCAAGGGCAAGCCCAAGGTCAAGCGCACCATGTGGTCGCGCCGGGCGCAGGAATACGAAGCCAAGATCAACTCGGGCGACCTGGTGTCGATCGCCGAGGTCACCCGCGACTTGTTCCGCCCCGAGGATCAGCCCGAACAGAGCTATTCCGAACGGCAGATTTTCGAGGCCGCCTCAAGCCGCCTCGCCCGCGAACTGGCGGCGATGGAGAAGACCGACGAGCCGACCGCCCTCGGCAAGATCCTCGACGTGCTGCGCAAGTACGCGCCGCAATATTACGAAAGTGCGGCCGAAGAGGTTTGACGCTCGCTGGCTAACGTTTGAGGGGCCGTCCGGGCGACCGAGCGGCCCTTTTGCTTTGGCCCTTCGTCTGTCTGGCATCGCGGTCGGTCGAGTTGGAGATTGCTACATTTGTAGCGCATCGCTACACCTGTAGCGTCAAATCTTCAGGAGATTACTCGATGAACACCTTTCGGTCCCTGATCGCGGCCCTCGCGCTGGCGGCCTGCGGCGGCGCGGCACTCGCGGCGCAATCCGCTGCGGTTGAGCGCAGCTACCCGGTCGGAGCATTCCACAAGGTCGCCGCGGCGGGTGCGAACCTGGTCATCGTTCGGGTCGGCGGGGCACCTTCGGTGCACGCAACCGGCCCGGCCGAGACTCTCGACAAGATGGAAGTTGTGGTCGATCGGGAGGGCCTGCAGATCCGTCCGCGCCGGCAGTACCCCCGCAACTTCGATTGGCGCGGGCTCAAGCCGGCGACCTACACCGTGACGCTGCCGCGGCTGACCGACGCCTCGCTTGCCGGGTCGGGCGACATGCGGATCGACCGCGCCGAAGGCGACCGGTTCGCCGCGTCAGTCGCCGGCTCCGGCAATCTTGACATTGCCGCGCTCCGCGTCGCTCGGGCGAACTTCAGCATGGCCGGCTCGGGCAACTTGACCGCTCGCGGCAGCGCCACCCGCGCCGACCTTTCGGTTGCCGGTTCGGGCAACGTCAAAGCGCGCGGTCTCACCAGCCGTACCGCCGCAGTCAGCATCGCCGGATCCGGCACTGCCCAGCTCACTGCCCGAGAGACGGCCGACGTCTCGATCATCGGCAGCGGCGATGCCGAGATCGCCGGGGGCGCGCGTTGCACCGTGTCGCGCATCGGCTCGGGCCGCGCCCACTGCGGCGGCTGAGGCCGTCGGCCAACCGCCAACTTCGCCCGACGAAGGCGATTGAGCCGTCACCTGTTTTTGTGTATTAGGGCGCTAATACACGATCGACAGGAGGACCCCTCATGGGTTTCAAGCACGTGCTCAAGGCGGTCGCCCCGGTGGTCGCGCTGGCGATTGCCGGCAGCCTCGCCGGTTGCGACAAGGCCAACGTCAACTTCAACGGCGAGGAAGGCAAGGCGCTCGCCGACCTCGACCTCTCCGGCGAGGCGCCGAGCGAGGTAAACCTGCTCGGCCCCGACATGGTCGACATCCGCGATGGTGAAAAGCTGGCCATCCAGGTCGAGGGCAGCGACGAGGCCAAGGAGCGGATGCGCTTCGTGCTCAAGAACGGTTCGCTCGGCATCCTGCGGCAGAACGGCACCTGGGGTGACAACCAGACCGCGACCGTCATCGTCACGATGCCGGCCCCCGCCAAGCTCAACGTGGCCGGCTCGGGCCGGATGACTGCCGCGTCGGTTTCCGACCAGCCCGAAATCAACGTCGCCGGTTCGGGCACGCTCGAGCTGGCGAGCGTCAACGCCAAGAAGCTCGAGATCAACATCGCCGGCTCGGGGTCGCTCAAGGCCGCCGGGACCACGGACAAGCTCGAGCTTAACTTGATGGGTAGCGGCAGCGCCGACCTGAGTGCGCTCAAGGTCGGTAGCGCCAACGTCAACGTCGCCGGCTCCGGCGACGCAACCTTCGCTTCGGATGGCGACGTGAACGCCAACATCATGGGCTCGGGCGACGTGACCGTTAAGGGCCGCGCGCGCTGTAAGGTCCATACGATCGGTTCGGGCAGCCTGGTTTGCGAAGGCGGCAGCGAAGAGACCGACAAGGCCGCCTGACGGTTCATTGACCGCTCACCCGGCGGGGCGCATGGCCCGGCTCCGAAAGGATCGCCATGCGCCCCGCCTTGCTTCTCGCCCTTGTCTTGCCGCTTACGCTCGGCGGCTGTCTCGCCAAGACGGTGGTCGATGTCGCCACCGCGCCGGTCAAGCTCGCCGGCAAGGGGATCGATCTCGCCACCACCAGCCAATCCGAGGCAGACGAGAAACGCGGCCGCGCGCTGCGCAAGCGCGAGGCCAAGCTCGGCGAGCTCGAGCGAACCTACGACCGGCAGAGCAAGGCTTGCGTGAGGGGCAACCAGGGCGCGTGCGACCAGGCCAGGACGACTTACGACCAGATCCAGGCGCTGCTTCCGACGGTGCCGGTCGAAACCAGGCGCTAGGCGGCCGCCCTCCTGAGGCGGTCGTTGATCGCCGCGCCGATGCCTTGGTCCGGGATCGGCGCCACGGCGATCCGCGGCCGGCCGGATCGAGCCGCGTCGTGCAAGCACGCGTAGAGACGTGCCGCGGCTTCGGCGAGATCGCCTGAGGGCGATAGGCTGCAGTCGCCCGCAGACGCCCCGAAGCCGATCAGGAACTCATCGCTCTCCGCGCCCGACGCATCGAGCCGCAGCGGCTTGCCCGGTGAATAGTGCCGCGCGAGCTGCCCCGGCGCTTCGATCCGGCCGGGCGTGACTGCCATGGCGTCACCTAAGACCGCGGCCACGACGGACTCGGCGATCGGCCCCGGGCGGAGCAGCTGCCATCCCTGCTCGCGCAAGGCGACGATCGTCGATTCGAGCCCTTGCTCGCAAGCGCCGCCGTCGAGAACCGCGGGAGTCTCACCGCCGAACGAAGCGACCACGTGCTCGGCCGAAGTCGGGCTGACCGAGCCGCTGCGATTGGCCGACGGGGCGGCGAGCGGCAGATCCGCTTCGCGCAGGACCGCCTGCATCAGCGGATGCGCCGGCATCCGCAGAGCGATTGTCGGCAAGCCTGCCGTGACCGCGGGCGCCAACGGAGCGCCTTCGCGCAAGGGCAGAACCACCGTCAGGGGGCCGGGCCAGAAGCGCTCGGCGAGCAGGCGCGCCCGATCGTCGAACTCGGCCAGCTGCTCCGCCTGGTCGAGACTGGCCACGTGGACAATCAGGGGATTGAAATCCGGGCGTCCCTTGGCGCGGTAGATCGCCGCGATCGCTGCCTCGCTGTCGGCGCGGGCGGCGAGGCCATAGACGGTCTCGGTCGGCAGCGCGACCAGCCCCCCGCCGCGCAGGATCTCGGCGGCGCGGGCGATCCCGGCGGCGTCGGGGGCAAGCATCATGCGCGCCGCGCTACACGCCTCGCCGCGCGGGCGCTATCCTGCCGGCACATGGAAGCGCGCCGGGTTGGGCCGGGCGACCGGCACCTCGGCTGGCTTCGCCACCTGCGGCAGCCACGCGTAGGGAATGCGATACGCGCGGTAGATTGCCACCGACGGCCGCGTTCCCGTGCTCGGCGGAGCGAGATATTCCCAGACGATGTCCTTGTCGGGTGTGACCTCGAACACGCGCCCTGTTGTGCCTTCGGTGATCAGTGTGTTGCCGTTGGGCATGCGCTGCGCCCCGCTGATGTTGAAGCTGTAGAAGTTGGGCGCGCTGTACGACCAGACGAGCGCCAGCGTGACCGGGTCAATCTCGAGCACCCGCGACGTGGCGCGCTGGTAGATCGTGTCGCCGCCCGGCGAGATCGGGCTCGGATCGCCGTAGCCCGCCGCGCCTCCGTTATCGAACAGCAGCAAGTTGCCCGCGCCGGGCAAGCCTTCGGGGATCATTGTCACGTTGTGCTGGCCGATCACCTGGCCAAGCGCCTTCGCTTCGGGCGAAGTGGTCGAATCAGGGCCCAGTCGCCAGACGACCTTTCCGTCCCGCGCGACGATCGCGATCAGGCTCGCCTGGCGGCTCGAGATGATCACGTTCTTCGGATCGAACCGCTTGTCCCCGCCGTCGAACCACTTGTTCGGTCCGAGATAGGCGGCCGAGTTGACATGGAGCCAGTCGAAGCCGTCGCGCTTGGCGAGGCGGCCGATCGCCGCCCGCATGGCCGGCGTCAGGCCCAGCTCGCCAATGTGGTCGCCCGCGCGCCATTCCCACGCAACTTTGCCCTTCGCATCGAGCTCGATCAGCTTGTCGTCATCGATCATGACGTCGGCGATCGCCGGATCGCTGTGGCTGGTGTGGGTCAGCAACAGCACCGAAGCTCCGGCGAGGCTCGGGGTGAAACTGGGCGAGTAATAGCCGCCGGGGAACGTGCTGAGCTGCCAGTCGTGGTGCTGGCGCGCGCTCCATTGCCGGCCCGCTTCGAGGGCGATTGGCTCGGCGTGATCGAAGCGCCACTCCTCCTCGCCGTCGAAATTCTCGGCGACGAGCGCGTTGTTCTCGAGGTGGCGCGGGAACACGCCCTTCGGTGCGACGACAACCCCGCCGGGCAACACCCGCGCCGGCCCGCCGGCCGAAAGGTCATAGCCGTCCCACCGCCAGACTTCGCGGCCGTTCATGTCGAGCACAATGACGGCTGGCGTGCCCAGAGCGGAGAGCACTGTGTAGCCGTTCCATGCCTTGCCGGGCTGGTAGATGGTCGTGCCGGTAGGATAGACCGTGGGCGCCCCAGAAATCGGCCCCGCCGCGAGCAGTGCGACGGCGAGCGCGCCCCATCTAAGCAGTCGTGACTTCATCGCCTCACCTCCCCACCCCTGTTTAAGGCAAAGCTTGACGTGGGCAAGGTTGCCGGGCGACGCACGAAGGATGACCGACGCCAACGATCCCCTGGGCCGAATCGCCGAGGCGCTGCAGCGGCTCGCCCCCGAACGCGCGGAAACGACCGAGTGGCTCTCCGCCCCGGCTTACTTGTGGACCGGGCGCGAGGGCCGGCCGATCGAGCGGATCGAAGCACCGCCGCTCGCGTTGCTCAAGGGCATCGACCGGCAGAAGGAGGCGGTTTGCCAAAATGTCGCCCGCCTCGCCGCCGGGCACGCGGCGCACGACATGCTGCTGTGGGGCGCGCGCGGCATGGGCAAGTCGGCGCTGGTGCGCGCGGGGGTGCTGGCGGCGCAGGACGAGGCGCCGGGCCGGCTCGCCTTGGTCCAGGCGGGGACCGATGCGCTCGACACGCTGCCAGCACTATTCACCGATCTCGGTGCGGTCGAACGCAATTTCCTCGTCTACATCGACGATCTCGGATTCGCCGAGGGCGATACCCACGGGCCGCGCCACTTGCGCAGCTGGCTTGAGGGCGGGATCGAGGCGCGCCCGGCCAACGTGCGCCTGGCGGTCACCTCCAACCGGCGAGCGATCGTAGCCCGGCAGATGGCCGAGCAGGACGATCCGATCAATCCTCGCGACGTGGTTGACGACCGGCTGGCGCTGGCCGATCGCTTCGGTCTCGCGCTCGGCTTCCACGCCTGCTCGCAGGACGAATACCTCGACATCGTCCGCGGCTATGCGGCCGAGCACAGCCTCGCGTGGGCGGAGGCCGACGCGCTCGAATGGGCCCGGCGCCGTGGCGCCAGGTCGGGACGTGTGGCCTGGCACTTTGTCGTCGAGCTCGCCGGACGCGCCGGTAAGCGGCTCTGACTCGTCAGTCGGTCGCCGGGGTGTTGCGCGTCGAGAGCATTCCCGGCTGCAAGTCGGCCGGGGGATGCTTGAAGGCCTCGGCGGGATCGGAGTTGAGCTCGCGCTGCGGCGGCAGGCTGGCGCTCGCCGTCCGCGCCGGCGCGGCGGCGGGCTTGGCGCCGGGCGAGGTAACACGCCAGATGATCCCCGCGGTGTCGTCGCTGACCAGCAGCGCGCCGGTCTTGTCCCACGCCACCCAGGTCGGCCGTCCGTGCGTTTTCCCGTCGCCCGCCAGGAAACTGCTGAGCACGGTCACCGGCTTGCCGGTCGGATTGCCGCGCTCGTCGAACCTGACGAAGACGACGTCATAGCCCGACGGCGGCTTGCGGTTCCACGAACCGTGGCGGGCGACGAAAGCGCCCGATCCGAACGCCGGACCCATCGTCGTGCCGCCTTGCGTGAACGCCAGCCCGAGCGCCGCAACGTGCGGGCCAAGCGCGTATTCGGGCTTGCGGGTGAATTCGGTGAGGAAGTTCGGCATCGGCGCCGTCACCCGTGTGTCGATTTTGTCCTTCCAGTAGACCCACGGCCAGCCGTAGTTGGCGCCGATCGGGACATTGGTCAGGTAATCGGGCACCAGATCCGAGCCGAGCTGGTCGCGCTCGTTGACGGTGGTCCACAGCTCGCCGTTCCACGGGTTCCAGGCAAGCCCGTTGGGATTGCGCAGACCGCCCGCGAACAGGCGGTGGCGGCCGGTCTTGAGGTCGATCTCCCAGATCGCCGCGCGACCCGCTTCCTTGTCGATCCCGCCTTCGGCGATGTTCGAGGCAGAGCCGACGCCGACGTAGAGCTTCGAGCCGTCGGGGCTGAGCACGAGATTGCGCATCCAGTGATTGCCGGCTCCCGGCAGGTCGAGCAGCTTCGTCGGGGTGCCGCTGAGCGCCGTCTCGCCTAGCTTGTAGTCGTAAGACAGCACGGCGTCGGTGTTGGCGACGTAAAGCTTGCCGTCGGCCCAAGCGATCCCGCCAGGCGAGTGCAGGTCGGCGCGCAATACGGCACTGGTTTCGGCGACTCCGTCGCCATTGGCGTCGCGCAGCAGCACCAGTTTGTTCGGCGAGGGCACGTCCGCCCCAGCGCGTCGGAAGAGGAAGCCGGCGACGAGATTGGTCAGCCCGCCTCCGGCGATGATCCGGTCGGGCGCGTTGCTTTCCGAAACGAGCACGTCGCCGTTGGGCAGCGGATAGATGATCCGCGGGTGCTCGAGCCCTTGCGCAAAACGGTTAACGGCGAGGCCCGGAGCCGCGACGGGCGCCTCGTTCGCCCCCCAGCCGATCGGCTTGAACACCTCGACCGTGGGGATCGTCTGCTCATTGGGCTGGTCGAGCTTGGGATCGGTCCCGGCGACGTCCGCCACGCTGAAGTCCGCGGTTTCACCGCGCAGCACCCACCAGGCCGCGGCGGCGAGGACGAGGATCAGCACCAGCAGCGCGATGCCGATTTTCTTGAGAATAGCCATGGCCGCTGGATAGGCGAGCCGCGGGCTTGCGGCAATGGCGGACGCGGCGTAGCCTCTGGTCCGATGTACGACTTCGCCGCCGACCCTGCTCAGCCCAAGGCCGAGCTTTACCGCGAACTCACGGCTGCGGCCGAAGCGCTGACCGCTGGCGAGAGCGACGCGGTCGCCAACATGGCCAATGTCGCCGCGCTGCTCTGGCAATTTCTGCCCGAACTCAACTGGGCGGGGTTCTACCGCGTGATCGACGGCGAGCTGGTGCTCGGCCCGTTCTGCGGCAAGCCGGCCTGCATCCGCATTCCCTTCGGTCAGGGCGTGTGCGGCGCGGCCGCGGCGAGCGGCGCGAGCCAGCGGGTGGCCGACGTGAACGCGTTCCCCGGCCATATCGCCTGCGACGCGGCGAGCCGCGCCGAGCTGGTCGTGCCGGTCAGGCGCGGCGGCCAGGTGATCGCGGTGATCGATCTCGATGCGCCGCGAGAGGGTCGTTTCGAGCCCGACGACCAAACCGGGATCGAGGCGCTCGCACGGATTCTCGCCGACCGCATCTGAGCGGCCCGTTTCGGGACAAGGCTCGCTAATCCTTTGTTTTCGCGCGGATCGCGATGGTAGCTGTGCAGGTTGTCACGCGAACGATTCGAGCAGGGGACCCACGATGACGCGCCATTTGCTAGCTTTCGCTGCCGCAACTGTCCTCGGTGCCGCGGCCACGCCCGCAGCGGCGCAGGACAGGTCCCCACCCCGACCCGCGTGGGACGGCCCGCAAGGCCCGCACTATCCGGACCCGATGCCGCCCCCGCACCATAGTGACGGTGCGCCGTTCGCTCATCCGTTGCCGCCCGGCGTCTACCCGCAGCCCTATCCCTCGCAAGTGGAGCCCTACCCCGGCGGACCCGGACCCTACGAACACCGGCCCTTGGCTGGGCAGGGCGAAGGGGGGCTCGCCTACGGCGGAGGCTCGAGCTACTGGTATGCCTACCAGTCCGGCGGCGCGCCTTGCGGTTGCCCGTCATACACCTGGATCCCGGTGCCAATCGAGACGCGCTACCGCTATTCGGCGCCGCTGCGCCACGTCGACGAAGTCGTCGAGGAAAAGGTGGTTCGCGAGCAGGTGAGCGAGCGCAAGATCGTTCCGGCCCAGGCGGCAACCAAGTACGTCAAGTTGGCCAAGGTCCCCAAGGGCAAGACCGTTCGCACCACCAAGTAGTCGGGGCGATCACGGCGAGCTGCCGCCCGGAGTGCCCGCGCCCGCCGCCGCGATCTGACTGGCGCGCAGACGCAGCACGCCGAGCTGGACCTCGCTCTTGTCTTTCGTCAGCACCGCCGTCTTGCCGAGCTCGCGCGCGGCGCCCAGCGCTTGCGCCGCGCCGGCGGAAATCTGCACGCGATAGGTCCCGTAGGGCACCCGCTCGAACATGAAGTACCCGTCGAATTCGCTGAGCGTGGTCGCGACAACCTCGCCCGCCTGGTCGATGAGCTCGAGCTTGATGCCGGATCGCGGAGTGTCCTCGAGGCCATGGATCTCGCCTTCCACTTCGCCGGTCGGGGCGACTCCGATCTCGAGCTTGGCTGCGACCCCGGCGCGCGGAGTGATGACGACGCCCTTCTTGGTCGGGACCAGGAATGGGTCGGGCAGGGTAGATTCGTCGATCCCGATCAGCACCTTCTGGTACGGATTGAGCCCTTCGATCACCGCGTGGCCGCGCTTGTCGGTAGGTTCCGACGCGCCGAACTGGCCAGCGGTGAGGCCGACGCCCTCGAGCGGCGCTTCGCCGGGGGATCGCACGCCGTCGCCGTTCTCGTCGAGGAAAACCGACACCGCCGCCTCGCCGCGCTGGGCGAGCTTGGCGTTCGAAAAGCGCATTCCCTTGCCGAACGGATTGGGGCCAAAGCTGAAGCTGACGCCCATGTTGGCACCGATGCTGCCGCGACTGTCGGCCGTGGCGCCGACGCGCAGTGCCAGCTGGCGGAACTGCCGCACGTAGCCCGCTTCGAAACTGGTCACGCGCTGGCGGCCGTCGCGCTGGACGTCGAAGCGCAGGTCGGACCGATCATCGAGCGGCTTTTCGATGGTCAGCCGGGCGTTGTCGAAGCCTTTGCGCAGCCCGGTGACCCGATAGGTTGCGTCGGCGCGGACCAGGAAGCCCAGTACGCGTGTGTTCGCCAGCATTCCGACGCTCAGCCCTTCGGTGTCGGCCCGCCCACCGGAGACCTCACGATCGGTTATTACCCCCGTCAACGACAGGCGCGGCAGCACGAGCGAGGCCCGCGCTAACCATTCGTTAACCTTTCGGCCGTCGGCCAGCACCGAGCGGGTATAACCGGCGCCCACCGGCACCACCCGGCGGCCCGAACCGAGAATCGCTTCGAGCAGGATCGTCTGGTGCGAGCGTTCCTGCTGGCCCACGAGGCCGCTGGTGAAGCTACCATCGAGGAAGAGGGCCTCGCCGGTGACGTTGATCTTGCCGACTCGGCCTATGGCACTCGCGCGATAGGCCCGGCCGGCGCCGAATTCCTGCGCCCCGGTGAGGTCGAGCAGCATCGGGCCCAAGGCCCTCTGCATGTCGAATTCGGCGAAATCGCGCCGTTTGCCCTGGAGGAACAACGAATGACCGCTCATCCCGAGAACCGTGCGGTTATCGAGGCCGTATTGGGCTCCAAAGCCGTATTGCCATCCGGTGTCGAGCGGATTGGGCGGATCGTGGAAGCTTATCAGGTCGCGATTGCGCTGGATCACTCCCGCCCAATACTCGAGCCTGCCCGGGGCGACCGCAGCATAGCCGATGGGAACCGATTGGCTCTCGCGCCGGACCTGCCCCTGCGGGCCGTAAAGCACCACTTCGAGGTCGTTGCTGCCGTAAACCAGATCGACGTCGAACTCGTAGCGACCATCGGCGCGATCGCTCTGGAAGGCGAGCAGCTGGCCGTTGCGATAGAGTTCGGCGTCCCAGCCGATCGGCAGCGCCCCGCGCAGGACCGTCTTGCCGAAGCTGGTCGGCCGCTCGAGCGGGCGATTGCTGACAAACGCGCCGCGGCCAACGCCGCCGGCGCCGGCGAGGTTGCCCGAAAACACCTCGACGTCACCGGCGGCTACCTGGGTTGCCTTGAGCGGCCCGAGCATCCCGCCCGCCGGGTCCTTGCGATAGGCGCTCATGCGCAATGTGTCGGGCGTTCCCGTTGAATCGGAGGCGAGGCGTGCATCGACGCTCACCCCGGCCACTTCGCCGCTGGCGTAGGCCTGGTAGCGGCGGCGCAGCTGGCCACTGCCATTGTCGCTGCGGATCCACGAGACGTCGGCGACCACGTCGACCGAAGGCGTGCGCCAGGTCTGGTACGGCAGCTTGGTCTGCGGGTAGTCGGCGAGGTTGAAGCTCTTCTTGTCGCGAAGTCGCGCGGCACGACTTTTGCGCTCGATCGCTTCGATAAACGGCAGCGGCGCGTCGCTGTCGAGGGTAAGCGCCGCGTCGTAGAGATTCGGCGTGAGCCGGACGCCGAGCCAACCAGCGAGCGATTTCGTATCGACGCACCAGCCTTCGGGCGTGTCATAGAGTTCGCCCGGCTGGAGAGCGCGCTCTTTGTTCACGATTTGTACCGTATTTTTATCGCGATCGAGCGTGAAAGTCTGATCCTCGCGGAATAGCCAGCCAGTCGCGCGGCGCGACTTCTTGTCGAGCCGGACCGGCAGGTCGAGTGCAAGGATCATGTCGGCCAAATCGACGCAGGTGCCGTTCGCGGTGTGGTAGCCGCGCAACTCGTTCCCCATGCGGAATTTTTTGATCTGAAGCTGCAGGATGACCTGGTCATCCTGTGTTGGCGTCGTGACGCCAGCGGCACGGGCCGACGGGCTTACGCCCGCGCCGGATGCGAGCACGGCCGCCACGACGAGCGCGGCGGCCTTCCTGGACCAGAGTGTCAAGGTGCGCATGTCAGCTGCCGGCGATCCGCCGAGGCGGTGCCTACCCGAGCGTTCCGTCGACCGCGGCGATCAGCGCGCCGCCGTTCTCGACCGCTTCGCGGAATTCGATCCGCGCCGGGCCCTTCATTGCGGCAGCCTGCTCGGGTGTGAGCTCGAAGGTGGCGTGCCGCGCGCCGATCTCGGGATAGACGCCGATTCCGCGCGCGGTGAAGGCGGGATCTTTCGCGCCCTGGCGATAGACGAGCAAATCTCCGTAGATCGATTCGTTGCCCGACCGGGTCATGTCGACGGTGAACTCGTCGCCCTTGGGCCCGTGAACGATCCGGGGGTTGGCGATCCCGGCAGTCACCGTGAGCTCACCCTTGCGGATGATGATCGGCATGACGATACCATAGACAGGGATCAAATTGATCGCGATGCCGCTCTTGTCGGCCGGAACGTCGGTGACCGCGCGGACCTTCGGCAGCGCGGCGAACGACATGTGAACGCGGTACTCGCCATCGGGCAGGTCTGCGTCGGGGCGGGCGCTGATGCGGATCGACTGCGGCTGCGACGGCGGCAGGGTCACTCGCCGCGGCGCGTAGCGGATCATCGCCAGCGCCGCCTTCTCGGAAGCATTCGCCTGGGCTTCCTCGACCGGCTCGAGATTGCCGTTCACGTCCATCCGGCGGAGCTCCAGCGAGACGCGGTAGGTTTCCTCCTCGCTGCCCATATTGGAGAGAATCACCTCGCCGCCACGGCGTCCGTCGAGCACCAGCCGCGTCGGAGCGATCAGCAGATCGCCCTGCGCCACGCCGGCGCTCGGGGCGAGCAACGCCAGGCCGCTGAGGCCGGCGAGCGACGTTTTCAGGATGGTGCGGTAAAACTTGCCCGTGCCGCGCATCTGGCGGTTCCTCCCCTAGGGCTTTCCGCGTACGGGAAAGCGCGTAAAAACTAGGGATTTGCTTACCTCTGCAAGGTTAATTCGTCGTAAACCGTGGGAGCTCGGGCAAGAAAAAGCCGCCTCCGCGAAGGCGCGGAGACGGCTCGAGGCAATCGCCGCGCGCCTTCGCGCGCGGGGATCGATCAGTTGTAGGCGACCGAAACGGTCAGCGTGCCGGTGTACACGCCCGGCGCCATGTTCGGATGCATGGTGAGCGTGCCGCCGACCGAGAAATCGGCCGTACCGCCGGCGAGCGTCACCTGGTTCGACGCGGCGTCGGTGACGAACGAGCCCACGGTCATCGCTGAAGCGAAGCCCGCCGGGGCAGCGCCGCCGTTGATCGTCGTGTCATAGCTCAGGGTCTCGGTCGGGTTGACGAGCGAGATCTGCACGACCTTGGTGTCGAGGCCGGTCACGTGGAACAGCGGCGCCGCAGTCGTCCCGCCGCAGATCACGTTCGTCGGGCAAGTGCCCGCGGTGCCGTCCGCAGCGACGTCCAAGGTGGCGTCCGCGGTGATGCCGCCGTCGGCCAGCGTGCCGAAGTCGAGCGTGTCGGCGGTCGCGTCGACATCGACGGACAGCGCGGTGAGGATCGTGGCAGTGGCATTCGCCGAATCGGTCGTCGCAGCCTGGGCGCCCGACGCAATGCCGAACGAAGCTACGGCGGCCCCAACGGCAGCGTAACGAAGAAATTTGCTCATGATATGGTCCCTTCCAAGCGTAATCTTGTTCCGCGAGTGACCCTGCCACTCGCCGAACGGACCGATACGGCCTCGTCCGTGATTGGCGTTTACCGCTCGTTTATTCAGGCTTGGTGGGCGAGATTGGTTAACGACTACGGGGTTTTCCTTAAGGCCTTTCCCCTGAAACGCCGCGTTATCAGATAGATGCGCCAGTGAGCCGCTGACAAATGAGATCAAGCTGGTCGAGCGTGCGGTAACGGATCGTCACCGCCCCCGAGCGCGGATCGGCGTCGGTGGCAATTCGAACGGTCAGCCCGAGGAACTCTTCGAGGTGGTTCTGCACCGCGGCGATGTCGGCATCCTGAGCCGGATCGCGCGGATCGCGCGCCTGGCGCCGCGCCGGGGCTTTGCGCCCGAGCTTCTCGACCTCGCGCACCGACAGGTTCTCCGCCACGGCTCGCTCGGCGAGCGCTTCGGCCTCGGGGTGCCCGATCAGCGCGCGCGCGTGCCCCATGCCGAGGCGCCCCGCCTCGAGGTGCTCGAGCACCGCGGCCGGCAAGGCGAGCAGCCGTTGCATGTTGACCACGTGGCTGCGTGACTTGCCGACCATGCCGGCAATCGACGACGGCGGCAGCTGTTCGCCGAGTCGCTGGTAGGCGCGCGCCTCTTCGACCGGATTGAGATCTTCCCGCTGGATATTCTCGATCAGCGCGATGGCCATCACGTCCTGCTCTTCGAGATCGCGAATCAGCGCTGGAATTTCATGGAGTTGCGCTTTTTGCGCGGCGCGCCAGCGGCGTTCCCCGGCAACCAACTGGTAGCGTCCCTCGCCGAGCGGCCGGACGATAACGGGCTGGATCACCCCGCGCTCGCCAATGGAGACCGCGAGCTCGTTCAGCGCCTCCTCGTCGAAATGGCGCCGCGGCTGTTCGGGATGCGGCTCGATCGCGGCCACGCTCAGGCTGGCGAGGCCTTCGCCGGTCGGCGCGGGGGCAAGGCCGGTCGAATCGTCAGGGCTCGGTTCGCGTCCCGGCCGAACCAGCGGCTCCTCGCGACGGGCTTCGCCGAGCAGAGCGCCGAGGCCCTTGCCGAGCTTGCGTCGCGGAGCGCCGCGCGCAGTTGTGTCTTCCTGGGCGCTCACGCGGCTTTCCTTTCTTGCGGCAGGCGGCGGATCAGTTCGCGCGCGAGGGCCATGTAGGCGCGGCTGCCAGCACACGAGTGGTCGTAGACCAGCGCCGGCAACCCGTGGCTCGGGGCCTCGGACAAACGAACGTTGCGCGGAATCACCGAATCAAACACCAGATTGCCGAGGCACTCACGCACGTCGTCGGCGACCTGGTCGGTCAGGCGGTTGCGGCGATCGAACATCGTCAGCACTACCCCGACGATCCCGAGTTCGACGTTGAAGCGTTCCTGAACGCGCTCAACAGTTTGTAAAAGCTGACTTAATCCTTCGAGGGCGAAGAATTCGCACTGCAATGGGATGAGCAGGGTATCGGCTGCGGTCAGCGCGTTGAGCGTGAGAAGTCCAAGCGACGGGGGGCAGTCGATGAAGCAGACGTCATGCCCGCGGTGGCCGGCCAGCGCGGTGCGCAACCGATTCGCGCGGTCCTCTTCGCCGACCAGCTCGAGTTCGGCGCCGCTGAGGTCGACCGTCGCCGGCAAGAGCTCCAGGTTGGGAATCGTCGTCGGAAAGGTGCATTCCGAGACCGGAAGGCGTTCGATCAGCAAGTCGTAGCTGGTCCGGTCACGACTCGCGCTGGCGAGTCCCAGCCCGGTCGACGCGTTGCCTTGCGGGTCGAGATCGAGCAGCAGCGTCTTCCAGCCGCTCGCAGCCATGGCCGTGGCGATGTTGATCGCCGTGGTGGTCTTGCCCACGCCGCCCTTCTGATTGGCGATCGCTATCGTAATCATGCGCTAGTCGGCCGCCCCTTCCCGATCACAATCCCGGCGTCGGGATCGGTGACCGAGTGTTCCACGTGAAACATACTGGCGACCTCCGCGGGAAGCGATGCCACTTCCTGCACGGCGGAACGCCCCTTCGGCAACACCCATAGGGTGTCCTGTGTGGAAAAACGGGCGGATAAGGCAAACAGTTTGCCCAGCGGAGCAAACGCCCGGGCCGAAATTACCCCCGCCGCAAAGGTTTCGACATGTTCGAGACGGCGGCCTTCGATGCGGCAACGGACAAGGCCGAGCTCGGCGGCGGCGCGCACCAGCCAGTCGGCTCGCTTCTTGCGCGACTCAACCAAGACAACCTCGCGTTCAGGCTGCATGGCTGCGATCACCAAGCCGGGAAAGCCTGCGCCGGTGCCGAGATCAAGCCAAGGCCCCGTTTCACGTGAAACACCGCGGAGGAGTTGGGCGCTGTCGGCAAGATGGCGCAACCACAAGCTGTTTTCACTGGCCTTGGCGATCAGGTTCTGTCGCATGTTCTCCTCGACCACCAGCGTCGCAAGACGCTCGAGTCGAGCCGATCCGGCCGCGTCCGTCGATTCGGCGCAGAAGGTCCGCGCCTGCTCTTCGTTTTGAAGGATCATGCGTCGACGCTTCGCCGGGCGTGAACGAGGATGGCCGCAAGCGCCGCCGGGGTGATCCCTCGAATCCTCGCGGCTTCGGCGAGCGTCACCGGCCGCGCCGCCGCGAGACGCTCAACCATCTCGCGAGAGAGTCCGGGAACTCTGGCATAGTCGAGATCGCTCGTCGGCACCGCGGCACTAGCTCGCATTTCGCGAATTTCGCCTTCCTGCCGCTTGAGATACGGCGCGTAGAGCGCATCTTCCGCCAGCTCGGCAGCAAGTTCGCCGTCGACGTCGAACTCACCCTCGATCCATGGTGCAAGCGCCGCCAGGTCGAGATCAAAGCGTAGCCACTCGGCGAGCCGTTTGCGCCCCGCGTCGCGGCGCACGGCCAGGCCGGCGTCGGCGAGGTCATTGGCCGGCACCTCGCTGTCGAGCGCCCCGATCCAAGCCTGACGTTCACATTCGCGCCGTTCGAACCACTGGCGCCGCGCCTGGGCGACACACCCCGCCTCTATCGCCATAGGGGTCAGCCGCGTCGAGGCGTTGTTGGCGCGCAGCCGCAAGCGATACTCGGCGCGGGCGGTGAGCATCCGATAAGGCTCGCTCACGCCGTGCAGCGTGAGATCGTCGAGCATCACACCGATGTACGAGTTCGCCCGGTCGAGCGGTGCCGGCTCGCGCCCGAGCACTACCGCGGCAGCGTTCATCCCGGCGACTAGCCCTTGCGCGGCGGCTTCCTCGTAGCCGGTAGTGCCGTTGATCTGCCCGGCGCAATAGAGGCCCGGGACTGCCTTCAACTCGAGCCCCGGCGTCAGCGCGCGCGGATCGATATGGTCGTATTCGACCGCGTAGCCCGCCACTGCCATTTCGACCCGCTCGAGGCCTTCCATCGTTCGCAACATCGCCACCTGGACGTTTGCGGGAAGCGAGGTGCTGATGCCGTTGGGATAAACCCGCGCCGTCGCCAGACCCTCAGGCTCGAGGAAGACCTGGTGCCCGTCGCGATCCCCGAAGCGGTGGATCTTGTCTTCGATCGAGGGGCAATAGCGCGGTCCGGCCGCCTCGATGGCGCCCGTGAATAGAGGAGATCGGTCGAGATTGGCGCGAATGATGTCGTGACTGCGGGCGTTAGTGCGGGTGATCGCGCAGAAGATCTGCGGGTTTTCCCGGCGGACGGTGAGCGACGACATCGTCCACGGCTCGGTATCGGAGGGTTGCTCCTCGAGCCGGGACCAATCGATCGTGCGCCCGTCGAGTCGCGGCGGCGTCCCGGTCTTGAGGCGCGCCATCGGCAAGTCCGCCTCGCGCAGCTGCGCCGCCAGCTGCTGCGCCGAGTTTTCTCCGATACGCCCACCTTCGAAGCGTTCCTCACCTCGAAATAGCCGCGCACCGAGGAAAGTGCCTGTGCACAGGATCACGGCCGGCGCGCTCAGCTGCGAGCCATCGGCGAGGCGCAGGCCCGCGACCCGCCCGCCGGACAGGACCAGCTCGGCCGCTTCGCCCTCGATCTGGCCGAGGTCTCCCTGTGCGGTCAGCATCTCCTGGATCGCCGCCTTGAACAGCGCTCGGTCCGCTTGCACGCGGGGACCCCACACCGCGCTGCCCTTCGAGCGGTTGAGCATCCGATAATGGATGGCCGCCGCGTCGGCCGCGCGGCCGATCAGCCCGTCGAAGGCGTCGACCTCGCGCACCAGATGGCCCTTGCCGAGACCGCCGATTGCGGGATTGCAGCTCATCGCGCCGACGGTCGCGCGGTCGAACGTCACCAGCGCGGCGCGCGCGCCCATCCGCGCGGCCACTGCGGCCGCCTCGCAACCGGCGTGACCGCCGCCGACGACGATGATGTCAAATTCGCGCATTTGCGTCCGATAGATTCAGCCGCCCCGGCGGTCAAAGCCTGCGTGGTGTTTCACGTGAAACCGAAGGTTCGCCGGATAGAGCAGATCACTTGCCGATGCAGAACCGCCCGAACAGCGCATCGAGCATGTCCTCGGTCGCCGCGCGACCGACCAGCCGATCGAAAGCCCCCCGGGCGTCACGCAAGTACTCGGCGATGACAAGCGGGTCGCGATCCAAGGCGGCGCCGGCCAGAGCATCTGCTGCCGCGCCGATCAGCTCGCGCTGCCGGCGGCCCAGGGCCAGCTCTCCAGGCTTGGGGAGTGTCCTCCTCGCATGGTCGACCAACGCTCGCTTGAGTTCCTTCATTCCGGCGCCGGTCAGGGCGGAAACCCGGTGTGCGGGAGCTTCCTTGCCAAGCCGCTCCGCCATGTCGCAGCGCGCCTCGATTTCCCACGCGCTCGCGGGAGCTTGCCCTTCCGGCCCGAGCCAGAGCACGCAATCGGCCGCTTCTATTTCCTGCCGCGCGCGCGCGATACCGATGCCTTCGATGGCGTCCGTGGTCTCGTCGCGCAGCCCGGCCATGTCGACAAAGGTGAACGGAACTCCTGCGATCGCCACCGGGCGGACAAGAACATCGCGCGTAGTTCCGGCGATCGGCGTGATGATGGCCGCTTCTGACCCTACCAAGATATTGAATAACGTCGATTTTCCAGAATTTGGCGGGCCTGCCAGGGCGACCCGAAACCCGTCGCGCAGCACCTCAGCGCTCGGAGCCGCGAGCGCCTGTCGAAGATCGACGGACATGGCATCAAGTTCGGCGAAGAAGCCATTGTCGAGGCCGGCGATATCGCCTTCATCGTCGAAATCGAGCGCCGCCTCGACCCGCGCCGACAGCGCCAGCACTCGATCGCGCCAGCCCTCGACCTTGCGCGACAGCGATCCGCCGGCGATGCCGAGCGCCGCGCGGCGCTGCAGCTCGGTCTCCGCGGCAACCAGATCGGCGAGGCCTTCGACCTGGAGTAGGTCAACCTGCCCGTTGGTGAACGCCCGGCGGGTGAACTCGCCCGGTTCGGCGAGGCGTAAGCCATCGATCGTCCTGAGCTCGGTATAGACTGCATCGACGATTGCCCGCCCGCCGTGCAGCTGCAGCTCAGCGCAATCCTCGCCGGTTTCGGATTTCGGTCCGGGAAACCATAGCACCAGAGCCTGGTCGAGCAGCGAGCCGTCGGCCGCACGCAAGCTGGCGAGTTTGGCCTCGCGAGGCTTGGGTAGTTTACCGATGAGATGGACCAGCGCGTCGCCGGCCCGTGGCCCACTGATCCGAACAACCGCGATCGCCGCCGGGGGAGCGCCGCTGGAGAGCGCGAAAATCGTGTCCATGGCGGCTGCGGTGCGATCCTACTGGTCGGCCTTGGGCGGTTCCGAGTCGCGATTCGCAGCGCTGTTCTTGGCCGCCCCTTCGACGAAGCTCTGGAAGATCTTGAGGCCCATCTGCCCCATTGGCGCAAGCTGCTTGGCGTACTGATCGAGCTGGTCGATGTTCGACACGCCCTTCATCGCCTTGGCGATCGTGTCGACATAGACCGCATTCGCCTTCTCGACGTCGGGCAAGCCCATGAAGCGGCGAGCTTCATCGGGCGAACAGTCGATCTCGATATGGACCTTCATCGTGCGTCCTTTCGCCAAAAGCGCCGCCCTCCCTTGCGGAACGCGCGCCGATACGTAGCGTATGAGCGAAGCATACGCGGGAGGATCCTATATGAGCGAGACCGTCAGCATTTCCACCCTTGGCAGTGACCAGAGGTTCGATTGCTATCTCGCGCGGCCCGCGGGCAAGCCCCGTGCGGCGATCGTGGTGATCCAGGAAATCTTCGGGGTGAACGCCGGCATCCGCCGCAAATGCGACAGGCTCGCCGCGGAAGGCTACCTCGCGCTGGCACCCGACTTGTTCTGCCGCCTGGAGCCCAACGTCGAACTCGATCCGGATATCGGCGAGGAGCTCCAGAAGGCTTTTGGGCTCATGGGCCAGTTCGACCAGGACGAGGGGGTGCGCGATATCGAGGCGACGATCCGCTACGCGCGCAATTCCGAGGGGTGCGCCAAGGTCGGCGTGGTCGGCTACTGCCTCGGCGGGCGGCTCGCGTTCATGGCCGCGGCGCGCACCGATACCGACACCAGCGTCGGCTATTACGCGGTCGGCATCGACAACTTGCTGCGCGAGAAGCACGCCATCGCCAACCCACTGATGCTGCATATCGCCGGCGCCGACCACTTCGTGACCCCTGACGTGCAGAGGGCGATGCACGAGGGGCTCGACGATCATCCCAAGGTCACGCTGTGCGACTACCCGGGCCTCGACCACGGCTTCGCTACCGAAATCGGCCAACGGCGCAATGAAGCGGGGGCAACGCTCGCCGACAAGCGCACGGCCGAGTTCTTCGCGCAGCACCTCGGCTGATGCGCTTCCGCGTCTTCGCGCTGATACTGATCGCCCCTGCATCCGCCGCGCATGCCTACGAACCAGAGATTCGCGACGGCGAGACGCTGGTGACGCGCGTCGACGGCGACCTCGACGGCGACGGCATGGCCGACACCGCCTGGATCACCAGCAGCGAGGACAAGCGCGAGCTGGTCGTGCATCTGACCGACGGCGCCACCGAAGCGCTGACGCTCGACACGACACCGCTTGGGCCGGGCACGCTGGCGATCAAGGGCGGCGTGCTGCTGTTCGAGGATCTCACCGGCGGCACCACGGCAATCGCCGCGACCCGGCGCTACCGCTTCGACAAAAACGAGATCCGCATGCGCCTGATCGGCTACGACGCGACGTTCTACAGCCGCACCGAAGCGCACAACGGGTTCGAGGTCAGCTGGAACCTCGTCACCGGCGCGGCGATCACCCGCACGATGCAGCTCAACCGCAGCGGCAAGGGCGACGCCGAGTTCAACCGCATCGACGAGCACAGGCAAGTCAGGCGCAGCCGCCGGGTATGGTTGTCGGAGACGCCTTCGCCGGAGGACCTGATCGAGCAGTTCCGCGGGGCCTGAGCCCCGCGGCGCTGTTACTGGTTCATCGTCGCGAAGAAGTCCTCGTTGGTCTTGGAATCCTTCATCTTGTCGAGGAGGAATTCCATCGCGTCGACGGTGCCCATCTGCATCAGGATGCGGCGCAGGACCCACATCTTGGAGAGCTGGTCTTTGGGCACGAGCAGCTCTTCCTTGCGGGTGCCGGACTTGCCGACGTCGAGCGAGGGGAAGATGCGCTTGTCGGAAACCTTGCGGTCGAGGACGATTTCCGAGTTGCCGGTGCCCTTGAACTCTTCGAAGATGACCTCGTCCATGCGGCTGCCGGTGTCGATCAGCGCGGTGGCGATGATCGACAGGCTCCCGCCCTCCTCGATGTTGCGCGCCGCGCCGAAGAAGCGCTTCGGGCGCTGCAGCGCGTTGGCGTCGACACCACCGGTGAGCACCTTGCCCGAGCTCGGCACCACGGTGTTGTAGGCGCGGCCGAGACGGGTAATCGAATCGAGCAGGATCACCACGTCCTTCTTGTGCTCAACTAGGCGCTTGGCCTTCTCGATGACCATCTCGGCCACCTGGACGTGCCGGCTGGCGGGCTCGTCGAAGGTCGAGGAGATGACCTCACCCTTGACCGAGCGCTGCATGTCGGTGACTTCCTCGGGCCGTTCGTCGACCAGCAGGACGATCAGGAACACCTCGGGGTGGTTGTCGGTGATCGCCTTGGCGATGTTCTGCATCAGCACGGTCTTGCCGGTGCGCGGCGGGGCGACGATCAGCGCGCGCTGGCCTTTGCCCTGCGGGGCGATCAGGTCGATCACCCGGGCCGACTTGTCCTTGACCGTCGGGTCCTTGGTGTCGAGGTTGAGGCGCTCGTCGGGGTACAGCGGCGTCAGGTTGTCGAAGTTGGTGCGGTGGCGGACCGCGTCGGGATCGTCGTAGTTGACGGTCTGGATCTTGGTCAGCGCAAAGTAGCGCTCGCCGTCCTTGGGCGCGCGGATCTCGCCTTCGACGGTGTCGCCGGTGCGTAGGCCCGACCGGCGGACCTGGTTCGGCGAAACGTAGATGTCGTCGGGCCCGGCGAGGTAGTTCGCCTCGGGGCTGCGCAGGAAGCCGAAGCCGTCCTGCAGCACTTCGATCGTGCCCTGGCCGATGATCTCCTCGCCGTCCTCGGCGACTTCCTTGAGAATCGCGAACATGAGATCCTGCCGGCGCATCGTCGACGCGCCCTCGATCTCGTATTCCTCGGCCATCTCGACCAGCTCGGCCGGCGCCCGTTTCTTGAGTTCTTTCAAATGCATGGTGGTATTCCAATATTCTAGTGGGAGCCGACGGGTCTGTCTGGGCTTGGGGAAAGCTAACCCGGCCGCTCAGAAAGCGCGGCCTAGTCGGTATGCTTGAAATAGGGGGCGGCCGTGTGGCCGTCAATTCGCAATCGGCGGCGGGGCGCACCGCCGGGCCGCAAATCAGAACGGCTTGACCACCACCAGCACAACGATGATCGCAACGAGGATCCCCGGCACCTCGTTGAGAATCCGCAAGCGCTTGCCGTCGAGCAGCCGCTCGCCGCGAGCGAGCTTCTTGGCGTAAGCGGAAAGCCAGCCGTGATAGCCGGAGAGGACCAGCACGAAGAGCAACTTGGCGTGCAGCCAGCCCTGGTCCCACGCGCCGATCGCACTCGCCAGCGCGATACCGAAGACCCATACCGCGATGATCGACGGCAGCAGGATGATCTTGAGCAGCTTGCGCTCGCGCTCGACCCACACTTCGGCCTCGGGCGAGCCTGGGGCGGCTTCCTGGTGGTAGACGAAATAGCGCGGGAGCATGAACAGCCCGGCCATCCAGAAGATCGCGAAGATCACGTGGCCGGCCTTGAGCCAGAGATAGATCATCGAAAGCACGTCCTGCATGGCGGGGGTTTAGGGGATCGGGCGGCGCGCGTCATCCTGTGCCGCGCACCACTTCGAGCAAGCGTTCGACATGGACGATCGGGGTTTCCTTGTCGATCCCGTGGCCGAGGTTGAACACGTGCGGGCGGCCGGCAAACGCGTCGAGGATCCAGCGCGCCCGTTGCTCGAGCTCCCGGCCGCCGGCGAGCAGCAGCAGAGGATCGAGATTGCCCTGCACCGGCAGTCCGGGAGGCAATTCGCGCATCGCCCACAGCGGATCGATGGTCTCATCGAGCCCGACCGCATCGACGCCGGTCTCGCGAGCGTAAGCGACGAGCTTTGACCCCGCGCCTTTCGGAAAGCCTATCACCGGTACGCCCGGATGGCGGCCGCGAATGGCATCGACGATGGCCGAGTTGGGGGCGACAACCCAGCGCTCGAACTGGTCGGGCGCCAGGCTGCCGGCCCAACTGTCGAACAATTGTACCGCCTCGGCGCCGGCGGCGATCTGGCCCGAGAGATAATCGATCGTAAACGCGACGATGGCATCGACGATCGCCTGAAATGCGCCCGCGTCACGGTAGGCGAGCGCTCGCGCCAGGTGCTGGTCGCGGCTGCCTTCGCCGGCGACCATGTACGTTGCCACGGTCCACGGGCTGCCAGCAAAACCCAGCAGGGTCGTCTCCGGGCCAAGCTGATCACGCACCAGCGAAACCGTCCGGTAGATCGGCTGGAGCCGCTCAGGGACCGCCTGCAGGCGGTCCAGCGCCACGTCGACCAGCCGGGGCCCCAGCTGTGGTCCTTCACCTGCGAGGAACGCCAGGTCTTGCCCCATTGCGTGAGGCACGATGAGGATATCCGAGAACAGGATCGCACCGTCGAAACCGAAGCGGCGGACCGGCTGCAGAGTGATCTCCGCCGCGGCCGCGCTGTCATAGACGAGCTCGAGGAAACCGCCCTTCTCGGCCCGCAACTCGCGGTATTCGGGCAGGTATCGGCCCGCCTGGCGCATCAGCCAGATCGGCCGCCGGGCACTCGCGTTTCCCCGCAACGTTTCGAGAAGGAGACCGGGCATTCGATCGAGTCCAATCCAAAACAAGAAATATATTTAAAAGATTGTTGGAGTCTGTTGGGCCTGTGGATTTCGGGGATTGCGCGCCCTGCCCGATTTCTGCCGGGCTGAACAGGCCCTGGCCCCGGTGCGACTCCGCGCCCCTGCGCGTCAAGCGCTGCTTTTCCCCACTGTCCCCAACCTGTCGAGAATTCGCTCCACCTGTCCGCAACCTTGCGGGGCGCGGGCCGCTAGTGGGGGCGGAATACGCTGCCGAACTTGTCCGCCATTCCCTCCCGTGGTTTATGCGGGTTGTTGTCCACATGACCCGGCTCCATCTCCACCTCCTTTCGGACTCGACCGGCGAGACGCTCGAGATGATCGCCAAGGCGGCTCTCGCCCAGTTCGACGACGCCGAGGTAATCCGCCATTTCTGGCCGATGGTGCGCAGCCAGCAGCACCTCGACCGGATCGTGGGCGAGCTGGCAACCAACCCCGGGCTGGTTCTGCACACTCTCGTCAATGCCGAGATTCGCGTGCGGCTCGAGGAACGCTGCCGCGTGCTCGGCCTCCCCCACGTGCCGGTGCTCGATGCCGTCACCACCGCGCTCGAGGATCGCCTCGGCGAGGCCGCCAAGGGCCGCCCCGGCCGCCAGCACGCGATGGACGAGGCCTATTTCGCCCGTGTCGACGCGATCCAGTTCACCATCGCCCACGACGACGGCGCCGGATGGGAGAACTGGGAGGAAGCCGACATCGTCCTTGCCGGGGTTTCGCGCACCTCGAAGACCCCGACCAGCATCTACCTCGCCAACCGCGGCTACAAGGTTGCCAATATTCCGCTGGTGGTCGAGAGTCCGCCCCCTGCGTTCCTGTTCGAGCTGCAACAACCGCTGGTTGTCGGGCTGACCACCGCGCCCAAGCGGCTGATCGAGATTCGCCGCAATCGGCTGCTGTCGCTCAATCAGACGACCGACACCGCTTATGTCGACGAGGAGAAGGTCGAGAGCGAAGTGGCGTTCGCCCGGCGCATGTTCGCCGACCGCGGCTGGCCGGTGATCGATGTCACCCGCCGTTCGATCGAGGAAACCGCGGCGGGAATCATGCGCCTGCTGGCCGAACGCGACACGGTTACCGACGGCGTCGAAACGGGATTGAAGCCAATATGATCATACTTGCTTCGAAGAGCGCCTCGCGCCGGACGATGCTCGGCGCCGCCGGGGTCGAATTCGAGCTGCGTCCGGCGGCGATCGACGAACGCGCCCTCGAGGCAGAGCTTGGCGATGCCGACCCGGCAACCGTCGCAATGGCGCTCGCCGAAGCCAAGGCCCTCTCGGTCGAAGGCCGCGGGCGGCCCGTCCTGGGGAGCGATTCGGTGGTCTCGGTCGGCGGCCGCCGCTTCAACAAGCCCGCCAGCCGAACGCAGGCGGCCGAACACCTGCAGTTCTTCTCCGGCAAGCGGATGGAGCTGCACTCCGCGGCGGCGATCGCGGTCGGCGGACACTTGCGCTGGAGCGATGTCGCCCGTGCCACGCTGCAGGTACGCGAGTTGTCGGACGACTTCATCGAGCGCTACCTCGTCGCCGAATGGCCCGAGGTCGGCCAGTGCGTCGGTGTGTTCCGCATCGAATCGTTAGGCGTGCAGCTGTTCGAGAGCATCGAAGGCGACATGTTCACCGTGCTCGGCATGCCGCTGTTGCCGGTGCTCGGCGCGCTGCGCGAGCTCGAGGAACTGCCGGCGTGACCGAATACGCCGAGGTTATCGGCGATCCGATCGCGCAATCGAAGTCGCCGGCAATCCACGGCTACTGGATCGGCAAGCTCGGGCTCGATGCCGAGTACCGCGCCTGCCACGTCGCGGCCGATGGCCTAGCGGGCTACCTGTCCAGCCGCCGGGAGGACCCCTACTGGCGCGGTTGCAACGTCACCATGCCGCACAAGCAGGCGATCGTGCCCTTGCTCGACCGGCTCGAAATCGGCGCCGAGCTGATCGGAGCGGTCAACACGGTTACCGTGCGACGCGGCGAGATGCTGGTCGGAAGCAATACCGACGGCGCTGGATTTCTCGAGCCGCTACGCCCGATGCTCGAGAAAGAGCACCTGTTCCGCACGGCCCGCGTTCTCGGAACCGGCGGCGCGGCCAGGGCGATCGTTGCCGCCCTCGCCGAACAAGGGGTGGTCGTCGTCCTCGCTGGCCGCGATCCGGCCAAGGCCCGCGCCTTGCTCGACGAGATCGACCCCGAGGGCGAGCATCACGCGGTCGATATCGCCCACTTCGCCGAGGCGACCGATTTCGCCTTCGACGACCGCGAGGGCTGCTTCGATCTGATCGTCAACGCCAGCCCGCTGGGCATGGCCGGGCAGCCGCCGCTGCGTTTCGATTTCACCCACGCCCCGCCGGGCAGCGTAGTCTACGACATCGTGACGCATCCGGTGGAGACCGAGTTCCTCAAACAGGCGCGCGCGGCCGGCTTCCGCACAATCGACGGCCTGTCGATGCTCATCGGCCAGGCGGCGGTCGCGTTCGAGAAGTTCTTTGGCGTCGCGCCACCGCGCGAAGACGGCGACGCCGAACTGCGCGCCCTGCTGACATCATGACGAGACCGCTGGTCTTAGGCCTGACCGGCTCGATCGGCATGGGCAAGTCGACCGTGGCGGCGATGTTCGAGGGGCTCGGCGTGCCGGTGTTCGACGCCGACCGCGAAGTACGGCGCATGCAAGGGCCCGGCGGCGCGCTGCTGCAGGCGATCGAGGCCGCTTTCCCCGGCACGACGGGTGCCCACGGCGTCGACCGGCCGGCGCTCGGCGCCCGGGTGTTCGGCAACGCCGCGGCGCTCGCCCGGCTCGAGGCCATCGTCCATCCGGCGGTCCGCGCCGCGCGCGAAGCCTTCCTGCTCGAGCACGCCGGCGCACCGCTGGTGGTGTTCGACATCCCGCTGCTGTTCGAGAAGGGCGGCGTCGACGAAGTCGACAAGGTTCTGGTCGTATCGGCGGGGCCGGAGGTCCAGCGCGCCCGCGTGCTCGCCCGCGAAAACATGACTCCCGAGCGCTTCGCCGAGATCCTCGCCCTGCAACTGCCCGACGAGGAGAAGCGCGCTCGGGCCGACTACCTGATCGACACCGGCCGGCCGCTGGCGGAGACCGAGAGCGAGGTCCGGGCCCTGGTGGAGAAGCTCAAGTCGGCGTGATCGCGCCCTTGCCAGCGGCGCCGGCAAGTCCGATAGTCGGCTCGATGCGGGAGATCGTATTCGACACCGAAACCACCGGGCTTGACCCCAGGTCGGGCGACCGAATGGTCGAGATCGGCTGCATCGAGCTGGTCAATCGCGTGCCCACCGGGCGCACTTTCCACGCCTATTTCAATCCCGACCGGCCGATGCCGATCGAGGCCGAACAGGTCCACGGCCTCGGCGACGCCTTCCTGGCCGACAAGCCGCGCTTCCACGAAGGCGTGCTCGACCTGCTCGAGTTCCTGGCCGATTCGCCGCTCGTCGCGCACAACGCGCAGTTCGATTTCGGCTTCCTCAATTGCGAGCTCGGCGCCTGCGGTCATCCCGAGGTTTCGCTCGAACGGATGATCGACACCCTGGCGATCGCCCGCCGGCGCCATCCCGGCGCCAAGCATTCGCTCGACTCTCTGTGCACCCGCTACGGCATCGACCGCAGCCACCGCGTGCGCCACGGCGCGCTGCTCGATGCCGAGCTGCTCGCGCAAGTCTATGTCGAGCTCACCGGCGGGCGCCAGATCGGCCTTGAGCTGGCCGCGCAGCACACCGAGACGGTGATCGAGATCGCCGCCTTCGCCCCTACCCGCCGCGAATTCCGCGCACCCCGCCCCCATGCCGCCAGCGCCGAGGAGCTGGCGCGGCACAAAGCCTTTGTCGAAACGTTGGAATCTCCGCTCTGGACCAGCTAATCGCGGCCCGCTCCGGAGCGTGGATCAACCCAGGCAGGAGACCCCCGAAACATGGAAATCCGCGTGTCCGGCCATCAGGTCGATACAGGTTCGGCGCTGCAGGAACGCGCTGCCGAACGCCTCAACGGAATCGTCGAGAAATATTTCAGCCGCGCGATGTCTTCCCAGGTCACTTTCGGGAAGGCGCCGACCCAGGCCTTCGCCTGCGACATCGTCATGCACGTCAACAACGGCCTGGTGCTCAAGTCCCACGCCCAGGCACATGACGCCAACCAGTCGCTCGACCAGGCGGCCGACAAGATCGAGAAGCAACTGCGGCGCTACAAGCGCCGGTTGAAGGACCACCATGAGCAGGCGACTCATGCGGCCCAGCAGGAAGATGCCGCCTACACCGTGTTCGCCCCCAGCGAGCCCGAAGCCGAAGAGGCGCCCGAAGCGCTGCCGGTGATCGCCGAAACGCGCACCGACATTCCCGAGGTCAGCGTGTCCGACGCGGTGATGATGCTCGATTTGCGGCACACCCCCGCGCTGTTCTTCAAAAATGCTGGAACCGGGCGCCACAATATGGTCTACCGCCGCGCCGATGGCTCGATCGGCTGGGTCGAGCCGTCCTGAAGCGGCCGGACGGGCCGCCACCCACGCCTTAATTTGGACGGCTTTTGCGAAGAATGGGCGCTGTGCCCGCGCATGCCATCGAAAGCCGTTCCACTGATTCATCCGGGATTTCAATGAACGCTCATTTCCTGCTCGATCCTTCGGCTGTCGAAATCGTTTCGGCCAAGTCCAAGCAATCGATTCTCGAACTCCTCGCCCAGCGCTTCGCGCAAAGCTACGGCCTCGACGCCGCGCTCGTGCTCGACCGTCTGCAGGAGCGCGAAAGCCTCGGCAGCACCGGGTTCGGCCGCGGCGTGGCGATTCCGCACGCCCGCGTCGACGGACTGCGACGCCCGGTCGCGGCGCTGCTCAAGCTTGAGGAGCCGGTCGATTTCGCCGCCGCCGACGCGCTGCCGGTGGACCTGGTGTTCGGCCTCGTCTCGCCCGAGACCAGCGGCGTCGGGCATCTCCATGCGCTGGCGGCCATCTCGCGGCTGGTGCGCGACGAACGGGTGCACGACGCGCTCAGCGAAGCGCCCGACGCCGAAGCGCTCTACGGCCTGCTTGCGAATGCCGCCGACCGCGACGCCGCCTGAGGCGGACGCAAGCGGCGCGGCGCTCCACTTCGCGGCGCTCGAAGCGCTCTACGCCTCGGCGCCGGTCAACTCGCTGTTCGAGTCGCGCCTGACGATCACCGGCGAAGGCCGTTCGCGAATCGACTTCACCGTCGACGAACGGTTCCATCACGCGGCGGATGCGGCGCACGGCACGATCTATTTCAAGATGCTCGACGACGCGGCGTTCTACGCCGCCAATTCGCTGGTCACCGACCGCTTCCTGCTGACGACCGCGTTCAACCTGCTGTTCACCAAGCCGATTCGCAGCGGACCGGTGGTGGCCGAGGGGCGCTGGATCAGCGGCCGCCGGCGGGTGTTCGTCGCCGAAGCACGGCTGATCGATGCCGGGGGCGAGGAGATCGGCCGCGGCACCGGCACGTTCATGCGCTCGCGAATCGCCTTGTCGAGCCTGCCTGGCTACCGCGCCTGAAATGGAAGCGCGCATCCCGACCCACCTCGAAGTGAGCGGACTGCTGCGCGCGGTCGAGGCCGCCGGGGGGTTCGCTACGGTCATCGCCAAGGGCGAGCGCGACGCGGGCACTATTCTCGTAATATGTTGTGAAAACGGCAGGAATGGCCGCGCCTACGAACGCATGCCGCGTCCCGACGGAACCCGCGGGTGGATGCTCGCCAGGACCGAGAATCCGGAAAATCCCCTGGAATTCGGCGAATACCTCGACCGCCGCAGGCGCCAGGACAGCGATTTGTGGATCGTTGAACTGGACATCCCGGATGCAGAACGGTTCATCGAATAGACCGGAACCCTGAATTGACTCTCTATGCTGCAGTCGCGAAATGCGCGGCACTTCCACAGCGCGAGTTGATCCAGGACGGCATTGAGGCCGGGGGGATCACGAAGCGTCAGACGGGGAGTGGCCGGCAGGCCACGGATCGGGTCGCATAAGCCTAGCGATCACGGCCTGCGCAGGCGCTCACCGCCTTAAGTGACGAATTAATGCAATTTTCGAGCTTCCGCGGCGCGGTAACCGCCGTCGCGATGATGTTTGTCAGCCTGTGCGGCGCTGCTCCCAGCGCCGCCTGGGCCGAAGCCCCGGCCATCGTGCCGGTTGTTCAGGCAGCCACTCCGGCAACCGCCGTTCCCGCTTCCGCTCTGAGCGGCAGTGCGTGGATCGCCCAGGGAACGGTGACCGCTCCCGCCGCGCCGCAGTCCGCCGCCGCGCCGGCCCCGGTCGCCATGGCGATCGCTACCGGTGCCCTTCATGTTGCGTCGCTCTCGCAGCTGGTCGGCGACATGCCGATCCAGAGCGAGCTGACGGACGATCTCAAGTGCCTGGCGCAGGCGGTTTATTTCGAAGCGCG
This sequence comes from Croceibacterium segetis, assembly GCF_011320115.1. GTDB lineage: Bacteria > Pseudomonadota > Alphaproteobacteria > Sphingomonadales > Sphingomonadaceae > Croceibacterium_B > Croceibacterium_B segetis. The sequence continues at coordinate 65,091 of NZ_JAANOZ010000005.1, read as the reverse complement.
GGGAGAGCCGATGGAAGGCCAGCTGGCGGTCGCCGAAGTGGTTATCAACCGCGCCCGGTCGGGCATCTACCCCGACAACTATTGCGACGTGATCACCCAGCCGGCGCAGTTCTCGTTCGTCCGTCGCGGCCGAATTCCCGACGCCGACGAGACCTCCGCAGCCTGGCAGCGCGCCGAAGCGATCGCCGAGATCGCGCAGCAAAACCTGTGGCAGAGCAAGGCGTCCAACGCGCTCTATTTCCACGCGACCTACGTGCGCCCGAGCTGGGCCCACCAGAAAGTCCAGCTGGCGCAGATCGACACCCACATCTTCTATCGCTGATCAGCCGTCGGCGATCTCGACCCATACCGGCGCGTGATCGCTGGCCTTTTCGCGCCCACGATGGTCCTTGTCGACGCCCGCCGCGGTTAGCCGGTCGGCGGCTTCGGGCGAGAGCAGCAAGTGGTCGATGCGAAATCCGTGGTCGCGCTGCCATGCGCCGGCCTGGTAATCCCAGTACGTCCACACTCCCCCGCGTGGATTGAACGTTGCCAGCGCGTCGGTCCACCCGTCGCCCAGAATGCGCGCATAGGCCGCGCGCGATTCGGGCTGCATCAGCGCGTCGCTGGCCATCGCCGCGGGCGACCACACATCGCGGTCTTCGGGAATCACGTTGAAGTCGCCGACCACCACCGTCGGCCGCTCGCGCGCGAGTAGTTCACCCAGCCGCACGCGCAGGCGCTCCATCCATGCGAGCTTGTAGTCGAACTTCGGCCCGGGGTGCGGGTTACCGTTGGGCAGGTAGAGATTGACCACGCGCACCCCGCGGACGTCGGCTTCGATGAAGCGCGCCTGCTCGTCGGCCGGGTCGCCGGGAAGGCCGTGAATTACCTCGAGCGGATCCTCCCCATCGACCAGGATGGCGACGCCGTTGAAGCCCTTCTGCCCGTGCCAGGTGGGGCGGTAACCGATCGCCTCGAAGTCGCCGGCCGGGAAATCGGCGTCCTGGCACTTGATCTCCTGGAGGCAGGCGACGGCCGGGCGCGTTTCCTCAAGCCATTCGAGCAGGCGCTCACGCCGCGCGCGGATTCCATTGATGTTGAAGCTGGCGATCCGCACGAAGGCGGACCTTAGACTCCGAAGCTGGAACCGCAACCGCATCCGGCAGTCGCGTTCGGATTCTCCACCTTAAACGCCGCTCCGCCGAGCGATTCGACAAAATCCACCGTGCTGCCGGCGACCAGGTCGAGGCTGACGGGGTCGACAACCAGACGCACGCCGTCGGTCTCGCTCACCGAATCGCCCTGCTCGGCCTCGTCGGCCAGATCGAACTTGTACTGGAAACCCGAGCAGCCGCCGCCTTCGACCGTCAGCCGAAGGATGGCCGGCTTGCCCTGGCGCTCGGCGATCGAGCCCACGCGCCTGGCGGCGGCGGGCGAAAGGGTAAGGGCGGTACTCATGCGGCCGATGTAGGGTTTGCGAGGGCCCGTCTCAAGCGGTCTGGATATATTGCCGCATGTGCTCGGCTTCGGCGCTGATCTCGTCGATCCGCGCTTTGACGATGTCGCCGATCGAGATGAAGGCGATCATTGCGCCGCCGCGCATGACCGGGAGGTGGCGAATCCGCCGCCGGGTCATCAGCTCGAGCGCCTCGATGAAGCTCGCCTCAGGTGCGATGGTCACCGCCGGCGAGGTCATGACCTCGCCGACCTGCTCGTCGAGGCACAGCGCGCCCTCTTCGGCCAGGCGATAGAGCACGTCCCGCTCGGAGAAGATCCCGGCGACTTGCCCGCCTTGCATTACCGGCATGGCGCCGATGCGCCTCTCGGCGAGCAGCTGGACGGCCTGGCGCACGGTAGCGCCCGCCGGGCAAGTGACGATTTCGTTCGGATCGCGCGAAGCGATAAGCCGGGCGATGTCCATGACATTCTCTCCCATGTCTCGGACTGCGAATTGTATCACCATTCCGGGCAAGGAGCGAATCTTTGCCGCGCCGGCGTTGTCAGCCTCGCTCCAAGTCGCCATCTGGCAGGAATGAACCAGCCCCGCCCCTCTCCGCTCGACCAGCCGGCCACCTCCGCCCACGCCTGGGCGCGCTATCGGCGGCTGATGCTCGGCATGTCCATCCTGACGCTGGTCGTGATCGTTGCCGCGCTTGGGGTGCTTTACTCGCTGGGTGCGCTCGTCTCGATCCATTTCGTCATCGCGACCGTCCTCGGGGTCGGCATCGCCATGATGCTGATGGCCGCACTGATGGGGCTGGTCTTCCTGTCGAGCGGAACCGGCCACGACGAATCGATCGATGACCGGCTCGGCGGGGATGATTAGTCCGCGCCGCGGAGACGGAAGTCCTCGACCGGCACGCCGCCAACGAGGTGCTCCTGAATGATCCGTTCGAGGACGTCCTCGGTGCACGAGTGATACCAGACGCGGTCCGGCCAGACGACCGCCACCGGCCCAGCGGCGCAGATTTGCAGGCAATCGGCCTTGGTCCGCTGCACGCCGCCGCCGTTGTTGGTCCGGGGCCCGACGAGGCCGAGTTCCTTGAGCCGGCGCTTGAGATACTTCCACGAACGCTCGCCGACCTCGCGGCGGCAGCATTCGCCTTTGTCGGACATCGCGCAGATGAAGATGTGGCGCTGCAGGCCTTCGCCGCCGATCTTGCTAAGCGCGGCCTCGGCGCGGGTCAGTTCTTCCGCGTCGGGAATGGACCCTCAGCCCTTCTTGCCGGCGATGCGGGCGATCTCGGCCTGGACCATCCGATCGACGATCGCCGGCAGGTGGGTCTCGAGCCATTGTGCCAGCATCGGGCGAAGCATGTCGCGCACCAGCCCTTCGAGCGAGGTTTCGCCCGAGCGGACGATCTGCGGCTGTGCGCCCGGCTCGGCGAGCATCGCCAGCGCGGCTAGCGATTCGCGCATCGCCCCGGCGGTGCGCTCGGTGGTCAGGCGCGGAGAAAGCTCCTCGCTTCCGCCGCGCTCATTGAGCTCGGCGGCTTCCCCCAGTTCAAAGATTCCGTCGTCGTCGTCAGGCTCGTCACCGGCCTCGATGAGCATTTCGGTGCCGACACCCACGGATTCGCGATGTCGCCGTTCGACCTGAGCGGTTTCGCGGTTGTCGCGGGCGATCACCCGCTTAATCGACTCGAGTATTTCTTCGACCGAAGGTTCACCCTGCTGCCGCATTTGAAGATCCTGCTGGCTGCTCCTGCGCCGGGATTGTCGCGTCCTGCGGCGGGATGTCAACGGTGCGGGTCGAGTGAGTCACCGGGTCCTTGTCATGCGACCAGTCCCAGACGTTGTTCTTCACGCGGTCGTAATTGACCACCGGATCGTACAGCGGGCCCTGGTCCTCGAGACCGAGATCGCGCGCCTCGGCGCGGCCCATCGCGGCCAGCAGCGAGAAACCGGCGACGTACGCGTTGCGCCGCGCCGTGACGAGCTGGACTTGCGCCTGAAGCAGCTCCTGCTCGGCGTTGAGGATGTCTAGGATCTGCCGCGTGCCGACCGTCTGCTCGGCGCGAGTGCCTTCGAGGCTCAGCTCGGCTGCGGCAACTGCCGTCTGCGTCGAGGCGATGATCTCGTTCGAGGCCTGCCACGCGGCGTAGGCGGCGCGGACCTGCTGCACCACGCTGCGCTCGGTGGCGACAACCTGTTCGATCGCCTGCGATTCGCGGCTCTGGGCCTGGCGCTCTTGCGCCGCGGGCTTGCCGCCCTGGTACAGCGGAATGGTGATCTGGGCCCCGGCCTGGGCCGTGGTGGTGAAGTTCTTGACCGCCCCCGGGATCAGGCTGGAGCCGGCGGAGCCGAGGTAATCGGTCCCATTTCCATTGACGAACAGGTTTACGCGCGGCAGCCGGGCAGCGCCCGCGGCCGCGGTGTCGAAGCCTGCCGCGTCGGCGTTCTCCTGCGCGGCGATGAGATCGGGGTTGTTCTTGGTGGCGACGGTGACCGCCTCGGTCACCGAGCCCGGCAACCCGGGCAGCGGCGGCGGCGGGGCGAGGTTCTCGGGCGCCTTGCCGACCAGCTGGATGTAGCGCTCGCGCGCCGAGATCAGATTCGACTGGGCAGTGCGCAGATCGCCTTGCGCGAGGGCCAACCGGGCTTCCGACTGGGCCACGTCGGTGCGGGTGAGCGAGCCGATCTCGAACTGGTCCCGCGTTGACTCGAGGTTGACCGTAAGCACGTTGACGTTGTTCGTGTTGAGCCCGACCACCGCCTCCTGCAGGATCACGTCCATGTAGGCGGCGGTGACCTGGCTGAACAGCGAGCTTTCGCTGCCGCGCAGGCTGGCCCGCCCGGCGAGATCGCGCGTTTCGGCGCCGTGGATACCGTTCCTGACCGCACCGCCCTGGTAAATCGGCACGGTCAGGCTCACCTGGCCGGTCGCCGAACGCTCCGGGGAGACGAATGAGTTGCCCGAGCTCTGCTTGAGATATTCGGTATAGGTCCCGTTGGCACTGAGCGAAGGCAACCCCGCCGCGCGCTGGATCGGCACGTTCTCGTCGGTGGCGCGCTGTTGCGCCCGCGCCGCCTCGAGCGTCGGGTTCGTGCGGTAGGCGCCGTTGAGCGCGTCCTTGAGCGTGTCGGCCGCAGCCGGCGCAGTCGCCGTGAGGCACGCGCCCGCCAGCAGGCTGATCCGCAAACCCCTGAGCAGCATGGTCAGAAGCTCCATTCCCTCTTGGCGGCGAACTCCGGCAGGACCGGAATGCCGATCTCCGCGAGCGGCACCAACGCCACCTCGCCGGCCGCCTTGCGCCCGGCAGCCAGACGGGTGAGGCCGTTCTTCAGCAGGCCGCAAACCACGCGTGCGCCCTGGTCCAGGCGTTGAGCCAGGCTGTCAGGAAATTGCTCGATGGCGCCGTCGATCAACAACAGGGTGAAATCGCCGCGCTTGCGGGTCGCGGTCACCGCGTCGGCGGGAGCGACCACTTCGAGCGAGCCGACCAGCGGCCGCAGCAGGGCGGCGAGATAGCCGCTCCCCCCGTCGACCAGCAGCGCCTTGTCGGCAGGCGTGGGACGGGCTTCCTGCAGCATCATGCCGTGGACCAGCGGCGCGGCGAGGTAGCGCCCGCCGCCGAGATCGATCGCGCGGTCCATGTAGGCGACGCCGCGGGCGCCGGCGGGGACGAAGTCTTCGCGCGGCACTTCGCCCATCCGCGCGAGGACATAGGCGGCATTGACCCCGCTCGTGCGCAACTGGCTGACGAGCATGGCCTGGCGGGCGGCGGCCTGGCCGCCGGCTGGGGGACGATCTTCGACGATGGTCACTTCGGCAGTCTCTTGTCCGTCTTGTCGGTGGCGCCTTAGGGCCTGCGGCGGCCCCGGGCAATGGTAGGCGTTGTCGCAAATGGTTGCAGGCAAAGGCGTGTTGCGCTCCTGCCGCAGGCTTTGACCATAGCCGCCGGACGCGCCTATGGGGCGGCGTTTCGACCGGCAGGAGGGTTCGCTCGATGAGCGACATGGTGACGATCCGCGAGGACGACCTGATCGACAGCGTCGCCGACGCGCTGCAGTTCATCTCGTACTATCACCCGATGGATTACATCCGCGCGCTCGGCGGCGCCTACGAAGCCGAGCAGGGGCCGGCGGCGAAGGACGCCATCGCGCAGATTCTCACCAACAGCCGGATGTGCGCCGAGGGCCACCGGCCGATCTGCCAGGACACCGGCATCGTCAACGTGCTCGTCAAATGGGGGCAGGATTGCCGGCTGGAATCGCGCCGCAGCTTGCAGGACGTCGTCGATGAGGGCGTCCGCCGGGCCTACACGCTGCCGGAGAACAAGCTTCGCGCCTCGGTCCTCGCCGATCCGGCGTTCACTCGCCGCAACACCCGGGACAACACGCCGTGCGTCCTGTCGGTCGAGATGGTCCCTGGGCGGACGGTAAGCATCGACGTCGCCGCGAAAGGCGGGGGCAGCGAGAACAAGTCGAAATTCAGGATGATGAACCCGAGCGACAATGTCGTCGACTGGGTGCTGGAGATGATCCCGCAGATGGGCGCCGGCTGGTGTCCGCCCGGGATGCTCGGGATCGGCATCGGCGGCACCGCCGAACACTGTATGAACTTGGCGAAGAAGAGCCTGATGGAGCCGATCGACATGGCCCAGCTCAAGGCGCGAGGCCCGCGAACCGACATCGAGAAGCTGCGCATCGAGATCTTCGACAAGGTGAATGCCCTCGGCGTCGGCGCGCAGGGCCTCGGCGGGCTGGCGACGGTGCTCGACGTGAAGATCCTCGACTGGCCGTGCCACGCCGCGGGAAAGCCGGTGGCAATGATTCCCAACTGCGCAGCGACGCGTCACGCGCACTTCACGCTCGACGGCTCGGGGCCGAGCTATCTCGAAGCGCCGAAGCTCGACGAATGGCCGGATGTGCACTGGAAGCCCGACGTCGCGGCGAAGCGGGTCGATCTCGGCAACCTGACGCCGGAGGAGGTCGCGAGCTGGCAAGCCGGCGACCGGCTGCTGCTCAGCGGCGCGATGCTCACCGGGCGCGACGCGGCGCACAAGCGGATCAGGGACATGCTCGAAAGGGGCGAGGTCCTTCCGGTGAGCTTCGAGGGCCGGGCGATCTACTACGTCGGGCCGGTCGACCCGGCGATGGGCGAGGTCGTCGGTCCGGCCGGCCCCACCACGGCCACCCGGATGGACATGTTCACCGACACGATGCTCGGGCTCGGCCTGCTGGCGATGATCGGCAAGGCCGAGCGCGGGCAAGGCGCGGTGCAGGCCATCGCCCGCCACAAGGTCGCCTACCTGATGGCCGTCGGCGGCGCCGCCTACCTCGTCAGCCGGGCGGTCAAGCAGGCTAGGGTCGTCGCGTTCGAGGATCTCGGCATGGAAGCGATTTACGAGTTCACCGTTGAGGACATGCCGGTGACGGTCGCGGTCGACAGCCAGGGCAACAACGTCCACACTCTGGCCCCGGCCGAGTGGCGCGAGAAAATCGCCCGCGAGGGGCTGCTTTCGGGCGCTTGATTGCGCCTGAAACCAATCGACCAAGCGCCGACCGCGTCCGACATCGGCGCTGGCGAAATCGGGCCCGCCCGGGCTATGGCGGGGCGATGGACAACGAACTTGTCGAGCCGCATCCCGCGCGCGTGCCGTTCACCACGGTGCTCGCCTCGATCGTCGGCCTGTGGCTGTGTTACTTCCTGCTCGTCACGCTCCGCTCGGAGCTGCTCGACCTGGGGTTCGAGCAGGAAATGCTCTGGCGCCGCGCGCTTGCCAGCCTCGCGGGCGTGGCGATCATGATCGGGCTATGGCTGGTGCTGCGGTTATTCGACACCCGGCCGCTGTGGGCCAAGATCGCCGCGGCCTTGCTGCTGTCGTTGCCGGTCGCGGTGATGCTCGCTGAAGCCAACCAGATGGCCTTCAAGTCGATCGAGGAGCGGGTCTACAAGCGCATGGGGGCGCAGGAAGGCCTGGTCGTCCGTCGCGACGCCTCGGGCGACTTGCTGGTCGACGCGGCGATTCCGGGGATGTCGGACGCCAATGGGCGGCCGCGCTCGGTCACGGTCGATCGCTACAGCGCCTGGGAAAGCATCATCGAAATCGCCTTCGGGCGCTATTTCATGTCGCTCGCCTGGTGCGCGCTGTACCTCGCGCTGCTGACGGGCGAGAAAGCGCGCGCGGCCGAGCGGCGGGAAGGGGCTTTCCGCCGCGCCGCGAAGGCGGCCGAGCTGCGCAGCTTGCGCTACCAGGTCAATCCGCACTTCCTGTTCAACACCTTCAATTCGCTCTCGGCGCTGGTCCTGACCGGCAAGACGGCGGCGGCCGAGCGGATGATCCAGACGATCTCCACCTTCTACCGCCGCAGCCTGGCCGACGACCCGACTTCGGACGTGCCGCTGCGCGAGGAGTTCGCCCTGCAAAAGCTCTATCTCGACATCGAGACGGTGCGCTTCCCCGACCGGCTCAAGGCCGACTACGACCTGCCGGATTCGCTGGCCGGCGCGCTGGTCCCCGGCATGATCCTGCAGCCACTGGTCGAGAACTCGGTCAAGCACGCGGTCGCCCCGGCCTCGCGCAAGGTGACGATCACGCTCTCGGCGCGCGAAGAATACGGCCGCCTGGTCGTCACTGTGGCCGACGACGGCGGCGCGGCGCGCGACGGCGCCCGGCCGCGCGAAGGCTTCGGCATCGGTCTCGGCAATGTCCACGACCGGTTGGCGGCGCGCTTCGGTGACGAGGCCAGCGTGGTTTCCGGACCGACCGCGAATGGCTATGCGACGCAGATCCGCATTCCGCTCATCGGTGAAGCGAGGCATGCGGCATGAGCGACGAGGCTGCTGTGCCGCTGCGCACTTTGATCGTCGACGACGAGCCGCTGGCGATCGAGCGTATGCAGGTGCTCTGCGCGGAGCTCGACTCGCTGTCGGTAGTCGGCACCGCCAGTGACGGCGAAGCCGCGCTGCGGCTCGCCGCCAAGCTCGATCCCGACCTCGTGCTGCTCGACATGACTATGCCCGGGATGGACGGCCTTGCCGTCGCCCGCGAGCTTGGCCACGCGAGCGCACCGCCGGCGGTGATCTTCATCACCGCGCATGAAGATTTCGCAGTCGAGGCGTTCGATCTCGACGCGATCGATTACGTGCTCAAGCCGGTCGGGCGCGAACGGCTTGAGCGCGCCGTCGATCGGGTGCTGTCGCGACGCGGCTTGCGCCGCGAGGGCGGCGGCCGCTGGCTGCGCGAATTCTGGGTGCCGCATCGCTCGGAGCTGCTGCGGATCGACGCCAGCCAGGTTGAACGCATCGACGCCGAGCGCGACTACGTACGGCTTCACGTCGGCCAGGCCGACGGCGAGGGGCGCAGCTACCTTCTGTTGCAGACGATCGCCGGGCTCGAAGCCAAGCTCGACCCGGAGCAGTTTATTCGCATCCACCGCTCGACGATCCTGCGGCGCGACCAGATTCGCGGCCTGCGGCACGAAGGCCTCGGAGTGTGGTCGGTCGAGCTTGCGGGGGGCGAGACCTTGCGCATCGGGCGAACCTACTTGCGCAAGGTCAAGGCGATGGCCGGCCGGTGATGCAAAAGGGCGCCCTCGAAGGGGCGCCCTTGCTCGGCTGCTTTGTCGGGCTATCGAGCCGCGACGGCAACGCCGGTCTTGGCGTCGTGATCCGACAGGATCGAGGCGACGCGAGCCTTGAGCTGCTTGCTCGTGCTTTCGTAGCAGTAGCGCTCCTTGCCGTGGAGCTTCTGCGATGCGTCGCTGCCGCCGCAGATCTGGCGCGCGGCCTGGTCGTAACGGGCGGCGAGCTCCGCGCGGCCGGCGTCGGTCGACAGGTCGAGGTCGCTGTAGCTCACCGAAGCCTGCCCGCTGGGAGCCGCAGCAGCAGGCGCCGTCGTCGCGGAAAGCAGCGCTGCGCTCAAAGTGGCGGCGAGGATGGCGGAATGGGTATTCATCATGTTTCTCCTCTGGCATCGGGTGCGCCGCGGTTCGTTGGGACTGGGGGCGAACCGCGGCGCCACTTGAGGAATAGGCCGCGCGGGACGAGTAAATCGCGCCTCCTTCGACCAGAGAACCGTTTGTTTCGACAAGCGATTCAACCGTCCGACGAACAGCCATCGCCGGCCGTCGAAAAGCGATTTGGCATTTCCCCGTGCCCGCCCCAAGTAAGGAGGCATGACAGCGCTCCTCTTCACCTTCCTGCTCGGAGTGCTGAATTTCGGCCTGCACAAGGCGGTTCTCGAAAGCCGCCATCCGCTGCTCGGGCGAATGCCGTGGTTCGTTCACCTGCTCGGCGGACGGGGGAGCCTGGTGATCGAATTCCTGCTCCTGCTCGGCGCGATGCTGCTGGTCGGCACTGGCAATCCCGGATGGGTCTGGGCTTACGCCGGCTACTCGCTGCTCAACGCCGTGGCCGCGTGGCTTATCCTCACGCGGCGAGTGTAGAGCGGGGCCGGAACCGCGCATGCGGCCGTGCGCTGTAACAACATGACGGGAACACAGCGAATCTGGCTGGTGGTCAATGACGCCAGCGGAAGCAATGACGAACAAGCAATCGCGAATCTCGAGCGAAGCTGCACCGACGCCGGCTTCGCGCTCGAGCGGATCATCCGTTTCCCCGAACAACCGTTGCCGACCGGCGAGGGGCTCGACCGCGCCGGAATGAGGATCATTGCGGTGTTCGCGGGAGACGGCACGGTCAACGCGCTCGTCAACACGCTGTCCGGCTGGAGCGGCAAGATCCTCGTGCTGCCCGGCGGCACCATGAACCTGCTCTATCATCGGCTCCACGGGGACAGGGACGCGGGGGATGTCGTCCGGATCGTCGCAGCCGGCGATGCGAGGCCGACGCGCCCGGGCGTGATCGCCTGCCGCGCAGGAACCGCGCTGGCCGACGTGCTCGCAGGGCCAGGCACACGCTGGTACGATGTGCGTGAGGCGATGCGCGAGGCCGATGTGCTCGCGGTCGCCGGTAGCGCCGCACAGGCGCTCGGCGAGACGCTCGCTAAGCCGGGCATCGCTTGTCGCGAGCCCGCGCTGGGCCGCGCGGAAGGTTATCCGCTGGTCATGCTCACTCCTACCGATGAGGGCCTGCGCGTTTGCGGCTTCTACGCCGAGACCCCACGCGAATTCCTCGAAGGGAGCTGGGCCTTGTTAAGGCGCCGCTTTCGCGAAGGACCGCACGACGAGCTCGGCCTGGTCGATCGAATTACCTTGGTGAGCACGGTGGAAGAGCCGTTCGGCGTGCTGATCGACGGCGAAAAGGCCGAATCCCCCGGTCAAGCGGAATTCCGGCTGGTCCCGTGCGGCGTCGACCTGCTAGCGACGCGCTCCGATGGCCGATAAGACGCTCCTGTTCCACATCTCCGACATCCACTTCGGACTCGAGGACGATCAGTCGCTCGACTGGGTAGTGCAGGAGATCGCCGAGAAGCGCCCGGCCGCCGTCGCCATCACCGGCGACCTGACGATGCGTGCACGGCACCGCGAGTTCGCCGCCGCGTGCCATTGGATCCGTTCGCTTGACGTGCCGGTGACGGTCGAGGTCGGCAACCACGACTTGCCCTATTTCAACCTGATCGAGCGGTTCGCGACACCCTACAAGCGCTTCCACAGTATCAAGCGCGTGGTCGAATGCCCGATCAACTTGCCCGGCCTGGCGATCGTGCCGCTCAAGACCGTGCGTCGGTGGCAACCGCGCTGGCCGTGGTCGCACGGCTGGGTGACCGGCCGCGCGCTCGAGCAGACGCTGGGCATGATCGACCGGCTGCCCAAGGGTACGGGTGTGCTCGTCGCGTGCCACCACCCGTTGGTTGAGGCCGGCACCCACGGCAAGGCGTGGACCAAGGGCGGCGACCATGCGCTCGCCGAGCTGGCCAGGCGCGGCGTCCTGGCAACGCTCAGCGGCCACGTCCACGACGCCTTCGACATCGTCAGCCAGACCGCCCATGGGCCGGTGCGGATGATCGGCGCCGGCACCCTGTCGCAGCGCATCCGCTCGACCCCGCAAAGCTTCAACGAGATCACCTGGGACGGCGAGGCGCTCGAAGTCCGCGTGCGCAGCATCGCCGACCTACCGACCGAGAAGATGCAGGTTCCCGAAGTGCCCGAAGACGCTATGCCCCCACGCAAACCCGACGAGCCGGTCGCGCCGGTCCACACGGTGCCGAGGGTCGATCCGCCGGTGCATTGAGGGAAGCGGATACCCTTGGTCAGGCCCTACGGTGCCTTGGCGAAGGCGGCCTGCACAAATGCGACGATCTCCCAACCTGAGCCACCCGGCTCGGCCAGAAAATGGGTTCGCCGCACTTCGTCGCGCGGCTCGGGCAACGTCACGAAGACCGCCGTCGACCCTGCGTTCACCAGCGCCTCGGTAATCGAGCGCGATTCCTCCAGCCCTGCCCTATCGCGCGCGTCAGCCAACAGGAGAAAGCCCGGAGCATTGGGCAGCTCGAGATGGCTGGCCGCCGAAAGCGTCGCGGTCGCCACCTCGTCGCGGCCGTAGTAACGTTGGTATCTCGAGCGGAGGAAGGAGCTTTCCTTCATTCGACGGACGACGTCGAAGTCTTCCCCGCCGATCGAGATCACGCCGCGCACGGCATCGAAGGGCACGCCCGCGCGGGCGAGCAAGGCTGGATCGGCACCGAGCAGCACTGCCATGCTGCCGCCATTGCCGGTGCCGTAAAGCATCATTCGGGTGCGGTCGATTCCGAGCCCTTCGGCGTCGCCGTAGAGATAGCTCATCGCGGCGAGGTAGTTGTCTATCGTCTTGCTCGCGGCGGGGACGGTCTCCCGGTCCGGCACTACGGCAAGCGCGATCCCCCCTTCATTGAAGCGATATCGGGCCCATTCGTCCATCGCGTTTGAGAAGGCGACCACCAGCGGGGCTGGCGCCCCGGCCCTTGCGGGGTAGAACTGAATCGTTTGCCACCCCTTGTCTCCGTATCTGAGCGGCTTGGGATAAGCGATGGGTGCCTTCAGGCCGAGATCAGGTGCTCGCGCATGCCCCGGTTGGAATTCGAACGGCATATTGCTCTGCGCAAATGCTGATGCCGGCCCTATGGCTAGCAGGAGAACCGCGATGAAGAGCGGGCTTCGCACGATCGGCTCTCTTAGGAGTCGCCCGCCCAAAAGCAAAGGGCGGCCCCGCGGGACCGCCCTTCGAATGTTCGGTCGAGGAACCTTTAGCGCTTCGAGAACTGGAAGCTGCGGCGGGCCTTGGCGCGGCCGTACTTCTTGCGCTCGACCACGCGCGGGTCGCGGGTGAGGAAGCCCGCGGCCTTGACCGCGCTGCGCAGCTCGGGCTCGAACTTGGCGAGCGCCTGGCTGATGCCGTGGCGGACCGCGCCGGCCTGGCCGGACAGGCCGCCGCCCTTGACGGTGGCGACGATGTCGTACTGGCCGGCGCGCTCGGCGACGTCGAACACCTGGTTGATCACCAGGCGCAGCGTCGGCCGCGCGAAGTAGACTTCCTGGTCGCGGCCGTTGACGACGATCTTGCCGGTGCCGGGCTTGAGCCAGACGCGGGCGACCGCGTCCTTGCGGCGGCCGGTAGCGTAGGCGCGGCCTTGCGCATCGACTTCCTTCTCGCGAAGCACGGCGGCGGGGCCGGTGCGCACGGGGGGAGCCGCCGGGGCTTCCTCGCCCTCGACCGCAGGTGCGGCAGCCGCAGGCGCGCCGGCCGCGAGGTTCTTCAGATCGGCGAGATCGGAGACGGTGTTCTGTTCGTCAGCCATTACTTGGCAACCTTGTTCTTGCGGTTCATCGAAGCGACGTCGAGCGGCTGCGGCTGGGTGCCGCCGTGCGGGTGCTCGGTGCCGGCGTAAAGGTGCAGCGCGCGCATCTGGTCGCGTCCGAGGGGCCCGCGCGGGATCATCCGCTCGACCGCCTTCTCGAGCACGCGCTCGGGGAAGCGGCCGTCGAGCACCTTGGCGGCGGTGACATCCTTGATGCCGCCGGCATAGCCGGTGTGCTTGTAATAGTGCTTGTCCTGCAGCTTCTTGCCAGTGAAGCGCACCTTGTCGGCGTTGATCACGACGACATGGTCGCCGCAATCGACGTGCGGGGTGAAGCTCGGCTTGTGCTTGCCGCGCAGGAGGTTGGCGACGATCACCGCGAGGCGGCCGACCACCAGGCCGTCGGCATCGATGAGATGCCAGTTCTTCTCGACCTCGGCCGGCTTGATCGACCGGGTCTGTTTGCTGAGCGCCTTCATGGCTCTTGTACCTTCATGCTGAAATACAGGCGCGGCGGCGATTCGGACCGGCCGGCGCGGAGCGGCGCATTTGTCCGGCAAGGGCGCACAAGTCAAGGCTTTCCGCGGGTTTCCGGAGAGGTAAAATAATACCTCAGGTCAGCGAGGAGCCAACGACCAGTCCTCGCGGGTCAGCCGGCGGTCCTCCGCGATCGAGGTGACGATCTCGCGCCGGGCCTCGCGCATCAGCCCGGTGGCGGGGTCGGTCACCGCGGAAAAGCTGACCTCGATCATGCCCGCGCCGCCGCCGGGCAGCGCCACCTCGCGCTCGGCGCGGACCGCATCATGGCGGGGGGCGAACAAGTCGCCGGGAAACTGCGAGCTCATCTTGGTGCCGGCTTCGTGCACCGCGTGGACGAAGGCTTCGAGCTCCTTGCGCTCGTCGGCCGCGATCGCGGCCTTGCCGATGCGCTGGCGGACGAGCGCGAGCGCCTGGTCGAGTTCCCTGGCGGGACGGGAAGCGGGCCCGCCGAGGATCAACCCGGCCCGGTCGAGCGCGAGGGGGAACAGCCCCGTTTCGACCCGCTGGCGCTCGAGCGCGGCGAGCGCGGCGATCCGCGCCGGCGCGTCGACGGTCGCAGCGACTTGCTCGCCGGTGACCGTCCAGCCGGCCGGCGCCGCGGAGAAGCGGACCGCGAAGGTGCGGGCGACGACCAGGCTCTTGCCGTCGGGCAGCCCTCTCTCGAGCCGGCGCGTGAAGGTCATCGGCCCCGGCGGCGGCGCGAAAGTCCTGCCGCCCGCGGCAGCGGCCGCGCCGACGCGCGAGGCGAAAACCGGCGCCAGCGCGGCGGCCATGGCCCAGCGGAGCATGGCGCGGCGATCGGCCCCCGGCGCCATCAGACGAGCTCCCCGAGCCAGGCAGCAGTGGATGGAGGCACGGCATCGGCGCGCCAGCCGGCGATCGCCGGCGTCTCGTAGGGATGGATAGCCGCCAGCCGGGCGACCGCCCGGTCGAGCAGGCCGGCCTCGGTCTTGAACAAGGCCCCGCACTCCTTCGCCTCGCCCCGCTCGCCTTGCCAGACGTAGAGCGAGCGCACGCCGGGGAAGATGTTGGCGCAGGCGATCAGGCCTTCGTCGAGCAATTGCGAAGCGGCCTTGGCGGCGGCCTCCTCGCTCTCGAACGGCGACCAGATCAGTGCCGCGCTCATGCCTGCCTGCCCAGTTCGTGCGCGCCCCAGGCGGTCGCCACGACGACAAGCGCACCGACCAGCTGGTGGAGCGCGGCGAGCCAGATCGGCACCCCGGCCATGACCACCGCGATGCCGAGAACGATCTGCGTGCCGAACGCGCTGTGGATCGCAACCGAAGCCGGCCGCGCGGTCTTGCGCACCTTGCGCGCGAGCCAGACCAGCGCGGCGACGGTGACCCAGGCCCACCAGCGGTGGATGAAATGGACGATGGCCGGGTCGGCGAACAGCGCGTGGCTCAGGCTTTCATCGCGCTGCGTCGGACCGGGCCAGAGCGCGCCGTTCATCAGCGGCCACTGGTCGGTCACCAGCCCTGCGCGCAGGCCCGCCATCAGCGCGCCGTAGAGGAGCTGGATCCCCAGCACCAGGCCGGTAGCCGCGCCCAGGCCGGTCAGCCGTGCAGCCCGCGCCGACGGGCTGTTCGCGAGTGCCAGGAGGTCGAGCGCTACCCAGACGATGGCTGCCAGCGTGAACAGCGCGGTCAGCAAGTGCGTGGCCAGCCAGCCGGGCGCGACCTCGATCATCCCCGGCTGCAGGCCCGAGCGGACCATGAGCCAGCCGAACACCCCTTGCAGCCCGCCGAGCGCGAGCAGCAGGACGAGCTTCAGGTGAAAGCCCGCGGGAATCTGCCGCCGCACCCAGAACCACACCAACGGCACGAAGAACACGAGCCCGATCAACCGCCCGAGCAGGCGATGCGAGTACTCCCAGAAAAAGATACCCTTGAACTCGGCCAGGGTCATGCCGGCGTGAACCGCGGCATACTGGTCGATCTGCCGATAATGGTCGAACTCAGCCTGCCACTGGGCGTGGCTGAGCGGCGGGATCGTGCCGGTGACCGGCTGCCAGCGGGTGATCGACAGGCCGGATTCGGTCAGCCGGGTGATACCCCCGACCACCACCATCGCGACGATCAGCGCGGCGACGACGAACAGCCAGCGAGCGATGGCGCGCGGGCGCACGTGCGCTCGTTCACTGGCCTGCCCCGAAGCCTCGTCCCCTGCCGTCGCGACCATGCGGCAAGCTCTGCGCGCGCACGCGGCGAATCGCAAGTCTCGTGCGATGAGCGCCAATTTGCACTCTGCAAAAATCCGCAAGACTGCCCTTGCGTCACGATACACCGTCACATACATGAGCGCCCATGGCTTTCACCCTCCCGTGGATTCGCGACCGGCTCGACCGGATGGGCATGGTGCTCTCGTGCCTCTGCGCGGTGCATTGCGTGGCCACTCTGGTGGTCGTCGCGGCGCTCGGCGTCGGCGGCTCGTTCCTGCTCAACCCTGCGATACACCGAGTCGGCCTTGCGGTGGCGATGGTTGTTGCCGGCGTTGCGATCGGCCTCGGCGCGCTGCGCCATGGCAAGCGGGCACCGTTCGTCACGGCGATGATGGGCCTTTCGTTCATGGGCGGCGGGTTGGCGGTGCCGCACGGGGTCGAGGAAGCCGTATTGACGATCATCGGCGTCAGCCTCGTCGCGATCGGCCATGTGCTCAACGTGCGCGGGTTGCGCCACACGTAAAGCGCGCTATCGCGGGTCCCGCATGACCGCGTCGCTTACTCTCACCGTCAACGGCGAACCGCGCCGTAGCTCGGCCGCCACCATCGCCGCGCTCGTCCGAGAACTCGAACTCAAGCCGGAAAAAGTTGCGGTCGAGCGCAACGGCACGATCGTCCCGCGTTCGACCCTCGCCGAAGCGCGGCTCGCCGATGGCGACGTGCTCGAGATCGTCACCTTCGTCGGCGGCGGCGATCATTCCGCGAAAGTCGACGAGGATACCTGGTCCGTCGCCGGGCACACCTTCCGCTCGCGGCTGATCGTCGGCACCGGCAAGTACAAGGACTTCGCCGAGAACGCCGCCGCGGTCGAGGCGAGCGGAGCGGAGATAGTCACCGTGGCGGTGCGCCGGGTCAATATCTCGGACCCCAGCCAGCCGGTGCTGATGGACTTCATCGATCCCAAGCGGATCGTCTACCTGCCCAACACTGCCGGCTGCTTCACCGCCGACGAGGCGATCCGCACGCTGCGCCTGGCGCGCGAGGCGGGCGGCTGGGAACTGGTCAAGCTCGAGGTGCTCGGCGAAGCGCGCACGCTCTATCCCGACATGCGCGAGACGCTCAAGGCGACCGAGGTGCTCGCCGGCGAGGGCTTCAAGCCGATGGTCTACTGCGTCGACGATCCGATCGGCGCGAAGCAGCTCGAGGATGCCGGCGCGGTGGCGATCATGCCCTTGGGCGCACCGATCGGCAGCGGGCTGGGCATCCAGAATCGGGTAACGATCCGCCTGATCGTCGAGGGCGCGAAAGTGCCCGTGCTGGTCGACGCCGGCGTCGGCACCGCCAGCGACGCAGCCGTGGCGATGGAATTGGGCTGCGACGGCGTTCTCATGAACACCGCGATCGCCGAAGCCAAAGACCCGATCCGCATGGCCCGGGCGATGAAGCTGGCGGTCGAGGCCGGCCGCGAAGCCTATCGCGCCGGGCGCATGGGCACGCGCAAGTACGCCGATCCGTCGAGCCCGTTGGCGGGACTGATCTAGCAGTCCTCAGAGGCGCGGCCCCGCGCGGGAGCCGCGCCTCGAGTCGGGCTCAGGACCGCTTGGCGTCGTACTTCAGCGTTGAGCCGTCGCGCTTGTTCTCGCTGACGACATGCAGCGTGTCGCCGTCGACCGTGTACGTGCGTACGTTGAGCACCTTGCCGTCGCGCTTGGCGGTCACCTCGTAGGTGTTGTCGCCGGTCTTCTTGGCCGAGACCACGGTCTTGCCGACGTCGCCGGTTATCGGCGCGTCAGTGCCGTCCAGGCTGGCGTCGAAGCTCTGTCCGACCGGGCTGGTCATGTGCAACGTGTTGTTGTCGACCTTGAAGGTCTCGGTCAGGCCTTCGTCGGACACGCTGTTGTACCTGTCCATCTTCCACGATCCGGAAATCGCGTGAGCCCCGGCGGGCGCATCGGCGACGCGCGTTTCGGTGTAGCTGCCGGTCACCGTCTTGTCCGGGGCGGACTTGTCGGTGAACGTGTCGGTCAGCGTCTTGCCGTCGGCGGACACCGACATCTTGTCGCTGCCCATGTCCTTGCCGCCCTTGGTGCTGCTGATGGTGACGGTGTGATCGTCGTCCACCTTGACCGTGATTTCGTCGGCGTACGGCCGTCCGGTCACGGCATGGGACGATCCGTCGGCCGCCACCGCCAGCGGCGGCGTGCAGGTGGGGCAGGAGTACTTGCCGTCCTTGAGCAGCAGCTCGTCCGGCTTGGCGTCGATCTGCACCGTGGCGAGATCGGCCTTCCAGGTGCCGTCGATGCCGGTGCTCGCCGCGGCGGATGCGTTGTCGCCGGCGGCTGCCGGCTGCTGGTTGCAGGCTGCCAGTGAAAGAAACGAGGCGGCGCCCAGCGCCGCCAAGACGATTTTCTTCATGGAACTCCCCCGATTTTGGCGACTCGGGTCAGCGCCCGCCGTGGGCACTGCAATCCCCGTCGACTGGGTGAAAAGGTACGCCCTTTCGGAGATATTAGGCAAACGGTTACTGTTGGCGCCGCCGCCCGGCCCGGCATCGCGTTACGCAACGTTTTTTCAGGTCATTTACCTGACGCTAACCAAAGCCGGTGACATTCGCCCCGAACCACACGGGGGGCACGTTCATGGCCAAGGCCGGGACCGCATCGCTGACCATTGCCGAGCTGCGCGAGTTCGCCAGCTTTTCGGAAAGCGAGCAGCTATTCATCGAGCGCGGCCTCGACATCGGGCTCGGCCGTGGCGACGCGTTCAAGACATGGGGAACGAAGGGCAAGGACGCCGCGATTCGCGTCCAGTATCTCGGCTACCGCGAAGTGAAGGCGCTGCGCGATGAGATCCCCTGCGAGACTTCGATCGACGGGCTCGATGCCTTCATGGGGCCGCTGCTGCGGGTGACCGCGCAGGATCTCGCGCTCGAACAGATCGAGAGCTTTTCGGCCTACCGCTTCCTCTACGAACGGCTGTTCGGAGCGCGCGTGCGGCCGTGGCTGCCGGCGGCCTTCTGCGCCGCCGCGGCGCTGCCGCAAATCCGCCCGGCGCGGCGCAAGGTGCTGCTGCAATCGCTCAGTGAAGCCGCCGCCACCGCACCCGGCTGGTCCGAGCGCGAGCCGTGCTTCTATCCCGAGAAGGTCGAGGCCGAGGCGGCCTAAGCGGGATGAGCGATCAAGCGGGCCTGAAGCGCCATGATCTGGCGTCAGCCGAGATCGACGGCTGGCGCGGCCGGTGCCTCGATATTTTTGCCCGCGGCGAACGAGCAGTCAGTCTCGCTCTTGAAGCAGCGAGAGCAAAAGATGGCACCCTCAAGATCAAACACCTGGCTGGCCAACGCATGTCAGACCTGGCCGAGATCGTGAGTGCCGAAAAGGCAACTCTCAAGCAAACTCGGGCAATCCAAACGGCCCTCGAATCTTGGGCGCAAGTCGAAGGCCGCCGCGCCTACTTTGCTCATGGGGTGGTTACGGTGCTCCTCAACGAGCAAGGAATTTGGCATGTGCAACTCGACTTCGCGGCCTATCGGAGTAGTCGCGTCGAAGATCATCGCTGGAATTTGAGCCGATCCGAAGCTGATGCCTTCGAGGCGCAGCTTATCGAAGCGTTCGCAGAGCTTTCCCGCGAACTCGGTCAGCTGAAGAAGCGCCTCTCCGCTTAATCCTTGTACAGCGCCGCCAGCCGATCCCCGTAGCGCTCCCGAATCGGGCCGCGGCGGATCTTCAGGCTCGGGGTCATCATCGCATTGTCGATGCTGAACGGTTCATCGGCGAAGGTGAACTGGCGGATCTTCTCGGTCACCGAGAGGTCGGCGTTGACCCGGTCGATCGCCGCGCGGATCGTGGCGCGGTAGGCCGGGAGCCCTTGCAGCGCGGTCAAGTCGAACTTCTCGCCGTTGGCCTGGGCCCACTCGCACGCCCATTCGGCGTCGGGCACGATCAGCGCGACCATGTACGGCCGCTTGTCGCCGCTGACCATCGCCTGGGCGATCTCCGGCTGCAGCGTGAGCATGCCTTCGAGCTTCTGCGGGGCGATGTTGTCGCCCTTGTCGTTGACGATGATGTCCTTCTTGCGGTCGGTGATCTTGATCCGTCCGCGCTCGTCGAGATGGCCGATGTCGCCGGTGTGCAGCCAGCCCTCGATGATCGTCTTCGCGGTCTCCTCCTCGTTGCGCCAGTAGCCGAGCATTACCAGCTCGCCGCGCACGAGAATCTCGCCGTCGTCGGCGATCCGCACCTCGACTCCGCGCAGCGGCGGTCCGACGGTGTCGAGCTTGATCCCCGACGAGGGGTAATTGACGCTTACGATCGGCGCGCTCTCGGTCTGGCCGTAGCCTTGCGCCATGACCAGGCCCATCGACTGGAAGAACGCCCCGATCTCGGGATTGAGTGGGGCGCCGCCGGAGATGAGCGCCTTGATATGGCCGCCGAAGCGGCGGCGGATCTTCGGGCGCAGGGTGACGTCGAGCAGCCGTTCAATCGGCCAGTCGGACAGCCGCCGGGGCAGCCCGGCCCCCTGCCGTTCGGCCAGGTCCAGCGCCCGGTCGAGCAGGAAGTTCGCCAGCTTGCCCTGCTTCTCGACCTGCTTGACGATCCGCCCGCGCAGCATCTCGAACAGCCGCGGCACGACGATCATGAAGGTCGGGCGGCATTCCTCGAGATTGGCGGCGAGCTTGTCGAGACCCTCGGCGTACCAGATGTCCGCACCCAGCCCGATCGGCAGGTAGAGACCGGCGGTGTGCTCGAGCGCGTGGGACAGTGGCAAGAAGCTAAGGAAACGTTCGTCGGTCCAGCCGAAGTCCGCGGCAAGCACTTCGGCGGCCCCGGCGACGTTGCGCAGGATCGCGCCGTGGGAGAGCAGCACGCCGCGCGGGGCGCCGCTGGTGCCGCTGGTGTAGATGATGCACGCCGGGTCGTGGCGGGCGATGCTCGCGATGCGCGCGTCGACCGCCTGGCGCGCGGCAGTTGCGTCGCCGTGAAGTAAGTCGGCCCAGCTATGGGTCTGGAAGTTGCCCTGGCTCTGGCGCACCGGTTCGATGCCGATCACGTGCTCGACCATGCCGGTGAGGACCACTGCGGGCATCAGGGTCCGCGCCAGCTTGCGGTCGGAGACGACCACCGCCTTGGCGCCCGAGTTCTCGAGCACGTGCGCGTGGTCGCGCTCGGTGTTGGTGATGTAGGCGGGCGTGGTGATGCACCCGGCGGCCATGATCGCGAGGTCGGCCAGCGCCCATTCGGGGCGGTTTTCCGAGACCAGCACCACCCGGTCACCGTCCTCGAGGCCAAGCCGGCGGAGCGATTCGGCGAGCAGGCAGACTTGCTCGGCCGCCTCGCGCCAGCTGATCGAGCGCCATCCTCCCTCGAGCTTCGCCGTCAGGAAAGGCTTGTCGTCAAGCTCGTCCGCGCGCTTGAGAAACAGTTCGACCAGGTTTTGCGAAGCATCGAAATCGGCAATCTGCACAGGCCAGCGCTCTCCATCCCCGCAGGAGGATTAAGGCGCTGTTCGGCTTGCGGCAAGCTACTCGCGCGCAACCGCGCCTTCGCTCCTCGGATCGGCCGCGCCGACCCAGCCGGCGGCGGTGTGCACCGCGGCGTTGGTCTTGAGTGGCAGCCCGCGTGCCGAGACCTGACCGTGACCGAGCGCCTTGAGCTGCGGGATCATCGCTTCGAGGTAAGTGCCCTGCTCGACCGCCAGCGCGTCGCCCGGCGCGAACAGCACCGGCAGCGCCACCGCCTGGTCGACCGGCAGCCCGAAATCGATCACCCCGATCAGCGCGCGCGCCACCTGCACCGGGATCGTCGCGCCGCCAGCGGCGCCGACCGTCATGAACAAGTGCCCGCCACGATCGTAGACCAGCGTCGGCGCCATCGAGCTGCGCGGCCGCTTGCCTCCCTGCACGCGGTTGGCGACCGGGCGGCCGTCCGGGCCGGCGGGGGCAAAGCTGAAGTCGGTCAGCTCGTTGTTGAGGAAATAGCCGCCGACCATGATCCCCGAGCCGAACGACCCCTCGATCGTCGAG
This sequence comes from Croceibacterium segetis, assembly GCF_011320115.1. Lineage (GTDB taxonomy): Bacteria > Pseudomonadota > Alphaproteobacteria > Sphingomonadales > Sphingomonadaceae > Croceibacterium_B > Croceibacterium_B segetis. Next base: position 43,202 of record NZ_JAANOZ010000005.1, on the reverse strand, counting down.
GTGTAGCTGACCGCGTTGCCCCAGTCGTCGACGGCGACGAAATGCGAGGTGCCGTGCTCCTCCGGCTCGTCGCCGTCGGGCGGGGCGAGGGCGATTCCCTGCGGCGTGCCGGCGGCGACCGCCGGCATCGTGCTGTCGGGCGAGATCAGCATGCCGCGCGCGGCGAGATAGGCGGGGTCGGTCAGGCCCTTCATCGGCACGGAGACGAAATCGGTGTCGCCGAGATAGCGCTCGCGGTCGGCGTAGGCGAGCCGCTGCGATTCGGCGAACAGGTGCCAGAAGGTCGGCGACTTCGGGCCCAGAGCGTGGAGGTCGAAGCGCTCCAATTGCTTGAGGATCGCATAGACCGTCGCCGCGCCCGACGAGGGCGGGCCCATGCCGCAGATGCGGTAGGTGCGGTACTCGCCGCACACCTCCGGCCGGACCTTGGCCTGATAGGCGGCAATATCTTCAGGCGTCATCGCTCCGCCGCGAGGCGTCTCGGCGGCGACCTCGCGGGCGATCGCCTTGGCGTTATCGCCGGCATAGAACCACACCGTGCCATGTGAAGCGACTTGCGACAGCGTGTCGGCCAGGGCGGGGTTCCTGAGCACGGTGCCCGCCGGGAGCGGCTGGCCGTCGGCGCCGTAGAACAGCGCCAGGCCTTCCGGCTGGTGCCCGGCGCGGTTCTTCGCATTGACGAGGAACTCGCGTCCGCGCTCGGATAGCACCCAGCCGCCGCGGGCGAGCTTGATTGCCGGCTCGAAGAGGGTGGCCCACGGCAGCTTGCCGAAGCGCTCATGCGCCTCTTCGGCGAGGCGCAGATTGCCCGGCACGCCGACGCTGCGGCCGGAGATCACCGCGGTCATGAACGGCAGCGGCTTGCCGCTGTCGTCGAGGAACCACTGCGGATCGGCGCCCGAAGGGGCGGTCTCGCGTCCGTCGAAAGTGACGACCTGGCCCTTGGCATCGCCGCGCAGCATGAACCCGCCGCCGCCGATCCCCGAGCTTTGCGGCTCGACCACATTGAGCGCGAGCATCGTCGCGATTGCCGCGTCGGTGGCACTGCCGCCCTGGCGGAGCATCTCGGCCCCGGCCTCGGCCGCGCGCGGGTCGGCGGCGGACACCAGGCCCTGGTGGAGTGCGGGCGCGGCTTGCCGGGCCTGGACGGTGGTGCAGCCCTGCAGCAGGAGCAGCGGCGCGGCGAGAAACGTCAGTTTACGGAGCGACATGCGCGCCCTGCTATTCGCTGCCGACCGCTTCCGCAACCGAGGCGAAGCCGTCGCGGCGCATCAATTGTTCGAGCCCGCGCACAATCCGCCGGGCAATTCCCGGTCCCTCGTACACCATCGCGCTGTAGAGCTGGACCAGGCTGGCGCCGGCGCGAATTCGCTGCCACGCGTCCTCGGCAGTGGCGATTCCGCCGACGCCGACCAGCGGCAGCGCACCGCCGGTCGCCTTGCGGAAATCGCGCAGCCGTTGAAGCGCGAGCGGCCTCAGCGGCTCGCCCGAAAGGCCGCCCGCCTCGCCCGCATGGCGCGACTCGAGCGGCGGACGCGAGATGGTGGTGTTCGAGACGATCAGAGCGCCGAGCTTCTTGTCGCGCGCGATGCGGGCGATGGCGTCGATGTCGGCCGGTTCGAGATCGGGCGCGACCTTGAGAAACACCGGCGGGCCTTTCGCGCCGCGTGCGTCAAGGACCGCATCGAGCAACGCGGTCAGCGCGCCTTCGTCCTGCAGCGCGCGCAGGCCGGGAGTGTTAGGGCTGGAGATATTGACCGCGAGGTAGCTCGCCAACGGGGCCATGATCCGCGTCATCGTGACGTAATCGGCAATGCGGTCGGGCGAATCCTTGTTGGCGCCGAGGTTGATGCCAACGATTCCCCGGCGCTTGCGGGCCGCCAGCCGCGTGGCTGCTGCCTGGGCGCCATGGTTGTTGAATCCCATTCGGTTGATCACCGCGCGGTCCTCGGCGAGCCGGAACAGGCGCGGCCGGGGATTGCCAGCTTGCGGCAGCGGGGTGATCGAGCCGACCTCGGCGAAACCGAAGCCGAGAGCGAGCAGCGCATCGGGGACTTCGCCGTCCTTGTCGAACCCGGCGGCCATGCCCAGCGGGTTGGGAAAGAGGAGCCCGGCGACCTCGACCGCCAGCGGGCCCGGCTTCGGCGGCTCGCCCGCTCCGCGCCATTTCAGCGCCGCCAGCGCCAGCCCATGCGCCCGCTCGGCGTCGAGCATGAACAGGGCGGGGCGGAGCAGCCGGTAGAGCATCGGCGCGGCGTATGGCAGTGGAGCGCGCGACTGTCGATTGCCCGGCCTTGCTTGAGAACGACTCGCAAGAGTCGTTTTTCATTGAAACCTAATTCGCTCTTCCTAGGTGGAATTGGAACGAATCGCTCCAATTAGGGAACCGAGGCGAAAATGCGCCTGTCGAGCATGGCCGATTATGCCGTCGTCACGATGAGCGCCGCCGCGCGCCATTGCGGCGGCGCGCGCGTTTCGGCGGGCGAATTGGCCGAGGAAACCGGGCTGCCGCTGCCGACCGTGCACAAGGTCGTCGCCCTGCTCGGCAAGGCCGGGCTGCTGCGGAGCTTGCGCGGTGCCGGCGGCGGCTTGCAGCTCGCGCGCCCGGCGGCGGCGATCACGCTGGCCGATATCGTCGAGGCGGTCGAGGGCCCGATCGCGCTCACCTCTTGCGTCGAGCACGGCAGGCACGACTGCGCGCTCGAAGGCACATGCTGCGTCCAGCCGCACTGGGGCGTGGTCAACCAGGCCATGCGCGGCGCGCTGGCGGGCATTCCGCTGACCGACCTCGCCCGCCCGAAGGTGAACGCATGAGCGACGACGTCGAAATCCAGGCCAAAGAAGGACAAGATTGGGCCGCGCGCGAAGCCGCCGCCAGGGCCGCCGACTACGAGCACGGCTGGTCGGCGGACATCGAGACCGAGTTCGCGCCCAAGGGCCTGTCCGAAGACACCGTCCGCTTTATCAGCGCGAAGAAGAACGAGCCCGAATGGATGCTCGACTGGCGCTTGAAGGCGTTCCGCCACTGGCTGACGATGGAAGAGCCGAACTGGGCGAAGATCGGCTACCCGGCGATCGATTACCAGGACGCGTTCTACTACGCCGCGCCCAAGGCCAAGCCCAAGCTCGCCAGCCTCGACGAGGTCGATCCCGACATTCTCGCCGTCTACAAGAAGCTCGGCATTCCGCTCGAGGAGCAGAAGGTCCTCGCCGGGGTCGAAGGCGCGCGCAAGGTCGCGGTCGACGCGGTGTTCGATTCGGTCTCGGTCGCCACGACCTTCCGCGAGGAGCTCAAGCGCGCTGGCGTGATCTTCCTCTCGATCAGCGAGGCGATCCGCGAATATCCCGAGCTGGTGAAGAAGTGGCTCGGCCGCGTCGTGCCGCAGCACGACAACTTCTTCGCCGCGCTCAACAGCGCGGTCTTTTCCGACGGCACCTTCGTCTACATCCCCGAAGGCGTGCGCTGCCCGATGGAGCTGAGCACCTATTTCCGCATCAACGCCGAGAACACCGGGCAGTTCGAACGCACGCTGATCATCGCGGAAAAAGGAAGCTACGTCAGCTATCTCGAAGGCTGCACCGCGCCGATGCGCGACGAGAACCAGCTCCACGCCGCAGTGGTCGAACTGGTCGCGCTGGAAGACGCCGAGATCAAGTATTCGACCGTGCAGAACTGGTACCCGGGGAACGCCGAGGGCGTCGGGGGCATCTACAACTTCGTCACCAAGCGCGGGCTGTGCCAGGGCGCGCGCAGCAAGATCAGCTGGACCCAGGTCGAGACCGGCAGCGCGGTGACCTGGAAGTATCCCTCGTGCGTGCTCAATGGCGAGGATTCGGTCGGCGAGTTCTACTCGGTCGCCGTGACCAACAATTACCAGCAGGCCGACACCGGCACCAAGATGATCCATAACGGCAAGGGCAGCCGCAGCACGATCATCTCCAAGGGCATCAGCGCCGGCAAGTCGAACAACACCTACCGCGGGCTGGTCCGCGTCGCCGCCAATGCCGACGGAGTGCGCAACTTCACCCAGTGCGATTCGTTGCTGCTCGGCGACAAGTGCGGCGCGCATACCGTGCCCTACATCGAGGTCAGGAATCCGACCGCGCAGATCGAGCACGAGGCGACCACCAGCAAGATCAGCGACGACCAGCTGTTCTACGCGATGCAGCGCGGGCTCGGGCAGGAGGAAGCGGTGGCGCTGATCGTCAACGGTTTCGCCCGCGAAGTGCTCAAGCAATTGCCGATGGAGTTCGCGGTCGAAGCGCAGAAGCTGCTGGGGATTTCGCTTGAGGGATCGGTCGGATGAAGATGCCTCGCTGGTTCTTGGCTGCAATGCTCATTTGGGTCGCGGTTGGCATTCCGGCTTTCCTCGTTGGCCAAGGTTATCGTGGAGATTTCAGCCTCTTTCCCGATTCTCCGCCCTTCTTGGTCGCAACGAACATTGTGGATCAGACAGTTGGAACCCTGTTGTGGTTGGTCGCTCTTCCAATTGTCTACATGCCGATCTTTGCCGTCCCGGGTCTCCTAATTTGGCGCTGGCGGCAGTCGAGGAATCGAAATGCTCAAGATTGAAAACCTCCGTGCCGCCGTCGGGACGCCGACCGCGTGACAACCGCGCGCAAGAAACTCTCGCTCGGCAACGTGACCGACCGCGCCGAGGACCGCGAGGTCGGCGGCGACAGGACGCGCGCGTGGACCGTTTCGCCCGCGCGCGCCGAGCAGCTCAAACAGCGCGCGCGCGACATGCGGCGCAATCCAACCGAGGCGCAAAAAGCGCTGTGGGAGCGGCTCAAGGACAAGCGCTGCGGCTTCACCTTCAACCGCGAGGTGGTGATGGGCAGCGCGATCGTCGATTTCGCCTGCAAGACCCGATGGCTGGTGGTCGAGACCGGCGGCGACAGCGAGTCCGAAATCACCCTCGCCGCGCTCAGCGACCGCAAGCTCACCGACGTCGGCGTGCGCGTGCTCCGCTTCGCCAACGATGCCGTGCTGGCCGACACCGACGCGGTCGTGAAGGCGATCAAGGACGAGCTGCAGAAGCCGTTCGAGAAACCGAAAATTGGGACAGCGAATGCTTGAGATCGACAACCTCCACGCCACCGTCGGCGGCACCGAAATCCTGCGCGGCCTCAGTCTCGAAGTGAACGCGGGCGAGGTCCATGCGATCATGGGCCCCAACGGCGCGGGCAAGTCGACGCTCGCCTATGTGCTCGGCGGGCGGCCGGGGTACGAGGTGACCGCGGGCTCGGTGAGCTTCAACGGTCAAGACCTGCTTGCCCTCGCCCCGCAGGAGCGAGCGGCCGCGGGGCTGTTCCTCGGCTTCCAGTACCCGGTCGAGATCCCCGGCGTGTCGAACGTGCAGTTCCTGCGCGAGGCGCTCAACGCGCAGCGCAAGGCGCGCGGGGAAGAGCCGCTGTCGGGCGGCGAGTTCCTCAAGCTGGCGCGCGAGAAAGCCGGGCTGCTCAAGCTCGACATGGAGATGATGAAGCGGGCGGTGAACGTCGGCTTCTCGGGCGGCGAGAAGAAGCGCGCCGAGATGGTCCAGATGGGCATCCTCGACCCCGCGTTCGCGGTGCTCGACGAGACCGATTCGGGCCTCGACATCGACGCGCTGCGGGTAGTCGGCGAGGGCATCAACGCGATCATGCGCAAGCCCGACAAGGGCGTGCTGCTGATCACCCACTACCAGCGGCTGCTCGACTACGTGCGGCCCGATTTCGTCCACGTGCTCGCCAGGGGGCGGATCGTCAAGAGCGGCGGCGCCGAGCTGGCGCACCAGCTCGAAAGCGAAGGCTACGAGGCGGTGGCGGCGTGAACGCGATTACCCTTCCCACCAAGCGCGACGAGGAATGGCGCTACGCCGATTTCGCGGCGCTGGAGACGCTGGCGCCCGAAGCGTTCGGCGAGTGGAAGGCCATCGAGCTGGCCGCCGGCGAGACGCGGCGCAAGTGCCTGGTGCTCGACGGCTCCGGGCCGGAGCTGCACCGCGTGCGCCTGACCGTCGGCGAAGGCGCGCGGGCCGAGCTGTTCGCGGTCAACGCCGGGGCCGATTACACGCGGCTCGAAGTCGTGGTGCGGCTCGCCGAAAACGCGCATTTCGAATTCGGCGGGGTGACCATCGGCGGCGGCGAGGCCACCCGCGAGTTCGTCACTCGCGTCGAGCATGCCGAGCCGGAGGCGACGAGCCACCAGGTCGTCCGCAGCGTTCATTGGGGCCAGGCGACGGGTAACTTCCTCGGCCGGATCGAGGTCGCGCGCGATGCGCAGAAGACCGATGCGGCGCAGGACTTCAAGGGCCTAATCCTCGAGCGCGGGGCGAGCACCAACGCCAAGCCCGAGCTCGAAATCTACGCCGACGACGTCAAATGCGCCCACGGCGCGGCGATCGGGCAGATGGACGAAACCGCGCGCTTCTACATGGCCGCGCGGGGGATTCCGCCCGAAGTGGCGCGCAAGCTGCTGGTCCGCGCGTTCGTCGCCGACGCCTTTACGGCGCTGGCGGACGAGGGCGAGCAGGAACGGATGCTCGACGCGGCGCTCAAGGTCCTGGGAGAGGCGCTGTGAGCACCGTCGCCGCCATGAGCCGCAAAGCGGACTTCCCCGGCCTCGTGACGTCGTCGGGCAAGCCGTGGCACTATCTCGATAGCGCGGCGACGGCGCAGAAACCGCAAGCGGTGATCGATGCCGTCACCAAGGCGCTCGGGGTCGATTACGCCACCGTCCACCGCGGCGTGTACACCCGTTCGGCCGAGATGACGCTCGGCTACGAGGCGGCGCGGCGGCGGGTCGCGCAACTCATCGGCGGGCGCGAGGACGAGGTGGTGTTCACCCGGGGCGCGACCGAGGCGATCAACCTTGTTGCCTACAGCTACCCGAACAAGGGCCGCGTCCTGCTCTCGACGCTCGAGCACCATTCGAACATCGTGCCGTGGCAGCTCGCCGGCTGGCAGATCGACGTCTGCCCGCTGACGCCGGACGGCAAGATCGATCTCGACGCCGCCGAGCGGATGCTGACGCCAGAGCACACGATGGTCGCCTTCGCGCATGTCTCGAACGTGCTCGGCTCGGTGCTCGACGCCAAGCGCGCGGCGGAGCTCGCGCATTCGGTCGGTGCGAAGCTGCTGCTCGACGGCTGCCAGGCGGTCCCGCGCATGGCGGTGGACGTCGCTGCGCTCGATTGCGATTTCTACGCCTTCTCCGGCCACAAGCTCTACGGCCCGACCGGCATCGGCGCGCTGTGGGCGCGGGGCGAAATTCTCGACGCGATGCCGCCGTGGCAGGGCGGCGGGTCGATGATCGACCGTGTGACCTTCGAGAAGACCACTTACGCCCCGCCACCGCAGCGCTTCGAAGCCGGCACGCCGGCGATCGTCGAGGCGATCGGGCTCGGCGCGGCTTGCGACTACGTCGCGGCGATCGGGCTTGACGCCATCCATGCGCACGAGGCGCGGCTGGTTGCCGCCACCCGCGAGGCCTTGCGCGGGATGAACGACGTCACCCTGTTCGGGCCCGAGGATGCGGCAGGGATCGTCAGCTTCGCCATTCGCGGGGTTCACCCGCACGATCTCGGCACCATATTGGACGAGGAAGACGTGGCGATCCGCGCCGGGCACCACTGCGCGCAGCCGCTGATGGAGCACCTCGGCGTTGACGCCACCGCGCGCGCCAGCTTCGGGCTCTACAGCGACGAGGACGACATTGCCGCGCTGCTGCGCGGAATCGAACGGACCAAGAGGATTTTCGGATGAACGAGGAAGCCGACAAGCGCTTCGACGTCGAGGAAGTGGACGGCGTCACTCCGCCGCCCCGGGCGCGCGTGGACGATGCAGTCGAGGAAAGCGCGGGCGACAAGCTCGAGCGCAAGAAGGATTACCTCGAGGGCTTCCTCGCGCAGCAGCCCGCCGTCGCCGCTCCGGGGGAGCCCGGCGGCGACCTCTACGAGCGGGTGGTCGACGCGCTCAAGGAAATCTACGACCCGGAAATCCCGGTCAACATCTACGACCTTGGGCTGATCTACGGCGTCGACGTCACCGACGAGGGCGACGTCGCGATCACGATGACGCTGACGACGCCGCATTGCCCGGTCGCCGAATCGATGCCCGGCGAGGTCGAGCTGCGCGCCAGCACCGTGCCCGGCGTGCGCGATGCCGAGGTCAATCTGGTGTGGGACCCGCCGTGGGGCCCGAACCTGATGAGCGATGAAGCGCGGCTCGAGTTGGGCATGCTTTGAGCACGATGGCGTCCCAACTGGCGGTCGACCTGGTTGACTACACCGACCCGCGCGATGCGGCCGACCTCGTCATGCTGCTCGACGCCTATGCGCGCGACCCGATGGGCGGCGGCGCTCCGCTCTGCCGGGATACCCGCGAGGCGGTCGTGCCGGGTCTCGCCGCGACACCCGGCGCATTCTCGATGATCGCCCGCCTGAACGGCGAGCCCGTCGGCCTTGCCAACTGCTTCACGGGCTTTTCCACGTTCGCTGCGGAACCGCTGGTCAACGTCCACGACATGAGCGTGCTGGCCGGGCATCGCGGCCGCGGGGTCGGCCGTGCCCTGATGAAAGCCGTGGAACGGGAAGCGCGCCGGCGCGGCGCCTGCAAGATCACGCTCGAAGTGCTCAGCGGCAACGATCGCGCCAAGGCGCTCTACCTTGCGCTCGGCTATGGCGACTACCAACTTGATCCCGCAGCCGGGCACGCGCTGTATTGGCAAAAGAAGCTTGCATGACCGAAACCACACTCCGCCAGCGCCCCGCCGCCGTTTCGCTGACCCCCGCCGCCGAGGCGCGCGTGGCCGCGCTGATGGCCCAGGCGCCTGCCGATGCGATCGGGGTCAAGCTGTCGACCCCGCGCCGCGGCTGCTCCGGGCTCGCCTACTCGGTCGACTACGTCAGCGAGGAGGCGCCGTTCGACGAAAAGATCGTCACCCCCGGGGGCACCTTCTACATCGACGGAGCTAGCGTGCTCTACCTGGTCGGCTCGACGATGGACTGGCGCGAGGACGACTTCGCCGCCGGCTTCGTGTTCGAGAACCCGAACGCCAAGGGCGCCTGCGGATGCGGCGAGAGCTTTACGGTATGAGAGACGGCCTTTCCTCGCGCCGCTTGCACGATCTCGGGCGCCGGATCGAAAGCCACGTGAATCGCGCGAACCGGCGCAAACCGCCCGAAGCGGAACTTGCCGCGCCGGTCGGGCCACCGCGCGGGCCGCTCCCGCTCGAAGGTGGAGCCGAAGCCCCGCTCGACTGATTACTTGCCGCCGGTTTCCTCGGCGATAAAGGCGAGCAGTGCCCGGTCGTATTCGTCGACCTCGCCGTTCGCGTGGACCTGGGCATCGAGCCAGGCGCATTCCTCCCCGGTGACATCCTGCGCCTCGGCGACTTGCTGCTCGCGTCCCGGCGCGACGGCCTTGTGGCCGAAGACCATGCCGAACCCGTTCGGCGCGCCGCGGGCCATTCGCGCCATGAAGCGGCCGATGCTCGAACTCGAGTCGGCCATGAAGGCTTCGAGCTCGGCCGCGCGGTCCCGGCTGAGCTGGGCGTCGGGCGAGGCGTAGCCCATCAGGTAGTTGCCGACGCCCTGGACGAACAGGCGCTTCCACTCGGGCGCGTTCGGAGCGCCGAGCGTCGCGTCCTTGATGCGAAACAGCATTTCCGCCTCGCGCCGGCTCACGGCTGCCGGCCGGTCGCCGCCGACGGCGAATATCGCCCGGCGCAGCGCGCGGCATTCGGCCTCGCTGACGCAGGCATCCGACAGCGAGCCGCCGTCGCGGGTAGGGCCCGTGCCGTTCATGACCGCCCGCTCGATCTGCTCGAGCGCGTAGGCCTTGAGCGAGTCGGGCACGTTCGCCGCCCGTTCGAGCAGCCGCAGCAGCACTTCGAGCTCGACCATGGAATCGACCTTGCCGTCGGCGCCGATCTTGCCGATCAGCCAGGCGGCCTGGGCATCGGTGACGTAGCCCTTCGGCTCCCACGCGTTGAGCACGTATTCGCCGATCGCCTCGACGAAGAAGTCGCACCACTCGGGGGAACGCTCGGCGAGCACGCCGTTGATCGCGAAGATCGCGTCGGCTTCGTCCGGCGTGATTCGCCCGTCGCCCCAGCCGTCACGGCGAAGCGCGAGGATTTCGTCTGGCGTGATGGCACCGTCGGCCGCCGCCTGGCGAGCGATATCGCTGAAGTGCATGGTCATGGCGCAAGAATTCCCCTGATCTCGCGCGCAGGGTACGCAAATACCCTTAAATGCGAGTTACCGTGCCGTTCTAGCGCCGCAACAGCGCCGCGATGCACGCGGCGCGGTCGACGTCGAGTCCGTCGCTCGCCCGCCGGGCATCGACATGGGTGGCGATCGGCTCGCTGCCGGGGCGCAGCGGATAGAGGTAGACGTCGAGCACGCACGGCTCGCCGGCGAACTGCAGCTTGCGCATGTCGCCTTCGCGGACTTCGAGGCGAGGCTTGCCGAACTCGCGAGTGAGCGCGGCAGCATCCTTGTCGATCACGCTCTCGAGCCCGGGCAAGCGCTGGATCTCGGGGGCGCGGAACACCGGCTTGGGCGGCGGCACCGGCTTGCTCGGCGGGACGGCGCTCGAGCGCGGCCGCTGCTGCGGCGCAGGGGACCGCTGCGGCTGAGCCGACGGCACCGCGGCGCAGGCCGCCAGCAAAGGCAGCGCGAGCAAAGCCGCGGTGCGCAGCCGTTGGCTTCGAGTAACCCTCACCATCCGGGTCCAGAAGTGCAAGCGCCGGGGCGCCAAGTCAATCGTCGCGCCACGGCTGCGCTTGGCCGCGCCACGTTCCGCCGCTAAGGCGCGGCTTCCCAAGTTGGACTGGAGTGAGAATGACCGAAGCCCGCTATGACGTGATCGCCATCGGCAACGCCATCGTCGACGTGATGGCCCCATGCGACGACGAGCTGATCGAGGAGCTCGGCCTCAACCATGGCGGAATGACCCTGGTCGATGCCGAGCGCGCGCAGGAGCTCTACGACGCGATGGGCCCGGCGCGCGAGATCTCGGGCGGCTCGGCGGCCAACACGCTCGCCGGCCTGGCTGCGCTCGGCGCGCAATGCGCTTTCATCGGCCAGGTCGCCGACGATCAGCTCGGCGAGGTCTTCGCGCACGACATTCGCGCCGCGGGGATCGATTTCGACACCCCCGCGCGGCCCGGCCATCCACCGACCGCGCGCTGCCTGATCTTCGTCACCCCCGACGCGCAGCGGACGATGAACACTTTCCTCGGCGCAAGCCAGTTTCTCCCGCCCGCCCGGCTCAATCCCGAGGCGGTCGCGGCGGCCAAGGTGCTCTACCTCGAAGGCTACCTGTGGGACCCCGAAGAGCCGCGCGCGGCGATGCGCCGGGCGATCGAGGCGGCGCGCGAAGCCGGGCGGCAGATCGCCTTCACCCTGAGCGAGGTGTTCGTGATCGACCGCCACGGCGACGATTTCCGCGCGCTGATCGAGGACGGGCTGATCGACATCCTCTTCGCAAACCATCACGAGCTGTTCGCGCTGACCGGTACCGACGACATCGAGGCGGGCATCGCCGCGCTTCATGGCAAGGTGCCCACGCTCGTGGTCACCCGCAGCGCTGAGGGGGCGATCGGCATCTCCGGCGGGACGCGCGCCGAAGTGGCCGCCGAGCCGATCGAGGAAGTGGTCGACACCACCGGCGCCGGCGACCTGTTCGCGGCCGGGTTCCTTTACGGCCATGTCAACGGCGAGCCGCTCGAGCGTTGTCTGCGAATGGGGGCGATCTGTGCCGCCGAAATCATCTCGCACTACGGCGCGCGCTCGGAGGCAGACCTGCGAGAGCTGGTCGCGCAGCGACTCGGGTAAGCTTTCCAACACCTTAGTTGGCGCTTTCTTAGGACTTCCGGCGTAATCGGGCGCCGGAGGGTCTCGCCACTGTACCAGTCGCCGATCAACTCGCCCGCGGGGGGTCCGCGCGAAGCCGACGGCCTCGCTGCGCTGGCGCTCGGCTGGCAACGGCTCGAGCCGTTCGCCACGCTACCGACGCAATCGCCGGATTTCGTCGCTTCGCTGGCCGGGACGATGCTCGCCGGCATGCCGATCCGGCTGTTCGAAGCGGCCGGGCTCGACGGCCTCGAAGCGCAGCTGCCCTTGTGCCACGGTCCCGGGCGCTGGGCCCGCTGGCGCATGCCGGGGGCCGAGGAAGTGTTCGAGCCGGGTGACGCGGTATGCCGCGATGCGGTGGTTGCCGGGCGCCTGGCGCGCGAGCTGGCCGCGCAGAAGCGCCCGATCGAGCTGGCCCGGGTTCCCGCCGCGTCGCCGCTCGTCGCCGGGCTAAAGGCCGCGATGAAGGGCCGCGGGTGGGTATCGGTGCGCCCGGCGACGGCGAGTCCGACCATCGCTCTCGGCCCGGAGTGGCGCGAGCCGGAAAGCCGGTTCAACTCGCGCCGCCGAGCGGACTTCCGCCGCGCGGCCCGCCGCGCCGCGGAATTCGGCGAGGTGACCTGCGAGATGCTCGCGCCGGCGCCGGCCGAGTTCGACGCGCTGTTCGACGAGGCGATCGCCGTCGAGGCGAGGAGCTGGAAACGCGCGGCGGGGACGGCCATCGCCTGCGACCCGGCCAAGGAGGCGTTCTTCCGCGGCTATCTGCGCAGCGCCTGCGCGAAGGGCCAGGGGCGCGTGGCCTTCCTGCGGATCGCCGGGCGGGTCGTGGCGATGCAGCTCGCCGTCGAATGGAGCGGCCGCTACTGGCTCTACAAGATCGGCTACGACGAGGCCCACGCCCGCTGCTCGCCAGGCACGCTGTTGATGCTCCACGCGCTGCGCGACGCGGCCGAGCGGGGGCTGAGCGGGTTCGAGCTGATGGGCGATTCGGAAGCGTGGATCGCCGACTTGTGGACCCGCGAGGCGCACGAATGCGTACGCGTGCGGACTTATCCCTATTCCCTCACCGGGCTCGTCGCCGGACTGGCCGACGGGCTCGCGTGGGCGCGCGGCCGCATCCGCTTCAAAGCCCGGTTACGCGGCGCGCGCTACGCCTTGCCGGGATGGGTCGAGCGCCATGTCGCGGGCGACGCCCCCCCAACGGCGGCGCGGAAGATCAAGCGCCTCGGCCGGCCGGCCACTGCCGCCTACTTCCACGCCGCGACCGCCACCGCAGCGGAAGTCGCCGCGGCTTGCCGCGAGCTTGCCGGGGAGCTGGCCGGCAGCGACGCGCTCCTCGCGCTCAAGGCGCCAGCCTTCGGCTTCGAGGAGCGCCTAATTCGCGAGATCGCTGCGGCCGGCGTGCCGCTGGCATTCGATTCGCTGAGCGAAGCTCACGCCGAGCGAACGCTCGCGCTGGCCGAGACCTTCTCGGCCGGGGCGGCGCTCCCGGCGCGCTGGCAGCGCAGCCCGGCCGATGCGGAACGGCTGCGCGCCGGCCCCTGCCGCATCCGCCTGGTCAAAGGCGAGTGGCCCGACCCGCGAGCCGACATGCCGGAAGTAGCCGCGGCCTATCTGGCACTTGCCGGGATCCTCGCCGGACGCAAAGCCATCGTGGCCGTGGCGACGCACGATCCCGCGCTGGCCGATGCCGCGTTGCGCACCCTGCTCGATAGCGGAACCCCCTGCGAGCTCGAGCAACTGCGCGGGCTCCCGCGCCGCCGGGCCACCGCGGTGGCCCGGCAGCTCGGCGTGCCGATTCGGCTCTATTACCCGTTCGGGCCGGGCTGGTGGCCCTATGCCGCGGACAAGGCCCTCGCCCGGCCCTACCTGCCACTGTGGGCGCTGAAGGACTGGTTCGGTGTCGGATAAGCTAAGCGTCGGCGAAGCCATCGCCGCGGTTCGCGAGGATTACGTCGATCAGCTGATCGGTTTCATCGCCGAGGAGCGCCAGCGGGATCCCTCGGCCGAACCGGGCCGCCGCCTGGTGATGCCGCAAAGCCGGCTGTTCGCGCGCACTTACGTCCCCGACATCTATGTAGCCGGGCCGCCGGAACGGATGAGCGATCTCATCCCGCGGAAGCGGGCCGGCAAGCTCCCGGGCTTCTCGTTCAGCTCGACCAACCTGACCGTCGAGTTCGACGACTTGTGGTGGGACGATCTGCGGCTGGACCATAACGGGGCTTACACCGCACCGCTGATCTCCGCCTGGTTCCGCCGCTGGTTCGCGGCAGAGGACGGAACCGCCCCCCGCGGAGAGGGCGTGGAAGGTTTCATCCACTCGGCGACGGTCGACGAAAAGTGGATCACCGTCGACATGGGCTCGGCGAGCACCAAGGCGTTGTACGAGCTGCTCAACGTCACGCAGAAGTGCGGGGCGACATTGGTGCACGTATCCGCCGCGCGGCCGCCGGCGTGATCAGCCGCCCCTGCTCCGCTCGATCTCGCGCCAGCCGATGTCGCGGCGGCAGAAGCCGCTGGCGAAATCGAGCCGGTCGACCGCGGCGTAGGCTTTCTGCTGGGCTTCGGCGACGGTGTGCGCCCTTGAGGTGACGTTGAGCACTCGGCCGCCGCTGGCGACCAGTCGACCATCAGCCATCGCCGTGCCGGCGTGGAAGACCTTCGCGCCGGTCGCCTCGGCCGCCTCGATGCCGTCGATCAGGCCCCCCTTCTCCGGAGTGCCGGGATAGCCCTTGGCCGCCATGACCACGGTCAGCGCGGTGTCGTCGGAGAACTTCGGCGGCGGCAGGGCGGCGAGGCTGCTGGTGGCGCAGGCGTAGAGATATTCGCCGAGGTCGCTTTCGAGCCGCATCATCAGCACCTGACACTCAGGGTCGCCGAAGCGGCAGTTGTATTCGACCAGCTTCGGCCCCTCCGCGGTCAGCATCAACCCGGCGTAGAGCACACCGACATAGGGTGTCCCGGCGTCGGCCAGCGCGCGCACGGTCGGGCCGATGATCCGCTGGATCGCCTCGCCGCGGACCTGCGGGGTGAGGATCGGCGCGGGGCTGTAGGCGCCCATGCCGCCGGTATTGGGCCCGGTGTCGCCCTCGCCGACGCGCTTGTGATCCTGCGCGCCGCCGAACGGGACGATCGTCGCGCCGTCGGTGATGGCGAAGTAGCTCGCCTCTTCGCCGTCCATGAATTCCTCGATCACGACTTCCGCCCCGGCCTGCCCGAAGGCGCCGCCGAACATGTCGGCGAGCGCTTCTTCGGCCTCGGCGCGGGTTTCGGCGATGACCACGCCTTTGCCGGCGGCGAGACCGTCGGCCTTGAGAACATAAGGTGGTTCGAAGCGGCCCAGCGCGGCTTCGGCTTGGTCGAGCGAGGTCGTGCGGACGTAACCCGCCGTCGGGATTCCGGCCCGCTCGCACAAATCCTTGGTGAAGCCTTTGCTGCCTTCTAGCTGCGCCGCTGCTTTCGAGGGGCCGAACACCGCGATGCCGTGCTCGCGCAGCGAATCCGCCAGGCCGTCGACCAGCGGCGCCTCCGGGCCGACGACGACGAAGTCGATCGCCTTGCTGCTGCAGAAATCGGCCACCGCGGCGTGATCGCTCACGTCGAACTCGACCAGCTCGGCGTGCTGAGCGATGCCGGGATTTCCCGGGCAGGCGTAAAGCGCGCCGCCGTCTTCGGCTATGAAGCGGGATTGCGCCAGCTTCCACGCCAGCGCATGTTCGCGCCCGCCAGACCCCAGCAAGAGGATGTTCATGCCCGGCGACACTCCCAACGATTACGACGGCGATGGCGGGCTGGTAGCCAAGGGCGTTCGCGGCGACAACGCTGCGCCGTTGACCATCACCGAGATTTCGAACCTGCTTAAGCGAACGGTCGAGGACCGCTTCGGCTTCGTCAAGCTGCGCGGCGAACTGTCCGGCGTGAAGCGCGCCGCCTCGGGTCACCTCTACTGTTGTCTCAAGGACGAAGGAGCGGTGATCGACGGGGTGATGTGGCGCGGCGGAGTGCAGGAACTCGGCTTCGTGCCGGAGGATGGGATCGAGGTGGTCGCCTCGGGCAAGCTGACCACTTATCCCGGGCGCTCCAAATACCAGATCGTCATCGAGCGGATGGAAATCGCCGGCGAAGGCGCGCTTCTGGCGCTGCTCGAGAAGACCCGCCGGCGGCTCGAAGCCGAAGGCCTCTTCGCTCTCGAGCGCAAGCGCGCGCTGCCTTATATCCCCCTGGTCATTGGAGTGATCACTTCGCCTACCGGCGCAGTAATCCGCGATATACTCCATCGCCTGGCCGACCGCTTCCCAAGCCGCGTCCTGGTGTGGCCGGTCCTGGTCCAGGGACAAGGCTCCGCGGAGCAGGTCGCCGCGGCGCTGCGCGGCTTCGCCGACTTGGCCGAGGGCGGGGCGATTCCGCGACCGGACTTGCTGATCGTCGCCCGCGGTGGCGGCTCGATCGAGGACTTGTGGAGCTTCAACGAGGAGATCGTCGTCCGCGCGATCGCCGGCTCGCCGATCCCGGTGATCAGCGCAGTCGGGCACGAGACCGACACCACGCTCGCCGATCACGCCGCCGACCGCCGCGCGCCGACCCCGACGGCGGCCGCCGAGATGGCCGTTCCGGTGCTGCGCGAGCTCGCCGCGATCATCGACGAGTTCGGCCTGCGCCTGCGCAAGTGCGCCCACCGTCCGCTGACGCTCGGGCGCGAGCGGCTCGACGCACGGCTGCTGCGCATGCCGCGGCCCGACACGCTGGTGGCGATGAAGGGGCAGAAGCTCGATGAAATGGCCGAGCGCCTGCGCCGTGGCCTCGCCGACCGGGCGAGCAGGGCGCGCCATGTCCTGCAGGACGACCGCCATCGCCTTTCGGCGCCCCTGCTCCAGGCGAACTGGCGCAACGCCGGCGAACGCCTCGCAGCGCTCGAGCGGGTGATGCGCTCGCTCGACCCGGATTCAGTGCTCCAGCGCGGCTACGCCCGGGTCACCGATGCCGCCGGCCACACGCTGACGACGGCGGCCGAAGCAGGCAAGGAGCGGGCGCTGACATTGCGTTTCAGAGACGGTGCGCTCGGCGTCGTGCCGGCCACCGCGCCGCGGAAACGTCCCGCCGCCGCGGCGCCTCCTCCCAGCCAGCCCAAATTGCTTTGAGCGCGCGCGCTTGATAGGATCGCGCCCATGCTTATGAACTCCGGCGACCGCGTCGCCACCCTGCTTTACGGCCCCAACGGTTTTCGCGTGATCCGCCCCGGGCATTACGTCCTTTGCGCGGCGACCGGCGATTCGATTCCGCTGGAGGAGCTGCGCTACTGGTCGGTCGAGCTGCAGGAGGCCTATGCCAGCGCGGAGATCGCCACCCGGCGGCTGACCGGCGACGCATGAGCCGCTGGCGCGTCGCGGCTGCAGGGCTGCTCGCGCTCGCAAGCTGCGCGGCCCCGGCCACCGAAGCTCCGCCCCCGGAAAGGGCGCAAGTCCCTGCCACCGGGTCGAACACTTTCGTTTACAGCGGCGAGGCGACCCAAGGGGGGTGGATCCGCGGTCAGGCGCCCGCCGGAACGGTTTCCGCACGGCTCGACGATCAGCCGCTGGTGATCGATGGCGGCGGGCGTTTCTTCGCCGCCTTCGATCGGGATGCCCGACCTTCGGCAACGCTGGTGGCCCGACTCCGCGACGAGCGCACGGTCGAGAGCCCGCTGACCATCACTCCGCGCGCGTGGGACATCGAGCATGTCGACGTCGCCCGAACCCAAGGCAAGACCGACGAGGAATTCCTTGCCATCCGCAAGCCCGAGCTGGCGCGGATCGCCGCCGCGCGCGCGATCTCGTCGCCGAGCGACGGTTGGCGGCAGACCTTCATCTGGCCCGCCAAGGGGCGCATCTCCGGCCGCTTCGGCTCGCAGCGCATCTACAAGGGCGGCGAGGCGGGCAGCTATCACTCGGGGATCGACATTGCGCCTGGCGCGGGCGCCCCCATCGTCGCGCCGGCCGATGGCGTGGTCGTCCTTGCCGCCGAGCAGCCGTTCTCGCTCGAAGGGCACCTGCTGATGATCGACCACGGCGCGGGGCTCAACAGCGCCTTTCTGCATTGCGATACGCTGGCGGTGAAGGTGGGCGACCACGTCCGCCAGGGCCAGCTCATCGCCACCGTCGGCATGACCGGCCGTGCGACCGGCCCGCATTTGCACTGGAGCCTGACGTGGCGCGGCGCGCGGCTCGACCCGCTGCTTTTCGCCGGTCCGATGGGCTAGCGGCGAGTCCTCCGAACAGGAAAATTCCGTGAACCCCCGTTCTGTAGCAATTATGCGCCCACGGGTCGGTTTCGTTTGAAACATTGTTGCGAAATCCCTGCATTTCATCGACTTATGGCGTCGGTTGGTCGAGCCATCGGGCTGTGTGGCAAATTGGTTACAGATGAAAACCAATGTCCCCGGACCGGCGCACAAGCGCTTTACCGGCCGCCGCCTTTTCCGCCAATGCACCGCATCTTTCTTGGTGGGGACTCGTGCGTATGCCGCATGGGGGGCTTCAAGGCACCCAGCGAGAAATGGCTTAAGGCTTTAGTCGCAGTTCCGGCGGCGGCCTTGGAAAAAAGGGACTGGAACGTGAAATCATTCCTCAAGAAGTCGGCCCTGCGCAGCGCTAGCTGCCTGCAGGTACTCTCGATCACCGGCCTCGCGGTCGGAGCTATCGCCATTTCCGCCCCGGCGGCCGCGCAGGACTACACCGCTGGCGCCGTTACCGGCACCGTCACCGACGCCGCGGGGAACGCCATTCCCGGGGCCACTGTCGCCTTGACTGACCCAAGCACTGGCACCAATCGGACGACAACAACTGCCGCGAGCGGCGGCTTCCGGTTCTCCTCGCTGCCTACCGGCACCTACACGGTGAAGGTTTCTTCAGCGAACACGGCGAACTTCACGGCCACTGATGTGAAGGTCCTCGCGGGTCAGACCGCCGATTTGGCGATCGCGTTGCCGGAGGGCGGCGCGAACGAGATCGTAGTCACTGCGGCCCAGGTTCAGCGTCCTTTCACTGGAACCACCAGCGGCGTCAATGTCGACGTCGAAGAACTCGTGAAGACTGTCCCGATCGGGCGCGATATCACTTCTATCGCGCTGCTTGCGCCGGGGACCACAAAGGGTGATACGGCCTTCGGTAATCTAGCCTCGATTGGCGGGTCGTCGGTTGCTGAAAACGCGTATTATCTCAACGGCCTCAACACCACGAATTTCGACAACTACCTCGGCTCGGCCGAAGTCCCGTTCGACTTCTACAAGACCGTTGAAGTCAAGTCCGGCGGTTATGCGGCGGAATTCGGCCGAGCCACCGGCGGGATTGTGAACGCCGTCTCCAAGGCCGGCAGCAATGATTTCATGGCCGCCGTTCACCTTAACTACGCACCCGACTGGGGGCGCTCGGACGGCAAGAACCTAAAGACCTGTTCGTGGGTTGACGACACCGACTACAGCCTAGGCACGACATGCGTTAACTCGACGAACCGCGCCGGTGACAAGAATGACTCCTACTCCGCGATTGTAGAGGCCAGCGGCCCGATCATCAAGGACAGGCTCTTCGTTTACGGGCTGCTGGAAATGCAGAAGTCCGATACAACTGTCATCAGCCGTTCGTCCTCGCTTGCCTATCATCGAACCAACGACGATCCCTTCTGGGCCGTCAAAGTCGATGCCTATCCGATCGAAAGCCAGCATCTCGAGTTCACGATTTTCAATACTCGGAACACCACCCGGCGCGAAAACCGCGAGTATCTTGAGGATTCCGCGGGTGACTGGTCATTCGGCAGCACGCAGGCCGCGCAAGACTACAACTTCGGCGGCGTTAACTTCGTCGGCAAGTACACCGGTCGCTTCACTGATTGGCTGACCCTCTCGGCCGCTTATGGCCGCATGCGCGACCGCTTCGACATTCAGGGTGTCGATGCGGGATCGGGCGCGCCTTATATCGTCAACAATACCGGCGGGACGCTGAACGGGGTGCCCCAGGGCGGCCTCTTCACCGGACAGACGACGACGCTGGCGGACTTCCCCTACGCCACAGAGCGTAAATTCTATCGTGCCGACGCGGACTTGTTCTTCTCTATCCTCGGCGACCATCACGTCCGCTTCGGTTTTGACCAAGAGGATAACACGCTCGATCACGCCACCGTCAGGACGGGAGGACCGGTCCTCTGCGGGTCCGGCTTTCTGTCCACAGAAGCATGTGCTCTCAGCAATGGTGGCGGCGCGGCCATCCTTTACCAGCCGAACGGCCAGGTGGAGATCAACTACCTCGTCAGCGGCGGCGGCTTCAAGGCGCGCAACAAGGCGTTTTACATCCAGGACGAATGGGATGTCACCGATCGGCTGACGCTCAATCTCGGCGCGCGTCGGGACGACTTCAGACTCAACAAGCAGGATGGAACCGTCTTCCTAAGCAGCAAGGCGAACTACGCACCCCGTATCGGTGCAACTTACGATCTGTGGTCCGACCGTTCGGGCAAGCTAAAGGCGTTCTTCGGTCGTTACTATCTGCCTTTCGCGAGTAATACGGCGAACCGCCAGGCCAGCGCTGAGACCTATTTTTCCGAACGCTGGCTCTACAGTGGGATTGACAGCAACGGCCTGCCGATCCTCACGACGCAGACGACCTCGACCGGCTACGACACGGCCTGTCCATTCGGGCTCACGCCCGGGTCGAGCGGCATGAACTGCCAGACAACGAGCCTCGGCGAGGTACCGGACACGAGCGCCGCAGTTGCTCACAACTTGAAGGCCACTCGCGAGACTGAGTGGATCCTGGGTTACGAGCACAAACTGCAAGGCTGGACCGTCGGTCTGAGCTACACGCACCGTAACCTGGACTCGACGGCCGAAGACAGCGCGATCGACGCGCCAGCGCGGGCGTACTGTATCGACCAGGGCTTCGACGCGACCCTTTGCAGCCGCGTGTGGTCCGGGTACCACCAGTATGTGATCAACAACCCCGGTTCTGATCTCACCGTCAACCTAAACGCCACCCGCGGGCGCTACAGCATTCCGGAGCTTGAAGGTAAGGAGGTGACGTTCACCGCCGATGAGCTCGGTTATCCGAAAGCCAAACGAACCTATGATGCGGTCGAGTTCACCTTCAACCACCCCTGGAATGGACGCTGGAGCCTGGCGGGCAGTTACACCTGGTCGAAGAGCAAGGGTAACACCGAAGGCTACGTGCAGTCCGATTACGGTCAAGACGACGCCGGCATCACGATCGATTTCGACCAGCCCGGGTTCACCGATTACTCGTACGGCTACTTGCCGAACGATCGTCGCCACCGCATCAAGCTGTGGGGGTCGTACGGCATCACTGACGATTTCATCGTCGGCACCCAGGTGCAGGTGCAGTCGCCTCGCCACCTGAGCTGTTTCGGCTTCAATCCAGACTACAATGCTCTGGAGAACGGGTATGGGGGCGTGTCGCACTACTGCAATCTCGAGCCGGCCCCCCGCGGCACGGCGCTGAAGAGCAACTGGTATTCCGAGGTCAACCTTTCTGCCCGCTACAATGTTCACATCCCAACGGGACAGCAGGTTACTTTCCGAGTTGACGTATTCAACGCGTTCAACTCGCAGGCGGTGCAGCAGCGTTACGAGTTCGGCGATCTGTCGTACGACGAGGTGCCCGCGGATTCGGGCAACTACGTCATTTCGCGCGATCCGAACTTCGGCATTCCGACGGCTTACCAGTCGCCGCGCTCGATCCGTTTCGGTGCTGACATCACCTTCTGAGCCAGCGAGGACGGAAGCAAGAGAGAGGCGGGCCTTCGGGCCCGTCTCTTTTTTTTGCGCCACATGCCTCGCAAGACGCGCCCTTGTGGACAGCCCTAGACTTTCCCGCGCCCTAGAAATCGGGCTTCTGAGTTAAAGGCTTGCAGTGTGCACGTTGCGCTTGGTGCGGTGGAATTCGAGCACGCCCGCCCATCGCCAGGCCCGCGAGCCGACGATCCACGGGCTGCGTCGCAGCCAGCCTTCGGGCGGCCTCCAGGGCGGTGTCGATCTCACCGATCTGCGCCGCGAGGCGCTGCACGCTACGCCACCGCTCGCCGCTGGGAGCCCCGAACCGCAGCTCTTCGCGCAGCAGGTCGGCCGCGGCACAGCGGTCGCCCGCCCTGAGCTGATCGATGGCTCCGAGGATGCGGTTCGCGGATGTATCGGCCATGCCGTGCAATGTCTCGCGACAGAGCACAGGTCAATCGAGCCTTTTCTCGAACAGGCCGCCGTGCCACTCACCGCGCCGATGCCCGCCGACGATGGATCATCCGAACCGGAAGCCAAGGCGGGCAGGGGCGCGCTTTCGATACGCCGGATAGTTGCCGCCGCGTTGCTCGCCTTGGCAGTCGCTCCGGGAATGTGGCTGCGCAGCGAACCCCACTGGCCCGACAACAAGGGGCTTCGCACGCTCCGCTTCGACAGCATCGTCGCAGACACGCCGGGTTCGTGGCCGGCGTGTCTGCGGCTGGTCGGTGCGTGGCGGGTCACCAGCGATTATCATCGCTTCGGGGGCTACTCTGCCCTGCTGGCGACAGCTGGCGGCACCCTGACGGCGATCAGCGACAATGGCTACACGCTGCGCATGCGCACACCGGATCTGCCCGGCTCGGCGAAGCCGCGCTTCGGACGCGTGCGAACGCCTCATCCGACCTATTGGGAGCAGGACATCGAGGCGGCGACAATCGACCCGCGATCCGGATGGAGGTGGTACGCTTACGAGAGCACCAATCAGATCAGGCGCTTCAAGTCCGACGACGACAGCGCGAGCAGCGCGGTCGCCCCCCCGGCGATGCGCGGCTGGAGCCCGAACGGAGGCGCGGAAGCGATGGCCCGCCTCCCCGACGGCCGTTTCATCGTCCTGGCCGAAGACGCGCCGTGGCTTTCCGCGGGCGGGCGGCCGGGGCTGCTCTTTCCATCCGATCCGGTAGCCGAGGCCAAGCCGGTCGAATTCACCTTCCGGCCGCCGATCGGTTACGATCCGAGCGACATGGCGGTGCTGCCGGATGGCAGGGTGGTGATTCTGTTGCGGGCAATCGATCCGGTGAGCCCACCCTTCTTCGCGGCGATGCTGCTTGTTGCGGATCCTGCCGACATTGTCGCAGGACAGGAATGGCCCTGGCGCAAGCTGGCCGATCTGGAGGACCCGGTCCCGCGCGACAATTATGAAGGCCTGGCGATCGTGCCCGACCGATCCGGTGTCACGATGTGGCTGATCTCGGACGACAACTTCGCCCGCTTTCAGCGCACGCTCCTGCTGAAGCTACACTGGGATTCCACCGCACGACGCGGCGGCGATGTAGCCGTCAGGCCGTTGCGACGGCCTTCTTGAGCTCGCGCTTGACCTTCAGCGCGTTGGCGCTGAGCTTCTCGTCCGAGGTCTTGAGCAACCAGTTGTCGAGCCCGCCGTTGTGCTCGACCGAGCGCAGGCCGTGCGTCGAGACGCGAAACTTGAAGCTCTTGTCGAGCTTCTCGCTCATCAGCGTGACGTTCTGCAGGTTGGGCAAGAAGACCCGCTTGGTCTTGTTGTTGGCGTGGCTCACATTGTGGCCGACCTGGCGGCCCTTGCCGGTCAATTCGCAGATGCGCGACATGGTTGATCTCGTTCGTGAATCGGATGGTGTCCGGGAAAGCGTCGCGCATAGCGGCGGAGGGAGATTCGGTCAAGCTTTCGCGCGGCATTGCCGGGCTGCGGCCGCGCTTGTAGCGGGAAGGGCATGACAAGTTGGCCGCTTCCCCCGCCGATGGCGCGCGCGCTAGAGCTTGCGCGCGAGGGCGAAGCAGCGGGCGAAGTGCCGATCGGCGCGGTCGTCACACGGCGCGGGGTCATTGTCGCCGAGGCCTGCAATCGGCCGCGCGCGCTCCACGATCCGACGGCGCATGCCGAGATCCTCGCCATCCGCGCCGCCGCCGCGGCGCTCGGAAACGAACGGCTCGATGGCTGCGACTTATGGGTTACGCTGGAACCCTGCGCGATGTGCGCCGGCGCGATTGCCCATGCGCGCCTCGCGCGGCTCTACTACGGCGCGGCCGACCCGAAAGGAGGCGGCGTCGAACACGGTGCGCGAGTGTTCGAGCAGCCGCAGTGCCTGCACCGCCCCGAAGTCTATGGCGGGATAGGCGAAAGCGAGGCGGCGGCGCTCCTGCGCGAATTCTTTGCCGATCGGCGCTGACCTCAGACGGCCGGCCCGGCATCGTCGGCGCTCGATCCGGCGAACCATGCCTTGGCATCGGCCTTGAACAGGAAAGCGATCGCCACCGTCTCGAGCGCGATTCGGAGCAGCGAAATCATCTTCGGAGCGGTCAGATCGCCGCTGATCAGCGATGGAATCCCGATCAGGTCGATGAGCACGAGCAAGACGATCAGCCACTTGGCGATGGTAGTGCCCTTGCGCGAGACCAGGAACCACAACAGCAGGTTGATCGCCAGGACGACAACAAAAAGGCCGACGACGAAGCCGCTGCCAACTTGCAGCCCCTTGGCGGCCGTTTGCGCCTGGATCGATGCGACTGTGGCATCGAAACTGATGAAGAAGCCGACCGCGAGAAGCGCCAGCGAGGCAAGAAAGAACAAGTCGAACCGGCGGATCGATTCAGGTTTCATGGCATGGCCCTCCCGTTAGAGGCCCGTTTGTGCCGCATGGCCGCGGCGATGGCAATCGCGCTAGGCAAGGATGAAATCCAGTCCGATGTCGGCCGCGGGGGCACTTTGTGTCAGCCGCCCCACCGAGATGAAATCCACGCCGGTGGCGGCGATTGCGGCGATCGTTTCGAGGGTGACCCCGCCCGACGCCTCGGTGGGCACCCGGCCGGCGACCAGCGCGACCGCCTGGCGCAGCGCGGCGGGGCTCATGTTGTCGAGCAACAAGTGCGTTGCGCCCGCGCCCAACGCGGGTTCGATCTGCTCGAGGCGGTCCACTTCGCAGATGATTCGCTCGACACCCGCTTCGCGCGCCCGGCGGATTGCTTCGGTGACACCGCCGGCGACGGCGACGTGGTTGTCCTTGATCATCGCCGCGTCCCACAGGCCCATGCGGTGATTTTGCGCGCCCCCTACGCGCGTCGCGTACTTTTCGAGCACGCGCAGCCCGGGGAGTGTCTTGCGGGTGTCGAGAAGGATGCAGCGGCTCTCGCCCATCGCCCTGACGTATCGGCGGGTGAGCGTGGCGATGCCCGAGAGGTGCTGCACGAGATTGAGCGCGCTCCGCTCGGCGGTGAGCAGCGCCCGGGCATTGCCCGACAGGCGCAGCAAGTCGCCGCCCGCCGCGACCTCGGCGCCTTCGTCGGCGAGGAGTTCGATTTCGGTCGTCGGGTCGAGGGCGCGGAAGAACGCCGCGGCAATCGGCAGCCCGGCAACCACCACGGCCTCGCGACTGTCCATCGTACCGGCGAACCGCGCGTCCGGTGGGATCACGCTCTCTGAAGTGACGTCGTGCCCGCCGCCCGGAAGGCCGACGCCGAGATCCTCGTCCAGCGTCTGGCGGACGAAGCGGTCGAGATCGAAATTGTCGAGCTGCCAGCCCTCAGTGGACAAAGCGCGCCACCACGTCGCGGTAGGAACGGCTGACTTTCACCTCGGCGCCCGAATCGAGCACTAGAAAGCATTCTCCGTTGGTGTGCGGCTTGACCTGGCGGACCTGGTCGAGGTTGACGATGGTCGAGCGGTGGACGCGCTGGAACACCCGCGGATCGAGCCGGCGTTCGAGGTCCTTCATCGTCTCGCGCAGGATCAGAGAATTGTCGCCGGTGTAGATGCACATGTAGTCGCCGGCGGCCTCGATGTGCTCGATCGATTCGACATCGACGCGGAAGATCTGCCCGCGATCCTTGACGTTGATCAGCTTCTCGTACCGGCCGGCGGTTTCTTCCTCGGATGGCATGTTGTCCATCGCTTCGGGAGCGACTTCGGCGAGCACGTCCTTGAGCTTTTCGGCTTCCTCGGCGGAGCGCTTCTCCGCTATTCGCGAGCGGACCCGGTCGATGGTATCGGCGAGCTTGTCCTCGTCGACAGGCTTCATCAAGTAATTGACCGCGTTGGCCTCGAAGGCACGGATCGCGTGCTCTTCGTAGGCGGTGACGAAGACGAACAGCGGCGGCTCGATCTCCATCACTCCCTTGACCACCGAGAAGCCGTCGAAACCCGGCATCTGGATGTCGAGGAACACCAGATCGGGCTTCTCGGTCTTGATCTTGCGGATCG
Organism: Croceibacterium segetis; assembly: GCF_011320115.1. Lineage (GTDB taxonomy): Bacteria > Pseudomonadota > Alphaproteobacteria > Sphingomonadales > Sphingomonadaceae > Croceibacterium_B > Croceibacterium_B segetis. The sequence continues at coordinate 17,149 of NZ_JAANOZ010000005.1, read as the reverse complement.
CCTCGCGCCCGTTGGCGCAAGTGTCGATCACTTCGACGTCGGGAAACTTCTCGAGCCGGAGCTGCAGCCCCTGGATCGCCAGCTTTTCGTCATCGACGATGATGGTGCGTATGGTCATGCATCAAGTCCCATGGGCCGCTGTTCGGGCGCGGCTGTAACGGTTGGATGGGCAGTGAGTTTCTCAGCTGTCCCGTCGGCGTTCTCGGAAGCAGCTTCCCGTTCGTAGGGAATTTCGATCACTACAGTGAAACCGCCTTCTGGCGGGGTACGGATGTCGAACACATGGTCGTCGCCATAGGCCTGCGCAAGGCGGTCGCGGATGTTGGCCAGGCCGACCCCCGTCGAAACCGTGTTGTCAGCGCCAGCCATCGCGGTCGGCAGCGTTGCCCGAGCCGCCTTGGCGCGCAATCCCGGGCCGGTGTCGGATACGGTCAAGCGAAGCCGATTGCCGACGAGTTGCGCGGTGAGGCTTATTCGCGCGCCTTCCTCTTGCGGGGAGACCGCGTACTTGATCGCGTTTTCGACCAGCGGCTGGAGCAGGAACGACGGGATGACGGCCTCGGCGGCGGCAGGATCGATGCTGAATACGGTCCGCAGCCGTTCCTCGAAGCGCATTCGCTCGATGTCGAGGTACAGTTTGAGCGTTTCGACTTCTTGCGCCACCGTCACCTTGCCGCCCGGCTGGGTGACCAGCGTGTGACGCAGGAAGCCCGAAAGGCGGGTGAGCATCGCGTTGGCCGGCTCGGTCTGCTTGAGCAGCACCAGCGTGCTGATCGAGTTCAGGGTGTTGAACAGGAAGTGCGGGTTGAGCTGGTAGCGCAGCATGGCCAACTGGGCGCTGGTCGCCTGCGCCTCGAGCCGCTCGAGCCGGTCGGCCTGCTGCTCGACCTGGAGGTAGTAATTGATTGCGTAGTACAGCGCCGACCAGGCCCCAAGCAGCGTCATCTCGATGTAGAACACGCCCAGGACCAGGCTGGCGAAGTTGCCCTCGCCGCCGCCCTGCCAGAGCCAGATCGTCCATCCCTCGATGAAGGCCGCGATTCCGACGGCGAGGGCCAGAACTAGGCCTGTCGCGCCCCAGGTGACCAGCGGCCGCTGGGTGATCAGTTTGCCGTAGATTACCGATAGCAGGAGGCTGATCGAAAAGCCGGTGATCGTCGCGATCAAGGTGAGGACCAGGAACGAGGGCGGCTTGCCGTTGGCGATGTTGGTTACCGCGCGCATCAGCATCGAGCCGCCCCAGCCGATGAATTGCAGGTTCCAGAAGGCGCGGTTCTTGTCGGCGAAGAACGGGGTCGGCTTGAACGGGAGCATCGCCATGCTACCCGTCGGGGCCGTCGCAGGTACGACGACCCGCTCCGCTTCCGGGCGCGGCCGGAAGAGCGAGGCCAGCGTCTTCAGGATCGTCGCGCCTCCGCGATGGCGTCGCTGAGGGCGGCGGAGCCCACGGCACCGTCGATGATGCGGTCGCCGATCACCCAGCCGGGCGTGCCGTCGATGCCGATGCGGCTGGCGAGCGCGATGTTGGCCTTGAGGAAGGAATCATACAGCCCCCCTGCGATCGCCTTGTCGGCAGCGGCCAGATCGACCCCGGCTTGCCTTGCCGCCTGCTCGATCGTCGCCTTGCTGGGCGGGCCGAGAGCGTACATCGCCTCGTGGAAGGCGGCGAACTTGCCCTGCTGCGCGGCGGCGAGACCCATCCGCGCGGCGTCGACACTCTCGGGGCGCAGGATCGGGTATTCGCGAATAACCACCCGCAAATCCGGATTGGCGGCGATCAGCTGCTGCACATCGGCGACGCTTTGGCGACAGTAAGTGCAGGCATAGTCGCTGAACTCGACCAGGGTCAGCTTGCCGTTGGGATTGCCGAGCACGGCGCCCGGGAACGGCGTCTGCAATTGGCCGCGCACCGGAGCGAGCTGGGCCTGGCGCTGCTTCACCTGATAGCGGCCCATCGCTTCCGGCAGCACTTCGGGATGGGCGTAGAGGTAATCACGCGTGGCGTGGCCGCCGAAACCTGAGAAATCCCACGCGGCGGCGCCGGCGAAGCCGCCGAAAACGGCGAGCACGATCGTTGCAAGCCAACGCATCCCTAGTCGCTTACTTGCGGTGCTTGTCGCGTTCAAGCTGCGCGCGCGCCTGCATCGAAATGTCTTGCGCGCGTATCCAGTCGGGAGAGCCCTTCTCGAGGCCCGCCTGGGCCGCGTTCGCGCTGCGCAGTGCCTCGGCCGGACTTCCGCTCATGATCTGTTGTTCGGCGCTGGCTAGCCGCGCGCGGGGCAGGTCGCCCCTCGCCCCGTAGACCATGCCGAGTTCGTACCAGGCGAACGGATTTTCGCGATCGCGGGCGACGGCGGCGCGCAGCACGGTCTCGGCCTCGTCAAGGTGCGCCTTGTCTTCGGTGGCGACCAGCGCGTGACCGAACGTGCTGGCGATCAGCGGATCGTTGCCGGTAAGTTCGGTCGCCCGCCTTAGCGGCGCAAGAGCTTCGTCGGGCCGGCCGGATTCGAGGAGCACCTGGCCCTTGATCTCGAGAAAATACGGATCGTTGGGTTCCATCGCCAGCAACGCATCCGCCTCGCGCACCGCGTCGGCGACCTTGGCGTCCTTGTGATAGGCGTAAACCCGCGCGTAGGTGGCCGGCTCGCCGGTCATGTACTCGGGATAGTGACGCAGGGTGTCGGCGGGTTTGGCTAGATAGCCGTAAAGCTTGGCTTTGACGCGCTGGAAGCGCTGTTCAAGCCGAGGATCGGTCTTCGTGTCCCAGGCAGGGTCCTTTTGGTAGTCCTCGCGCAGCGTGGCGATGCGGTCGCCGGACATCGGATGGGTGCTGGCATAGGCAGCGTCGTCGTCATGCGGATAGCCATAGCGGAATTCGAGGTTTTGGATCTTGCCGAAGAACTCGAGGCTGCCGCGTCCGGAAATGCCGGCCTTCGAGAGAAAGGTCGCTCCGGCGGCGTCGGCGGTAGCTTCCTGTCCCCGGCTGTAGGTGAGAAGCGAGCGATAGGCGACTTGCTGTCCGAGCGACATCGCCGCCATTGCCGCGTCGCCCGCGCCGGCCGCGGCGGCGGCGACTCCGAGCAACAGCGAAAGGATCGTGATCTTGGTCGCTCGGCCGTATTCTTCCCCGATGGCGATCGAATGGCCTCCAACGATGTGGCCAAGCTCGTGCGCGAGCACCCCCTGCACCTGGTTGGCGTTGTCGGCGGCGTTGATGAGGCCGGAGTTGACGTAGATGCGTTGCCCGCCTGCGACCATCGCGTTGAGCGACGGATCGTTGAGGACGACGACGTCGACTGAACCTTTCGGCATGCCGGCTGCCGCGACGAGCGGATTGACCATGTCCTGGAGCAGCTTTTCAGTTTCGGCATCGCGCAGGATGCTGACGTCTTGCGCGGCGACTTGCTGCGCGCCGAGGGCGAGCGCCGCGAGGAATGCAAGCGTGCGGGCAAATAAGCGCATCGGGACGCTGGTCTAGGCCTGCAAGGGCTGAACCGCGCCTGAAGCTGCGGTTTCACCCGGTCCCGGCATGACTTGGGCATTCATGGCGAGAGCGCTACACCCCCGCTGGGAGCTTGCCCAGCTTCGCCGCGATCAGCCAACCAGCTTCTTGGCGGCTTTCTCCACCAGTGCGGCGTCTTCCGGCACTTCGCCGAGGATGACCAACTCGCCGGTTTCGCTGCGGCGGACCATCAGCAGCGCGAATTCACTGCCGTAAGCCGCGATGTCGGCCAAGGCGACGGCGGGCATCTCGCGCAGTTTCTCGGCGAGAGCCTCGCGGGAATCCGCCGCCGGGTCGGCCTTGCCGCTTTCGGCGCGGCGGAGCTGCCGCTCGGCCTTGACCACGCCCTTGAGGCCGCCTTCGGCGCCGCGCAGGTAATCGGTGAGGCTGCCACGCGGCAGCTCGAGCCGGTGCGCGTGGCTGAGCGCCGCGGCGTACTCGGTCAGCCGGGTCTTGTCGTAATCCGCGCCGAACACGAGCTTGACCACCGGCGTCATCGGCGCGCGATCCTGAACGGTCAGGCCGGAATCGCTGACCAGCTCTTCGAAATCGGCCGGGCTTTCAGCCGCCGCCAGCGAGAAGTCGTAGGCGCGCCCGATCGCTTCGTAGAGCGCGTTGCGCGTGCGGTCCTCGTTGTTGCGTGCCTGCGCGGCCATCTCGCGCGCGGCGGCCAGCCAGTCGCCTAGCTCCATCTCGGCAGGGTCGAGGAAGCCGAGAGCGATCTCGCCGCCGGCCGGGCCACCTTCGTCAGCGCCCGCCGCGAAGGGAGCGAGCGTCGCGTCGCGCCCGTCCTCGGCTTCGGGGACTTGAAGCGCGGCTTCCACGTGATCCTCTGCCGCGAAAGTATCCGACGTCAACTCGACGCCGGCATCGGCTTCGAACCCGTCGAGCGCCATCACCGCGTCGTCGGCATATTCGAAATCGGGCATGTGGTCGGGCTCTACGGGATCGTCGCCGAGCAGGGTGAAACCGGTGAGGTCGACGTCGTCGGCGTCGTCGATATCGTCGGTCGCGGCGACACGGCCGCCGCCGATCGACATCAGCGAACCGAACTTCGGCCGCGGCAGGCCGTCGTCTTCGTCTTCGTCGCCTTCGTGCTCGCCTTCCTCCTCGTAATCGTCGTCGCCGAGGTAATCCTCGGCGCGGCCGGAGAAAGCGGGCAATCCATCGGCGAATCCGGCCGGTGCCGGCTCGTCGTCGAGCGCCTCGGCCTCTCCCGGCTCCTCGATCGAGAGCTCGAGCGGCTCGTCGTCGTCGATATCGTTTGCCGCAACGGCGCCAGGGCCATCGGCCCAGTCGGTCAGAGGGGCGTCTTCCACGCGCATGGGCGGGCTCTCGGGCTTCGCTTCAAGCGCCTGATCGACTTGCAGCAGCAGCTCGTCCGAAGTGTGCTGGTCGGCCAGCTCCTTCCAGTTGATCACGCCGTAAATGAAATCGATCGTCTCGTCATCGGACGAGAACGGCAGCAGGATTCCTCGATACAGGATCGTCGAGCTGCGCTGGTTGACGAATTCGGCCTCGAACCCGATCGGCGCCTGGTTGGCGAGAATCTGCATGTAATGATCGGTGATTCGGCTGAGCAGCGAGCGGCTTGGCACGTCGGCAAGAGTCTGGAGCTCGGTGACCGAGATGTCGCACTCCTGCGCAAGCTGCGCGCCGAGATAGGCAATGCCGGGGTTCTCGATGCCGCGGCTGAAATCGAGCAGCACCGAATAGGGGCCGAAGTCGGGAAGGTTGCCCGGCTCGAGGTCGTCGATCGCCGGGAAGTTGCGGTCTTCCAGCAGACTCGCCCAGTGATTGTAAGCGCGCACCTGCATGCGGCGCTCGTCCTGCCCGATGGCGAGCGGCGGCGCTTCGCGGCCGGATTCGTCATCGCCGGGCTCATGCCCGTGCGAATCCTCCAGCGCGTCGAAATTGCCCCTCAGCGTGTCCATTGGGCATGCCCCCGGTTACCAGTCACGGCGCCCTTGTCGCCCCGCGTGGTAAATTAACCGTTAAACGCGTTATCGAAAGGCCCTTGGCACGCCGCCGGTGACGTCAGTCCTTCCGCCCGAACGAGCTGCCGCGGCGGCGCGACGTCAGCCCGCGATGCGGCCCCACCCGCTGCACTCGGGATCGGCGCCGGTGACGAGCCGGCGCAGCGCGGCGCGGGCAAGCCGTTCGGTCTCGGCTTTGCGGCGCGCCGCGGCGAGCGGATGGCTCGGCGCCGGCCGGACGATCTCGGCATCGTACTCGTCGGCGACGATCACTCCGCAGCAGTCGGGACGGAAATCGGCTCCTTCGAGGCAGGCGCGGTCGAGCTCGGGCGGCAAGCCCCAATAGAAGCGATCGCAGAACTCGAGATAGTCGGGCCATTTGCCGTCACCCAGCAAGTCGCCGCGCGCGGTCTTGATTTCGACGATGACGATGTGCCCTTTGGCGTCGAGGCCCATCAGATCGGCGCGACGGCCGTTGCGCAGCGGCATCTCGGCGAGCAGCCAGAGGTCGTTGCGCGCGAACAGCCGGCAGATGCCGCGCGCGACCGCGTGCGCGCGGCGGTCGAACGACTCGTTCACGGCAGCAAGAGCGGGCTGGTCGGCCATGCCCCTGGTTGGAACAGACCGGGAACCAGGTCAAGCGGCGAAGTTCAGGCGCTGCGCCGAGGTCCCAGCGCCCCGCTCGGCGGCAGCAGCGCGAGAACCGCGGCGCGCGCCTCGGTGAACTCGCCCCACAGCGCCAATGCGGCGGGCCGCGGGCTGGCGCCGCGCGCGTCGACCCCGAGCAAGGCGGCGATGCCGGGTTCGAGGACCGCGGTCATGTCCTCGATTCCGCGTTCGGCAAGTTCGCGGCGCCACGGTTCGGCTTCGCGTATCAGGGCTGGGAAATTGCGCAGTTCCGGCGTGGGGGGCTCGGCCTCGATCCCAGCCAGTGCCGCGATGACCGCAGCGGCATCCTGCAGCGCCGCCCATTTGACGCTCAAAGCGCTGGCGGCGGACTGACCGAAGGCGGGGCGCGAGGAAGCGCCCGGGATCATCGATGGCGGAATGGCATTCATCGGACCCGACTAGCCCGCGCGCGCTTGCCAATTGGTTAGCGGCGCGCGCGGGAAATCCGGACTACTTGCCCTTGTCGGCCGGCGGCGGCCCGAACGGATCGTCCTCGCCGTCGAGTTTGAGGTCGATGTTCGCACCGGTCGCGTCGTCGGAGGTGAGCCGGTTGTTTTCGGCGCAGACGTATTCGCGCAGCTCGGCCGTGTCGGGCTTGTACGGCGTGCGGGTCACATACGGCGCGGCCAGTACCTCGGGATCGGTGACGGTCAGCTCGTCGATCAGCAGCTTCGGATTGACGAGATAGATCCGTTCGACGATCTTCATCTTGTCGCTGTGCTCGAGGCCGGGCGCTATGAAGGTTTCCGGACTGAAGCCGACCGTTTCTACAACCAGCGTGCTCCCCTCCCAGTGGCCGACCGAGGTGCCGTTGAAAAACGGATCGGGGTCGGCAGGAAGCGGCCGTCCGTCGGTGTAGATCCAGCGGGCCTGCTCGTAAGCTTCGGCATAGATTGTCACGCGCCCGGGCTGATAGCTGATATCGATCGGGAATGGCTGGTTCATGATTCCCGGCATCCCCGGCGGAAGGCAATGGGCCTGGGCATAGAGCGGCGGGCCGCTCTCCTTGTACTTGGCGTTATAGGCGTCGAGCTTGGCTTTCGCGGCCGGGGTCAATTGCGGCGGCACGCCGCGCGAGCCGAACAGCGCCGCCCAGTCGGGGTACCATAGACCGGTCAAGTCCGGCAGTTTGGCGAGCGCGGCATACTCGGTCGCCCGCGGCGCGTTGGCCATCGGCTTGCTGACGTCCGGCTTGGCGGCCGCGGCCGGCGGGCCGCCTTGGGCCAGCGCGGGGGCGACCATGGCGAGCGCTACGGCGCCGGCCAAAACCCGCGAAACATTGAAGACACCTCTCATTCCCACTCTCCGCCATAGGCTTTTTGATTTTGTCGCAAAGTGCGGCGACAAGGGCGGTCGAGTCAAGCAGCGGGTTGATTATGTCCGATTTGATTGTCACAATATTGGCCGAGATCAATTCCCGGTTCAGGGTAGGTGGTCCATGGAGAGTTGCATGACTGAGAGACATTCTCGCCGGAAGGCCGTCGCTGGCGCCGCCATTGCGGCCGGTGCCTTGTTCGCTACCGCTGTGCCGGTTCTGGCGCACCATTCCACCGCGATGTTCGAATGGGGCAAGGAACTGCCGATGAAGCACGTCACCGTCGAGCGGTGGGAGTGGACCAATCCGCACACCTTCCTCTACGTGCACGACGCGAGCGGCACCCGCTGGGCGTTCGAGGGCATGAGCCCGAATCACCTGGTGCGCTACGGCTGGTCGAAGCGTTCGGTGCAGCCGGGCGATGAAGTCGACATCACTTATTACCCACTGCGCGATGGCCGCAAGGGCGGCTTCAACGTGACCATTACCAAGGCCGGCGGCGAGACGCTCAAGCAGTTTGGTGAATCCGGTCCGCGCACCGCCCAGGCCCAGGCCAGCGGCAAGTAAGCCAAGTTGACTTGTTCCGATTCGCGCTCCAGCCGGCCGTCGGCGGCCCGGGCGCCTCTGCTTTTGCCTTGGCCTCGCCGCGCAAGGTTGCTAGGCGCTCGCCGCTCGCACCCGTAGCTCAGCTGGATAGAGCGCTGCCCTCCGAAGGCAGAGGTCACAGGTTCGAATCCTGTCGGGTGCGCCATTGCGGCTCGAATTTGTCAAAAATTGTCGCACCGCCTGCACTCGCCCTTGCGCAAGCTGCGCGGTTCCCGGAAAGCCGCCCCGGTTCGCCGCCGCCTGGGAAGGTATTCGCTGCAATGGTACGCTGGCCGTCGGTCGTCCGCCGTGGTGGCCTCCTCGCGCTGCTGACGCTGCTCGCCGCCTGCTCCGGCGGCGGTGACGCCGGCCGCCAGCGGCCACCGGCACAAGTTGGCTACTTCGTCGCCCGATCGAGCACGGTCCCGCTGTCGGTCACCCTTGGCGGACGCACTGTGGCTTACGAGACGAGCGAGGTGCGCCCGCAAGTGACCGGCCTCATCCAGCGGCGGCTGTTCGCCGAGGGGGCTTTCGTCCGTGCCGGGCAGCCGCTCTACCAGATCGATCCGAGCCTCTATCGCGCGGCGGCCAACCAGGCGCAGGCGAACCTCGCCAGCGCCCGGGCGAGCGCCGACGCCGCGCTCGCCAAAGCCAGCCGTTACAAGCCGCTGGCCGAGATGGAAGCGGTGTCCAAACAGGAATACACCGATGCCGCGGCGCAGGCCCGCGTGGCGCAGGCGGGGGTAGCGCAGAACGCCGCCGCCCTCGACACCGCACGCATCAACCTGCGGCACACGACCGTTCCGGCGCCCATCACCGGGCGCATCGGGCGTTCGCTGTTCACCGTCGGCGCGCTGGTCAGCGCCAACCAGGCCGACCCGCTGGCGGTGATCCAGAAGCTCGATCCGATCTACGTCGACATGCAACAGTCGGCAGCCGACCTCAGCTCCTTGCGCCGCGCGCTGCAAAGCGGCGAGATTGCTCCGGGAAGCACGACCGTGCACCTCAAGCTCGAGGACGGCAGCGATTACGGCTTTGTCGGTCATGTGCAGTTTTCGGAAATCTCCGTCGACCAGAACACCGGCACGGTGACGCTGCGCGCCAGCTTTCCCAATCCGCAGGGCTTGCTGCTGCCGGGTACGTTCGTGAAGGCGGTGTTCGACCAGGCCGTGCAGCCCAATGCCTTCCTGATCCCCCAGCCCGCCGTCCAGCGCGACTTCGATGGTTCGGCGTTCGTCTACCTCGTGGGGCCCGGCGACAAGGCGACGCGGCGCAAGATCGTCGCAGATCGCACGTACGGCACCAGCTGGATCGTCACCTCCGGCCTCAAGACTGGCGACAAGGTGATCACCCAGGGCCTCGCCAACCTCAAGCAAGGCGACAAGGTCCGGCCGGTGCCGCAGAACGCGCCGCAAAAGGTCGGAGCGCCGCGCGGAGGCGGCGAGTTCCCGGGCAAGCGGCCGGGCTAGGCCATGTCGCGCATCTTCATCGACCGGCCGATCTTCGCCTGGGTGCTGGCGATCGTGGTGATGTTCGGCGGGGTCGGCGCGCTGTTTTCGCTGCCGATCGAGCAATACCCCGACATCGCCCCGGTTCAGGTCAACGTCTTCGCCAACTATCCAGGGGCCTCCGCGCAGACGATCGAGAACAGCGTCACCCAAGTGCTCGAACAGCAGCTCACCGGGCTCGACGGACTGCTGTACTTCAGTTCGCAGTCGAGCTCGCGCGGTTCGGCGAACATCAGCGCGATCTTTGCGAAGGGCACCGACCCCGACATCGCCCAGGTGCAGGTGCAGAACAAGATCCAGACGGCCGTCTCGCGTCTGCCGGCCGAAGTGCAGCAGCAAGGCGTGCGCGTAACCAAGTCCAATTCGGACTCGCTGTTGCTGGTCGCGGTCTACGACACCACCGACACGCGCAACTACCAGGACGTCTCCGACTATCTGGCGTCGAATATCCAGGACCCGCTGTCGCGCGTCGATGGCGTCGGTGACGTCAATGTCTTCGGCTCGCCGCACGCCATGCGCATCTGGCTCAAACCGCAGGAGCTCGCCGCTTTCCAGCTTATGCCAGGTGACGTCATCGACGCCATCCGCAGCCAGAACACCGAGGTCGCCGCGGGTGACGTCGGCGGCCTGCCTGCGCCGCCCGGGCAGCTGCTCAACGCGACGGTCACCGCACAATCGAAACTGCAGACCCCCGAGCAGTTCGGCAACATCGTCCTCAAGACGTTGACCGACGGCTCCTCGGTGAGAATACAGGATGTCGCGCGAGTCGAGGTCGGCGCCGAAAGCTACAACATCATCCTGCGCATGAACGGCCACCCGGGCGCGGGCATGCAGATCTCGCTCTCCCCCGGGGCGGATGCGCTCAAGACCTCCGACCTGGTCAAGGCCAAGATGGCGCAGCTGGCGAAGAACATGCCCGACGGGCTGTCCTACGCCTATGCCAACGATTCGAGCGATTTCATCCGCCTCTCGGTGCACGACGTCGAGAAGTCGCTGCTCGAGGCGATCGTGCTGGTCGTGATCGTGATGTTCGTGTTCCTGCAGAACTGGCGCGCGCTGCTGGTCCCGGCCATCGCCGTGCCGGTCGTGCTCCTCGGCACTTTCGCGGTGTTCTACATCTTCGGCTACACGATCAACACGCTGACGCTGTTCGGGCTCGTGCTGGCGATCGGCCTGCTGGTCGACGACGCCATCGTGGTGGTCGAGAACGTCGAGCGGCTGCTGCACGAAAATCCCGGCATGAGCGCGCGGGACGCGACGATCATCTCGATGCGAGAACTGCAGACCGCCCTGGTGGCGATCGCGCTGGTGCTCTCGGCGGTGTTCCTGCCGATGGCCTTCTTCGGCGGCTCCACCGGCGTGATCTACCGGCAATTCTCGGTGACGATGATCTCGGCGATGACGCTGTCGGTGCTGGTCGCGCTGATCCTCAGCCCGGCGATCACTTCGACCGTGCTCAAGGCAAGAAAGGCGCATGGCGAGGAGCCGGGGCCGAGCGCGTTCGAGCGGCGGTTCCCCGGCGCGACGGCGCGGGTCCGAGCCGCGCAAAGGTGGTTCAACCGCACCTTCGCGAACCTCATCGAGCGCTATGCCGGCAACGTCGAGCGGGTGGTCGACCGCAAGTGGCTGTTCCTGGCGATCTACGCGGCCATCGCGCTGGTGCTGGTGCTGCTGTTCGTCCGCCTGCCGGGCGGCTTCCTACCGAGTGAGGACCAGGGTCGCGTGGCCGTGCAATGGCGCCTGCCCGCCGGTGCGACGCAGACGCGCACGCTCGAAGTGCGCGACATGGTCGAAAAGTACCTCATGCAGAACGAGAAGAGGAACGCCGGCACTGTATTTCTCGTCGCCGGCGGCGGCGGCGGCGGCGCCTCGGGGCAGAACACCGGGCAAGGCTTCGTCAATCTCAAGCCGTGGGATGAACGGCCGGGGAAGGAGAACACCGCCGACGCGATCGCCCAGCGCGCGACCGCGGCGTTTCGCGGTTTGCGCGACGCGCAAGTGTTCACGCTCGTGCCCGGCGCGGTGCGCGGGCTCGGGGACACTGCCGGCTTCAGCATGCAGCTGCAGAACTCGAGCGGGATGAGCCGCGAGCACTTTGCCGAGGCGCGCGACCGGCTGTTGGCGGCGGCCAACGCCGATCCCAAGCTGGCACAGGTCCGGCCCGGCGACTTGCCCGACGCGCCGACGCTCAAGGTCGACCTCGATACCCAGCGCCTCAGTGCTTACGGGCTGACCACAGCCGACGTGAACGCGACTCTCTCGGCCGCCTGGGGTGGGCGCTACGTCAACGACTTCATCGACAAGGGCCGCGTCAAGCGGGTCTATGTCCAGGGCGACGCCGAATATCGCGCGCGACCGGAGGACCTTGCGCAGTGGTACGTGCGCACGCGGAGCGGTGAGATGGCGCCGTTCTCGGCGTTCTCCAGCATCGGTTGGGCGACCACGCCGGCGACGAGCAGCCGCTTCGGCGGCGTGCCGGCCTACTCGATCTCGGGCCAGGCCGCGCCGGGCGTCAGCTCGGGCCAGGCGATGGACGAGATGGAAGCGCTGGCGGCGAAGATACCCGGCACCAGCGTCGCCTGGTCGGGCTCGTCGTACGAGGAGCGGCTGTCGTCGGGGCGTGCGCCGCTGCTCTACTCGTTGTCGCTGCTGGTCGTGTTCCTGTGCCTCGCGGCGCTCTACGAAAGCTGGTCGATCCCCGTCGCGGTGCTGCTGGTGATCCCGCTCGGCCTCGTCGGCGCGGTTTTCGCCGTGACCTTGCGGGGGCTCGAGAACGACGTGTTCCTGCAGATCGGCCTGCTCACCACGATGGGCCTCGCCGCGAAGAACTCGATTCTGATGATCGAGTTCGCCGAGCAGCAGGAGAAGAAGGGCGCGCGGGTTATCGAGGCGGCGGTGCGTGCGGCGCGAATCCGCCTGCGGCCGATCCTGATGACCAGCTTCGCCTTCATTTTCGGCGTGTTGCCGCTGGCGATCTCGACGGGCCCCGGCGCCAACAGCCGCATCGCCATCGGCACTTCGGTGATCGGGGGGATGCTGACCGCTTCCCTGCTGGCGATCTTTTACATCCCGCTGTTCTTCGTGCTCGTGAGGCGGAGCACGCGTGATGCGCTGAAAGCCGTACGCGAGCGTCTCACGCGCAGCGATGAAGGCGAGCGACCGGCATGATGCGGCGCCTGGCAATGGCCGCGGGCGCGCTTGCGCTTGCCGGTTGCTCGCTCGCGCCGCCATACCAGCGACCCACCGCGCCGGTTCCGCCGTCGTTTCCGCGCGGGGAGGCCTATCCGGCACCGGCCGAAAGTGGTCTCCCGGCGGTCTCCTACCGCGACCTGTTTCGCGACGGGCGGTTACAGGCGCTCATCGCCCAGGCGCTGACCGAGAACCGCGACTTGCGCATTGCCGCCGCCAACCTTGCCGCGGCGCGGGCGCAAGTACGGGTCACCCGCTCCGCGCAGTTCCCCGAGGTCGGCGCCAACGCGTCGGCCAGTTACCGCCGCGGCCAGGGCGAGAGCTACGCGCTGCAGGGAGGCGTCTCGTCGTTCGAGCTCGACTTGTTCGGTCGGTTGGCCAACGCCACTGCGGAGCAGCGCGAACGCGCGCTTGCCAGCGAGGCGGACGCGCGCATCGTGCGCATCGGCCTCGTTGCCGATCTCGCGCAGGCGTGGATTGCCTACGCCGCCGATCGCGACCTGCTGGCGATCGCGGAGGACACCGCTGCCAACGCCGGCAAGGCCGTCGAACTCACGCGGCTGAGGCTCAACGGCGGCATCGCCCCACGCACCGACTTGCGCCAGGCCGAGCAGGTGCTCGAGACCGCGCAAGGCGACGTCGCCGAGCAGAAGACCGCGCTGGCGCAGGACGAGAACCTCATTCGGCTGCTCGTCGGAGCTGAGTTCGACCGTTCTTTGCTGCCCGCCGGACTGGCCCAGATCGACGGCGAATTCGCCGCGCTGGCGCCAAGAACCAGTTCCGAAGTCCTGCTGCTGCGGCCCGACGTCGAGCAGGCCGAGCACTTGCTCGAGGCGGCCAACGCCGACATCGGCGTTGCTCGTGCCGAGCTGTTCCCGCGCATCTCGCTGACCGGGCTGCTCGGCCTGGCGAGCGATGCGCTCGGCGCACTGTTCACCGGCGGCGCATTCACCGCTACCGCGGGTGCCGACGCGGCCTACACCATCTTCGATGCCGGTGGCGGCCGGGCCCATGTCGCGGTCAGCAAAGCCGAGCGCGACGCGGCGCTGGCGCGCTACGAGAAGGCGATCCAGTCGGCCTTCCGCGAGGTGTCCGACGTGCTCGCGGTGCGCGGCACGATAGGCGACCGACTTGCCGCGGCGCGCGCCAACACCTCGGCCGCTGCCGACACTGCGCGGCTGACCGACGCACGCTACCGCGAGGGCATCGAGAGCTTCCTCGGCAGCCTCGTCGCCCAGCGCGCGCTCTACACCGCGCGGCGGCAGGAAGCGGCGGTTACCGCGACTTCGCTCACGAACCTGGTCGAGCTCTATCGGGCCCTTGGCGCCGATACCTTCGCCGAAGCCGCGCTGTAGCCCTTCGCCTCGCGCGAAAACTGGTGCGGGCGGCCGGACTCGAACCGGCACGAGCAAAGCTCAGGGGATTTTAAGTCCCCGGCGTCTACCATTCCGCCACGCCCGCAGCGCGCAGGCCTAGCCGCTCGGCGCCGCCGTTGCCAGCTTCGGCGGGGCGACGCTTGCTACGGGCCCTTGTAGTGGCACACCAGGAAGACCGGGTCCGCGCTGTCGAGGTTGTAGTCCGCCTTTACCGCCCCGAGGCCATCGCCGTGGGCGTCCTTGGGGATCGCAATGTTGCCTTCGCTCAACTCCGCGCCCGAAAAGTCCCCGGCCGCGCTCGCCTTGTAATCGACGACGCACGAATTGTTGCCGCTGGCGCAGTCGGAGCCATTGAAGCCTTTGTCGAATGCCTTGCGCAAATCGACCGCGTAGCGGGTCCCGTACGGCCGGGTTTGGCCCTTGAGCCGATAGTCGAGCTCGCTGACAGGCGCGTCCGCAGCGCCCGATGCGCGAAAGGCGAGCACGTAGCTGACCGGCTGGCCGACCATCGTCAGGTCCGCCGGGGTATGGACCGTCTGGCCCGCTCCCAGCCAGGCGACCGGTTCGCCAAGCGCGGTCATCAGTTCGGGCGAGACCTTCGGCGGACAGGCGATGTCGTCCGCCGATGCCGGCGCCGATGCGATTGCCGCAAGCGCGGCGGTAACGAGAACGAAGCTCCGCACGATTCCTCTCCCAAGAGAACCAACGCGATAATGGCCGATCTTGCCACAGATCGGTGCGCGGCGAAACGGCTTAGATCGTTCTACCCACCGTGCTCAGAAGTAGTGCGCGCTGGCGATCTCCGCCCCTTCGGACAGCGCGGCGAGCTTGGCCCAGACGATCTCGGGATCGAGGCTGTTGCTGCCCGCGTGAACCGAGAAGCCGCAGTCGACCCCGGCCATCACCCGCTCGCGCCCGAGCAGGTCGGCGTAGCGGCCGATGCGCTGGGCGATCAGCTCGGGATGCTCGATGTACGGGCTCTGCGGCTCGATCATGCCCGGGCACAGCACCTTGCCCTCGGGCAGCGGGTTGTCTTCGAAGAAGGCGAACTCGTGCGCGTGGCGCGGGTTCGCGCCTTCGAGCAGCACCGTCTGCGGCTTGGCCGACCAGACGATGTCGGCGATCTCGCCCAGCGCCACGTCGCAGTGGTGCGGGCCCGGGTAGTTGCCCCAGCACAAGTGCATGCGCAGCTGCTCGGCGGGAATGTCGCGCAGCGCATGGTTGAGCGCGGCGACGTTCATGCCGATGCGCTTGCGGAAATCCGCGAGCGACAGGTGCGTGAACTGCACGTGGCGGCCCATCGCCAGGTCCGGGCAATCGACCTGCAGCGTGATCCCGGCGGCGGCGATGGTCTCGTATTCGTGGCGCAGGCCCTCGGCGAGCGCGAAGACATAGGCCTCGTCGTCGGGGTAGTACTGGTTGGGAAAGAACAGCGCGGTCACGCCGGGCGACGCGGCCGACATGAAGGTCTCGTGCCCGCCGGCGAGGCGCTGGAGCCGCTCGGCGTCCTCACGCGGGGCGTCCATGTCGATCACCTCGATCGGTGCGGTGCAGGCCGGCGCGCTGCGCCTGGCGCGGCCCTTGTTGCCGAACACCTGCGCCTTGGCGCCGGGGAACTCCTCGAGGTCCTGGAACTCGTACTGCCCGGCCTCGCCGCCGAATCCCGACAGGCGGTGCTTGATGTAGGTGGCATAGCTGGGCTTCGACATCTCGCCGTCGTTGATGACGGTGATACCCGCCTGCCGCTGGCGCCCGACAACGTAGGCGGTGGCGCTTTCGATCGCCGCGTCGAGCTTGGTCTCGTCGACCGCCTCGCCGCTCTCGCGGGCGAACATCAGCTCGAGCAGGTAGTCCGGCCGCGGCAGGCTGCCGGTGTGGGTGGTCTTGAACGCCATCAGCTCAGTTCAGCCCGCACGATCCGGGCTCCGTCGGCCATCGCCTTCATCTTGCCGAAGGCGACCTCGCGCGGGAGGTATTTCAGGCCGCAGTCTGGCGCGACGATGATCTTCTCCTTGGGCACGTGCGGCAGCGCCTTGCGGATCCGCGCGGCGACCGTTTCCGGCTCTTCGACCGCATGGGTAGAGAGGTCCAGCACGCCGAGGATGATCGTCTTGCCGGGCAGCGTTTCGAGCACCGTGGTGTCGAGGTTGGACTGCGCGGTCTCGATCGAGATCTGCTGGACGTCGCTCGAAGCCAGTTCGGGCAGGAAGTTGTAGCCCTCGGGCCGCTCGTGAATCAGGTGCGCGTAGCCGAAGCAGATGTGCAGCGCGGTGGTGCCCTTCACCCCTTCGAGCGCGCGCTCGAGCGCCTTGAGGCCGTACATCCGCGCCTTGTCGGGCCGTGCCTGCATGTACGGTTCGTCGAGCTGGACCACGTCGCACCCGGCGGCGAACAGGTCCTTGATCTCCTCGTTGACCGCGGCGGCGTAGGCCAGGGCGAGCGCCTCGGGATCGTTGTAGTAATCGTCCTGCGCCTGCTGGCTCATCGTGAACGGGCCGGGCACGGTGATCTTGATCGCCTTCTCCGGGCTGGCGTGCTCGCGCAGGAACTGCACGTCGCGCACCTGCACCGCGTGGCGGCGCTTGATCGGGCCGGTCACGCGCGGCACCGGCACCGGTTCCCCGCTGCGGTCGAGCGCGGTGCCGTGGTTGTCGAGGTCGACGCCGTCGAGCGCGGTGGCGAAGCGGTTCGAATAGCTCTCACGGCGCATCTCGCCGTCGGTGATGATGTCGAGACCGGCGCGCTCCTGCTCGGCGATCGCGTAGACGGTCGCGTCGTCCCACGCCTGCTCGAGGTATTCGTCCGCCACGCGCCACAGGCCCTTCATCCGGGTGCGCGGCGGGAAGATGCCCGACAGGGCCTTGCGGTCGATCAGCCAGTCGGGCTGGGCGTAGGAGCCGACGAGCGAGGTGGGGAGGAGCGGGAGCTGCGGCATTCGGAAGACCTCTCGAAAGCCCTCCCCCTCGAGGGGGAGGGTTGGGTGGGCGTGATCCCCCTGCTAGCAATCGACGCGCGACCTGGGGCTGCGC
>NZ_JAANOZ010000042.1 GCF_011320115.1 Croceibacterium segetis | reverse complement strand
GGCCTCTCGGCGCTCGACGTCGACGACATGACCGAGGTCGAGATCCGCTGCCACCGGCTGATGGAAGGGCACACCCGGTTCTTCCGCGAGCACGCGCCGGGGTTCGAGAACGCCTATAGCCTGCAGAGCGCCAGCCAGCTCGGCGTGCGCCACACCCGCCGCCTCGCCGGTGTTGCCCGCATCGAGCGCAAGGACTGGCCGGTCGGCGGCGCGCGGGGCGACGAAGTCGGCGTGAGCCCCTCGATCAGCCCCAAGTTCCCGGTCGTCTCGGTGCCGTACGGCAGCCTGGTTCCGCGCGCGCTCGACGGCATGCTCGCCGCCGGGCGCCACGTCAGCTGCGATGCCAACAGCCACGGCTTCATGCGCGAGATCCCGCAATGCTGGCTGACCGGCCACGCCGCGGGCGTCGGCGCGGCGGTGGCGGCCAACCGCGGTGTGCAGCCGAGGGAGGTGGATGTGGACGAGGTCCGTGCGATCCTGCGCTCGCAGGGGGCGCACTTGAGCGACGATGCCGCGGTGGCAAAGGCGCGCGGCGAGGCGG
>NZ_JAANOZ010000041.1 GCF_011320115.1 Croceibacterium segetis | reverse complement strand
TCGGCACTTTTCTATTGACATAACGAACCATATCGGTTATGTGGACCGCCGCTTCCTTACCTGAGGAAGCAAGGGGCCGGGAGGCGCG
Source organism: Croceibacterium segetis (assembly GCF_011320115.1). Lineage (GTDB taxonomy): Bacteria > Pseudomonadota > Alphaproteobacteria > Sphingomonadales > Sphingomonadaceae > Croceibacterium_B > Croceibacterium_B segetis. The sequence continues at coordinate 476 of NZ_JAANOZ010000041.1, read as the reverse complement.
GGTGCACACGTCTTCCTCCTTCTGCCGGGTTAGACCCCGGCAACGTGGCCGGCGCGGGGACGCGCGCGATCCTTGGGGCGGAAACCCAGGCATCGCCATCCTCGCCAGGGCAGATCGGATGTAGCAGCTTCGCACGACCTCTCGCCAACGGCAGGAAATGGCCCGCGGCCCACCAGGAGGAAACCCCGAAGCTGCCGGTGGCGCGGTTTCATCAGCCGCGCGGCAGGCGGGCTTTCGCGAGCCTTTTTCCCGCTTGTCGGCCGATCGCGCAAACCAAGGCCGAGCCGGAGCGCCGCGGATGGGCGCGCCGGCCGTTCGCAGCCCCCTGGCCCTTGAGCCAGGCGGCCAACCGCCGCCCGCCCCTGCGCTGCGTCCGGACTGACGCCGCGCCGGCCGCGAAGGTCCTCACGTCGAGGCCTCGGACGGGTTCGCCCCGCCCGGGGCCTTCGCACGCCCGGCGATGTTGGATTTTCAGG
>NZ_JAANOZ010000040.1 GCF_011320115.1 Croceibacterium segetis | reverse complement strand
GCGATGAACGATGACATTGAGCCGCTCGAGGCGGCGCTGTGGTTTCGTCGCATTGAAATGATTGCCCGGGGCGAGCTGCCGGGCGTCGAGAACGCGCTGCGCCACGCGGCTCATTTGCTGCAGCTCACCCCCCGGCCCTTTCGCCACCTTGTACGGCTGTCACTTGGCGAAGATGCGTTTGAGGCGCTTCTCGAAAGAGGTGATTACGACGCAGCCGCGCGGCACCTGGTGGCCCAGCCCACTGCCCTGGTCATCGACCAGGACGATGACGGCCCCGTTCAAGCCACCATCAGCTGCGTGATTCTTAATCGGGTACTCCGCGGAACCGGTGACAGCGCGGTCGCGGCTATCCTCGCCGCCTGGACAACGTGTCTCCTCGCGCTTCGCGACGAGTTCGGCGCCGACCTGCCTAGTTTGCCCGATCGACCTCTGCAAGCAGACCAATTCGCACCGCATCGGCGCTCGTCCTAGCCAGCAGCTTGTCCATCATCGAAAGGCGGACATCCTCCGCCCGCGCCAAGCTAATCCCTTCCGCGGCCGCAATCCCCCGACTGGACATTCCGCTCACA